>JAWOEX010000008.1:0-59601 GCA_046482545.1 Candidatus Thorarchaeota archaeon
CAATATTCTAGCATATGCATATATTTTATCAAGTCTTTATCAGAGAAACACTATCCTTTTATGACTCCGACCATTGAGGGGTGTAAGGAGTCGAAACGCCTTTTGAGTAGCCGCGCATCACATTTGAGATTCTTGTTGATTGTAGCACTTGGAATTCTGTTAGTTATTTCTATGCCTTCTGTGAGTAGAGAAACCCACGATGATATGAAGAATGACCCTCCTTCACTAGGAGATTCGTCGAATGTCATCAGTGCCACCGGTGATGTGTATGATGGGTCTGGTGACTGGATTATCACACAGCCCACCGTATATACAGACAACTTGAGTATAGTTGTCAATGGTGATATTCTTATTCAGAACGGTGGCTCTCTCACGTTAGAGAACTCAGCCATAAATTTCAACACCACTAGTCCACTGCTTAATGTAAGTGATGGGGGATATCTGGAAGGTCAGGATTCTAACATACTAGAAGAAGGTGGTGGAAGCGTGATTCACGAAAATTACAGTATCGAAATTTATGGGAATATTTCGTGGACCGGTGGATATTTCCATCACTTTGATGAAATCACGATAGACAACAGTACGCTGAATGCGACATTCGCAAATTGTGATTTTGCATACGGCTCCGGACGAATTGATATCCGCCGTGCCCATTCTGTCAATTTCACTGGCTGCAACTTCTACGAGATTAATTGTGGCCATGCTCATTTGATAGATACAACCAATGGCAATCTTATGTTTAATGGTGGAGTGCTCATAGAAGATTGTACATTTGGAAGTGAATCACAATCTAGCCCAGTAGTATCCGAGGGAATAATTGATGCTTACAATTTTGATTCTAGCGGAGATTTCAAGATATTGTCTAACTTTTTCTATGAAATCGTACCTTCTTCCTCTGGCTACATCATAGACATGCACTATGTAGGAGAAAACTCCACAATTGCTGATAATCGGTTCATTAGATGCGAGAACCAGATTATCCGGATGTCTGATGACGGAGCGATTGTCTCGGGTAACAAATTCTTCAGTAATGATATTGGAACATTCGCTGATGTTCATATTATCAACATGAATTCGAATGACACGAAAATAGAGAAGAACTTCTTTTGGAATAACACCGTTGATTCGGATATACATGTTACTTATGGAAACAACACGATTAGATGGAATACTGTTCTTGAGAGCCCCCGTAAGGCAATTGAACTTGATAAGGACGCTGATGGATGTATAGTATACGGAAATGCATTGTATTCCAATAATGTGGGTCTATACATATGGGAACAAGCAGAAAACCAGCAAATCTACCTCAATGCATTTTTAGATAACGATCAGCACGCAGTAGACAAAAATGGAACAAATGCCATAACCTGGAACAATGGCACACATGGGAACTTTTGGGACAACTATACCGGGGCACCGTCATCAGAGAATCCTTGGATCGGCGATTCTCCTTTCAGCCCACATGAGAATATTACTGATGATTACCCCTCGTTCATGATAGGAGCTCTGCCTCCATCATCTGACAAATGGGAAACTGATATACCCAATATATTCGCCGTCAACAACCTCACAATTGACGGAGATGTTGAGGTCAGTGGACCAACCGGATCAATTCTTCTTCTCTCCAACTCGTTGAGAAACACTGGAGGAAGAGAATTCACTTTTGGTGAAAATACAGTCTTCATGCTTCAGGATGCTGAAGTCACAACCACCAGTCCTACAGCCGAACTGGGTGACTTCCACTTGACGGATGTCTTTTACTTTGGAGTGATTGAGTCATCGATAAGTAACATTCACTCGGAATTCGGTCAGAACGATTTCACAGTGTCGGCTCGAATGGTAGACATTGAGAACAGCACTTTTGGCAACATACCTGGCATGAGAATAGACCTGCATTCTGATTATACCTCTCTGGTTGTTGACTGGGAGCCATTCGGTATGTGCACCATCGAGAATAATGTCTTTGAGGAAGTCAAAGGGGATTCTTCTAAACCTAATGCGATGCATGTGGAATGGCCGAATATCAATTTCAAAAACAACTCTGTCAAAGCTGCTTCTCCAAGCAGGGAAGTTCAACTCTTCTCACAGTATCAAACAAGCTATCCCTATGATCTGTTTGTGACCGCAGAAGGATGCACCATAGCGAACGCATCTTTGAATGTGACAGCTATTGGAGACGCAACTGCCAATATTACCAACTGTGAGATTGATGAAGGAATCATCGCATATTCGCGATTCAGCAATATCTATGATACAAACGTCTACATCGTTGGGAATACCATCACCTCAGGTGGGATACAAGCAGGAGGTCGCATGTGGGGAGCTACAGAGTGCTATGCACATCTTGACCTGAATGATAACAATGTAACAGGTACCACTGATCTTGTACGCCTTTCAAGCTGTACTGCTAACAACAATACTTTCAACGATGACCTATGGCTGGAGGATAGCAGTGACTGTACCTTTTCTAGTAGCGATATCAAAGCCAGTATAGATTTCGATGGACCGCTGAGCAGTATAACCTTTACAGACGTTGTCTTCAATTCATCAGGCACGATTGACATCGGGTCAACTGGTGGTACATGTCATTACCTCACGTTTGATAACTGCACTTTCGATATGATAGCCTGGCAGTTGTGGTCTAATTGTCGGTTTGTCAACTTCCTCGATAGTACATTCTATAGTGGTCTTGATATTGCCCTTACTCCAGTCCATAATGTGACGGTGCAATCGAGCGAGTTCTATCTGAGCGGAGATACAGCTATCCATATCGACGGCAATAATGCTACAATCGTCGATAACACCATTGTCAACTCGTCTCATGCAATAATAATCGAAGGCGGGTCTTCACAGGGCAAGAATCCAATAGTGAACGGAAATCGGATAGCCAATATATCCGGAAACGGAATTGATATCGCGCCCGACGCTTCAGAAGTGCAGATTGAAGGAAACAGGATATCAAACTGCTCTGGTTTCGGAATCCGTGCACGTTACGTAAGCAACCATTCAGTGGTCAGCAACAATTATGTGGAGCTGGCTGGGAGCTACGGCATCTATATTGAAGCCTATCCCACTGGAGCGCATGGTTACTTCAGCAATGTCACACATAACGTTGTGCGGTTGTGTAGTGGTGATGGATTAGAGATTGAAAAACTCTACAACAGCATGATTTTCAACAACACACTCACCATGAATGGTGGTTTTGGTGTCGTGCCTATCAGTTGTGGTGACGCGGCTTTCTGGATGAACATACTCTATGAAAACGATGCTGGCAACATAGATGGTGCCGGAGGAATGCATTTCGATAATGGCACCCTTGGCAATTTCTGGGGCCCCTCAGGACCCGATGGCAATGACTACTATCATGGTTATGATGATGGCGGAAATCCTTGGATTGGTGATATTCCTTATGAAGTAGCTTCTGGGAATTACGATAATTACCCGCTTTTACACAACCAACCGATGTTCCTCAACGAGCCCAATACTATCAATGACATATTTGCAATCAACTTTCGGCTCATCGTCCTCAACACAACTTTATTCCCACAAAAGCACATGTATCTGTGGGAGAATGGGAATCTTACCCTGATAGGCACCACAGTTGAGTTTCAGTCTGATTCATCCACGATACAATACGTAGTCGTAGAAGACGGATGTGAGTTTAGACTAATAGGTGGAGCGACCATTACAGCCAACAACACTCAAGCAACCTATGGGTTTGGTCTCAGAAGTGGCGCCAGACTAGTAATCGACAACGCCTCAATCTATCGATGCGGCTACGGAGCAGGGAATCCGGGATTCCTTGTCAACATCACTACGGTCTCATTCAACAATCTGCGTGTAGGAGATTCCAGCATCGGAATGGAGCTCTATCAAATAAGCCTGAATGTTTCGAATCTTAGATTCACGGATTGCGGAGTAGGCCTTCTCGTGAGAGAATGTTCTTCTTGCAACATCAGTGGTCTTACTTTCAGCAATGTTGACAGCGGTTTGCAGCTGAATTCGTCTAGCGATTGCACAGTCTCCATGAACGACTTCACGGGATGCAATGACTACGGGCTGTCCATTGATGACGCATCGAGCAGCAATATTATCGAAGACAACATATTTGGCCAGATCCCTGGTACGGCACTCTACATCTCTTCAAGCGGTAATGAAATCTATCTAAATGCATTCGCACAGAATGGCTATCATATCGACGAAGAGGGCAGTCTGAGCAATACGTACAACAACGGCACTTTCGGCAACTTCTACTTAGATTACGAGGGCGTGGATGATGATGGGAACTTAGTTGGAGACACATCATACTCTTCAGCTATTTCTGATGTCGTAGACACTTTGCCTGTGATGGTATTCGGCAACTTCCCAACACCTACAGGATGGACAATATCAAGGACTACGGCTGCACTGAATACAAACTACACGATGACCGGCAACGTAGATATCTATAGCAATCTTATGTTATTCGATACCAGACTGTGGATTAATTGTACATCCACTAACCAATACAAAATCAACGTATATGATGGTGGTAGTTTAGGCGTTTCAGGGGCTATATTGAGAGCCTTGAATTCTACGTACCGATTTGGTATATCAGCAGCAGAAGGTTCATCGTTGTCAATTGACAATGCACGCCTAATTGACCTACACGAATTCCAGTGTTATACATCCGACATTCAGCTCACCAACGCTACTTTCACAGACGTATACGACGGCCTACGGTTGCTTGGCACGGGAGTAACGAATCTTGTTCTTCAGAATTGTACTGTTGATACAGCAGAACGATATGCAATCTACGTTAATCAGGCTTCTAACGTCACTATTCTCGACTGGGTGTTCTATTCTGTCAACACAGGTGTATACTACGATGATAGTATTGGCACTCTGAGAGTGGTTAATTCTACATTTCATATGGCTGGTTATGTTATCAATGGACATACTGCTGACATTCTTTTGATTGAGGGCATCGAGGCCTATCAAGCAGTCACTCGAGGGATCAGGTGCTACTATGTAGATAATGCTACCATTCTGGATACTCACATCGAGATGAATGGTGGTGGAAGAGCCTTCGACATGGACGATTTCGCGTCATACTATCTCCTCCAGAATTCGTATGCATTCAACGGAACAACGGGTGTTCGAGTATACAGCCTATCCAATGGTACAATAGATGATTGTGAGTTTTGGAACTTTACAACAGGCATCTATATGGATCATTTTGGTGATCCCCTGCGGCTCAATGTCACAAACTCACTATTCTATGGATGCACTACTGGATATAGAGGACATCAGGACGGGTATGTACTCGTTTATGGCAATACCTTCAGGTACTGTGGCATGGCCATCAATGCTTTGGATTCAGAATGGTCCTCATTTCGGAACAACCAAATCTTCGACTCGGACTATGGATTCTATACAACCTACAATGCTTTGCATCATTGTGAGATGGTAGGAAACTCCTACACCGACACTGATTACCCAATCTATATCGAGGGAACACAAAACAACTTCAACATTGAGAACGAGACGATTCTGAATTGCATTGACGGAATAACTCTATCAGGCTCGTGGATTGAGAATGTTACAATCCACAACATAACCATTACTGGAGCATCTGGGGATGCAATCTACCTGAAGTACTCCAGAAACGTGTTGCTGTCCAATCTTACGCTGGAAAACTTCACATATGGAATCTTCTTCGATTTAGAAGCAGGACCCATACTCATGAATGCGAGCAGTCTGACCAATGGAGATTGGGCCATCCATCTGGAAGAGCCCTCTCTAACCATGAGAGATTGCACGATTTCGGATATGGTGTCAGGAGCCTTTGAATACGAAGATCTCTGGTTCCCTGACCTCTATCTCGATATCGACACTAGCAACATCTACGATGGGCTACCAATCTACTCGTACTTCAATGTGTCAAATGCTGTCATCTCTGGTCATGAGACATATTCTCTGTCTGTAGTCCAATCGAGCAATGTGACGGTGGCTCAGTTCCAAGTGCATCGTGGGGATGATTTCCTCATCTTCGATTCATTCAACATTACCGTAACCAACTCGACAATCTACAGCGATATTTCTATGGAAGGTACCAACTATACTTTCATAGGAAACCAGCTAGACAATGTCACTATTGACTTCATTAGTAGCATGGACAACCTTACCTTCATGCTCAACGCGTTTCTTACTGAGTATGATTTCACCAATGGTTGGCAGGTAACCGGTTTTTACTTGAATGGCTCACAGTACGGCAACTACTGGCACGACTATTCCGGTACTGATTCCAATGATGACGGTATTGGGGATGAACCGTTTAACGTTCCTATTACTTATGTTGGGTCTGACTATCTGCCTTTGATGACCAACCCTCTGGAATTCACTGTTGTGATAACGATATACTCGCCTTCTGACGGGAGTACTCTGCAAGGAATCGCAAACGTATTGGTCAACGTCGATGTTACCACAGGCTTCTACTACGAAGAGGGTGTGTCAACAAGCACTATCATCACCATAAATGGTACCGAGATAGCAACTGGTGGCGAGGGTGACATAGAGATCGATTGGAACACGACCGAACATGCGGATGGTTGGTACACATTCCAAGTCACTACCACCGTGAATGACGTTGAAGACTTTGTTGAGGACATTGCAATCACGTTGGACAATACGGCACCCGTGTTGGATCCTTCAATAGAAGATGGAGAGGCGACATCTGATAGCACACCTCAATGGCGGGTAGATGCTTCGGATGAGCTTTCAAACTTGATTTGGATTGCGGTTTATCTCGATGGTTCCGAGGTGAAGAATGAAACAGCATCGGGTCAAGGCGATTATCTTTACTTCCCCCTCGATTTGACCGAGGAGAGAAGCTATGAGCTTTGCCTATGCTCGATGGACGAAGTTGGCAATCTCGCACAGGTGAATCTGACTATCTACTATGATACGACCCCTCCTGAGATTTCTTCCCCTAGCGACATAAGCTATGAATCAGGAACCACGGGGAATACAATCACTTGGGTGGTAAGTGATCTTACCCCAAGCCACTATAATGTGACTATCAACGGTGAATCTTCGACACATGGCGATTGGGATGGCTCAGACATTGAAATCAATGTAGATGGGCTTGACATTGGATTCAACACAGTAAGCATTCAGGTGCACGACCGGGCTGGCAACTATGCAACAGATTTAGTAGAAGTGACTGTTACCGTAGCAGATGCACCTAGCATTGACCATCCTACAGATATCGAGTATGATGAGGGTTCGACAGGGCATAATATAACCTGGAACCCGGATGACCCTAGTCCAGATTCGTATGTTGTGTTCCGAAATGGATCAGAAGAAGAATCCGGCAATTGGGATGGTTCATCAATCACGGTGTCAGTAGATGACCTTGGATTAGGAGTCTACAATTTCACAATAGTGGTTAACAATACAGGCGGCTATTCAGTAGCGGACATTGTTTTCGTGACAGTAGTAGATGGTACTCCTCCCATAATCAATCATCCACCTGATTTCAGCTATGATGAGGGAGCCACCGGCTATTCCATAATCTGGTATCCGGACGATGAACACCCTGCGAGTTATGAGATATTCAGAAACGGAACACTCGTAAAGTCAGGATTATGGAACTCTAGCGAAGAAAGCATTGAATTCAATGTTGATGGTTTGACCGCAGGAGCATACAACTTTACAATCGTTGTGGCTGATGTTGGAGGCAATACAGTATCAGACGAAATCATTGTTACAGTGAATCCAGACACAACTATTCCTGAAATCAATCATCCCGACGATATCAGCTATGAAGAGGGAGATACAGGAAACACGATCATATGGAGTCCCAGTGACGACCACCCCTCAGGATACGAGATATTCAGAAATGGTACGCTCGTTACGTCAGGGGCTTGGAATTCGTCATCGGAGGATATCACTATCTCCGTTGATGGGCTTAACGTTGGGATCTGGAACTATACGATAGTTGTGACAGATGCAGGTGGTAATACTGTAAGTGACACAGTCCTAGTCACGGTATTTCCATCCGATACCACAACGACTACCACAGGCACTACTGAAACTACAACTACAGGACCAACTCCAGCACCATTCCCAGTTGAAATGATTGTCGCTATCGTGGGCGCAGTAGCGGTCATCGCTGTTATCATTGTAGTTGCTATAAAGAAGCGGAAGTAGAGCTATTCTACTTCCTACTCTCACTAAGCAGCGAACTGCTTACATGATTCATTTCATAGCAACGAGATCGGTATGGTGTGCTTCTCGTCTTACGATAGACCTAGGCTACCAATATTTCTACTAGGCTACTAAATCTATTTTTGTCCAAATCCTCTTGTGCATATTCTCAAAAGAATCAAATATGATGGAAGACGAACGTGGTAATTACGGCTTTAAGCTTGTTTTCTGGGGTTTGTTGATTTCAGTTCTTTACTTTAGATTGCATGGTTTCAATATCATTCCGGATTTTCTTGGATACATTGCGATTTTCGTTGGGCTTGGAAGCACAAAGGAACTTAGTTCACAATTCGAGCTCTCTCGAATCGCTGTTCTAATCCTTGTGCCTTTTTCGCTCGCTGATATCTATGAACCACCTACGGGTCAAATCACATTCTGGCCTATCTCTGTTCTCTCGTCTATTCTTTATCTAGTGTTCACATGGTTTCTTCTAGGAGGGCTCGTAGAGACTAACAGGAATTACGACAATCCTTCCCTATCTAGTCTAGCTGAGAAAGTGCAAATTGCCGCCGCATTTGTTCTTCTATTTCCGGCTATTATTGCCTTTCAACTAAGCCTTATTTTCCCGCCGCTTGCTATTATCATCACAGCAATGGGGCTTCTTGTCGGGATAATCGAATTATACGTAGTATATCATACTGCTGAGACCGTCGAGAATAAGCACGAGAATCATTTGTAGGGAAAAGATACACATACAAGGAAGGGTTTTCGCATTCTTAGATTTCTCTGGGAATGCAAATCAACGATGCCACGGACACAGATTGACTACGTCAAAGGTCAGGCCTATATAACTCGCAATGGTGAACGAAAGCCGCTTGAAATCAACATCGGGGAAGACGATTCATGGTTTACCCTCAAAGATGGCGATATACTCGAAACTGAATCGGACAGCTATATAGTCCATATACAAGAATATGGGCGTCCAAGTGGGACAAATAGAGTCGGTGTTGGTCCCGATACGAAATTGGTTATGAAAATCAGTGGAGGTGTGATTGAGCAAATTGACCTGAAACATGGTCAGTTGACGCTGTCTGCAAACATGCCAGTTGCTACATCTATAGGTACTGTGGAATGTGCGCCCGAAGAATCACAGTACTCTGATGAGATTCTCGCAGCAATTCGTCTTACAAATAAACAACTGGACGCTGCCAACTTGGGTGGTGCGCCTCTGAGAGTTAGGGACAACACAAGCGGAGAAACGCTGTTGGTTACAGCCAACACTGCGGGGGACTATGTGTATGAACAGGTAACACTATCCTCCGCTGGAAGCAAACTGGAAGAGATAACTACTCAGATGAAATCAATTTTTCACAAAATTGAGAATGAACTGGCAACCGAGAAAAGAGAGAACCTGATGAAGGCCATGGGCGCTGATGACCCTGGCAAGCGCTACGTAGAAGGAATGGAGAAGATGATTGCAGATATGCGTCAAGATATTGAAGAACTTGAGAAGGAAGGAGGGGCTCCGAAAGAGCTGAAAAGGGGTGTTAAGAAGCTGGAGATGCAACTGAGTGACGCCAAGAAGGAGCTTAGAGAAAAGGAGATGCAGAAGCGGCAAGAAGAGGTGAAGAAGAAGGAACATGATGAATGGGAGAAAAAGTTTGAAGCCCGCGAAAAGCAATTCGAACGAGATTTGGAGAAAATGGCCGCAGAAGTAGATTCACAAAGTGCCACCAGTACCACAGATGAGATGACAGACCTGGAGAAGAAGATACAAGAGGCAGTATCGGAAATTGACTCAGACACGGAGGGAAGTGCTGGCTCGGATCATGATTTCAGTGAACTTGAGAAGAAGATCGAAGCTGCAGCCAAAGAACTCGACGAAGATGAGTGAGGATTCCTGATCTCCAACCTATTGCCTAATGAAAATACAAATATACAGTATTTCTGCGAACAATTTCAACCCTCATTGAACTGATATACTATCAGTATGTATCAATTAGGGTCGCAGTCCGTTTCTCGGAGTTTGAATCAATGTGATTATTGAGAGTTTCTTCCTAGCTCTTGTTACCGTATCCGCCACCGAACTTGCTGACAAAACAATGCTTGTGGCAATGTGTTTTGGAGCAGAACAGCAGAATAATGGGCGGATTCTATTGGCTTTCGTTTCAGCTCTGATGGTTTCAACCTTTTTCGCCACAGTGCTAGGTAGCGGTTTGCGGGCCATCATACCGATAGATTGGCTGGTTTATGTATCGGGAGTCTTGTTCATCCTACTGGGTATCCACTCGATATTTTTCCGAGATGATGACGAAGAGACTACTTGTCCTCCTGATGCAGAATTGGGCGCCATGTTTTCGACGGTTCTTGTTTCGGAGTTGGGCGATAAGAGTCAACTGGCAATCCTGGGTTTGGCTGTAAACTCCGCTTTCCCATTTTCTGTTTTTGCCGGTGCTATTACAGCTTTCATCGTAGTCACTATGCTATCAATCGGTATTGGTTCTACACTTGGCACATTGAGCGAGAAAAGCACTATCCACAAGATTGCTGGTGTCATATTCGTTGTTGTTGGTCTTCTTGTCATATTTGGAATTCTATAAGATTCAGAAGAAACGGAAGAAGCTTGATTCTCGCTGAGCTTGAATTGGAGACGAGCTGACAAGAACCGATTAAGACAAAAAGGGGTGTTTGCTTCACACAGAAGGGAATGCCATGCGTAACCAGACATCATTCGCGCTTTGTATCATCGGGGGATTTCTCTTGATTTTGGCGGGTTATACTCAAGGAGTGTCAACGATTCATGTAGTCTATAATCTCGCACACTCGATACCTGCACTATCGCAGTTCTATTGGCTGATTGACTTGGTGTTGTATGTTCTCTGGATCATCGCCTTGGCTGGGGGATTTGCAGTGATTTTTGGTGGTTACCTGCTTACCACTTCTCACATAATTACTGGTAAATTCATCGTTGCTATTGCATCTGGTTTCGGTCTATTGAGCCTGATAATCACAATCATTCATGCGTTGATTGTATTTGGATTAGCTGGACTATTGGTCCTTGCTTGGTTCATAATGAATTCAGCATGGGCGTTAGGATTGATTTTGACAATCATTGCTAGGCAAAAAGCTACCTAGAGTGCTAAGCACTTCTATTTTGGTGTGGTATCTACTTACGTGAAATACACTCCACAGATAAGAAGAGGAAACGTTAAATTTGATATTGTTCTAATTCTCTTTTGGTGTTTTCGTTGGGAGAGAAAGAGAAATCCAATGTAGCTGAGAATGGCTTGAGAGAAGACATAGCTCAGGAGCTTGCGATGTGGAGAAGTGAAAGTTCTACTCTCATTCCTGATTTTTTTATCAAACATCCTGATGAGCGATTTGATTTTCAGGATTTCATGGAACGGGCCACAATAGAAGGAAGCAGGCTCATCAACGGGGAAAAACGCAAAATCTAATCTCTGACGAAGAAATCCAATCTTACTTCAGAATGAAGAGATATGTCGATGAAAGATTTTCCTTTTCCAATATACCGATTCCACAGGAAATGGAAGTAAATCAGATTGATGCGAATGGTGTGTCAGCCGAATGGCAGAATCATTCAGAAGCAGATGACGACAAGGTGATCTTGTATTTCAAAGGAGGCGGATTCACAGCGGGGTCGGTTAAGAATCATCGTTGCATCACCTTCCCAATTGCACGATTATGCAAAACAAAGATGCTCAGCATTGATTATAGGCTTGCCCCAGAGCATATATTCCCCGCCTAGATTCATGATGCCTACAACTCATATACGTACCTTCTTGAGGAGGGATTTTCTGCCTCCAATATTGTAATGATAGGCTTATCTGCAGGTGGCTCGCTTGCTCTTTCACTTCTTGCGAAATTGAAGCAAGATGGAATAAACCTTCCAGCTGGTGTAGTTCTCAAATCTCCTTTCACAGACGTATCGATTACGTCATCAGTTTTTAAGAGTTGGAGTCAGTATCCCGTAGAATCGGAAGCAGGAATCTTTCTTCAGTTCGCGGGAGTGAAGGCATGCTTTGGAATGGCAGATCTCGAGAGCCCTCTCGTTTCTCCCATTCATGCCAATATGATGGGTTTCCCGCCAATGCTAATTCAAGTTGGAACCAAAGACATAGCCTATGATCAAGGAAGAGAATTGGCAAAGAAAGCAGAGCAGGCAGGAGTCAATGTTACTCTTGAGCAGTACCAAGACATGATTCATGGATTCCATTACATGGATCTGCCCGAAAGAGCTGAAGCTTTCAAGAATATTGCCATGTTTGTCCATGAAACTCTCGATTGAAGAAAACTAGGGGCACTAGATGCTAACCATCAGCCTGAAGTCCCGTTACATAATTGATTTCAACTTCTTCTCCATATTTTGCTAGGAGACAGAAAATTTCGTCCGAATTTGTTATCAAAAAAAAAAAAACAGGTACGCCATAGTGCGACATTCGTCAGTGAAGGGATATCACGTTCTTGCTTTCTCTGACCCCTGCTTGCCGAAGTTGACCTTGTTCCAGATTCTCTCGTGTAGGAAGTAGAGTGGCATTCGAATGCCGATATCAGCAATACCTACTCCGAGTGTGAAATCCAGTCTGCCTGTTACAAGGAAAATTACCGTCATAATTGATGCAGTGACAAGGATTCGCCAGCTGAAAGTCTTTACAACACTTCTATGCTTGCATTCTTCGAGTTCGACTGTAGCCATGGGAGAATTCCTATTGGCTCTTACATTCTATATTTTCATATTTGACATACTAAAACAACCTAGCTCGTATCAGTAGTCTTTTAGCAAAGGTGGACATACTCACGAGAATCTGGAAAATCTTTCAACCGATAGCGACTTATTGCACCTCTGGGAAATAGAAGATACTTCGGTAGATGATCACCATTGATAGTAACAGTAACAGGAGTCGTAATCCTAGCATTAGGCATCCTTTCGTTGGCTCTAGCGTTCTACGGAGGCTGGATTGCTGCTTCGATTACGGAGGGTTCAGAAATCGAGAACGAACACAGGTCTGAATACCTCTACTACCTGCTTTCCATGATTGGGCTCATTGTCTTGGTGACACGGCTCTTCAATGTGCCTTTGTTCTTCTGGCTGTTACAGTCGTTAGTTCCATTCCTACCTGGTGCAATGTGCGCGTATGGAGTGGTGAACGCCGGCTATCCTTTCTCCACAATGGCACTCTTGTCCAAACTAATCCTACCGCTGTTTTACGGAGTTTGGTTGACTATTGATTTAGCAAATCGAAGGCAGCCGCGAATTCCACTGATGAAAACATTGGCCAGAACTTTTCTGGTAGTTCTGCTCCCATTGGTTCTATTCGATAGTACCGTGGATTTGGTTTTCGTAATCACATTGCAACCGATTGATGTGCCTTGTTGTTCTAGTGTGTACGATGTGAATCCTCCCTTCTCTCCATCATCGCTCTTTGGACCCGTCGTAAGCTTTGTAATAATGGCACTGACAGTCATCTTGGCTCTCGCTCTGTCCGCTTTGCAATGGCTCCGGAAGGACTCCAACCTAGTGCGATTTGGCACTGTTGCGCTTTCGGGAATAGTGGCTATTCTGTATGTTCTGGCGATTCATGATGTCTTGGCACCTCTTTCTCTTGGCCTTGCTACTCACCATTGTCCATACTGTCTGTTCCAGGAGTTTCCTGATACAGCGCTTTTTGCAGGTGTTTTCTGGCTTGGAATAGCAGCCTCTGTGTGGAGAGTGATTCTGGAGATTACTTGGAAACGAAATGGACTTGATGGAAAACATATAGAGATCATTGCCTTGGCTTTGCGAAAGATTTCATCTGTAGCCCTACTGTTTAGCATGGTATCAGCAGTCTCACATATTATGCTGGCTCTATAGGACACTCTGATAGGGTAACTACCTTTCTGTTCATTTTAGCAACAAGCAAGGACTGATATATGACCCCCAAATCCAAATCGACGAGAACCATGCCGAAAATCGCAAGAGGCCTAGCGGATATTCCTGCGAAAACCATCTATGTGCTGTTGAAGCTAGCTGAAGAAGGAGATGTTGTTAGTCTTGGCGTCGGGGAACCCGATCTCGATGCACCTCCAGCGGCAATAAATGCAGCAACCAAGGCTCTCCAATCCGGAAGAACCCATTATTCACCCGACCCAGGTCTGTTTGAACTAAGGGAAGCAGTTCGAAAGAAAACCGTACGGGACAACAGGTTTGATTTTGATCCTGAACGCCAGATTATTATCACACCTGGGGCAAGCGCAGCGCTCTTTGGTGTGTTGCTTGCGACAGTCGAAGAGGGTGATGAGGTCATCATTCCGAGTCCGGGCTATCTCGCCTATGAACCAGTGGTGCAGTTTACAGGTGCCACTCCCATAATGGTCCCATCAGATGAAAGCAATGGATTTATTCCCCAAGCTGACACGCTAAAGGATGCTGTGAATGAAAACACAAGAGGTTTGATCATCTGTACTCCCAACAACCCGACTGGAATGATGTGGGACAGGGAATCACTCGAACTTGTGAGAGACCTGGCTGTAGACAATGACTTCTATGTGTACTCGGACGAGCTTTATTCCAACATAGTCTTTGATGACAATGAACATGTAAGCATCGCTTCACTTGATGGCATGGATAAGCTTGCGGTAACCATTAGCGGCATGTCGAAGAACTACTCTATGACCGGATTCAGGATCGGTTGGGTAATTGGTTCGGAGAGTGTCATAAGTGCGTATCGCAAAATCCACCAGTATACCGCGATAGCTGCGTCCACGCCTTCTCAGATAGCTTCGATAGCCGCTCTCGAAGATTCAGGTGGTTATGTCGATGAGATGGTCACAGAATACGAGCGAAGGCGACGGTTGCTTCTACAGCGTTTTGCAAATGACATACCCCTCATGAGGGCAGTAAAGCCAGACGGATCGTTCTACATGATGGTGAGTGTTGCTGAATTAGTGGAAAAACACATGGATGATATGACTGCATTCTTGAAATCTGAAGAAAACCGTTGCCTCTACGATAAATTCCCTCAGGCTGCTAGGGATTGGGTACATGAGGGTCGCTCAGGTTCAAAGATTACGGTGCTGTATCTTCTTTGCAAAGCTGGTGTTCTGACGGGTCCTGGCATCGCTTTTGGAGAATCGGCCGAGAACTACCTGAGGATATCTTTCGGACAAAGCTACCCCTTGATTGAAGAAGCGCTAGACAGAATGGGACAGACTCTTTCAGAATGGAGATAATCAAAGGCAAGCGTTAATTCATATCATGAACGCTCTTCGATAGCGATAGACAACGTAGTTTCTTCCGCCTTTCTTGTCGCGTAATCTCACTCTACCTAATCCGGCAAATCTATTCTCCCCTCCCTAATGTCTACCACGGTATCCGCCCAGTTGAGAACATGATTATTGTGAGAAGCCACCACGACAGTCATGTCTTCCTGGTCTATGAGATGGCGCAACTGGGAAAGCGTATTTTTCGTTAATTCGATATCCATGGAACTGCCTGGTTCATCAGCAATCAGAATTCGAGGCGAGTTGATTAATGCACGCGCTATACTCACCCTTTGCTTCTCCCCTCCACTGAGTTCTGCAACTCTGAAATTCTTGCGATGGCTCAACTCAAGCTTCTCTAGTTTCTCTTCCGCCTGTTCCTCTGCATCGGAGATACTCATGTCTGTACAGAGCTTTGGAAGGGCAACGTTCTCTACTGCACTTAGATGAGGAAAAAGATACTCTGATTGAAACACAATGCCAATCTCCTCTCTCCTCATCTTCGTTTTGAAGACTTCAGAAGTACCTGAAGTGCTAGTACCTCTGAGAAAAACCTCCCCACGACTAGGAGATGTAAGCAAAGAGATGATGCTCAGCAGTGTTGTTTTTCCGGCTCCACTCGGTCCTGCAATGGCTGTTGCCTTACCTTCCGCTATCTCCAGAGTTACGTCAGCCACTGCGTGGACTTCTCTGTCTGATTCAATATGATAGGTCTTCCAGACATTCTCAAGCCGTATGGGATTTGTCATTTTACACCCCTCGCAAAACGATATCTGGTTCGGTAATGGCGTTGCGCCACGCAGGGATCACCGAAGCAACTAGAATCGGAACGATACCAACGGCGTAGGCTGTGAATATGGTGCTTGGTGAAACCACGAGCGGCATACCACCTACGAGCAAACTGGTGCTCCACCCTAGAACAAATTCTGAAAGAAGAGGTGCCCCCAAGAAATAATCGTAGACTATTGCAAAGCTGATTCCAGTGCTACACCCCAGCAGGCCAAGAATGAGGTTCTCGAACATACGAATTTCTAGGACATCAACTGTGTCGAATCCAAGTGCCTTGAGAAGACCAACTTCCCTCCGTGCTTCATCTGAGCCTGAGCTTGAAACTGTGAATGCAAGAAGAACCACAACAAGTAGCAGAACAGCCCAGAGCAACGCTACTATGCCGGCTCGAACTGAATAAGCACGAAGTCCCATATCCCGCATGGCGGATTTGCTGAGTATCCGTGCCTCCGGAAAGGTGTTATCCATTTGAAGCGCTATACTGTTGGTATTGTATCCCGGACTTGTCCACACTGCGATATCCGTGCACGAGTCGTTGGCAACTCCTAGCACCTCTCTCGCGCTCTGAATATCGGTCATAAGGAGATCATAGCTGTAGATTTTAGATTCGCTGGAAAATATCCCAACGATTTCAAAGGGAATGAGTGAGTTGTCATAAGCAATCAAGCTTATTTGAGAACCAACACCTAGGCTTACTGATGTCATTGACCTTTGCATCAAATCCAGAATTCCTTGTCCCACAATAAGCTTATGCGTGTCATTCTGGGGCAGGAACGATCCCTCTCCTATGATATCTGTTCCAACTGCTCCTGGTGTCTCTTCATATTCCACAGGATCAATTCCCATAATCGTCAGCAATTTTCCACTACCAACATCAGCGTACCCCCAGACACGGGGTAGGACATCCTCAACTCCACTGTATTCAGTAAGATTGTCACGCCAAGAAGTGGGGCATGGTGCTTGTCTTCCACCAACAAGCTTCTGTACGGTGATGTCTGGACCTTCATCTAGGGAAAGTGAGAGATCTTGTGTGACACCTTGCCGGATGAATTCAATCGAGCAAAGAAGTGACGTGGACATGGCTAGTGCAATAATGATAGCAGCTGTCTTGCTTCTGTGTTTGATGATATTACCGATTGCATAATTTGCCAGATTAGCGTGCTTTCTTGCGCCCATATGATGACCTCCCGATTAGAATTATGATTGCAGGTGGTATAAGTGAAAAAGCAATGAATAACATGATTATTCGAAGATTAGCTAGTTGACGACCAACGGGAATTGGTGATAATGGGATATCCAGAGATACTGGATTCTCATGAATGACTGGACTCACTATTGGATTGCCCCTGTAGAGTGAATAGCCACCTGGGATGTCTCCTAGGATACCATGAATGGTTTCCAACATTGGTGCTCTGAAGCTATACGAATCTTGAACTATGCTTGGCCCCAGCTCAGGAAATGGCCATGGTGCTCCTCTAATGGCTTGCAGACTATGAAAGAGGGCAAAGGCGATACTAAATGATACAAGGACAATAATGAAAGCCACGACTGCCTTTTTCCTATGCTTCATTCTTCTCCCTTCATTCCGGCCAAATGTATGGATTCTCTATTCGCTGCCCACCATACTGAGTGATGAAATGACTCTCACACAGCTCCTCACCGTATGCGTCTTCGCAGAGCGCCACTATGGTTGGTTCTTGGATGGTAGGATTCACATATTCTTCAGAATAGACCCAGACGATCATGGGGTCATTCCAGTCCATTTCCATGCCGCAGATTGGACAGTGGACTCTGATATTCTCAAGCAGAGTGATTTCTCCTGTTGTTTTCAGTTCCTCAAAAGCCAACAGAGAGATGTTTATACAACAATAGTGTCTTTCAGTTCCATTTGTGAACGTAAATGTAACCTCGTTGCCTAGCCGATCCTTGATGAGATTGCCTGTCCAATCACAATAGTCTGTTGTAGGCAAGGTGATAGTATAGGTGTATATCGCCACGCAACCTAGGATGACAAAGACGATTTGAACCATCTGTTTCTGCTGGTGATTCAACTCAGATTCACCGGCTACTCAGCAGTTTCAAGAGATGTGTACATGCCTAGGAAACTCAAGATCGCAATGCTCAGACCCAAGACGGTCTCTACATCGCGAGTGAACCAGCATCGCATCTCTGTAACGCAGACCGGTGCAAAAGTCCAGGGCGCAATTGCTACAATAATCCCAAGAATCATCGTCAGTAGATAGATAATTGCTTCAGTTTTCATGTTCTTCAATCCTGTCTTCGAATGTTTTAGATATCGATAGTATACGTCTGTGAATCAGCTGAATTCTGCATCTCATCGAATGCAGTTACGTAGAAACTGTAACTGTCTCCACTGCTCACCTTCCCGACGGAAGCCACCCAGCGGCCGCCTGCAATACAAAGGCAAGCAAAGAATTGCATGTCTCTTGTTTGCCATTCACCATCGTTTTTCGAGAAGTGTAGCTTTGCTCCCGAAACACCAGAAGGGTCAATGCAATAGATTACAACCCGTACTTCATCATCTGGCTTTGGTGGGGACGGTCTTATGTCGATTTGATAGATATTGGGTCCGCTTACATCACTGAAGGCTGCAGAATAGATAGCCCATGAGAGTCCAACTACGAGGAGAACTCCGACGCAGGCCAACTTAGTCTTTGTCTTCATTCAACTCACAGACTCCAAGCTACTCAATGAGGTGGTTGTGAAGAATATCAGTCTTTCGTCGAACTCTTTTTCGACTCGGTGGAAAGTATAAATACCCAGCCGAGTGTATAGCGAAAATCAAAGCCGCTTTCGGACGGATTGAGACAATGAGTCAAGCCATCAAGCAAAACAAATACTTCCTAACTACCGTCATTCTGAGTATTATTCTCTTCAGCATGACTTTCGGAAATCTACCCGGCCCCTCCACAGAAACAGGGACAGTGGATGTAAACGGGGAGAGCTATGATTTCAGCAAATATGGAGCTGTGAATAAAGAGCAACTGGCTCTCTTCAATTATCTCAACACACTTGTTAGCCGTGAATATCAGGAATACGGTGAATGGGAGGGATGGTACGCTGAGGATTTCCATGGCCTTCATCATTATGTTCTGGCTTTCATGGATTATGCAGTTTCCAGTTTGTTCGAAACTACTCCGGGGTATCGCACAGATCACTACCAAGGGTTTGCCTATGATCTCGTTAAGAAGATGAACACGACAGAAGACGTTTGGGGCAACAACAGCATAGAATGGAAGGAGTGGACGCACCCAAGCTACAACTATGTTGATTATTACTATCCGAATAGCACACATCCAGATGGCGATGATATTTACACTGGTGGTTTCCGAGGACCTGCGAACATCATGTGGACAGGACACTACGCACTGATGATGTCCCTTTATGAACGTTCATTCAAGACTGGGGAGATGACGGATGAAATCTCATGGTTCGTTGAAGACTGGAACAATTCTTTGACAACTGATGGTCTTGGCAATCCGAAAGAAGGCGGCATATGGGGTGTCGGCCTTATTCCCTGCGAGCCATACATTGTTTTTGTTCAATGCAACAGCATACCGATCTATACAACGGAGCTCTACGATAACATGTACGGGACCCCGTACATGGAAAGCGGTATGTGGGATGCCGGTGTGGAATATGCTAACGAAGTTATGCAAGATGAGTATGACTTGTTCACTGATGGCTACTTCGTACAAGAACAATTCGGTCACGTTTACTCTGAAGAGCGATTACCTGACGAATACCCTGGGCCGCAGATGTCATTCTATGTTGACGACAAACCGAAGGTATCCTCCTATTGCGATGCTTGGGCACTATCATTCTTGGAGTATACACAGCCCGAGAAAACCGCGGAAGACTATCCTGTCTTTATGAAGCATTTCAAGAAAGATATATCCAGTGACCAATGCTACATGATGGACACGTATAATAATCCTGATGGCTTTGGCACCTACGATATCTTGGGTAGTTTGTTCTCAATGGCACTCACCAAGCAACAGGGTGATTTTGTAACTCTGGAGCGTTTGATGAATTTTCTTTACGGTTCATACAACAAAATATGGGATGGGCGGAAGATGCATTTCGACACCATGAGTCTGGAGCCCTTTCTTCAACCTGTGCTTGCATTTGGCTGGCTTTGGGCAACCACACCGGTCACGGTGAAAGACTTGGCAGAAGCGAGACCAGCAGGGTTCTGGGGTTATCCGTATATCAGCGAGGCCGACGATGACAATATCTGGGTCTATCAGGCTGAGTGGGATCCAGATAGAGAAGGCTTCATTCTAAATGTCGAAGTAGAAGAACAAGCTACTATCACATTCAGCAATTTCGACCACGAGCCAGTTCCGCATCATAATGGAGCTCCCCTTCAGGAAATGACACAACAGAACGGAGACTGGGTGTTGACATTAGATCCAGGATCATATCAGTTGGTGATAACATGAACGCAGATTCCGAAACATCCAGTGACGACATTCAGATATCGCAAATCATTCACAGACTGAATATTGATTCAGCAAAAGAGGCGGCTGTAACGTTAACAATCGCGGCGGTCGGAATGGTGCTTTACGCAACTCTAACAGCAATTCCATGGCCATACACAATGATAAGCCTGTTCAAGTTGGGAATCCTTCCATCCTTAGCCGTTATATCTACCATTGGAGCGATTCGTGGCCCGATAGCTGGATTTCTGACTGGGTATCTAGGAGAAATCCTAGCAGGACTTCTGCTCAATGGCACAATTCTTCTGGGTACAGCTCCCGCAGCGGCATTTGGCGTGTGCGGACTGGTCGTTGGAATTCTCTCATATGACTTTAGCCGTGGAAGGTCTCTCGGGAAACTATCATTCATGTCTGCTTTTGGCTTCGTACTGACTACGCTGCTGGTAACGGTCCTAAGCCTGTTCGTTGAAGTAACGGCTCCAATGGCCGCAATTGGGTTCTTGCTCTTGCCCTATATGACTGTTGGACTACCGACAATGATTTTGCTCAGCCCCGTCTATGCACGTATATGGCATCTCTCCATGTCCAGGTTTTTCCCCCGTCATCTCAAATAGCAAAAGGGTATACTGGTGGGAAATGGTCAGAAACATCTGTTTGCTTTCCTCCGAATTGACCATTCGAGGGCAATGGACATGCTAAGAGGAATCAATCCGGCCCCAAGTACGAGTGGTGAAAAGATTCCCAATCCTGCGCTTGCTGCGAATGTAACAAGCAGTACGATCCCCCACATGATAATATTGCCATAAGCAGCCTGCGCTGGCAGTATTGGCTGTAGTGCTTTTCTTTGGATGTGAGATATGCTAAAGAAACCGACTACCAGCAGTCCAGTGCCGATTAATAACGACTGAAAGGCACTAATTGCATCTAAGTTCATCAAAACAGCTACATCACCAAAAGGAAAGACACCTCCTACAACTAGGTATCCTGCAGCATTCACTAAACACCAGAATGCGAGCCAAGTCAAGGGAATCGTATATTTCCAGTTGGGTTGAAAAACGAGGAGAATGATCTGCAACAAGAGCGATGTCAATGCAGTAACAAGTATGCCGCCCCCGTAGAGTAATACCAATTGTGATGTGTCCAGAGACGGAATAGACCATGATATGTGGGATAGCTCGTATGGCCAGAATACACTAAGATAGACATTGCGAATTGAACCCCCAAGCAGAAGTACAAAGAACCCATGGCCAAGAATCTCATGAAACGCTTCTGAAACAATCTTCATGAAGATCATGGAAGCTATGACGAGAATGATTAGATTCCTCTTCTCCTTGTTTTGGGTTTTCATCAAATATCATCTTCAATCGAAGCTTTGTATTACTTTATGATCGAATAAATATCTGAATTGGTATCTCAGCAAGCTCGAAAAAGAGGTACTGCTACAAAGAAGAATCTCAGCATGCCCTTCTACAGTATTGAACAATCTCGTGTTCAGTAGCTAAGGCTTTGTTTATGCGCTTGATCCGCCCACAGCTTGCGGTAAAAATAAAAATATTCGAAGAGTGCCGGAACATCATCACAGAACAGGATTTCATGTTCCCGGATTACATTCATTTTCATATGAAGAGGAAGCTCTTCAAACAACCTTACATCGTATTTGTCAGCATTAATTCTCTTCCAGATTCTTCCGAGCAAATCCGCTTTCTCTTTTGGTGTCTGAGCGTCTGGAGCAACCACGCAGAGATCAATATCGCTTTGGGGAGTCATTTCACCCCGCACATAAGAGCCAAACAGCAGTACACCTTGAATAGAACTCAAATCACTTAGCCATTCAAGTTCGTGTCTTATTTGTGGAAGGTCTGGGACATCCATGTTTCTACCTCCTCTATGTATTTCTCCATTTGTGGAAGGGTTCGTTTCACGCTTCGAATTAGTAAATCAATATCTAAATCATTGTATATGTGTACTATTCGATTTCTAAGGCCATTAGCTTCTCTAAGAACATCAGCTGATTCCGGAGAAATGATGTGATTATCTTTTGCCATCTTGACATTTGAGTAATTATCCATAGGTGGCAATTCGTTGTCTTTCAGCATCATAGCTAGGATATCGGTTGAAACTTCGACAACTTCTTGGTACGCCTTTTGGATTATGAGTAGGGTTTCTGTATCGTTGAAATCGCTACCTGATTGAAGTTTCTGATTTAGTAGGGAAATCCGCATTCTACCGTGGTTAATCTTCTGCATGTATCTCTTGCGGCGGATTTCATTCGACATATAGCTTAGACTCTCAGATAGATAGTGCCTTTTGTCATTTTTTATCTTCTGCTTTTTTCGGAAACGCCCGGTAGTTCAAATCCTACCTCCGTCATCTTAATTGCTCTTCACGTTATATGTAGATACATGCCAGAATTTCCTGAGGTAGTCTGACAAGATCTCTTTGGAAACGAGATTATAGTTCCTTCGCAGCTGAGAAAAGAATTTAGTATTCTCTTGGTCGCTTTTCAACGATGGCGCCAAAATTTAGTCAATTCATGGGTTCCACCTTTGAAGGAGCTTGTCGAGAAGTACTCAAACACCGAGTTCTACGAATTACCCACAATCCGAGAAATGAATCCTATCTACAGGTTCTTCATCAACCATGGCATGAAAGCAGGGATTCCTTCCGAAGAAACTCGGGGCCGCACCATTACACTCTACTTTGACAAAGATTCGTTTACTGATAACCTCGGAATAACTGATGAAAGCAAGATATACATCTATCTCGTGAAGCAGGATGGCCAAATTCTGTGGCAGAATAATGGACCCTTTGCAGAGAAAGAGAGAAATTCTCTGGAAGGCGTGCTGAAGAATGCAATTCAGAAGGAGCTTTAGATGGTGATTCTCGAACTCATCAAATATTGTCTTCAGGAGCGGTTTTCTGCCGAATCGCAAGTTCGTGAATTTGACTGCCTTTTTCTGTCAGTTTCATCGCTTTATCGAAGTATGCATTTGCTTCCTCCTTCCGTTTAATTCGCCTGTTAATCTCCCCTCTTAGGTATTCTATTGTGGCCCTTTGCTCTGGGGGCACAAGATGCTGCTTGGAGGCTTTATCAAAGTAATCCAGTGCTTTCAAAGCATACTCTCTTTCTTTTCCTTTATCGGGAGCCCACCAGTAAGCTCTGACCCATCCGTTAGCCAGATCGAATGCATCATCGTCTATAACTCCATGTTTTGTAAGTAGCTCCCAAAAAGTCATCGCACGCTCGATTTTGTCAGACAGTGTTTGTATTTCGGAAATTTCCCAATTCTCTAGATCCGCTATGAATTCAGAATTCTCAATGGTTAGATCAAAGGCTGGTTGAGTTCCACAAAAGCCGCAGGATGGACATACATGATAAAAGAACTCTACGGGGCTGGCCCCCCAGTAATTTGGCCTGAAATCGGATCTCTTAGATGCAAAACTACAGCTAGCAACAGCATTGCTTTCGAATTCTGACCCACAAATAGGACAATTTAGAGAAATGGGTGAAAATGTGGTCATGGAACCAGAATAAGCAAGCAACCATAAAAATCACCCTACGATATATCTACTCTCAAAGGCAAACATGTTTTTGACTCCGTACGTGTCAATGTAAAAGCCTACGCAATGTTCTAGTTGCTAGTGTAGGACACGAGATTTCTGGTTTCTATTCACACATTACCTGCATATTTTGCTATCAGCTCCTATTTCAACAAATTCGACGAGATGAAGAATTGTTTACAAAGAGCGGACAAATTGAATACTATAGAGCACAAAACAAAGATTATCGGAAATCCTGTCTGAAAACAAAAGCTAAGACTAATTTATCGGAGCGTACAAGGTAGAGAATGCCATATCAACAGAGATGAATCTAATTAGAGCCAATCTCATGTTGTTATACAAATGAGTGGTTGAAAGCATCCCATTTGGTGTAGATAAGATGAAGGCTGTTCGTCGTCGACCTGGAGACTTCTTCGGATTGATCATCTATACAATGCTTGTTCAGAAAATGAAACAGGATTCTAAATGCCCATCTTTTCAAAATTGGAACATGAAAGTGGTTCTGATTACCGATTATTACCCATTGACTCTCTACTTTGATAATGGCCTAGAATTTCAAAAAGGTGAAATAGACGAACCTGATATCAAATTGCATTTCAGTTTCTATACCATGGTACAGATTATCAAAGGGACAAGAGGCATACTGAGCGCGATCCTAAGCGGCGATATACGAACTGAAGGTATTCTACAACATCCAATAGCAGGTTACCGGTTATACAAACTAATGCGCTGTATTATTGGGGAATGAGACATGACAATCAAAGCACGACTTATTGACATCGTGGGTACCAAGCATGTAACAGAAAATATTGCAGACAGGTACATCTACTCGTTCGATATGACCGAGAATCCTCCACAGAAGCCTGATTTCGTTGTTATGCCAACAAGTGTAGGTGAGATATGTGCTATTGTTCAACTTGCTAACGAAACACTGACCCCTCTCGTTCCCTACGTTACGGGTCAGAATGTGGGTGGTCTAACAATCCCCCAAATTGAAGGTGCCATTGTTGTAGATCTACGGAGAATGAACAAGGTCCTAGAGATTGACAAAGAAGCAATGTATGTCTTAGTGGAACCAGGTGTTACGTTCGGCCATTTGAAGAGAACATTGGAGAGCAAAGCCCCCGGCTTTCGTTATACATATCCTTTGGCACCACCATACACATCAGTTGTGGCCAATGCACTCCTGCAGGGTCTTTGTGATTTATCAACCCAACATGGTGCAATGGCTGATTTCATCAATGGTCTTGAATCTGTCTTGCCAACTGGCGAAATAGTTCGGGTTGGTTCTGGTATCCTTGGTGAAAACAATTGGTTCGGACGATATCCTTTGCCTGATTTGGTCGGGCTCTTCTCAGGATGGCAAGGGATGAGTGGCATCGTCACGAAGATGGCTCTGAAGATTTGGACCAAGCCCAAGCATAAGAGACACGTTGCTTTGTTCACGTTTGGAGAACATGAGACAACAAATCTTCTCAAACAGATTGCTGCAACTCGGGTGATTGAAGATGCTGACTGCATGTCAATTTCCATCGTCAAAATGCTCCTTGGAGTAGATTACCCGGTTAGAGTTCTTGAGGGGGAGCCCGATTACGGAACAGTCCTTGCTGTTTCTGGAAGCACCGAAACAGAAGTTTCGGAAAAAATGTCAGTTATACAGCAATTGGTTGACAACGCCAATAAATGCGGTGAAAAACATCTTCTCATTGACTGGGACACTGTTGCCAAAATGATGGGCGATCAAGCCCGTTCGTGGATTGACTTTCCATCAGATGCGTTCAAGGTGCTTACTGAATTTGACGGCCTTACTTGGTGCGGTACGTATATTCATCCCCAGCACTGGGGAAAAGCCTTGGCAAGTGGCCGTTCAATTGTTGAAGAATACGGTTTCGAATTAATGGCATTCTTAAAGCCGATGCATGGCATGCATTTTGCTGAGTTCAAATTCATTATCCGCTTTGAGAAAAAGCCAAGTGTTGTAGAGAAGGTTCGTCAGTGCAACATTGAGCTTCTCGATTTCGCTTTGGATCTTGGAGCAATCCCTTACAAAACGCCTGTATGGGCGGCTAAGAAGCTGCACAAGAGAATCGATCCGGGTTATTTGAAACTGCTGAAAAAACTGCGTCGCTTTTTGGACCCAAACGGAATCATGAATCCAGGGAGGTGGGCTATAGCGGACGAGCAAGAAGCTGAATCATAGCGTGGGTAAAGAAAATGGCTTCTACTCGTATCTCTCAATGAAAGATGTTTCGTTGTTAGAAGGCCCAAATCGCTTAATACTATTCGGTCTGTCTATGATGAGAGAAGGTTAGGTCATTGATTCCTCAAGAAGAAATCAAACAAAAGATTCTGGAACTTGACCCAGAACATGTTAATCTGATAGTATTGTTCGGCTCACAAGCTCGGGGAACGGCAACAGAAATGAGTGATTTGGACGTCGCAGTTGACACGAGCGGGCTAAATCGCATGGAGAGATTTGATTTTAGACTGAAGGCAATCTCACAACTTGAGGGTCCTGAGCAGGATGTGGATATAGCAGTTATTGAAGATGTCAACTGGTCCCTAAGATACAGAATTGCTCGTGATGGTAAGGTTCTCTACGATAAGACAGGAGATGACTGGTCTCGCTTTGTTGAAAGCGTGTTGAAATATTATCCTGATTACAAAATTTTCGAGGAACGTTTCCTTACAGATTCACTAGAGGGGGTTAGATAATTGACCATTGATGAGAACATGGTAAAACGGAAATTGGCACATATCTTAGAGGAGTGCAAATTCATCGACCAACTGGAAAGCATGTCAAAAGAAGACTTTGTCTCTGATGGAAGGAATCTAAGATCGTCAGCTAAGGCGATAGAGAATCTTGCACAATCAATATTGGACATTAGCAGTCACATAATTGCTCAGAACAATTGGGGTATCCCTGATACGTACAAGGCGATGATTGGGCTACTGGATACTCATGATATCATTTCGGAGGAGCTTTCAGAGAATCTCAAGAATCTGGTCTCGATGAGGAACATACTTGTTCATCGATATGCAGATCCTGACTACGGTATTCTATGGAATTCTTTGAAACAAATATCATTAGATGCACGTTCTTTTGTGTCTTTGATGAGAGAATACTTGGAGAAGAACTAGGGCCTTCGTATTATAATTCAGAAATACCTGCATGAAAGGGAACGCCTAGTACCCAGTATTCTCGACGGTTTGTAGAACTGGATAGATGATGAAAGCAGTGCCTATGATATAGAGAAGAAAAGAGGGATTCCAGAAGTAGAGATAGGTAGGGCCAACGAACATGAGAAATCCGATTGCCATGATCAGCCGATAATGTGACGGCATAAGACGAATTGTGCCTGCAACTCTTTGGGCGGAATCGGGTACGAGTGCTTGGACCGCCATACCTATGGTTGAAACGAAGCACCAGACAATTCGAAGAATGCTGACAGAGTTGACTGAGGGAATCCATTCAGGAAACCAGAATGCGCCCGCAACTTGAAGCGTTATGAAAAGTGTGGTGATACCGATAACCAGCACATATGCGAGAAGCAAGTAAACCCAAGATGAATTCTTGGTTTTCGGATTTTTCGTTCCTACGAGTACAACCCACCCCAGAAGCACGAGAAGGATGTATCCAAATCCGTAGATGAACATAGTTGCCTTGCTCACTTTTACTACTGTCTTTCCCAGTGAAAGGATTCTAGCGAGGTCGGGTGTGGTAGATGTCGGGGTTGGAAGGAAGGCTACAGAAACGGTCGGAACAAAAAGGAAAACCAACCATATGAACGCCGCGAATTTACGAGTTGAAATATCAAGGGGGTCCGCTATGCGCGAAGCAGCCTTGTATATGCCTGTACCTCCGAAAAAGCAGTAAACTACGGACAAGGCAGCAGCTGTGCTTTGAAGAAGAAGCGATACCTGGTCCCACCACATAACCGTCAAGAAAATCAGAGCAACTACCACAATTCCTGGCCACTCTCTAGATTGATTTGTAGTGCTGTTCGTATGCCGACTCACTTGGGCGTGCACGCTCCATTTGTCACAGATTCCACAACTTGTAGACCAAGAGTTCCAATCTGGTGGCAAGCATACATTGGTTGGGCTACAAGGGGTGGACCATGTAATTGTGTAATCACAAGATAACCCTATAAGATGTTGTTGTGTATATTACTATTTTTACTCCTAGTTATATGCAAGACTATTTTCTTCGCCCTGAAAATCTTTCAGATTATCTATCTGTGTGAGAGGAACTTGAGGTTTTTCATGGAAAGGAGTGTGGTTCATCTTCAAATAGTATACTATTGATGGAGACAAGTCCTATAAGCTCCTCCCTTCTTTGGGGTTAAGATGAACGCTCTTTCAAATTCACTCGGCCATGATGCATGGCTCCATCGTTGCATCAAATGCAGTACATGCAAGTATATCTTTAGAGACTATGCGCCATCGTGTCCTTCAGGAGAGATGTATGGCTTCGAGTCATTCTACGCATCGGGCAAGATTAAAATTGCCCAAGCGCTTGAACAGGGCGAAATCGATTGGGACGAGGAGCTTTTACTTCCTATCTTTGCATGTCCGCTTTGTGGAAACTGTGAAGTCCAGTGCCAAGCTCCCCATCAAGATGTAATCGTGGATCTCATGGAAGGGCTTAGGAAAAGAGCGGTTCAGGAACTGGGGGCTCTTCCCTCGCATTCCCGATTCAGGAATAATATCGAGAAGAATCACAATCCGTACGGGGAACCTCCCCATGAAGGTGTGACTGCGGACGAGCTAGGCTTACCTCAACAAGCAGATGTCGTTTATTTCATTGGTTGTACTTCAAACTACAGAGAAAAAAGCGTACGTGATGCAACGCTATCAATACTACAACAAGCGGATGTGGATTTCACGGTAGTAGACGAATACTGTTGTGGATCTCCGCTACTACGAACAGGGCAGATGGATTTGGTCAATTCGCTAGCTACGCACAACGTGAAGGTTTTCGAAAAAGCTGGAGCAACTAGGATCCTTACCTCCTGTGCGGGTTGTTATCGGACACTCAGCAAGGATTATCCAAAGATGGGTTTCAACGGAATTGAAATCGTCCATATTACTGAACTGCTGGCTGAGTTGTTGGAAGAAGGCAAACTGAAGATAAGCATGGATTTGGACCGCCCTATGGTTACCTATCACGATCCATGCCATCTTGGTCGTCATTGCGATGAATACGAAACCCCTCGAACTGTTCTTGAATATCTTCCAGTTGATTTTGTGGAGATGGAAGCAAACAGGGAAAACACATGGTGTTGTGGAGCTGGCGGAGGTGTGAAATCAGCGTTCAATGAGTTCGCAGTACGGACAGCACAAACGAGAATAGACCATGCCAAGGACGTAGAAGCTGATGTCCTGACGTCATCTTGCCCGTTCTGCAAGAGGAATTTCAGCGATGCAAAAAAGGACGGAGACCCTGAAGTATTGGACTTGGTACAACTCATTGAACGCATGCTAGCGTGAATCGTGTTACTTCAATGTGATGGCTCCTTCGGGGCAGACTTCCACGCAGTCGCCACAACGCGTGCAAAGGTCAGTAAACGCTACATCTACACGCCATACGTCAGGGTCATCGCTCTCATCATCAGGCGAATAGAGCAAGAACAAAGCAGGCGCACAGATTTGCAGACATTTTTTGCATTCTCTGGGATCACCACATTTGTCGTAGTCAACAATGATGTCGGTCTTCATTGTTACCACTCATCCTTGAGCGACGGAAAGGCTGTTCTATCAACCATCTCGATAGCATCTTCCGGACATGCTGTGGCACAGAGTCCACAACCATAGCATTTCCAAGCATCAATGAAAGGCCGATTCATTGCATCAGTAAACGTTAGGGCTCCAAACTGACAGCGGGAAGCACAAGTACCGCAGCCAGTACATTTAGAGAAATCTACCTTGGCGATGTACTCTCCTTTGTATAATGCGCTAAGACCATAGTCGATGCGAAGTCGTGTAGCTGCGCACTCAGGATATTCGCAGCTACAAAGAGCAGCAATGTACGGAACGGGACCAAACCATACAGTATTAACTCGTCCGCCGCTATTCATCTTCTCCACGAATTCTCTGGCTTCATCCACATGCAGCCGTTCTGCACCATGCTCTGGTATGTATCTGGGAAGCTTTGGTACCATTTCCGCAAGGGCTCCGAAAGCTAGGCAACAGGGATCTTCTATACCACGGGTCATATGTCTGCATGCACAATTGACTTTCAGAATTGGGTTTGCGAGTTCTAAGATTTGCTGGGCGTCTTCAAGTGGAACTACTTGGCCAGGATGACCTTCGGCACGTCGTGGGTTTCTTCCTTTAGGTGGTGTCTCTTTGGTGAACCAGCTGTTGATATACCACTTGATTGCGCGGCCTACAACAGGGATACTAAACTTGTAGCCTGGCCCTCGTGTAGAGATTCCGAAAATTTTCTGCAAGTAAACCTTCTCAAAGTGCTTCCAGAGCTCATAGATGTATTCATGAGCGTTGACAGCTTCTGCCGTTTCCTCCAGGTAGTTCTTAGAATTGAGATACCACTTCTTGCCTGCTCCGTGTTTATAGCACCATTCGCACATTTTGCATCCCTTTGTAGTGCAGACAGTATAGCCTTCAGGCGCCATGACCTAAATCGCTTTCTCTTTACTATTCAGCTCAGAATCATTGATGGGCTAGATTAGTCGAGATGCTTTTACTCCATGAACATTGGAATTTGTCGATAATATGATGAATTATTAGCAATCTGTTCTCTACGAATATAGCATGTCGCATGAACAATCGTCTATTCCGGTGTACAAGGTTATTCTCATAGGTGATGCCAGTGTTGGAAAATCATCTTTGATACGCAGGTTACTACTGGATGAATTTGATGAACAATATACTGCTACGGTCGGAGTTGATTTGAGCGCCGTAGCTCTCAACATCGAAGAAGTGACCCCCGTTATTCTAACAGCGATTGACTTAGGCGGTCAAGCTGATTTTGACGAGCTGAGATCGAAGTACTATCAAGGAGCGCATTTTGCGTGCTTAGTCTACGACATTTCTGATCAACACACTTTCGATAGACTTGAACATTGGTACCGCGGATTAATTGAGTCTGTACCTTCCTTTGAATCTGATAGTAAACTCGGGATGCTATTAGGTAACAAATCCGATTTAACGAACGAACGCAAAGTGAGCCCAATTGAAGGTCGAAGATACGCGAGCAATATCAGTTGGCCTTTCTATGAAACAAGTGCCAAGACAGGACACAATGTGAGCGAAGTATTTACCCGAATAGCCAAAACCCTGTATACAAAATTCCCACCCCACGAAGTATCAGCAAGCCATTCCGACCGACCGAATATTGGTGTATAGATTCTAGCTCCTTTTTCTCTCTGATTGGTACTTTACCACTATTGATGGACTAGCTGGAAAGATTTGCATTCAGCCTTCATGTTTTATTCGCGGGATTACAAACAAAACCACTATCAGAGCGATTCCTGCTACGGCAGCGCCGGCTGCCAGTCCTATCGTCATGAGATTTGGACCTGGTGGCGGTGTTGTTCCCGTGGTTGTAGTTGATGTTGTCGTAGTTGTAGTCGTTGTAGTACGAGTTGGGGGAAGAACAGAAACTAGAACTGAATCGCTTGCCTGATTGCTACCTTCGTCGGTAATGATAATGGTGAAATTGTATGCACCCGGCGCTAGTGAGTTAACATCAACCATAATCTCAGAGCCGTTCCAGGTTCCGTCATACAGAGCTGTTCCGTTTCTCAACACAACATATGTTACTGTACCTGCGTCGCTAACGTTCCAAGAAATACTATGGTCGGTTGTACCCACTTCGTATATGATGTCTTCAGGAGAGCTGATGATAGGAACAACCGTGTCGACTACATCAACGGTGACTGTATCGCTTGCTTGGTTTCCTGTTCCGTCGCATATAGTCAGTGTGATGTTGTACGCTCCAACTGAAAGACCATCGACGTTGTATTCGATATTCGAACCGTCCCAAGATTCACTCAGGACAAGTATGCCATTCCTGTGTATGTTGTAGGTCTGAGGATCCAAGTCAGAAACAACCCAGCTTATTGAATTCCCTGTCGAGCCCAGTTCGTATTCCATATCTGCTGGCGAATCGATGGTGGGGGCAATAGTGTCTGTCACAGAGACAATGACGGTATCACTTGCATAATTTCCACTAGAGTCATGGACGACAATCATGACACTGTGTGAACCAAGTGAGAGACCATCGACACCATATTCTACGTTGGAGCCATTCCAGGACGAGTCTAGAACAATGCTGCCATCCACGTGTATCTCATAGGACGACGGATCCAAGTCCGAAGCATTCCAGTTGATTGTATTGCCTGTTGAACCCAGCTCGTAGTCTATATCTTCCGGACGATCTATTTCTGGTGAAGTAGAATCGAAAACTGTTACAAACACGGTATCTACTGAGATCTTGTCTAGAGTATCATTGATACTGATTGTGTAGTTATACACTCCGAGGTCTAGTCCATCCACATTGACTGTGACATTAGCACCTTCGGCGATGCCTGAATCTATGACGGTGCCGTTTCTGTAGATTATGTAGGAATCTAAGCCCTGGTCTGATGCTTCCCAGGTTATTGAATTTTCCACAGTGCCCAGCTCATAGCTGACATCTTGAGGTTGATTCAATGTTGGAGGATACAAGTCGAGCAAGCATGGGTGATTATCTATGTTGTTGGCAAGACCATCTACTATGTAGGAGCCTGAACCTGCATAGTCTGACCAGCAGTTTCCATTGGTCCCATTATCCCATGCGGTTGACAGGCTATCATCAAACGCATTGTAATGGTGATTATAACCAATATTGTTCCTGTAGAAGAGATTATTCTCGGATGCGGCATCTAATTCTATTCCCACGCCATTTTGAATAGCTGAGTTGTTTAGTGCAATGCAATCATCTGAATCATCAAAATTGAAACCGGTTAACTCATTGCATGTTGCATTGTTTTCTGTAAGGTTCAAATTAGTTGACTTCGCGAAGTTGAAACCAAAATACAGATTCGAGATTGCAGAATTCTCTTCAAGACTGTGATTGACTACCGAGTCAAAGCTGAATCCCATTTGGTTAGCAACCGCAGAGTTGTTTGTGAGGATCCATTCAACACAGTTCTCCAAACTGAAACCACTGAATGAGTTGCTGGTGACAGTATTGGTGCGCAGATAGCCGTTATCTGTCTCAGCTATAGAAATTCCATCTATCCCATTCTGAGTGGCTTGGTTACCAGTAAAATTAAGATTGGCTGAGTTGTCAATCCAGAAGCCGCTTTCACTATTATCAATGGCAAGGTTGTTTGTTAGATTACAGTAGCTAGCGTATTCAACAAAGAATCCGTAATTGGTGTTGTTACTTGCAGTGTTTTGGTTCAATGTAACATCTGTCATCGTGTTCCATTGCGTACTAGCTAGATGAAATCCAGTATCCGAATTCTGGTCTGCAGTGTTGTTGTGGAATACTATGAAATCCGAATAGGAAAGGTAGAAACCATGATGAGCGTTTTCAATTGACGTATTGTTTTCCAAATGGACATGCGTGGAACTCCGTATGCTGAAACCATGATTGATACTATTGACCGCTATGTTGCTTTCAAAAACGCAGTCTTCTGTTTGGAGCAACCTATATGCATTGAGAGAATTATTCGTTGAGGAAGTGCCTCTGATGGTACAGTTGTCGGAGAACAGAAGAGCAATGCCTTCCGTTGCATTATCATAGAGTCCATTCTCAACTTCTACGAATGATGAATTGACGATCAGCAATTGTCCATATTGGCTACCATCGATTTGTGTGTCGTTAATTCCGTTGAAATAACCCAGCGATTTTCCATTTACAGTATTCCCATCTTCGCTTGTTATCCACTCGCTAAGCGAATCATCCGCCAAGTATATGCCGCTCTGTTGAAATGTATTATTCTGGAGTGAACACTGGAATACGTCTCTTGAGATATACATTCCGTATACGCTGTTTGAAATAGTATTGTTTGAGAATGCACTCCAGAAAACTACGTCAAGATAAAATGCTGAATCGCCGTTGTTTTGCACCTTGTTCAATCTGAAACTAGAGGTTACAACATAGTAAAGATTCAGGCCCTTATGATTTCCCTTTGCTTCGTTTTCTGTAAAATTGGAATCTGACGATTGGATATAGAAACCATCCTGAGAGTTGTTTATTGCTATGTTATGACTGATTGTAGAATATTCAAGATTGATGTTCATGCCCCTGTTGTTTGCGGTGGCTGTGTTATTTGATACTGTGCAGTTCTCAGACGAAAGAAGATCCAAACCAACATCGTTTTCATATGCTGTATTGTTAAGCACTTGAGATTCGGGCGATTCGTATTGAAATATGCCTGATTTGCAGCCTAGGACCGTATTATTTCTGATTGTTGCGTTGGTGCAGAATGCAAATTGAATTCCCCGTGACGCATTGTTGTATGTGCCATTTGCAAGCGTAGTATTATTGCAGTTCACAAGGATGGTCTGGCCATGATTGCTTGCATCTATCTCGGTGTTGTTCAAATTCTTGAGATAAACGAGCTCTTTCCCGTTTAAAGTGTTTACCGATATATTATGAGTGATCCAGTATTCGATTTGATGACCTGCGAAAACGAGACCGTTGTTTTGGAAGGTGTTGTTGGCAATTGTGGAATTGGATGTCTGTTCTAGGTTTACAGCAGATTCGGAATTGTTGGCGAAAGTGTTATTGATTAGAGAGCACTGCTTGGATCCCCACATTTGAATTCCCTCGTTGCCTGCTTTAGAAATAGTATTGTTCTTGAAAGTACAGTTGTCAGAAACGCTAAGCCAGACGTTGCTTCGATGTTTTTCCATCACACAATCCTGAATGGTCCCGTTAGGTGCTGAGTAAAGATACAAGCCAGGATTATTCGTGGGACTGGGTGCAGATAGCAAACAATTCTTGATTTTGTAATGAGCGGTTGTTGAGTCGATTTTAATGCAGCGATCACTAGTTGTTATGTTTAATCCCTCAATTAGATACGGATTTGCTTTCGATCCGTTTCCTGGCCACCCCTGTGTTTCGAAATCACTATCACTTGTGATGGAAATCGGGCCATGTGGGGTGTAAGCGGCTTGGAAACCCCTACCATCAATCTTGGGGTGCGATGTTGAGGTATGTTTCCCAGCTGTTTGAGCATTACTGAGCATAAGCAAAGCAAAAAGAAAGAGGAGGATTTTGTACTTCATAGATGACGCGCCTTCAAGTTCTAGCCTGCGTATATTGTCCTAATAATAAGTCCATCGCAATACTCTTTGGATTTATGGGTTCATTCTCTTAGCCTTGCGAAGAATATTCAAGAGACCTGTCAATCGAATCCGAATAATTCATAGTTTAGTTATACTGAATTGGAATGTATCCACCGTCTCTCTTCAAAAAAAGTTAAGGATGGCAACAGGATGTTTCAGAAGCTAATCAAAGAAGTAAACAAAGGTGATTTTACGGTAGTTAGAGAAGAGATTACTGAAGGTATCGTCGGTTTTCCACTCGTATCTGGACTTGCGTCAGGCACGAAGATCACTCTTACGCAAGTGGAGCCAAAAGGTGAGTTTTCTGAGCATAGGGACGATTATCACCATGTGCTCTACTTCATCAGTGGTAACGGAGTTGGCTGGCTGGATGATAAGGAATATGATATTATGCCGGGCAAACTTGTTCAGATTCCCAAAGGGGCTGTTCATGGGTATCGAAATAACTCGAACGAAATGATGACGCTTCTTACTATCAACATTCCCGAATCTGAAATTTGAATTGTGTTGTCTCAGCTAGTCTCAGTTTGATACTGGGCTTTTTCCTCGAGCACATGCCCATTGCTACTTAGCTAATGATGAGAATTCTCATGATTTTTTTGAACATAGAATTGCGTATAGAGGACCTGATGACCCTTTTCAAGGCTCAATTCTATGCAGATTAGTACTATCGAAATCACTATCGTAGCTGGCGATATCAAGGTCATGTTTCTTACATAGTACGTATTGATACGCATCGTCGAAGTCGAGATTATGATTCCTAGCAGAAGAAACAAGGTTTGGCGTATCGCTCAAAGAAAGTGTCAATGTTCTGACGCCCGCATTAAGAAGAACATCATGAACAAAATCATGATACAGTTCATGCTTGTTGATAGAAGGCCTGAACATAATAACTCCAACTGAATGGATTGTGAAATCACTGATGAAGATTTCATCTGTGCTCTGCTGATCAATGAAATTAGATGCTTCTTCAGCTCTTTCTTGTTCAAGAAGTATCTCTAGAAAGACATTTGTGTCAATTAGAATCATTGGTCTCTCCATTCGGATGCTTTCTTCTCTAATTCCAAAGAAGTGAATTCATCACGAAACTCACTCAATCCCCCGGCCCATGAGAACGTGATTTTGTTTTTCCTTTCTCGAGATGGAGATATAGATCTTATATAGCGGATGACTTTCTCACGTTCTTCATCATTGAGATTCCAGATAGCCTTCAGTAGCTCTGCTATTTTATCTGGATCTTGAGGGTATTTCTGAGCTTCTATATTTGTAGTCATGTTCCCGACCATGATAATACTCTTTGGCCTTAAAACTCCTACTCATGGACGTTGATACTTAACGAATCCATTTCCTGAGAATAAATCAAGTGAAACGATGACGCTCCTTCCCATCAATACTCCGGAAGTTGAAGTGTGACTAATTACATTTTCATTGGTTCTTGTTTCTTATTGGATCTTTAACTCGTAGTAGGCCTAGGAATGCAGCGACAAGAATGAGCGTAGCAACAATAAACGGCTCAATGCCAATCCTCTTTTCTAGCCAATCTATTTAGTTGCTTTAACGTTAAATCGCTCCGGAATTACAAAAACGCCTCTCGAGTATTCTACAGTACTCACTTTCACATCATACACTGCTTCTATTGCTTCGGGCGTAAGTACATCCAAACCTCCTTCAGCGTAGACATGCCCTTCATGCAGCATCAGGATTCTATCACAGAATCTCAAGGCAAGATTTAGGTCATGCAATGCCATGATGACTGAAAGGCCCTTGTTTGTTTCTTCTTTCACCAGCTCCAGTACGGCCATTTGATGCTTCAAATCCAAGTTGTTGGTTGGCTCATCCAGAAGGAGTATTGAGGGTTCTTGAGCTAAAGCCCTGCCAATCATGACTTTTTGTCTTTCACCCCCGCTGAGTTCAGTAATATGCCTAAGGGTGAATTCTTCAAGCTTGAGCTGTTCGATGAGATCTGATACTATCTCCAAATCCCTGTTCGTCGGTGCCCATTGAATGTGTGGCTTTCTCCCAAGCAGCATCGCATCAAAGACCGTATTGGGAAACGTCCTGCCGTTACTCTGGGGAATATAGCCCATAATTTTTGCAATATCCGATCTAGTATACTCATCAATGCTTTTTCCGTCGATAGTAATTGTTCCGCTCTGAGGACGTAGGATACCATCAATGCATTTGAGAAGTGTTGTCTTCCCAGACCCATTTGGTCCCAAGATGGCAAGTAGCTCTCCGCTATCGAGACGCAAGTCAATCTCCTTCAATACCGACCTGTGATTGTAGCTAAATGATAATCCATTGACAGCGAGCTTCACCAGTAACTCCTTCCCTTAATCACAAGATACAGAAACAGCGGAGCGCCCAGAAAAGAAGTAAGAATGCCAACAGGCAGGACTACCGGTGAGATAATAGTCCTGGCTACTGTGTCGGACACGAGTAGAAGAGTAGATCCGACTAGACAAGATGCGGGTATCAAGAACCTATCGTCACCACCGATTATCTTCCGAATTATGTGGGGAACAACTAAGCCGATGAAACCGATTATGCCTGTAAAGGAGACTATCAGAGCAGTGACGAGTGAAGCGACAAGGAGGCTACTTATTCTTACCCGTTCAACGTTTACACCTAGACTCTTTGCTGTTTCATCACCTGTAACCAGTGCTTTGTAATTCCATAGATTGTAGAGAATGAAAAGCAGTGCCGGGAGCACAACCGATGCTATTATCGCGAGTTCGCTCCACGAGACCCTACTCAAATCACCGAACATCCAGAATACGATTGCTGCAAGCTGTACATCCTCTGCGAAGTACTTCAATGCTGCGAGGCCTGCTGTGAATAGAGATCCCAATGCAACCCCGGAAAGAATCATGATTTCTGGCGTTGCCGTCCTAAACCTCGCCAACAAGATTATCACAGAAACAGCGACAAGCGAAAATCCGAACGCACAGATTGGAATGAGATATGGAACATTCGCAAATACGGACTGACTGCTACCGACTCCCAGCACTACGATTGCGAATGCTGCACCGAAGCCGGCAGATTGTGATATTCCAAGTGTGTATGGGGAACCGAGCGGGTTCATCAGTATGCTCTGCATCACGGACCCAGCCACCGCCAACCCCATCCCTGCAAATACCGCTGCGATAACCCTGGGAAGTCGAATATGCCAGATGATGATTGATGCTGACCCCTCACTCTGACCAATAAGTGTCAGCAGTATTTCAAAAGGGTGAATTTGGACAGTTCCGATTCCGATAGCTGCAAGGGCGGAGATGAACAACAAAAGCCCCGAAACTATCAGAAAGAGTGTTTTCTTCCTTATTTGGCCCCTGTATTCTTCTATTGTCTGTTGCTTGCCTTGCAGTGGAATTCACCTGCTTATTCTAGATTCAGTCTTGTATAGCCGCCCATGTCTTCTTCCATGATATCATACACAGGTTCACCAATGAGGAAAGCAAAAATCTCGTCGGCTTTTTGTGTGACATTGACATCGCTGAACTGCTCGGGATAAAGCACCTTTCCAACATAGTATGAATTTGCAAAAACCACGCCATGGTTCAGGCCATATCTCGGATACGGAAAGACGCCATAGACCTCTTCATTGATGACAGCCGTAAGATTGCTGAATTTCGGATCGGTTATGTCTTCAACGACCAACGGTAAGTTTACCTCATCGACGAAGATAATATCGGGATCCCAACTGATGAGCTGCTCTGAATCGATTTCTACAGTATTTGACGGTGCTTGAACATCCCCAGCAACATTTTTTGAGCGAGTTAGAACGAACGGAGGATACTTACGCTGGGTCATGGTTAAGCCATGCGGTCCCTTTCTCGATAAACCTCCTACGTACACGTTTGGCTTACTGCCTTCTGCGATACTGGCGGTCCTTTGGTCAAGGTCGTCTACGAGGGCCTTGATGTAGGATACTATGTCTTCAGCTCTATCTTGCTTATTGGTGAGATTTCCAACGATCCTGACAGATCGGTAGAAATCGTTAGATTCACTGCTGTAGTTAAGTGGCTCTGAGGCGCCCTCGCCAGGCCTAACAACAACTACTGGAATGCCAGTATCTTCTTGGATTCTGTCAGCATCAGCAACTGAATAGTACGAGGCGATTATGACGTCGGGATCCAAACTTACAATGGATTCCATATTCACGCTTTCGCTAGATTCTATTTCCGGAAGGTCTGTTATTTCAGGTTGTGCTAGCAAATAAGGCAGCGTATCATTCAGTTTCTTGTCTGTAGCGCTACATCCAACAATCCGGTCTGTAGTTTCAAGATAAACCAGCGTCCGTATCGCGCCTATTCCAAGTCCAGCAACCTTCTGTGCTTCATCTGGTACTTCTACTTGTCTTCCGAGCATATCTGTGATTTGTATCGTGTCTCCCGTTGGTTGTCCTGTCTGCAAAAGAATTCCTGCACTCAGGAGGCCTACCAACACGACAGAAACGATTGCTACTGCTCCAATCCATTTCTTCTCTGTCATCATGTTGAATAGCTCTCTGATATTTTGAAACTATGTCGTAACAACTTTATCCAATTCGTGTTACTCTCCCGAGTTTCGATTATATATTCCTTTGGAAGTGTTCTTTTGATGGTACCGGGGAGACCACCTCTGGAATGAAGCAGGCTGTAGTATGCTCGTGGATTCGGTTAGTAAAAGAGTGCTCAGACCAAATCCTAGTTGGTGACTGCATTTTGGTATCACTCCAAAAACCCTCAGATTTTTTGGTGAAAGCGCTATCTTATTCATGAAATGATTGAATGCGGAAAAGTGCAGAGGTGTGGGAAATCGTATTCTTTCCGGGCATGTTCTTGATTGTCTTGACGTTGCCTTTTGACTGGATGAACTATGTATTCACCTAAGATGCCAATGCTTGCTTGAGATTGTTCTGTGGCTACAGGCTTCCATGATGATTGGAGTTGGTCTTGTTACATTTGGCTTGTGGGTTAGGGAATTCTATCGCGGGAAGAATGAATGATAGAGAAGCAACAGAGACTGATGCAATGTACTAGAGAAGTCAAGTTTTCCCTATTCTTCTTGCTCGGGATTACTTCTCTGGTCTTTACGTGATAGGTTAGGTATAAAATGGTTGAACTACTGCAAATAACGACAGGGTTAGGCGCTGAACTGCTCATTCCTAGTTTAGGAATGCGGGCTATGCGATTCCGGGACATTTACCCGACGAGTTGAGAACCAAATCCTGACGAGGTAATTGGAAATGTTAGATGCAATAAAGCACTGTGTTGAGAAAGGGGAAAACCTAGGTGCTGATTTTGTTGAAGCTCGTTACGAAGACCTCACGCTGCGAACGCTTGATCGCACAGACGATACCTGGAAAGAGATCCAGAGTAAGTCGCGGCGAGGAGTCGGAGTAACGTGTTATGTAGAAGGCGTATCTGGTTTCTCTTTTACTGCTTCTCTTGAGAAAGGAGATCTCGAAGCAGCAACTGAACGTTCTTATCGAATGGCTAAGGCCTCAGCAGGGGCCGCAAAATTGAAACTGCCTTTCGATGAGCGACCAGCTGTCAAATCATCAGCTTCTGATACAAGATCAGTAAAGATTCACCCCCGAGAAAGGGAATTGAGTTTCAAAACCGATATGGTGAACAGAGCAGTTGAGACTGCGAGAGAACATGGTGAGAATATCAAGAATGTCAGAGGGCTATATGGAGAGCTATTTGGACAGAAGCTGCTTACCAATAGTGACGGTTCTGTCGTAGATTGGGAGTTTCTTGTTACTGATATGCGGTGCAGTGTAACTTCGAGAACCGAAGCGGGGAATCTTGTTACGGGTCGTGAAGGACATGGTGGAACTTTCGGCCTTGAATTTTTTGAAACCAATGGCCAAACACCAGAGGATATCGGCGCTACTGCGGGTGATATAGCCAAGGAGCAACTAGAAGCGAAAGCTTGTCCCGCGGGTCAGTTCCGGACTTTGATTGAGAATCATTTGGTCGGTGTGTTGGCGCATGAATCATTTGGGCACCTAAGCGAGGCTGATTTCGTGGTTACAGGTGGCTCTCCGCTGACCAGTAAAATGGACGAGAGACTAGGAACCGAGCATGCAACAATTGTGGATGGTGGAGTGCCTGATATCGATGAGCTTGGCGGACTATGGGTTCCGTTTGACGATCAAGGGATTCCATGCAGCATGACTAAAGTCCTCGATGAGGGTGTGCTAACACATTATCTTCACAATAGGGGTACTGCAGAAAAACTAGGGCAGAAGCCGACTGGCAATGCTCGGGCAGTCAACTTCGTCTTCCCGCCGATTCCCAGAATGACAAACACCTTCTTCGAGCCTGGTGATTTAACCGAGGAAGAGGCGCTCGAAATGGTGGACGAAGGTGTATATGCTATTCAGACTTCGGGAGGTCAGGTTTCCGGCGATGGATCTTTCTTATTCAAAGCAATCCGTGGGTATTGGGTTGAGGACGGCGAAATACAGTATCCCCTTCGAGAAGTATCGCTTTCGGGCAATATCCTACAACTCTTGGCGCAGGTAGAAGGAGCTACGAAGGAGCTGGAACTCTACTCTGGTTATTTCGGCGGGTGTGGCAAAGGCGATCAATTTCCATTACCAACAGGCCTAGGAGGACCGAAACTAGTAATGGATGGCGTCACCTTTGGAGGAGAAGCTTAGATAGGAGGAAATGAAAATGACAATGAATTACGACGATTTGAAGAGTAAACTGCTATCTCTAGCTGATACAGGCTTGAAGCATGCTCAGTCAGAGTATGATGCGGATTTTGAAATCTACTTGTACTGGTACAATAGTGCGGAAGCCGAAATCGAGCAGGGTATCGTATCTGCTAAGGATGGTATCGTTGCTGGAAATGCTGTTCGGGCGGCGAAAGGCAAGAAAGTTGGTTTTGCCTGCGCAAGCGGAATTGAACGAGAGCGGATTGATCTCAGCGTGAAAGAAGCATTCGAAGTTGCTGATACTGCTGCTGTCCCTGATGAAGAATTTGAAGGATTCTGTGAACGAGAGAAACCCGCTAAGGAAGGCCTTGCAGATGAAGCAATACTTGAGCTGGGTGTTGATGACCTGATTGAACACAGTGAATCCATTGTGGAAGAAGCTCGATCCGTTGATGAACGAGCAAAGGTCGTTGGCGGCTCCGCTGAAGCAAGCTGGGGCGGCTATGCGGTCGTCAACTCGTTGGGAATTGAAGCTGCAACCCGGTCAGTGTCCAATTACTGCGTGGGTCACGTGATTGCGATTCAAAATGGTGAACGCAAGTCCGCATATGATTTCGATGGGGCCCGTGAACGCCTTTTCGAAACGGAGGGTGTAGGTAAGAACGCAGCACAATCTGCAGTGGATCAGCTAGGTGCAGAAAAGTTGGATGAGACGACAACATTACCAACCATATGGGCTCCTAGAGCCGCCGCCGCATATCTTCTCTCAAGCATCGGTAAGGCTACTCTCGGCAGACCTGTTGTTGAAGGAATATCACCTCTATGTGACATGATTGGTGATACCATCGCTTCCGAGGGATTCACACTGATTGACGATGGTCAGAAACCAACCGGTATGGGTACCGAAGCAATTGATGCAGAAGGCTATCCCCAGCAGAAGAACGTCATCATCGAGAATGGAGTTCTGAAGAGCTTCTTGTTCGATACTTACTATGGTCGGCAATTTGGCAGCGGCTCTACGGGAAACAGCTCTCGAGGTGGAGGAATATTCGGTGGAGCGACACCATACGAATCGCCACCTTCTATTTCCATGAAATTCCTTGATGTGGCTGCGGGTAAAGGATTCCACGAGGATATCATTTCCTCATTTGAAGACAAGGCGATTCTCATCACTGAGCCGCCAATCGGTATGTTTCATACCAATGTCAGTACAGGCGAATTCTCTGTGGTTGCAAATTCAGTGTACCTCGTGGAAGATGGGGAGAAGAAATGCCCACTAAAATCGACTAGCGTCTCAGGCAAGTTCTACGAAGGTCTAGCAAATCTCATTCGCATCGGCGAGGATAAGACCCTTGTTCCGTATGGGGCTGAGGTGCCAACGTTAGCATTCGACGGATTCTCCATAGTTGGGTAGTAAAACCTGAACTAGAAAGAAGAAGACAAATGGGGGCTTGGGAGATTGCCAAACCCCCTTCTCTTTTTGAGAACATAGCAGAACAGACATTTTCTGGGGCGGCATAGTATGGCTGAGAAGCAAGAAGAATCATGGAAGCAGACGTATATCAAACAGGGCGACGTCTGGCGATTCATGTATCCTGATGGATACTCAGTTTTCAAAGGGTTGCAGGCTCTTCTGGACCATGCCGAACCTGATATGCATCTGCTGGAGATTGAAGAATAATAGCGCTACTCTTTCGTTCATTTCGCCTTGACAAAGCTGCCATTCCTAACCTCATTGAATGCTTGTTGGACTTCTTCTTGCGTGTTCATGACAACTGAACCACGCCAAGCTACAGGTTCTCCAAGAGGTTTTCCTGAAACCAGTATAAACCGAGCCGGATCTTCATCGGTTCGAACCACAACTTTTGTCCCAGTTTCGAGAACCACCAATTCACGAGCCGATGCTCCTTTTCTTTCCTCGCCAAACTCAGCTTCGCCATGGAGCATGTAAGCAAAAGCTGTATGTTTCTTTGACACTGTATGCTGGAATTCTGATTCAGCTTGCATCTGTACATCTAGGTATTCGGGATTGGTAGCAAAATCTTGAATGGGTCCTTCTATTCCAGATACCGTCCCAGCTATAACTTTCACTTTAACACCTTCTGACAATTCTACTTCGGGAATTGCACTTTTGTCATAGCCTCGGTATGTGGGTTGTGTCATCTTCTTCTCGGCTGGAAGATTTACCCAGAGCTGCAATCCTCTTAACCCTCCATTGTCCGTTCTTGGCATTTCTGAATGAATAATTCCGCTACCTGCTGTCATCCACTGAATATCACCAGGACCAATTACACCTCTTCGTCCCGTGCTGTCTTCATGTTCGACCTTACCCTCCAGCATGTATGTGACAGTCTCAAAACCTCGGTGGGGATGCGAGGGGAAGCCCGCGTCGTAATCATCCTTCGTTTCTGAGCCGAATTCATCTAACAGAAGAAATGGATCAAGTTCCTCTACGTCTTGATGCCCTATTGCACGTCTTATGCGAACTCCGGCTCCCTCTTGGCCTGGTTGACTCTTTCTTTTCCATCTTACTTCTCTAATCTCGTTGGCCATAGTTATTCACGTCTATTAACGATAGCTAACTAAATACATAAAGTATCTGAATAAGGAAGAGACAATCAAAGCATGAATGAGAAGAGACACACGAAAGTCATGCGACTAATGGTCAAGCACGAATTCCTGCGCAGACCTAGATACCTGAGATTAGAACAACTGTTGGATTGGTGTCTCTGGAAATGCTTGGGAAACTTTAACTCCTAGGTTTCTTAACTACGTAGAAAATGGCGATGAGTGCAAAGAATAGTACAATACCAATACCAAGGTCAAGTTGAAGTTTATCTCTTGAAATTATCAGAACACAAGAGTCTCTGCAAATCGAACTGTTAAAGAGGGATGCTTACGAATTGCGGTTATCAACAAAAGTTGGATGAGAAAAATGGCATGGGAAGTGCGAGATGACCGGGTTCCCTTCATGAAGCAGTATGTATCGGTAGTCATTATCATTCTGAATGTAGCTATGTTCATGCTGCAATTATTTGATGACAATTTTCTACTCGAATGGGCATTTGTTCCAGCAGAATTCTTCGCCGGGCAGAAGCTCTGGACTATCTTTACCTCCATGTTCATGCACGGGGGTCCTACTCACATCTTCTTCAACATGCTTTTCTTCTATGTAGTCGCTGACGATTGTGAGAACTCTCTGGGCCATTGGTACTTCCTGTTTACATACCTTGTATCTGGTGTTGTTGGAACTCTCCTTCATGCTGTGTTTGCTCTTTTTGCTCCTGCCTCGCTGACCATACCTACGCTTGGTGCATCTGGAGCAATAGCTGGTCTCATTGCTGTCTATGGGCTACTCTTCCCTGCTCGCCGACTTAACGTTCTCCTAGGCTATTTCTTCGTGCAATTAAGTGCGAGAAGATATGTCGTGTATTTCGCAATCATGCAGCTCGTATTCGGTTTCCTACTATGGGATACATCAGCTACTGCCTACTTTGCACATCTTGGCGGTCTGGTAGCTGGTGCGGCATGTGCTTTGATATTCAAAGCTGCGCAAACTGAACCACAACCAACCCAGTATAGCGGATGGCAATAATCTACAGCTGTGCTATTTGACGAGGATGCTTGTCGGAAGGTGATGGCTGTGGCTTGTGCAGCTGTCTGATGGCCTTTTGATTGCTACTGAGGCCATTCAATGGTCTCCAGGGCCATCGATGTTCTTGAATCAATTCTGCCAAGCGCCTTCGATTGATACAAAGTGATAGCAGACTGATGAAAGGCAAACTCCGAAGCTGGCTTGCACAACATATCCGATTACAGCGACTATCATAACGTCACGTCCAAAGATGAAGAAGGTTGAGAGAAATGTGCTACCAACTATTGATAGAAATGAGAATATCATGACCCCCAATGTCCCGTACGCGAAGCGATGAAGAACCCATCCAACTTTGTCATTTCTATTTGTTAATTGAATCAATATCAAGATATGAAACAGCTCGAGAATAGTGCCAAGAATTATTGTTATAGAAGCCATTGACTGAATCAATAGATTTCCTAGCGCCCCAACTTGGAACAAGAAAACACTCAGGGTCAATAGCAACGACGTCAGAAACGAATATATCCTGAGTGCCTTGAAATTCTTGAGATATTCTACTATACACATAGCTTTCAGCGTCCTTCCAGTTCTAAGGCAATAAATCGTTCAATGTAATACGTTGAGATTTGCCCTCCATATCCATAGAAGTTGTAGTCAAAACCATGCCCCGCCCAAGGTATGGTGATCAAAAGGCATTTGTGCCCAAGATTCTTCGCCAGTTTGTGAAAGCTCACTCCCTGACTCTGATAATCAGCAAGTCCATCTTTGCTTCCATGGACAATCATGATTGGTGGAACAATCGTGCTATTCAAGATGAGAGAGGCCGCGAATAGTTTCTTGTACTGATCCTCAATTGGGAGGCTTCCCTCGACAAGGGGGTCAAAAAACCCTGCTTCATCTCGTGTGATGTTTGTCACTGGATAGATCCAAATCCCTCCTCTGACAGTCATAGTACTGGAGAAATTCCCGGCAAACAGAGGGTTCTTGTAGCCAAGTGTCACGAGCGAAGCAAGATTTCCCCCTGCTGACCTGCCGACAACAAAGACGTTGTCCATATCTGCATTGTACTTTGAGCTGTTGGTTTCAAGCATCTTCGTGAAATAGCCAACATTCTCTATTTGGTCTTCAATGGTGTAACTCCCATTGTATGAAGGTCCAAACTGTGGAAGTGAAGTGAATGCCCCGAATGAATCGGGTAGGCTTGAAACATCAAAAAGCCCGTACTGGATATCGAATACTACATACCCTTTTGATGCAAAATATTGATTGAAGACTGGAATGTTTGCACTTCCCTTATCGCCAAGAACCCAAGCCCCACCGTGAATCGCTATAATAACCGGGAAGGGTCCCTTGCCCTCTGGACAATACCAATCAAACCGAAGGGTATCCTGGCCATTGTCCATATAGGGTATGTCGTATTGCACACTGAATTCTGTCCGGTCAATGGAGATTCCGAACAGACTGTCAAAAACTGAGTATGGCGCAGGTCGCATTGAAGAAGTATCCAGATTAGCGTAACTTCTTCCGTAGTTTGACAACATCTGATTCTCTGCTTCAGCAATACCAAACGGAACCGCTGGGTAGGGTATAACAGCTCCAATGAAAATGAATGTACAAATCAACGCGATGATTGACATCTCTCTTCGTTTGCCCATGAATGAAAACCTAATGATGATCAGCCCACTTGTTAGAACGAGGAGGAAGAGCAGTGGTGCAACACTGGGATAGACCAAAGCGATGATCCAGCCAAGTGAGGAGGTTTCAAAGAAGAGGTAGAGGACTGTAATGAATCCAAAGAGACCTATGCAGATGTAACATAAAAGAAGCAAGATGTATCGTAGAATCCGTTTAATCTTCATGTCTCTTACCTGCAGTCCAAATCGCCAAATACAATCTTGCTGTATTTATTGTTATCGCGGTGGTCGAAAATCTTGTCCATGGAATGAGCTCCTAGCTGGATTTTGCTGTGGAATCAGCGAGGGGGGCTGTTTTGATTCTGGCCATATTTGGGGGTTTCTTTGTTTACGCGATAGGCTTTCGAGAATCATAAATGCAACTTGGAATGAAACAGCACCATTTGCAGCGGGCATATAGCAATACAACAAACGCGTTTTCTCTGTTCCAGCCAGAATTGTATCTACTCCGACTAGAAGCCAAATATCGACGAATACTTATCCTCTAGGTAGCTGAGGAACGGTTGGGCTTTCGGACGCTTGCCGACAACTTCCTCAATCAAATCTGCGGGATCGTACAATGACCCATAGTGGTGTACATTCTCGATTAGCCATTCCGTCACAGGGGTGACTTTGCCCCGTGTGAGATTCTTCTGCCATTTGGGCATGTCTTTGTTTATCTTTTGTAACCACATACCATCGTAGACGTTGCCTAGCGCATAAGATGGGAAGTAGCCATAGTATCCAGAGGCCCAGTGAGTGTCTTGCATGACACCCTCTGAGTCATTTTCGACTTCGACTCCGAGGTACTCATCGTATTTGTCATTCCAGACCTGCGGAAGATCTGATATTTCAATCTCGCCTCCGAAAAGTGCTTTCTCAATCTCAAAACGAATAATGACGTGAAGCGAGTATGTAACTTCATCCGCCTCGATTCTTATCTTGGAGGGTTCTACGAGATTAACAGCTTTGGCGAACCTCGACTTGTCAATATCGGAAAACAGATCATCTGTTAGCTCATTCAAACGAGGATAATAGTACTCCAAAAATTCTGGTGACCTTCCAACCATATTCTCTATGAATCTTGATTGGCTCTCATGGATTCCAAAACTTGCAGCTTGGCCTATAGGCTGATATTTCCAGTCTGGATTCATATTTTGTTCATATAGAGCGTGGCCACCCTCGTGAAGGGCAGCATACATCATCCCGACCAAGTTATTCTCTTTGTAGTTGAGAGTGATCCTAACATCATCATAGTAACCGGTTGTGAATGGATGCTCGGTGGGATCTATTCGCCCTACTGCTTCGTCTGATGTTGTGTCGTAGCCAATAGTTGTTGCCAAATCCGTGGCGATCTTCTTCTGTGTTTCAATTGGTACTACCCTGTTGAGAAAATCTGTTTTGACATCGGAAGACACCTCTGCACATTTCTGTGTCAGTGGAACTAGGCCCCTTCTGAGTTCAGAGAATACTGAAGCAATCTTCTCTTTCGTCATTCCTTTTTCGAAATCATCAATCATGGTATCGTAGACTGATGGCATATCCTTGGCATCCATCAGGATTTCAGCCCGTTCGATTGAAAGCTCTATCGTTTTCTCAAGTTCAGGCTCAAAGATGCTCCAATCATTCTTCACCTTTGCTTTCTTCCAAGTGTCAACAGAGATGGCCTTCTGCTTACTCAAAGATCCAACGAGATCCTCAGGTAGAGATGTCTCTTCTTCATACTTCCTTCGGATGAGATGTAGGTTCCGTTTCTGCTCTTTGGTCAGGTCTTCCATTTCCTTCTCTGTTTCCTCAAGGAGTTTTCCCACCTTCTCACTGGTTGTCATCCTGTGTTCTAGTCTACTCAGCAAAGACATTTGCTCGCTTCTTTGCTTAACGCCCTTGGGAGGTATGTAGGTTTCCAAATCCCAGTGAATCATTGATTGAACAGAATCAAGTAGAACAATATCGTGAAACTCTTGGAGTAACTTGTGATAAGCATCCATACGAGGTGCATCCTCAATTCTAATCTAGGCAACTAAGAAAGAGCATCTTTCTGTATTATGTGTCTTCCGATGTAACTAAAGCAGTCTTGCTTTTCTCAGAATGGGTTTTAGGATAATTTATGACAAGAATCCCCAAAACCACCAGAACGAGGCCTACAATGAAAGTCCAATAGATGGGCTCCTGAAGAAGGAAAATGGAAAGGGACGTTCCAAAAACAGGAACGAGATTGATGAATACGCTTGTCTGTGTGGCCCCAAGGTTCCTAATCGCGTGAAAGTAGAATAGGAAACTCACGAAAGTAACAAGAATTCCGAGGAAAGCTACCTGCAACCAGAATACTGGATTGGTCATAGCCGGTAAACTCCAGAACCCTTCAGCTACAGCTCCAGCTGCAAAGAATCCAGCTCCTACGAAAGTACCTCCTGCGGTGGCTTGGATTGATGACATCTTGTTCATGGCTGCCTTTCCGATAGAAGAATAGATGCCCCAAATAATCATCGCACAGAGGATGAGCAAATTGCCTATTAGATATTCCAATCTGAAGTTGATCAGGGATTGAACACCGATGACGAAGACGATACCAAGGAAGCTGAGCACAAAACCCACATACCGCCATCTGGATTCGAGCTCCTCTTTATGGATGATGTGTGCAAAGATGCTAACTGATGCTGGATTGAATCCTGCTATTATCGAACCTTGCGCTGCTGTTGTGAAGCGCATACCGGTCAGAAAGAGTATCCCGTAGCCAAATATGCCCGTCAGACCAAGTAAGACGAAATAGCCATAATCCGAACGAGAAAGACTGCTATCGAAAGAATCCTTCCTGAGTAACAGCAGGGGCAAGAAGAATACGGAAGCGATAGCGAACCGGAAAAAGCCTATCGTAAATGGTGGAGCAACGTCTACGAGGATTTTGCCTGAAACCCAACTTCCACCCCAGAAGAACATACAGGCAAGTATCATGGCGTAGTACATTCTGTTGCTCTTTGCCACTTTCGATTCTTCCTCTGTCTTCTGGGTTGTCCGCCACCATATAACAACTGGGAATTGAACATAGTATTTCATAACTTGGATGTGATTCACCCGGTCGCTATCTTGCTTCACCGAAGACTTTTTATCGGTTGTGCATACGAGCTGCACAGGCGATGTTGGCGTTGACGGAAGATGAGGAGCTTGCGAAAATACGGAAACGGAAGATGCAGGAGCTCATAAAACAATCTCAACAGCCAAAGGTTCGAGAACCACTGGCAAAAGGGAAAGTAGAGCATTTGACTGAAAGCGATTTCTGGTCAACCCTCAAGAAGACCAACATAGCTCTAGTTGACTTCTATGCGGAGTGGTGTAGTCCTTGCAAAGCGCTTACCCCGATATTCAATCGTTTGGCTCAAGACTACAAGGGCGAAGCGTTTCTGGCTAAAATAGACATTGATCGAAATCAACGTGCAGCACAGCAGTTTGGGGTTGAATCGGTTCCAATGGTCGTTGTATTCAAGAATGGAGAACCGGTAGGCAAATTGCCGGGACTGCGTACTTACAATGACTATTCTTCAATCATTGAAAGGCTTCTGGAACAGACATCTTCGGAATAACTACTTGACCGAACAAGGTAGTTTCAGAGTTCATCTACAATCAAACCAAGCGACTCCAATACTTGACTGGCTCTAACGAGATTCTCTTCCTTCACAAGAATATGGTCAGTTGAATAGGCTGATAGAGTAAAGATGGGAAGTCTAGCTTTGGCAAGAGCCTGAGTGATGTGTGCCAAGAATCCTACAACACCAAAGGGTAGTACCATATCGAAAGTGATGATGCGCCATCCTTTTTCCACTTCAATTACCGGAACATTATCCAAGTTTTCTTCTTCGAGCACCAATGTGATTTCGGTTTGATCTTGCACCACTGCAAAGCAGTCTTGAACAGGCTCTTCTGATTTTACCACGGCATATTTTTTGGGCCAAACTAATGCTTGACCCCCCTTTATGTATTGATTAAGTTCTCCAGGTTTTGACATAGTGTTTCATTTCCTCCTACAGATGAGTTATGTTATTCACAGAAGGTCTTAGATTTCATGTTATCGATAGATTGCGAAATAACAACTGATGGCATAGCTTTTGTATTGAGCGCCCAACCGTACTCACCATGCTTATCGACAGCTATGACGCCTGCTTCGCTTCCAGTCTTCTCTTCGAACAAGTCCATGGCTTTCTTACAGGCTGATTGCACGTCCATGCCCTGTTCTATATATAGCACAACCATTCTTGTCAACTGGACCCGAATGATGTGTTCACCATAACCTGTAGCTGTTGCCCCCGCTATTTCATTAGCGTATGCCCCAGCTCCGAGAACTGGCGAATCACCCACGCGACCAGGAATCTTATCGGAGATACCTCCTGTAGATGAGGTGGTTGCTATACGTCCCTTCTCATCCACCACAGCACATCCGACCGTATCAGCGGCATCAGCTTGAATTCTTGGTTCTGGATACCCTGGCTCACTTTCTTCTCGATAACCTTTGTTGATCATTTCCTGATACAGTAATCTGGCTCCTTCTCCGGCTATCTGATTGTATTTCGTCTCTTCCATAACGTATCTAGCAAGTGGGGTTGGGTGTCGTACGCCCTTTACAGCCATGACTGCTCCTGACTGGAGATTTAGACCATCGACAATCATGGCGTCCAACTCTCTGATTCCATCTATGGTCTTGCGGGCTCCAACTCCGGCATTGAGATTACCGCATGATTCCATGTATACAGTACAGCCTTCCGCGGCATCGAGAGCTGTACCTCCCTTTTCGAGGATTCTGAATCCTATTTTCGCAGCTTTCTCTACTTCCTCAAGGCCGATTGGAATGCGTTCATCACTCCATTTCCCTGCTCCGCCGTGTACGATGATTACAGGTAGATTCAATGGTATCGCCACTTAGAAAACATGTCAGTAGACCGCAAGATAGAGCTTACTCTTCCGGCTCTACCTTAGTCTACTGGAAATGCTATACGGTTTGATAGACCTCACTTGATATCTGAAACTGTGCTTTTGTTCTTGCCGATTCAGAGAGTCTCTACGGAAATCTGGTTATCATCCTCTTCCGAGGACCAAAAAGGGCTCTCATTCGTGAATGGAAATTGCTCCACAATCTGACAAATAGGTCTCAAGCGCAATGATGACTGAGTCAATCGTGTTACCGACCATTTCATTTTCCACCTACCAGGGTGGAATGATTGTTTCGCTTCCCTCATATTTCGCGTTTGTTGATTCCTCATTTACTGACATACTAGAGTCCCCAGTTATCGACTGGAACATTTTCTGTAGTTGCACCCGGATCCCCAATTGCCTTAATTAATGAATCAAATTCGAGTTCTGCTTGTTGCTTCTTCGTAGATTCAACAGTCAAGTAAACCTCTGATTTTCCAGGTTGAATGGTCATTCTGATTCGTTCGCCCATAAAAAACACCCAGAAGCCAAAGCAGTAGTATTCCAAACAGGAACTCTCATTCCAAGACTTTTCCAAAACAATCTCTTCAGAGTTCCACTTCTTTATCTCATAGTTTGCTCCCACCGCGCTGTGTAACCACTCTTCTATTCTTTTTTCTACGGGTGGCATTTCTTCGAACTGTGGGAACCGAATCGTCTCCTCCCCTGTGTATTGCATATAGCAACCATTCCTGCCAATATGGACTTGCCGATTTGTTTGTCTCTTCAATATATAGAGGTTTCTTATTTCTGAGCGAGGTTGCCGATTTCTCATTCTCCCCACATTTCGCATCATCTATTCGAGTTTTCGCAGGAAATACCCGTGTCAAGAAAAAGAAGGAGTTTTAGAGTTGGAGACTCTTCCTTCGATAGTTTTTCCAAGTGGATCAAAGGCAATTTCTTTTTCTTCCTTTCGAGTGGACTCGACTGTCAGATTAGCCTCAGAGTTTTCGAAGAATATGTCAATCCTAATCTGGTCTCAAAAGAAGGCTCGTAGCAAACCTAGATAGATAAAAATCGAAAAAGCAGAAGAGAAAAGGCCAAACCAAGAAATCTGCCTTGAACATAGATATTCAATAAAGGAAGGCAATGTAATAAGAAGGACGAAAACTATACAAAACCTGTGTATCCATGATTTCTTTAAAGTGATTTCTTGGGACTCCCATTTCTTGATTTCGTAGTCTTGACCAACATCAGTTCCCAGCCATGTATCAATCCTATCATGAATCTCCGATGCCTCGGCTGATTGTTGAAGTGTAGTCTTCTCTTTGTCACTATATTTCATATGCCACCAGACCAGCTCTGTGGAATAAGTCATACCAAGATATCGGAATGATTCATGCTTTTGCTCCTCATTGTCAGGATTCATGCATTTGAATAGTGAGTTTACAGCTCATTCATTCCTCTCAAAACAATTCCACCGACCTTTTCCACAGAGCCCACCAGACCTCTACCGCTATTAGTGTGTTAGGCTAGTCATTGATGAATATATTTCTTGGGAGATATTGGGCCCTGTGTGAAAAGTCAACAAAGGAGTAGGGGAATGGAGTAATCAAATTGCAAAATGCCTGATTTCTACATCATTTCCTTGTTTTGCGATCACTCACATTCATCGGCAAAGACTTTTCACACAGAGTCGAGATATTGTTGGTTGTAGTTATGCCTCTGAAAAGCGGATGCTAGGCGTCAAATTTGCAAATCTTCTGGATGGACTAGCACGGTGAAATCCTATTCCAATTTGGGCAGAAACATGCCCGTGCTTTGCTTATATTCCTCATACCTATCACCGAATTTCTCAATCAGCACCGCTTCCTCATATTTCGCTTCATGGTACCATATGCCTCCAAACACCAGAATAAATGGAATCAGCCAGAATGTCGGAAAGAAGCAAAGAAACGCGATGTTCATCATAAGAATGCCTGTGAAATTCGGGTGTCTAACAGTAGCAAAGGGACCCGATAAAATCAGGAGATCAACTTCTTGCGGAGCCATTCGAATCTGCGGGATTCGGTGGGTCTTGACGAGTGAATAGATGAACGCGCCTGTCAATAATAGGCCAATCACGAACAAAGAAATTCTCCAAATGCTTATAGTCAGTTGGAATGTGAGAAGTGCAACTAAGAACAGAACGAAGAAATTTGCTATTACAAGACGCGGAGGAGAAACATAGAATCCCCGACCACCCGAACTATCGTCACCCATTTTCTGCAATCTCCAGTTCTACATAGCAAAATACCTGAAATAAGGCTTATGCGAAATTCGAATTCACCCTTTTTGAGTAGAGACTATTCTTGCACCTCATTCTATTATGAAGGAAATTTGCCGCGCTTTTGCTAAGTCAATTGATATGTGTTGTAGGAAAAGCTGAGCAGGATATAGTTGAATCCAGTCTTCTACAATCACAAAACTCAAAGCCTTGTTCAGCTAGCTATCAAAATATGCCTTCTGGAAGTGGGTTTGAACGTTACCTTGCTGTTGAGACTGCTGGAGGAGCTGTTTGGCATCCTGAAAACAACAAGATTGCTTTTACCTACAATGCTCCCGGTGTTTACCAGATTTACACGGTGGGTATTACGCGAGGAAAAGCCTTGTGGCCTACTCGATTGACCTTTGAAGAAGATCGATGCACGGGCCCTCGTTACCTAAGTGACGGTACATTGATGTTCACACGAGATTATGCGGGAGACGAAAATTTTCAGTTTGGTCTTCTCGATGGCTATGAGCTGGAATGGATTACCGACGATTTGGAAGCAAAACACAGAATCACTTCTTTAACAGATAACGCCATCTACTATATTGCTAATATAGAAAATAAAGCACGTCTAGATATCTATCGAAGAGAAATACCGATTTCTGCATCCGAACCGGAGCTGCTATACAAACCCACCGAAGGCATAGTACTACCCCGAGCCATTTCTTCTGATGAATCAATGCTGATTCTTGACAAATATAGAGGGAATGTAGATCAAGAACTACTTCTTCTGGATAGGAAAGAACAGACCGTTCGAAGCCTCACCGCGGACCTTTCGAAAGGCAAGAAGATTCGATGGGAATCAGCTAGATGGATTGACTCCAATAATATTCTCGTGCTGAGTGACTTGGAATCTGACACAAGGCAGCTCGCAGTTCTTGGTTTGGATGGAACCTTCAGGGCAATAGAAGATACAGAGCCCCCTATCAAGCACGAAGTGGAGGAAATTGCCTACGCCGAGGACGATCCTTTCACGTACTTCACTGAGAATGCAGAAGGTTTCAGTCAGATATACCGTGGGCGATTCCATGCAGATGCATCCATTGGGGAACTTGAGCGACTTGACGCTCCGTTGAAGGGTGTAGTGGCGTCAGGAGATGCTAGATCATTTCAGAGAGGACTGAGTGTTTCTCCCAATGGTCAGTACTTGGCAATGACTCTAAGTGCTGCAAACCAGCCGACTAACATTTGGATTATTGAATTAGACGATCGCCTAGCCTGGAAAGCTACTGACGTTAGCACCGCTGGTCTTGACCCTGATTCTTTTGTCGATACATCGCTTCGAGATTACAGCAGCTTCGATGATTTGACTGTACCATACTTCCAGTACCTCCCTGACGAAGAGACGCCGAAGCACGGATGGCCAGCGATATTGGTTATCCACGGAGGCCCAGAATCGCAAATCCGGCCAGGTTTCAGCCCCGTGATACAGTTCATGTTGTCTTCTGGTTATGCGGTTGTGACGCCAAACATAAGGGGCAGTACTGGGTATGGCCGTGAGTATATGGACCTAGACAACGTAGAGAAACGGCTAGATTCCATACACGATATTCAGCAGCTTGCACTTCATCTCAAGAACGATGTTGATGCTATCAATGGTGACCAGCTAATCATCTATGGAGGAAGTTACGGTGGCTTTGCAGTGTTGTCTTCCATCACAGAATACCCGGACCTTTGGACTGCCGCTGTTGATATCGTTGGAATCAGCAACTTCGTGACTTTTCTGAGAAATACCGCAGACTGGAGAAGAAGCCTCAGGGAAGCAGAATATGGCAGTCTCGAAGACGATATGGAAACGTTGAAGGAAATTTCACCGATACACAAAGTCGATAAAATTGAATGTCCGCTGTTCATCATCCAGGGCGAAAACGATGAGCGTGTGCCACTGTCCGAATCAATCCAGATCTATGAAGAAGTCAAAGCGAAGGGTATCCCAGTGGAGCTTCTGCGGTACCCAGATGAAGGCCATGGGTTGTCAAAACTGAAAAATCGAATTGATGCCTATTCACAAGTGCTAGAATGGTTAGATGAAATTGTGGAGAAATGAACGCACCGGTTAGGTGATGATGTGTGAGAGAAACAGCGATTGTATTCTGCTTGATACTCACGGGATACTTGGTTATCCTGCCTGCAACGCAGTTCGAACCAGTGACTTACAGTGATGATGGAGTCAGCGTTTCTGTAAGCATCGAAACAGAAACACCGTGGATTACTCCCTTTGATGAATTTGTCAATGTTAGTGTGCAGGTAGTCCCAGGAGAAGAAAACGTTTCACAGACCAATATCACAAGAGTATCGTTGTTTGTTCACACTTCTGAAGGGGATTCGGGAGATCTCGTGCTGGCTGCTACAAGCAACTACGAAGAATCACCTATTGCTAGCGGCGAATCAAGTGCGGATGTGAATTATACATTTAGAATGAAGGGAAGCCAAAGTGGCAGCGAATCCTACTTCAGCTTGAGTGTTCAAGGTTCTTACCGAAATGAAAGCGGAATATATCCTTATCATGCATTATCCTCTGAGACGCTTATTGGGCCATTTAGGATTACAAGAGGAATATACTCAATTCAGTCGCTCGTTGGCATCGCCGTTGCAGCGGTCTCGACAATTCTCATAGCCATCGCGATAATCGCCTTCAGAAGAAGCCAGAAACCTAAGCGGAGGAAGACTCTCTTGGAAGAGTAGAGATAGCAGAGGTTAAGCTTCTTTCGGAAAGAAAACATGTTTTCTCATTTGCATATCCAAGTTGGCCTCTGGGTCTTGGTTCCCCGTTTCGATGCCTTCATAAGACACATACTTAGAATCTGAGAATGGCGAGTCAGGATGTCCAAGGAAGAGATGATTTGGGATTTATACCAGTTACTGGAGCCGACTGAAATCCAAGTTGAAGGTCTTCGTCGCGAGCCGGGCTGGCCCGGAAAGGTTGAGAAGGCACTGGAAAAGGCAGTTGAAGACGCAGAAGCATTCAGCGACAAGTATCGCGGGAAGATCAAAGACATGAATGCAGAAGAGCTGGCTGACATGCTCGAGGAATTTGATGAACTTGTCCTGAAGCATGAAGGACCTGGGATGTTCGCTCATCTCCGATACGCCGCTGATTCTACTGATGCAATATCGAAACAGCTTAACGATGCTGCTCGAAGGGCAAGAATGAAGTTCAGACAAGCATTAGCCTTCAAGGATATCGAGCTGGGAAAATTGCTTGGCGATAAGCCACACATAATCAATGAACCAGAGGTATCAGAGTATCAACATTACCTGGAGAAGATTAAACGCGAAGTTCCGTACATGCTTTCTGAAGAGAAAGAACAGCTGATTATAACGAAGGACAAGAACGGCATAGACGCGTGGCAGCAATTGCAGGGCGACTGGCTTTCAACCCGGTCTTTCGAGATTGAGGTTGATGGCCAAAAGAAGACCATGTCATATGGTGAAATCATCGGCCTCTACGAAGACCCGAATCGAGATCTGAGGAAGCGAGCAAACAGGATTGTCTATGATGGGCTAGGTGAAGACGAAATCATCTGGGCCAGTGCGATTCGCTCAGTCTGTTCTGACCATCTGGAGATGTGCGACATTCGTGATTATCCCTCTCCTATGACTCAGAGTCTCATTGCGAACGACATCAAGAAGGATGCAGTAGAGACGCTGATGGACACAATAGAGGACAGCGTTGACATCTATCGGAAATACTTGAAGCTCAAGGCAAAGATTATGGGGCTTGATAAGCTTGGCAACTGGGATATCGTTGCACCCTTGCCAAACGCGCCAGAAAAGGAATACTCATGGCAAGAAGCGCGTAACGAGGTCGTGGGAGCCTATAGCTCTTTTGATGAGCAGATAGCGTCATGGGTCGATGAAATGTTCGAGAAGCGACATATTGACGGCGAAGTCAGAGAAGGAAAGCGGTCGGGTGCTTTCTGTGCATCATGGCTAGCTGGGAAGAGCGCTTACATCCTTCTGAGTTTCAACAAGCGAATGGGGAACGTGTACACGCTTGCTCACGAGAATGGGCACGCAATTCATGATTACCTGATGTCGCGAGAACAGAAACCATCGAATTGTGAAGTCGGTAGCTGCATAGCCGAATGTGGTAGTATTTTCGGTGAATTGTTGCTTACCGAGCGTTTGCTGCGAGAAGCCAAATCAAAGGAACAGAAACAGGCTGTTCTCGCTACCATTCTTGATGAATTCGGAATGGCCGCGTTTCAGGTTTCGGCCCGTGTCTTCTTTGAGAAAAGCATGTACGACACGATTGATGAAGGCAAGTTCCTTGATGGTGATACCGTGGCTGAATTGTGGACGAGTGCGCGTGACAAGATCTACGGCGAAGCAGTGGAATGGCTTCCCGAAATGCGCTGGGAGTGGACGATGAAAATCCACTACTATATGCCAAGATACCGCTTCTATAATTATCCATATGTTTTCGCTCAATTGTTCGTATACGCGTTGTACCGGCTCTACAAAGAACAAGGTAAAGAAATTGTACCGAAGCTGAAGGCATTGCTGGCAGCAGGTTCGAGCAAATCTCCAGCTGAACTAGCAGATCATCTTGGCTTCGATATCTCATCCAAGAAGTTCTGGCAGAAAGGCATGAAGCAGTTCGAGGAATTCATTGACATCCTTGGAGAAACAGTAGAGTAGCCAATCAGGCTCGGATATTCCTTGGAATGGAGTGCCTCGCGACGCAAACACTTCATCTCCACAACGACTCGATGAAGGTGCGACCAAGCGTGGTTAGTAGCTTTCCATCATAGAAGTATCATCAGGGAGACCGGTGAAGCCCTGTGATACCTATTCAACCACAATCCTAGCTTCATCCGATCCTGAAACTCTTATGGAGCTCTGTTTCATGGCTAAAATAACAGTCGTGCAACAGGGCGGTCCCTATC
>JAWOEX010000035.1:0-237628 GCA_046482545.1 Candidatus Thorarchaeota archaeon
TTGTACGCGCAGTCCCCTGGATGACATCCGACAATAAGCACACCGTCAGCCCCTTCCTGCAAGGCCTTCAAAATAAAATTGAGATCAAGCCGCGCTGTGCACGGCATCCGGATGATCCTCGCGCTCACATCGTACTGCAACTTCATGGTTCCTGCTAGGTCTGCTGCTGCGTAACAGCACTGCATACAGCCCATCGCGATGATTTTCATGTCTTTCGGGGGCATTAATCGAAACCTTCCGCAGGACTAGGAGAGGCGCTATCATTCCTGCCATATAATCTTTCAGATAGGATTCAGTATACTTGGCTATTTTCATCTAACCATTTCGCAATGAGATCTACACACTCTTCTCCTAGTTTGTACTCACTGTTGTGCTTCTCAAAATCTCGACTGGAATTTCCAACCATCCTCGTTTAGGTATTGACTAACAGTTGGATGACTCTTTCCTATTTCAGAAGTAATCAGAGCCCTTCTTGCATTCAGGGTAATAATCAAGGAGAGGAAGAATAATACCAATTGGGTTTTCCAGATCATCTCTAGTAGTTCAACCTTCTTCAGGGTCTATTCAATACTCAGACGATGCTTCTATCAAATCGGTAACCAATAAAAGGATTCGATGTTTCTGCCGTACCATTTTCAATTCTGTTTGTAAACTTAGTAGATCAAGATATGCGTGTTTCAAATCCTGGATTCCATCAGCTTATATCTCAGGTTCTAACTCGTCAGATCTAAGTCTCAGAGTAATTTCACGTTCATCATTATCCCTAGTCTACCATCCGACTTCGAGTCCGCCTTCACTTCTTATCAATGGTTCTGGTTTACAAAATCGATTCATATTCGATTCTTCAATGGGATGTCTCGGATGCATGCACCAACCTGTTTCAGGTCTGAGTAGAGGGTGAGTGAACCTCCCCAGAAACCTTCAACTCCCGTGTTCCACCCTTCTCATGACGGCTGTCACCAGCGGACTCCGGGACCCCTCCCGAAGCCTGTACACGAGCTTTATCCGGGTCAGACCCGGATGGAGCTTCACTCCGCTGCGCTAAATTGCCACGACTATCAGCAGCCTTGTGGGCGTCGGTGGCGGCAGACGGTTGTTCCACGGTTCTTACCACGGCGGGGTCGGTAGCGCTCACAAACTCCATGATGGATGTCTGATCATAGCACTCAGCCGCGGACCGCCCCCCTGAAGCTGATATCTCCGAGAGCGGTAAGGATTTCTCGTTAGAGGCAGAGCTCCTTCGAGCCTTCAAGCTTGACTGCTCCCTCTCATGAGGTAACAGCCAACGCTCTAATCCTGTCTCATCCCCAAGTGAAGGAATGAGCTTGATTACTCGGCGCGCGATATTGATGGCGCCGTTCTTGTCGGCATTACACCGGTATCCACAAGTTGGGCATATGAAAAGCGACTGTTTGGGACGGACACCCTTGTGCCCACACTTATGACAAGTAATGGAAGTCCAAGACTCTGACACGGGGATGAAATGAGAGTCTTCTCCGTCGACGTTCCATCCTTCTTGAGCAAGTGAGCGTTTAAGATTCTCACTCACTCGCGCAAAGGTCCAACGCGCTATTTTCTTTCTGAAACTCTTACTTTTGCCGCTGCTTCTTCTTGCGCTCCTGCGAATATGTGTCAGGCGCCCAATAGCTACATAGAGATTGTACTTCGTTGATAGTTCCAGAATGTGATTGGTAAGATTCCGTACTAGCACACCGTCGTGGTCAATACTGATATTCAATCGTCGGCCGCTAAGTTCCTTGAGACGTTCAGCGACACCTTCATAGTCGCGTCCGGTATTCTTTCGCCTGTTCATCTCTTGTTGAAGGCTATCAACCATTTCGTCATATCGCTTGATTTGTTTGATCTTTTCTGGCTGGGTGAAGTAGCGGACGTATCTCACACGTTCCTCTGTGAGTACTGCAGAGCAAACAGCTTTGTCGATTCCAAGATCAATGCCCATGACTGCAGACGGCAACCCAGTCATATCAACTGCTGACACTTCTACTCTAACCGCAAAAACAGCCCACCATTTTCGGGATGAATCCTTGAATAGCCTCAGGGATGTCGCTTGCCCTCCATCCAACCTGTTGAGATGGTAGGAGGACGGATTGAGAGGGATTATCAATCTATCATGAGTCCAGCTGTCTGTCTTTGCTGAATCCAGAGAGTCAATCAAATCCAGCCAGTATTTTGTCTCTTGGTTCGGTCGATAATGGAGTTTGAACCGTCTTGTGTGGATGTATCGTGGTAGCTTTCTGGCCCTATAACTTCGAGAGTGAAGTGGGGGCATTCCATCAAGCTCAAGATAGCTGTTCCACATCGCAACAGCAACTCGCCTACACTCCTGCAGTTCGTTCACTGAGATATTCGGAAATCTTTTCTTGAAATCGTGAGGGACGGATAGCCTTCTCTTTGAGGGTTCCTTAAACCTCTCTGCTGTTAGGGTCAATTTCTCAAGTTTTGATCCATTGATGCTCTTCTTCCTCTTACCAATAATCAATTCCTTTTCGTGACGCGCAATGATGCCCAAGAAAGCGGTGATAACTCGTGTGTCCCTTCCGGTTATTCTTTCGAGCCGTTTCTGTTCAGCATCAGTCATGGCATTCCACTTGATGGGGACTTTGACGCTTATTGTTGTAGTTTCTGTGGGAGCCATGTGTATCACGTTTGAAACTAATAAACCTCCGACCTGTTTTGGGTCAGAAGAGAGTTCACTCATCTCCTTATTCCGAAGAGGAGTGATAACCTCCACACATTCTATGGTATTTCAACTAATAAACCTATGAAGATTGCAGACCTAACAGACACTTAAAATTGGTTTAGAGGCCTCACAGAGCCTCAATATTGAAATAAAGCAATAGTCGTATCACCCGAAGAATCACATATAAGTTATTAATAGATTGTATTTTCATGGCTCGCCTAACTTCGCCCCGCAACCCGAACAAGGTCCTCATTACGGCCTTCAAGCGAGGGATGGCATCCACACTGGCCCTTGCCAGAGACAGAGCTACGGGCGAAGCAAGATCACTCTACTATGGCGAGGGGGAACGCATCAAGGGTATGGCGAGAATCTGGGAAGAAGCTACTGCAGATTACAGTAGAGCCATCGAGGAGGGTGAGCGTGCGTACAATGAAGCCCTTGTAGAAGCAAAACGAGCCCACAGGGAGACTGCAGGGCAGGAAGGGCATGCTACGGCAGTTGAAGCAGCTGAAGAACGGCTACGAAAAATCCTGGCGAACAAACCTCGGCCGGATGTCAGGCATCTGCTTGAAGCCGAGAACAACATCAGGCGCAACTACTACAAGATTATGCTCAAGACCTCGGTGAAGTACGGCAACACGGAGACCAAACGAATCAGGAAGGGAGAGGGGAATCAGGGGTACCTGAACCTCCTGTGGGATTATGTTGGAAGTAGGATTCGTAATATATGCAAGGTGCGCTATCCATTTCCGCGGGCGACCAAGCTGGTTCTTGAGGATGGCAGGGAAGAAACTGGTTATCCTGCGCTTGGGGGGCATCCCGCCTATCCACTGATCCACAGCGGTCTTCCCGAGCTTGATTTTGGGGACATGATGCGCAGCCACCTCATCGAGCTTGGTAGACAGTGTCTGAAGTATCACGTTTCCCTCAAGAAGGCCAAGCGGTATGTTGACGAACTGGTTCACAGACTCGTGCCATTCCTTGACTACGTTTTCACCAATGGACGGACGGGGCGGCCAAACTTCATCAAGGAAGGAACAGCGGAACTGCGAACTGTCGTTGACAGAATAAGTGTCAGATTCGGGATGAGAAACGGGCGACCGCCTTCCATCACTGCCAGCATCGCAGAGGAAGTGAAGAAAGAAAGGGAGTTTGTGTCGGAGGACTATCGTCATGATCCATCGGAGGCCCGAGTCCATCCTGAGGAGTTTGATGTTGATGCGAACGGGTTTCTGGAAGAGCAGGACATTGCTTTTGATGATAAGGTAAAGGAAGCTGATGTAAAACGGCTCCTCCACACACTGCAGAGACGTGCAGAACGTGAAGGAATTGCTACCGATAGCGAGTCTTTTGGGGAATTTGAACGCTTGTTGAAAGAGGGACTTCTGGGAATCGACGATGCCGAAGAGATTCTGAGCAGAGCTGCGGAAGAAAGCAGGCGAGTGGGTTCATCATTTCACAGATTCGTATCTCACGCATTCCCTAGCCCGTTCAAGTTCACTTCTGTTGTCTATCATGGGGATGAGATGATATATGACAAGTCAGGGATGCTACTGACATCCGAACTGAGCATAGCCAATGGAAGGGGGCGTGCTGATCTTGTTCTCTTCAGAAGAAAGACGCTGCATCGTGCAGATGATGCGCGATCTCAAACCATCTACGAACCATGCATGGTTGTTGACCTTAAAACCAAGAGCGCCTATGACCTCGGCATCTGTGGGGTTGAATCTGAATCAGAAGAGAAGGAGAATGTAGTCAGTGAATTTCTCTTGAACCGCCGGTTGATGATTGATGATGAGTGGTCCGCGGTTTTGAAGGCAATGCCAGACAAGCATGTCAAAAAGCAAGTTGATGCCTATGCCAAGGGCATTCTTGCCGAGTATGAGCAGGTTGCACAAACTGACCTACGACGACCTAGTGAAATTATCAAGGCTGTAGTGGTAGTTGATTCCAAAGAGAATTGGGAGAGAGTTCGGGATGCCTTACTGCCGCTCATTCTTGATGCATGCAAGAGGTCCGTGGAGGGTGAATTAGAAGAAGAGGATATTCTTCAACCCCGTGAGAACGATGCGTATCTAAGAATGGCAATGCTCATTCTATCTGAGCAGTGTCAGACTACCGATATCAATCCAGTAGACTGGATAAGAAGATTGGATCCCTTTAGATATAGGATAGATGATGGAAAGCAGTTCATTCTATATCTGTCAGTCTCCGGCAGAGCAACACCACTAGAATCTGCAGCAGCAGTAGCAGCGAAATTTCACGGACTCAAGTATCTGTATGAGTTGGCGTACTACAAGCATAGAGATATCGTCTGGGTCGACTTGGATGGAGAATATGCAGATTCGGTGCTAAGAGAACATCGACTGAAACTAAGGTATCACAACGACTCTGTGAAGCGTTTCTTCAGAAAGCGAGTAGAAATGGTAGACTTGTCATCAACAGTGATGAAAATAGTGTATAGAGGCGGCACGATTCAAGATCTGCAGCAAAAATGTAGGGATGTAATCAGTAACAAGAGGCGCCCTATTATTGTCGTGAGCGGATGGGATTCACTCTGGTCTGCTACGCCTTATTCTTCCCAGGGATTGCTTGATAACTTGGTTTTCTCTGTTATATCAGAAGTTCCAGAAGAGAGCATCATACTCTGGTTCGGAAGCCCAGTTCCATTGTCACAAAGCAGTCCGCTCTATGAAACAAGATGTGTTGCACCATTCTATGAAAAGACGCACTGGCAGCACTTTGTTGATAGAATCGTGTGGAACTTGCCGTTGCCCCCGTATAGAACAGGTGCTACTGCCCCTGCAGATGACCACATCAGAGTTCTAGTGGTAGAAAGAGACAATGGCAACCAACCTGAAACCGAGCTTGTACGTATCGAGCCCCTAAAAGGATGGGGAGAGGCATTCAGGTCAGGAGGGGGGCAATATTGGGACATTCAATTGTATCAGAAAGGGCATCCGTCATCTGTTACTTCTGTCAGCAAATACTCTGAAGAAGATATCACAGAAGCGATGAATTTGTTGCCCCATCTCAGCTTTCAGCCACCAGAAGTTTGGAGCTGTCCAATTGCGGACTTGGAAATCGATAGTATGGAAGAGACAGGGGATCCGGTCAACCCAGCCCGCTTGCCGGATCGAATTAGATTTTCTCCGCGAGAATATACAGATCGACTCCACTCTGATGGCCGGATTAAACGGTTGTTACCGATTCAGGATATCAAACGGAAACGAGAGTATCGGGAGACCAGCTTAGGGGTTAAGGAACCAGACCGAGTCACAAGGCCACCTCCCGAAGGGCTGCTGTCATATAAGACCATTGAGGGGCAAAGAATAGATCCAATGGAAATAAGGGCACTGCGAGATACGATACGCTTTCTTCGAAGTAGATATCCTGGTTCCAGTTCGTTTTCAAATATGCTTGGTACAATCGAGAAGATACTAAAGACTGGCAATGGAATTTCCTCCATCAATCAACTCAGAATGGTACGTAGAGTACTTGAAGATGATAAGCTATGTAGCAAGGCATGGAAACGACTGAAATCCATTCGATTGGGTTCGTTCCACTCACTTACTTATTTCCAGCGAGAGCATGTCAAACAACTCGTTTCACAATATCCAGATTTGATGTTAATCACGGGCAATCATCTTTTTCTCCTGATTCTTGCAGCGGTGCATGATAGAGTCGGAGATTTGTACAGAAGAACTTGGGAGCTCCTATGGGATTATGTTTTCCCTTGGCATCTTACAGGATTGGGAATGTGTCCCACTTACCCTGACGATAATCCGTATGGGCGGTCTGTACTGGATAGAAGGACTGTATTGAGAAGGCTCAGGTCTAGGGCCATTGCCATCAATAGGCTGTTGGATAATGAGGAGAGTCCTAGAAAAATACGGATGGGGCATCTAATCATACAACCAATTTCAGGGCAACGTATGCCACTTTGGTTGATCTTTCAACATGCAACAGGTAGCCGCGAAATGAATGCTGCTTTGCTCACACCTGTGAGAATAGATCCTACAACAAATCCGCAGAAAGTGCTTACAAGCTTGGCATCGGGAGACACGCATTGGAGTGAAAGCAAAATTGATAGACTATCTCAATTTGCTAGACCAGGAGAGGGGGACACAGCAACTCCAATCATGGTGGCTGAGTATCGTGAGTCAGACGTGCTATGGATTCTGAATCAGAAAGAGACCTCTTGGTTGCCAGTTGGATACATTCAGTATACTACTCGCAAAATCGAGGATGTAACTCTTGTTAGAACGATAACACTACGGTCGGGATATAATCTTGAGCCCATTCCCTTGGAAAGAGTAGCTGAACAGACCTCGAAGGTGGAGAGCATTGTTGCGATAGCGAGGCTGATAGTAAACAAGGCGTTCCTAGAATGCAGAAATGTCACGTGTCATGTTTCATTAGACCGCGAAAACGGGAAATATCATCTAGGATTCTCTGATTCACGAGCTGATGTACAAGATGATGAGTTAGGGACACTATCTGCCAAAAGAACATCAGATGTAATTGAACTGCTTAGAAGGCCGGATGCTGATTGTGAACCAGTAGTCATCAATGGGGAGAAATTGATTTGGAGTAGGTTCACGGGTATTGTCTATCATGGTGATGCAAGGATAATCAGGCCGTGGGTGGAACGCAAATCTCCCCTAAAGGGGAGTTCATTTGAACTGCCAGATTCAGCTGAGCAGATAATACATACAAAGCGAGTAGAAGTTAATCTAGAGGTGTATCACGATGCTGATGTCTGTCCACTTGCAGGCCTATCAAAGAAGCAGATTAACGATTTCTTGATTGATATCGAGGAGAATCCAAATCAATATGCAGCTTGGGCTGATGAGATGATTGGGCAGCCAGATGTATTCCTAAGCGAATCGGTTCACCGACATGGAATCTGTTGGGGAGTCACAATAAGAAGCAATGAGGATTTGCCAGTCATATTCGATTCGCTTCATTTCACCAGATTGGGTGGGCCTGAATTGGGAACCCTCATCAAGACGGGGATGCTTGCGCACAAGACAGATTCTACATGGGTTATTTACGAGTTCGTAGTTCCAGAAGTTAGTAGTTTGCCAACAGAAATCAAAGAAAGTATTTTTCTCTTGAATGCATACAGAGACACCGTTCCGAAAATCATGGAGACTATTCAGGTTCCAAGAACCTACAGGCTCCCGCGTGAGGAAATGTGGAAAGTCCACCTCTCTTGGCGAGAAGATGAAATCAATTGGGGGGCAACATCACAAGAAACAGATACATCATACAGCAACACATCCTTCACGATTCGGTTGTATCCGAAGAAGAGCCTTGGTGTAATGTTGAATGAAATCCTAGGACAAATCACATCCAATATTCCCCGAAAGAATATCCTAGGGTTTAATGATCTTAGAAAAGACATCATCTCTAGGCTATCGAAGAGAGGATACGAACCCGAGAATCATTTCGAAATTTATCTTCGAAAATGTGATGAGGGTTTTGAATATTCCATTGAGAAAGTCCCGAAAAGCTGGCCAAGCAGAACCCGATGGTATACCTTCGTCATAGAAGAAGAATGGGAATTAGAGGAGATACAAGATTCACTCATGCGGGAACTGGAAGGACATGGAGCCTCTGATTACGAAATTGTCAACCAATCTGATTTTATTGAGAATCTCCGGAGGATACTTGAAGGACTCCAGGGTCACAGCAAACAAGAATCAACTGATACAATTCAGGCAAAAGCAGTCGGCCCAATGACTCTTGCTATGAAGTACACCAATATGCGTAATAGAGCAAGGACGTTCATTCAAGATGGGAAGCATGATGAAGCACTAGAAACGATTGACAATATTGTTATGCTACTTGATGGAGCAAAAAGTCATACTGAAATTATGAGAGGTTATTTGTTAGATATTTTCATTTTGAAAGCGGAGATTCTCGTGAATAGAGTTGAAGAGGCCAAGCCCAGCCCCGGTAGGATATTGTCAATTCTTGATAGGATTCATGAAGTAGCAATGGAGATGCCAGGACGACTTCAGAGTGCAAGAAGTGAACTGGGAAAGCGTTTGAGATGGGCATTGGCAATTCGAGATAGGCTGATGGAAAAATAGCACGAATTGATAGTAGATAACCAGCTATACTGCTTTTGTCCGGCATCATTGGAGCCCAGCTCTTCTTCCGGTCGTAGCATCCTTCTGCTGTTGTTGTATACTAAGGGTGCCACACCTTGGGCCGTCACGGTACTAAGCCAAGAATGCAGGAAAAAGAAGGTCTATAAGGTTTCTTAACTATAATAAATTGGCCGCCTGAGTAAGGCACCAACGACTGACAAGCTAAGTCGGTTCATGTTGGGTTTGATTCCCAATCCGGTCAAAAGGGGATTAAGCATGAAAAACGGCATGGATGGCTGATCGACACATAGCGTGACTGAGTGACAATCGTCAATTCGGTAGACGGTTGTCACAGCGATGTTATGCAAAATGTGAGGTAAAAGCCGATAGTTGGTTGAGGTCTAAGCTCAGGCGGCTATCTTCTCTTCCGGCTGATGTCATTCCCTTCATGTTAACGTTCATATTTTTGAAAAATAGAAATTCGTGCACTAGTTTCCTGCCAGTTTTAAGCAGCTAGAAAGGATGCACCATATGGTGTGTCAGATACGTCAGGATAATTGAGAACGCTTTGGATGCCTGCATCGAACTACCTCAGATTTGACGGGAATATGACCAAATCTCCTTGTGAACGTCCAACTCAATCGCCCCCAATCTACTCGGGTTAGCTGCTATCAATAACAAACCGTCACTGAAGATTACCGGCTGACTGGAGGAATTATGTCGGAGTTCTATTTGAGGAATACTTTATCTTTGCAGCCGCACAAAATACGGTAAAGGTGATAGTGAAACATGGCTTATGCAGGTAGCGCAGCAGGTGCTGGTGCAGCAGCAGCAAATCGTAGCAGCTCATATCGAGTGAAATTTGAAAGAAAGGAGTTTCTTCAGCTAGTAGCCCGTGCCGAGCCTGAGCGAATATATCAGACTGGGCGGATGCATTTCTTTGCATTTGATGGGTTCGTGATGTACACCTTCGAATGTGAGGACGATGACTTCAGACAGAGGGTATTTCATGCCGAGGAATTTTCAAATAGGCCGTGGGCAGAAAGAGGGGGGATATGGTAATATCAGTCTATTCAGTGAAACTATTCAAGTTGTGAACTCGCCCCTTTAGGAAGGTGTGTTCTTTTCGGCGGCATAATCACAAGAGTGTGGGCAGTCCTGAAACCGGGTATTATATTCTAATCGGCTCTATTTCACCACAGGTGGGCATCCAATGACTAGCGGAGATGAGAAATTACCCATTGATGAGGAGAGTCTGACCGAAGCTGATCTATTCGAAGCTATCTCCCACGAGACCAGAATACATGCCTTGTTTGCCTTGGAAGAAGGTCCTGTTGGTTTTGCAGATTTTAAGAGGGAATTAGGCATTTCCAGTAGTGGGAATTTACAACATCACATTAGGAAGCTCGGAGAGCTCATTCATACTAATGCGGCAGGTGAGTACAAGCTTACAGAGCAAGGTAAAGAGGCGCTGATTGCAATAAGTATGATTCGAAACATGGAAAGGCACATGAAGTCCACAATTGGTGTGGTTACGATTATCGGGGCTTTTGCATACTATGTTGTACAAATGAATCTGCCATTTATCATGGGAACGGTCAACCCGATGACGCCAGTATTCGCGCTTTTAAGCACAGGAATCTTTGGAGTTATATTCTATGGGTTGTGGACAATAGTCTCCAAAGTGACATCCAAGAAGGGATTCGCAAATTCATAGTTCAGGCCACTTAATAAAAATAGTAATGGGACAAAATGCAGAAAAAAGAAAGTCTATAAGGTTTCTTAACAATAGTACACTTAGTCGCCTGGGTAAGGCGCCACCGACTAACAAGCTAAGTCGATTCATGTTGGGCTTGATGCCAAATCCGATCAAAAAGGGATCAAGCAGAAAGACGGCATGGATGGCTGATCGGCACATAGCGTGACCAAGTGATGGTCGTCAAATCGGTAGATGTTCATCACAACGAGGTCATGCCTATAGTGAGATGAACGCCGATAGTTAGTTGAGGTCTAAACTCAGGCGGCTATTTTGTTTTCACCTCTTTACCAGGTTTCATCACTGCGATGGTAGGAGATTCTATTTTTCGAAACTAATCATTATCCAGCCCTTGGAGGGATGTATCAAATTCATCAGGTCCTTATCGCATCATTTAATTGTGTAATTATGATAGTATTACATTGAAGGAGAACTGAATCAACATTATGGAGCTAAATCAAGTCGAGCTAGAGATCATCCGTTCTTTTGGGTGGGCCCTAGTTGAACTTGAGTCAACTCTCTATGAGAGGTACTGCGTAAGCTCTCCAAACCGTTCACTTACAACGCTCCAAGAATTCCAAAATCAATTGAGTAAAATGGAAAGCAAGGGTTATCTATCTTCACTGACCCTTCACGGAAAGCGGGCCTACAGAAAGCGGTTGATTGAAGGATTCGATAATGCAACTCTGCCCAAGAACCCACTAGATGAGATGCACTTGGTGATTGGCAGCCTGAAGGCGAAATTGAAAGAAAAAGAAGCAAACACACACAAATCCTGAGAATGGATATCAAGCATTTATGCGAACGTCACCGTTGACCGCATTAATACAGAGTTCTATCTTTTTTCTGCCATCCTTTGTAGTGACATAATATGTGGGCATGTAGAATCCGAACATCTTCTTAAAGTCGAGACTATTTTCGATGGTTCTTTTCGCACCATGTGGTTTCTTCTTAGCTTCACGAGCTAATCTCTTCACCAACATCCCAATGCTATTATACTTTCCCGGTGAGACCGTAATCTTTCTCTTCCAGGTGGAAACAACTCGATATTTATCGCGGCCGGTTAAGAGTCTCTCAAGAGTGGCGGCTGATGGTGTGGGGGCACAACTAGCAAATACAAAGAGTCATAGAACGTTCATCAGCCGGTTTTGCACGTAGCGAGGAACTCAGCAACATACCAGAATCAGGAAGGATTTATTACCGAAATATAGATGAAAATCAGAGGGCTGTATATGACCGAGATCCCACTGGTCGAGGATGAAGAAGGCAAGCAGAAGAAATTATACCGCTCAAGAGATGACAAGGTAATCGGCGGCGTCTGTGGAGGGATTGCCGAGTATACAGGCATTGATGCGACAATAATCCGAGTGTTGTGGATCCTTCTCACGCTAGGCTATGGTGCAGGCCTGATAATCTATATCATTCTCATGATAGTGATTCCTATGGAGCCAGAATAGGGCTCAGTTCTGGTTGATTTGATTACAGTCTTTCAATTGGTTAGCTCGTGCCAAACCTGGAGAGCTTTTCGGAGATGGGGTATTGTTATAGATCCTCCAACAACCAGCCCGACATTAAGGGCTTCCACAATTTCCTCGTCAGTAACACCTTCCTCATGACAGCGACCAAGATGATAGCGGATACAATCATTGCATTTAAGAACCAGTGAAGAGACCAACCCGAGCAATTCCTTGACTTTGGAAGGTAATGCTCCATCTACATACGCTTTATCATCCAGCGTGTAAAAGCGTTTAATCTGAAGGTTAGCATATTCTAGGACGATCTTATCTTGCTCAGCACGTCTTTCTTGGAAATACTGTTCAGTTTCAAAATCCATTCTCAAAGTCACCTTTGTGCCTATTCCTACCTATATGGGCACAACTAAAGAAGACTACGTTCGTTTGAAATTGAGTCTCAGAGTAGCCAATGTTGTTTCTCTACGAGCGCAGAATTAACACACCTAGGTACAGCATACTTAGAAGCACCCCTAGAAGATAAGCTACATTGAAGTAGAAGGAGTAGGTCTCGGGTACAAAGTAGATTAGTATGACGGTTTCTACGATTACTACTGCCACTGAGACCAATACCAATAATGCTCGCTCTCCAGTCTTCAATGGCTCTTCATCAAGAGTGAATGTTCGGAACCACAGCACCACCAGGATGGCCATCAAGAAGGGAAAAGGGAGCAGGACAACTGCCATGGGAAGAAGGAGTATGCCGCTCAATTGACTGCGAGTTTCTGCTATCGATTCTTGGTATGATCTGAACTCATCAGCATAGACCTTGCCGTATTCTTTCCAAATGTAAGATTGATAGCCCTTCCAAAGTGAATGTTGGACACCCCCCACTCGTTCTTTGAATCCGTCAATAAGTCCTTTCTCAAACTCAGGCCGGTAACGTGCCCTAAGTGCAGGAATGATGTAGACAGAAACCATCAATGACCAGACGCCAAGTATTGACCCTAAATCCTCGAACAGACCAAAGGCACCACCCAACACGGAGCTGCTGGTCAGTTTGTAAATCGGATAAGCTCCAACTAAGACCATTAGAATCCCGATAAATATTCTCATCCCTTTGGCACGGTGCTTACTACCCTTAACAAAAGGTGATGCAAAGGAAAAAAGAAACGAGCAGATGGTTGCAAATGTAAGCATGATTCCAACTCCACTCAAGAAGTTCATAACAACTCCGGAAACCAGACTCGGCAATAGCATAATTGGAGCCATTACGAGAGCTGAGAAATTCCAATTGTTTGACCACAGTATATAGAGAGAGGGAATTAGACCTAGTATCGAAGCTGTAAGATAGATAACTGATGCATGGTGAGAAACACGTTTGCTGGCTTGGCGGAGTTGTTTGGACATAGTCAGTTCCATCCTGTTCCACTATAGGTGATTACATTGAAGGGCAAAAATGCTTGCACACATTGAATTCATTGAGGCTATATAAGCTCTTCAGCGTTTGGCGTCCAAGCGGGAGACACGATGCATAGAAACTGCAGTTTCTTGGAGCCAGTGTTTTCAATATACTGAACCCCCTCGGGGGGAATGTAGATGGCATCACCTTCTTCGACTTCAGCCTGCTCGTCATCAATATGCATCACCCCATTACCCGAAAGAATATAGTAAACCTCGGATGCTTCGAAGAACTTGTGTGGTTTTGATGCTTTGCCAGACTCCAGAACGGCATGGGCAAGACTATACCCCAACTTCAAGCCGCTATCATCGTGGTGGGGATTCAGTAGCTCTCGAATGATAGTCCCATCAAGCCCTTCTATCTTCTCACAGTCTCTTAGGCGTTTTATCAGCAATGTCAATCACATCATGCTATTTGTTCTTATACACCAAGGGTCATAAAGATAGTGCGATTTGTGAAGAGTATTTAGGAAGATAAATATAGTTAAGACTAAGTGTGGATGATGGAGATGTTACAAACAGAGATACCAAGAATTGGATTGGGCACTTGGCAAAACACGAATCAGAAAGAGTGTGTATCGAGTGTTATCAATGCACTCGACATTGGATACAGACACATTGATACTGCGCAATTCTATGGCAACGAAGACCTTGTAGGCAGAGGGATAGCAAAATCTGAGGTGCCTCGTGAGGAGGTTTTTCTTGGAACGAAAGTGTGGATTAACTCATTGAGTCCAGCAAAGGTGAAGCAAAGCACTCAGAAAAGCCTAGAAAGGCTACAGGTAGACTATATTGATGTGCTGTACGTACACTGGCCGGCTGGTGACTACAACGCAGAAACAACACTGGGAGCATTTCAGGATTTATTGGATGAAGGCCTGATTCGAAACATCGGGGTAAGCAACTTCATCCCTGACTTGTTAGATGAAGCATTGAAGTATACGGACGAAGAAATCATAGCTAATCAAGTCGAAATGCATCCCTGGCTACAGCAGAATGAGGTGCGAGACTACCTAAAGGAACACAACATGGAACTCGTCGCGTATTCTCCCCTCGCACGAGGCAGTGTTATGAAGAGTGGGACTATCCATCAGATTGCTAACAAACATGGTATCAATCCAGCACAAGTTAGTCTGGCCTGGCTTCTTAGCTATGATATTGTCCACCCGATTCCGAAGGCCAGCAGCGAAGAACACATCAGGGATAACTATGATGCTCTGAAGATTGAGCTAGATTCGGAAGACATAGACGCAATAGAATCGATACAGAAGGAAAAAAGGTTAATCTCACCATCATTTGCACCTTTTTAGAGAAGAGGGTGAGAAGCCCGTCCATTGTTGTGGATGATTCCACTCTACTCAAAATCCGGGGCGCCTTTTGTGCCCCATGAAGGGATTTCTTCCATCGCGGGATCATAGCCATCTAGCACATGCCTTCCAAGAATCAAACGCTGGATTTCAGAAGTGCCTTCGTAGATTTGGTATAGCTTCGCGTCCCGGAATAGCTTCTCAAGTGGATAGGTGTCTATGTATCCGTAGCCTCCATGTATCTGCAAGGCTTCACTGGTAATTTCCATTGCAGCATCGGTAGCATACGCCTTCGCAACACTAGCAGGCACGGTAGAATCACCAGTGGTATCTGCAGCCCAAGCCGCTTTCAGGTATAGATTTCGTGATGCCTCTATTTTCATGTACATTTCAGCAAGCTTGAACTTGATGGATTGGAATTTTCTGAGTTTCTTCGTGAACGCCTCTCGTTTGTTAGTATAATCACGAGCATATTCCATGGACGCTCGGGCTAGGCCGGTTGCAAAAGCAGCAATCGCCGGGCGCGTCTTAGCGAAGGTTTGCATTGCAATCAAAAAGCCCATGCCCTCTTTGCCCAAGAGATTTTCTGCAGGGATTTGTGCGTCTCTAAGTATTACAGATGAGGTTACCGATGCCCGATGGCCCATTTTCTCAACTGGACGGCCGGTTGACACACCGGGAGTGTCGGCATCAACGATGAATGCGCAGAGCGCCTTGTGGCGTTTCTCTGGGTCTAAGCTTGCAAACACGGTAAAGTAATCAGCGTGCGGAGCATTTGTAATCCAAAACTTGGAACCATTCAGTACATATGTATCTCCATTCTTTTCTACCCGCGTCTGAATTCCTGCCACATCACTGCCCATATAGGGTTCACTGCAGGCAAACGAGATGAACTTCAAGTCTTCGGTTAGAGGCCTCAGATATTTCTCCTTCTGTTCTTCAGTTCCAGCAACCAGAATTGGCTCTAAACCTAAATTGTTAACATAAATGCTCGTTGTCATGCCCGGACAACCAGCAGCCATCTCTTCAACGACAATGCACTGATTAACTGCTCCCATCCCAGCCCCGCCATACTCCTTGGGCACGTTTAAGTTCATCAGACCTGCGTCCCAGCATTTTCGAATGATGGGCAAGGGAAATTCGCCGGTTTCATCATAATGGTGAGCATATGGTAACATGTAATTCTGTGCAAAATCCCTTGCTTTATCTCGTAATTTTATCTGGTCTTGTGTGAGGCTAAAATCAATCAAATCAAAGGCACTCCGGTTTTAGTAAGCACATAAGGAATGTGAGTATAAGTGTATTATTACGTTTATACTGGCAAGCGCTACTGGCCAAAGGGGATTTTTCTTCCTAGCCTATACATCCAAAGAGTATAATCATACAAGGGATTTCGACCTTGTTCAATTGGTATTAAGCCTTGGATTTGATTTGCTGTACTACATCAGGAAGATTCCAGCGTAGTTCTAAATCAAGTGCTCCATCTTCCGGCCCTGGACATCGTCGTACACAAGTTCGACATGCTACGCATAGCCATAAATCAACTTCCACCTTGCCGAAACCAGGTGTTTTTCTCTTCAAATTTATATCTGTAGCTGGTTTCTGCTTCGCAAGATTTCGAACCGTTCGATAGAACCGCGCCTTGTTCGAAGGGAGGGTATCCAGTTCCTCATCCGAAAATTCGAATATCTTTGGAGTCTCTATCACAGGAAGTAGCTCAATCGCGTCTTCAGGACATGAAATCTCGCAGGATCTGCAGCCAACGCATCGCGCCATATTCCAATGGATATTACCGAAACCCAACAAAGGTGCATAACCCATTTGGTCTCTGTAATCGTCCATGACAGAGGGAACGTCGACATCCATCAGGTCCTCAATCGTTACCTTGGGTCGGGTACTGGGGATTTTGGCTCGTGTACGATAGGCCAAAGAAACAGCAGACTTAATCTTGTCTTCTACTCCGTCCAACATTTCTTGAGCAACAACTGATCCACCCACTTCGATGGTCGACATTTTGTCGCGGGCTTTTGAGAAAGCGTCCAAAGAGTTTGTTAGTCGCCCGATATCCCTTGCAGTTAGGTCCTCCATAATCTCCTGAATTTGCTCTCGAGCGGAGGCCAGTTCGGATGCTAAGATTGTGACAGTGCGCATTGTTGTCTCTGCTTCTGTGGGAGTTCTTGGTACATCGTAGAGTACATAATCATCTCTCTCTCCAGATAATGTCAGTAGTTCGTCTCTCTTCATGCGCAATAAGTGACTGAATACTCTTTCTTGGGGGATTCCTGTTCTTTCCGCCAATTCCTCGGCGTTCATGGCCCCTAGCTCGCGAATCAGTATGAGAAGCGTACCTCGTTCTAGTTCATTATCCAGATAATTCGACATCATGCGTTTGTATACTTCTTCATCCAGTTTTTCACCGTATACATTCAGTCCAGAAACCAGATTAGGACCTTTCTCCAGTGTAATTTTCAATCTGAACCGAGCAAAGGCTTCAAGTCCGGCAGAAATAAGCAAACGTAAATCTTCAGATTCATCAGACGAACCAGAAGTTAGTAATGATTCAGTGGTTTCATCGAGCGTTTCTCTCAGTCTATTTGCTGGCCCTGATAGTGTTTCTTCGTCATAGTGGCCTAGGACTTGGAGTGTCTCCAAGAGAGATTCTAATTTCTTAACAGCTTCGTTCACCTTCTCTTTGTGGACACCTTCAACAGAACGAGAAAGAGAACGCAATTGTTGCACAAGCCGTTTCATGACCAGAGTTGTATCTGGTATCTTTTCTAAGACTAGTGAGAAAACAGGTGCATTCTCCTCGAGTCCTACCATTTCTGCTTCTCCACGCTGGACTACTGCAACCATTGCTTGTTGAACAATATGCGGTGAGGTTTCAATAGTATCAGACAATTCGAGTACCGTCTTGGAGCCAGTATTCTTCAGCACGAATACTAGAATACCTCGAATCAGTTCATTGTAGATATTGCTTCTAACCAGTTGTTCCAATCTCGCCTCGTCGATTCTTTCATCGGTAAAAGCCCGCTTCACCTGAGCAGTTGTTCGCATCAGGGGACTATAGCGGATTTGTCTCGCAATACTCTGGACTCGTTCCAGCGCTTGCTCAGGGTTAGAATCCATGTCACTCTGAAGACCATCCATCGATTCAACTATTGCTGCAATATCTTTCTGGGATTCTTCAGCGGCTTTTTCAGATTCTACTACAAGTTGGTCTACAATGGGTTCCATTCCTTCGATAATCCTAAAAATCGATTCGAGTCTCGCCTCAATATCGATTTCGACTGATTCGAATGTTTCTTGATTTGAACCTTCTTCAGGGGCTTTCTTCTCTTCGAGTAATTGGAGTAGTTCACTTAGAGGATTAGACTCGTGGATTTCTAGAGCAGTCTTGACGTCATCGATGGATTCTTCAAGTATACCCTTGTCTTCTATTTTGTCTACGAGAGCATTCTTCTGAACCCTTTCTAGGAATTTATGATAGTATGTTTCAGGAAAACTCAGTATATCCTCAGTTAGAGGTTCTATCCTAGATTGGAGTTCCTTAATCTCTTCGTTCACTTTACTTATTGGAATCGCTGATTCTTCTTTGAGTCCTCCGAGGACCATTACCATATCCATCATGCGACGGCGCTTGGGCGCCATCTCCTCAAGTTCGACCTTGCTCATTTGCTAACCTCCAACCACTGGCCTGCTTCTTCTTTGTGAACAGGTGTAGGTCCCAGTTCTACAGCTCTTCCCACCATTTCTCCTACGGCTTCAGTAAACCGATTTGGTTCAGCACTGAACATTCTAAACATTTCAACCCGTTCAGGATGCCAACCTATTGCTGCTAGAATCTCTTTAGCCACATCAACTTGGAGTTGGGCAATCTCGTTCGCTGTACCACCCATATGGCATCTATCGGTTTCACAAGCCGCAATCATTACTGTACTTGCACCATACTCCAGCGCCTTAAACAGGTCGATAATAGAAATTCGGCCTGCACAGGGAACAGATACAAGACGAGTCTGGGGAGAGTATTCCATCCTGTTAGTTCCAACAATATCTATCGTCGATACGGCGCATTCCTCACAGTGAAAACATAGCGTAAGTTCATTGTCTGGTCCTGCATCTCTCAGAATCTCTTCTATCTGTGACCATAATTGTTGGTTACTCAGAAAATTTAGTTGAGTAGCTTCAGAGGGGCAAAGACTCTGACAGACGCCGCATGCATGGCAATTCAATGTATCAATAGCAGCTTTAAACAGAATCTTCTCACCCTCCGCATCCACCTCGGCCTCCTCTGGATCCTGTTCAATCATCAGTGGTACACCGCGAGGGCACTCTTGAGCACACAAACTACAGCCGATACACTCATCAACATCAAGAACTGCACCACGCGACAGTTTCTCTATATGACCACCTCTGAGCTCATTGTGAATAACCTTCGAGGCTGCTTGAGCATCGGTTATTGTCTCGAAAACAAAATGGGGCCCTGTTACACCTCCTACGGCTACGACGCCTCTTCTATGAGTCTCAGTTTTACGTAGTTTGTCATATAACTCTTTGATATATCCATTATCCTCAACATCGTAACTGAGAGTCTCGGAGAATTTTTCTAAATCCTCAGAAGGAAGAATAGCTGATGATAACACAATCAAATCAGGGTTCAATTGGAAATACTTGTCGAGTAGTGAATCGTATATTCTCATATGGGTAGTACCTTCTTCTTCCCAGACCATGCTTACTCGGCCACGAATGTAATCTACACCATTTTCTCGTGATTCCTTGTATATCATCTCATGTTCGAAAGGCACGCGTATATCCATGTATACGATGTGCACTTTGATGTCCGGGGATGCTTTCAGAAGCTGGAGAGCATTATCGATTGCGAATGTACAACAAAGCTTGCTGCAATCAGGCCTATAGTTTTCATCTCTGCTACCAACACATTGAACCATTACTACTTCTTTGACTTTGCCACCATCCGATAGTCGTTGGAGCTCGCCTTCAGATAACATACAGGACAACTCATATTGTGTGATGACATCTGGGTTTTTTCCATATCTATATTCATCCATCATTGAAGGCTTGAACTCTCGAAATCCTGTGGCAAGAACAATAGCTGATGTCTTGATCGAGTTTTCTTCTCCATCAGTAGTATAGCTGACCTCAAAATTGCCTATTTCACCTTCAAAGAAGAGAACGCGGGTGTTGGTCATAATTTCTATTTGATCATGCTTCTTGATATCTTGGAGACGGCCCGCTATGACTTCTTGCCCGGATTTTTGTGTCGGCGCTACCACGGGAAGGTTTCTAACGTGTCCACCTAGTTTCTCCTCTATCTCGATAATCGTTATGTCGTATCCTAGATTAGCCAGACTCAGAGCAGATTCTATACCTGCAATACCACCACCAATTACAGTGATATGAGTGGATACATCCTTTGTTTCATTATCCAATGGTGTAGATAGAGCGGCTAATGATGCACCTCCACGAATCATATCAATAGATTTCTTGGTCGCTTCATCGCAATCAGAATGGACCCATGCAGAATGTTCGCGTATATTTACGTAGGTTATCAGTGATGGGTCCTTGCCTTCCGAACGAAGGTAATTATCTATATGGGGCTTTAGTTTTTGATTTGTACAAGCTGCAATTACCAATCGCTTATCAGCGGTATCCAGCAGTTCGTCTATAGTACTCAAACCATCTTCTTGGCAAAGGGAATCATGAATTGCAACGGATGAAACAACATCAGACTGCTCTACTTCGCTGACCATTTTTTCGTAATCTAAATCAAGCTGTTTGCCACAGGTACAGAGAACAACGTTCACTTCATTAGTCATTGTTTGTTCACATCCTCTCTTGGAGTATTTTACTTGCTACAGCTCGCGCTTGGGTAACACTTTCAGGTACTTCCGCAGGCCCAATTGCACCCCCACAAGCATATACATGGTCACCAGCCAGGACCTCAGTATCAAGAAGATTAGCTGGGCTTACGTAGCCGCTAGCCGATTTAAGACCTAAATCCTCAATCATTTTGCTCATACCATTAGAGGGTTCTAGTGCAGACGAGAGTACGAGCAAGTCTACATTTGTTTTGAAATACGTGTCCAGAAGGGAATCGTATAAGGTGATGTCAAGTGTGTCATCTTCAAGAGGCCTGACTTCAGCCACTCTTCCGCGCGTGAACTCTACACCCGCTTCTCTCGCCTCACGGTAATAACGCTCATGCTTGTCATAAGTTCGGATATCCATATAGACTACAGAGACATCCGTTCCATTTCTCTCTCGTCGTATGATATTTGCATGTTTTAGAGCAAATACACAACAAATCTTGGAACAGAATGGATGATAGTTCTCATCTCTGCTCCCTACGCACTGCACCATGAGCAGTCTTTTGACTTGGGCACCATCAGAGGGGCGAACCACTGCTCCATGAGAGGGGCCATTCGGATCTAAGATTTTGGCCAATTCGAGCTGAGTGATGACATTGGTATAATGACCATATCCATATTCATCAACCTCGTTTGGTTTCATCTCTTGATAGCCTGTTGCGATGACAATATCAGATACGGTAAGTGTGCTCACTGTTGGTTCAGCTTTCAAATCAATGGCTCCTGTTGGACACTCCTCTTCGGCTTTGAGGCTGCCTTCGTCCTGCTTTTCAGGATCGAAGACAACTGACTGAGGCTGACATTGAGGAGATAGGAGCGAAAACGCCTCCGAAAGTTCCATGCATGCTCCACACATGGTGCATTTCGCTGGATTCACATATTGTGCACCCTGCTTGAAGCGAATCTCAAATAATCCTGGTTCGCCACCGATTTCTTCTATTTCTGTATTAACTCGTAGGTCGATGTTTGGTTGATCTAGTAACGCGCTACGATAGAAGCATTTTCTTATTCCTGGTCGCGACCGATTGCTTTCAAAACAATAGAAACAATCGTCGGTTGGAAATGCTTTGTAAAGATTTAACGCGTTGCCACCTACACTAGTCTCCCGGTCAACGAGTATAGTTTCAACGCCGGAATCAGCTAGCTCGACAGCTACAGTCAGACCTGCAACACCAGCCCCTATTACCAACACCGGTTTAGACATCTCAGATTTCACCCTATTTGGAGACATGTTCTAGTATTGGTTCTGCGGGGACCCGGTTCAGATAGAGTCCGATTTCATCCTCACTCAGGCCCATCGCAAGCCCGAGAATTTGTGGATAATGCAGAATGGGGATATTATACTCCTCACCATAGGTGTTCTTCAAATCTAGTTGCTGAAGGTCCAATTGATTCCCACAGGCAGGACACACAACAATAGCAAACTGAGCGCCTGCTTCCTTCATCGATTTCAATTTATCACGAGCGAGCCGTATTGCAAGTGCTTCATCTACAGGAAGGACTGTGGCCCCGCAACATTGTTTCCAAAGAGGGTACTCGATTACCTCGGCCCCGGTTACTGCAACGAGTTCCCTGAGCATGTCAGGATCGAACTCGGTTACATCCTTAGGTCTGAGCAAATGGCAACCGTAGTGAATTGCGATTTCCACACCATCCAGTGGATTTGTTATACTATCTTTGATACGGTCAATACCTATGTCAGTATACAGGGCTTCCACAAAATGACGAGGTTTTGCATCGCCTGTGAATTTCAACCCTTTAGATGCTAACTCAGAATTCACCATCTCAACGTATTCTTCGTTATGCTGTAGATGGTAATAGACATCCTTCAAAGAGCCAAAACAGCCATTGCAAGGGGTCACGATATCGTTTCCGTTCTTGTCTGCAATTGCCAAAGTACGGGCATTGACCTTCATCCATCCCTCATAGTCGATTGCTCTCAGGTTAGGACTCCCACAGCAGGCTACTCCCTCCATGTATTTCAATTCCATATCAAAGATATCTGCTACCTTTAGCATGGAAGCTTCGTAATTGGGGTAATTAGCGGGCACGCTACATCCAGCATAAAGATTGTATTCTACCAATTCAGTCATCCTCCTCTGCAATTCTCCCAGTTCGAGACTTCTTCAGCATGCTTTGAACTTCTTCTGTCTGGAGACCTGGTAGACTTGGCTCAAGACCAAGATCTTCACGCTCCCAATCTGCAGTGATAACATATAGCTGGCCTTGTTGGATAATTTCCTTTCCCAACTCAGCCACATTGGGAGGTATTCGACCTTTCTCAGATGCTAAATTCTTGCAGTCAAAAAGGATGTCCGTAACACGAACATTTTGTGGACACCGCTCTTGACACTCAAAACATGTAAGGCACAACCATATTTCATCCGATGTTAGTACTTCCTCTCTCATGCCAAGTAGAATCATGCGTATCAACTGATGGGGTTTGTACTCCCATGAGTTGGCAATGGGGCATGCTGCGGTACATGTTGAGCATGCAAAGCAAGCACCAAGTTCTTCACCATTTGGCATGCTGTGAATTTCTTCACGGAATTCTCGATCTAATTGTGAGAGTTCTATGGGATCAACGAGCGTGACTGGGGGAACAGCCTTTTCTTCTGTCTTCGCCATTTGGGATACACCTAGTAAGACACTAGACGAAGAAGCAACCTTAGAGGAGTATTAAAAGCTTACAGAGGCGACAATCTTTTTCCCTCACTTCTGGAGTAATCACAATCTTACAGAGCCCTAAACAACTCGGTATGTCAAAGCGTAAGATTTCTGTAAGATTTGACGTGAACCGATGGACCTGTCCAGAACTGTTTGTTTACCTTCTCTCTTCTCGAGGACTAGGGGGTTTTATTACCCAGTACGAAACAACTCCACAGCAGGACTAGGGCGGTGGGCCACTCCTCAAAGGGAGAAGAGCTCAGCCCCGAAGGCTGTGAGGAAGACCCCGTCTTCTAGCAGAAGTCCTCACTCTCCAAACAAAGAGCTCCATCAAGTCCTGGAGAATCCGCGGCTGTTCACCATGTCCGTAATGGACCTTCTCAGTTATGGCTACAAGGCTGAGGTGAGTGATCATGACCACGCCGTGGTAAGGACTGTGGAAGACCTCGCTGTCGCCGGGAGTGATGACCCGGGATGACGACAGGAGATGGAAACCAGAACCGCGGGAAGAATCCCATTCCGATGAACGTGGATAAAGCCCCTGCTGACTCAAGGGCCTATGGGTACCTTGGGGGCGGCGACGCTGGCAGGGGAAGGGTGGAATACAGAAGTTTCATGCAGTGTACGCAACTGTAAGAAACAGGTCATCTGGAGACCATTCCCGGCCAAACCTACAAGCTAAGAGTGCAAGACAAAATGACACAATGGTTGAGTGACTAGCCCTCTTCTGGCAACCCTACAGTCCATATGATAGCAAAAATCAAGATAATACCCCCGATAACTGCCAGCTCGTATGCGATAATATCCAGAAGGGGCCAGACAACAATGGGAGGAAGAAATGGAGCTGATATAGCTAGGGCCATAGAAACCACAAATGCCAAAATCAATAGCCAGTGCACTTTGGAGGGTACATTCATTCTGAGTTTATTCACAATCATTCCACCCTATATTCTTTGTTCCGTAGTCACTACCTTCAACAGTGGACAGCAAATCCTGTATTTCGGACCGTACTGCCTCTAGGTCATTAAGACTCTCTTCTTCGAGATTATCTGCCAGCTCGATAACGTATTTCCTGAGGTCTTTAGGTTTTCCACTGACCCGGGTTAAGATGGATTTCTCACCTGAAAGCAGCCGGAGGATTCCAGATAGAGCAATACGTAGTTTCTCATGCCGCTTCTTTGCGGATTTTTTCTGAGTATCAATGGTTTTCATCAATTGCTCAATTTGGTGAATCAGATTGTTTTTGCACATTTTTATCACTAGAATCCAAATCCTCAGGTACTACTCTGGCGACAATTCCATCTCTTAGCCACGTTCTGGCGTTAGCAATGGGGATAGTTGCCAAATCCTCCTTGCGGTATGGGCCATACTCAACCTCATCCAGCCCAATGAATTTGTCCTCAATTGGTTCTAAGAATCGTACTAGGACATATCCCTCTGCATCCGGTGATATCTCTTCTGGGGATCGTGTGTCTTCTTCCGGAGGTGAAGTTTTTCTTTCGGTTTTTCCCGCAATCGTCATATCCACAAAATTCTGATGACCTTTGAAAGCTCGTCTCAGACGATTGTAGAATTCTTCTTCCTGTAATGTCATATCGGACTGTAAATCCTCATCTGATACAACTGCTGAAAGTATTTTCTGTTTTCGAAGTAATAACAAGTCTTTAATCATGAATTCCAGATTCATCACTTCTTGAGTCAAAAGGCTCGCTTTCAGTTCCTGCTCAGCTTTGGTCTTAGCTAGCTCTATTCTAACATTAGATAGGTAGCTAATCATATTGCTGAGCTTTAAATCCTGTAAATCCAAGAGCGTATTATTTTCCAATTCACGTTCCCATGCAAGTCTTACCGAATCGTAGTCTACTTCATCTTGACTCAATCGTTGCTACCCCCTTGCATAATGCGAAAATTGCTGCAGGCATCGGCAAATCTACTATCTCTTCATTATATGGTCCATAGGTCGTATCTCCTATTCTAAACTCGGGTACATCAATGCTCTCACCCATAAACCGTACAGTCAAGCTACCATCATGAAATGCGAGTGCGTCTGTGAAAGGATCAAAATCATCGATGTCATCACGTTCTAGTGCACACACCTGAAATCCTGTCTTTCCATTCAAGCTACCAATAAGGCGAATCACGCGGTGTATATCATGGGTGACGGGTATATCTGTTTCTCCACCATAGTTCTCAACAGCTTTCATCGCAATATCCCCCCAGAACTTCTCTCCTACGCCCTTCACTTTCGGACTGAGTATAGGTGGCGTTCTCATCAATCCCTCAATCGCTGCTGCTCTATGAGCCTTCAGACGTTTAACCCATTGTTCGTCCCCTTCATAGGAGTCAATTTTCCTGATGAATGCAATCATTGCCTTCGATAGCCGGTTCCCCCAGCCAGGGACATCATACTGACGAAGCTCGGCCGTAGGCAAAGGATATTCTCGGGAAACCACTGTCAGACTATGTCTTCCGCGAGAAGCAGTTGTAGCCGCAGCCGTCTTGAAACCCACGCCCATGATGTAATGAACTATCTCGATTCGAGCATTTGAATCGAGTTTAAAGACGCGAGGATCTTGCACCCGAATATGGTAACCACGATGACCGCTATAGTTCATCTGAATGTTGCTTGGGTCTATGCCGAAATCATTCACTAAGAATTCATCGTATATCTTTAAGGTATTCTGTTTAGCATCCTCAAGACAGTGCTCACATATCCACTTTCGTGTACTGAAGCTCTGTCCTCTGCACTCAGGACAGCCGTTATCTGGAGGGTTCCCGGTTCCTGTCGTACCGCATTCAGGGTTGTTGCATCTCCAAGCATCATGTTCCCGCGTACATGAACAATCAAGATGGTCAGCATCAATATCGAAAATGAGTTCTGCCCCTTGCCAATCTTTCTCATTCATATGACGGGCAACAGGAACATCATAGAATGCTGCCGAGTGGTAAACACTATGGGGAGCATCAGCGATTAGCTCATTCAAGAGGGCTGAAGAAGACCGGAACCCTTGATGTCGAACCCAGTTGTTAACTTTGATAGCAGTGGAATCACAATACGGGCATTTCTGAATCTTCGTGAAGGATCGTCCCGATTTCCCGCACCCGACTGTCTTCTTTCCGTCCTCGTCATTCGGAAGATATCGCTCTGGGCAATGCCATGTGTATTCCCATTTTTCCATGCCGAATTCGCGCCGTTCGATTCTATCGGGAATTACCACGCAGTCTGCATTGTTGCGATAGTAATCTTGGAAATTAAGTTGTAAAAAACGCCGTGTTTTCTTCTTGGACTGGGCACGTTTTGATTTCATTTGTTTCTTTCACGCCTTTAGTCCATTGATTACTACGGCCACTACCAACTTATATAGAGATTACAGACCTAGAGGGGGGTAGGATGCGCTCTTCAGGCAGCTTGTTTGTGAATCTTCTGTTCTTTATCTTCGTTCAACCCGCGGTGCCAATACGAAATTGATTCGGCCACCTTCAGCAATCATGAATTCAAGTTGTATAGGTTTATTTTTGCTGTACTGCAACTTCATACTATCGCTTGACATGGCTTTGGCAATTTCTGAGAGGTAATTGAGAGCATACATTGATGTAGAGCCCTCTTTCACTTCCAAGTCATAAAGCGAGGAATCTTCACCTGCTGTGAGCTCAACTTCTGCTTCTCCTGTATCTCCTTCTCCAGTAAAGGTCAGGCTCTTTTTATCAGCAATTATCTTGACATGGTTTGAAATTACGCCAATATCCTTGACTGATTGTTTGAAGGAATCAGTAAACATCTCAGCCTTTACGTCAAAGCTGAGGTCAGGCTTCTTGGCTGTATCTTCAGGAGGGGTAAGAAGCTGTAGCTTGAACTCACGTTCAGCTCTGCCAATCATTCGAATTTCAAATCGCCCACCATCTTTGTCCAGATTAAATTCGAGTCTGTCATCCCCTGCCATACGCTTGCTTACTTTTGACAATTCATCGACACCAAGACAAACGTTGTGTTCATCATCACAAGCGTACTCTTGAAAAACGGCTGCCGGTAGATTGAGGTCAATCATTGCCGCTTTAGATGAATCTAGTTGTCTCAGTTGTATACCAGATTTATCGATTTGAAAGTTGACTTCCGTTAGCAGCGTGGCTAAGGCATCAACGATTTGTTTCCATGTTTTAGTGCTATCTAACGTTGCGTGAAACATTTCAGCTCCTCCGATTATTGGCTAAGTGCACGAGCCACCTTTTCCTCCAGCTGCAGCGCTTCCTTATACTCTTTGATGTCAAGATCCTGGATGTTGCGGGCAATAGAGACAATCAAATGAAGCTCTTTGCCGTCATCAGTGGCTTTCTCTGTGACATCACCAATCAGTAGGTACCGTTCTTGTTCATTTAGCTTCCCTTTTACAATCGCCTTTATTGTCTCGGCTTCATCCACATCATCAAAGATGTCTTGTACCAAGGCCATTCCGGACTCAGATTCAATAACAATACCCATTATTCTTACGGGGCCATCAGTATCCGATGCGAGTTCACGGATAGTTGTGAGCTTAGCCGGTTTTGTGCGCGGAAAGCTATCTTGAGACATTGATTTCATATCACCAATTGGTATCGCTGGTTCAGTCAGTAGCTTGAAGGACAGAATCAACTTGAGTACGTCGGAATATAATAGTTTACTATTCTATTAAAGGTCAGAGTCAAGCTATGGATTCTATCCACCATAGTTTCGCCAAGTGTGTTTGCATTTAGTACATCTGTAGAATTCTGTAGCGCCTTCATCTGCACGTCTTGTTTGAGATGTCCAGAAGTATGCCTCATTATGCCCACAACGTGGACATTCTGCAGTAGTCTTGGGTAATGGTACTGATTCTTCTTCAACGATGATGATTTTATCGCGCGGAGTCTTCTCTATGCTCTGTGAAACTTTGAGTTCCCCTTCGATTGCCTTCTCATGGCTACAGCTCCTGCATTTCAATACTCGATTACCATCTTCATCTTCTGATGGAACCATCATTGCACCACATTCATCACAGAACTCCAATTCTAAAATACCTCGCGCGCTCTTCGGTGGCAGGTAGTATAGCTCAATTAAGGGTTACTGAAACGCACTACGCTAGTCTAATTCATGTAGAAGGGATGGCGGTAGTAAATCAATAAGATGAGTCATCACGTATTTGAACGCTGTAGCCGCAATCCTGCCTTCGGCTCGACGACTTGTGTGGGAATCCAAGGGCAAGTTGTTTACTAACATATCAACAATAGAATCAATCTGTAACTCTTTGGTCAACCATAAATAGGCAACAATCGCTTCATAGGCGTCCCCAGCAGTACCTGCATCAGTTCGATGACCAATTTGTTCATAGACAGAAGTCGATCGAATCGCACGGGCTAGCACACTATCCCGGACCTTCTCGCCCGTTGAAGAGCCCAAGACAATGGATTTGGCTAGAGAATACATGAAATTTACTAAATTATCACCAATTTTCGCAAGTCCTTTGTCATTCAAGATTTGTGCAATTGAATCATGGTCAATCAAAGGCTGGTACATTGCTAAGGACCTGCTGCAGTAACTTCACAAAATCTAGCTCACATCGTAATCTTCGACAGCCTGAAGGAATTCTTCCCTGAATTCCTCCGTACGTGCAAGCATGATTTCAAGGGCTTCTCGGAGTACGGTATTCGTATGTCGGCGTTCTGTTTTCAATGAAAATACAGGATCGGATAGTAGGGGGTGTTCTATATTGTAACCTGTGAATACAACGGATTCTTCTTCAAGAAGCGTCCTGCGAAGAAGATTACAGAATGCGTGTCCACCATCGGCTATTGTAAATTCTAGCTCATGTTGTTCATATACATCTGTTTTCAGTTCCATAATCACCGTCTCCTTCTATTTCTCCCCGATCGTCTACTTGGGGCTAAATCGGGCCTTGATTCAACACCAAAACGCTCACCGTAATCTGAAGCAACTGTTCTAGTAGCTCGATTCTCACAACGGAGACAAATCATATTGTCGTATTTAGTGTGAGTAAGTGCATTACCGCACTTCTTGCATTTTGCGAGAATCACACCATATTCTGAACCGACTATGCTGAGCTCAATAGGCATCTCATGAGTACTTAGGGATTCTGCTCGGATTAAGTCTCCAGCGACCATAACGTCATTTAGTGACTTGACATATCGTCGGGTGATATTGCTGATGTGGATTTCGGCCGGATAAGGGTTATAGAGATACTCTTCATTTCGCTTTACCACTCTAACCTCTGCCCGTTGATCATATACCCTATCGACTTCACCAATCAAGGTGTCGCCTTCTACTGGCAAAGATAGTCTCTTCCTGCCCTCCTTTGAAAGGACCTCAATCTTCCGCTCCTTAAGATTCATTGCTACCTTCCCCATGGTAGCAGCATACACAACGCCTTCATCTTCATAGGTACCGTGGCTCGGAATCAACTCCTCGATTACACAAAGCCGGTCTCCAGGAGCTACTATATCACCAGACTCAACATCAGCCGTTTTCATCACGTTCCCGTAAAGGTTTGATAGTCTCCCAACTGATTGCGAAATATACCTTCCCATTCACTGGGTGTGAATTGATATAGATAGGTAATCAGTAATATCACTAGTTGAGAGTCTGTCCTATATCGTCCTTGACAAGGGCGAGCTCCGTTGATATACCTTTAAGGCTTTGCTTTGCATGCCTAACGGCCAGGTACGATTATCTCAGCCAAGAAAGGCCAAGTCATAATATCTACTTGGTAATACGAAGGTATAAGTTCCACTGGAAATATTGGTTTCCATAGGAACTATCCTTAGTTTCGTATGGAGCTGAAAATTCGGATGGAGAGACCTCTTGACGCCCTATTTGACAAATTCCTGCAAGGCCAAGCAATATTCAAGGACAGAGATGCGCTACGGCCTACATATGTGCCAAAAGAACTTCCGTACAGAGATGACCAGATGGGAAGGATTGGTTCCATTCTCGGTCCTTCGTTACGAGGGGCTCCACCATCGAATATTCTATGTTATGGAAAGACAGGAACCGGAAAAACTGTAGTAGCCAGATATGTCCTTTCTCTTTTAGTAGAGAAAGCAGAACAAAGTGGAATCAAAGCACCACTTACGGCATTTGTCAACTGTCGAATCGTAGGAACGAACTACCGGGTTATCAGAAGTCTTTGCAATCAAATTGATGCAACTATGCCTGATGGCTCTGAAGTGCCATTTACCGGATTGCCCACGGACGAGATACGCGATCTTCTCAAAGAGAAACTAGATTCCGAAGTGAATATTCTTACAGTTGTTCTAGATGAAGTAGATAGTCTCCTAAAGAGAGATGTTAATCAAGGAAATGATATACTATACGGACTTACCCGTATGAATGGAGAATTAGAGCGCAGTAGAATATCAATTATAGGTATAAGCAATGATTTGAAATTCAAAGAGATGCTTGATCCAAGAGTTCTGTCCACGCTAGGGGAGGAGGAGGTAATATTCCCACCATATAATGCAGTAGAACTACGGGGTATTCTTCGACAGCGAGTTGATATTTCATTCAACGAAGGGGCAATACAGGACGAGGGGGTCATTAATCTCGTTGGAGCTCTAGCAGCACAAGAACACGGAGACGCACGCAGAGCACTTGATCTGCTTAGAACTGCTGGCGAATTGGCTGAAAGGAAGGGAGATGAAGAAGTCACACAAGAGCATGTACGAGAAGCTCAGAAAGTACTTGAACGAGATAGTGTTTCTGAAGCGATTAAGACACTACCAATGCAGTCGAAGGCAGTCTTATTTGCCGTTTATGCACTAGCTAAGAGCGGCCATCGTAAGATTTTCACAGGTGAGTGTTACAATGCCTATGAAGATATTGCAAAAGCGCTTTCACTCGATACCTTGACACAGAGAAGGATAAGCGATTTGATTAGTGAGCTGGACATGCTTGGACTAATCAATACCACAGTCATATCGAAGGGAAGATACGGTAGGACGAAAAAGATTCGTCTTGCAGTGAGCAAGAAACAGATTGGCTCAATTCTCAATGAGGATGTAAGATTAAGCAAAATCTCAGAGGATTTGTTAGAGTAACGGTCTACTCGTACACATGAAACACTTTCACATCAGGTGCGAGATTACGGAGATTGACAACACTCACGATTCCAGGTGTCGGTTCAATTCCTTGCTTTCTCATGAATTCAGTCTGAGCTTGAAAAGTCCCTGAGTTGATTATTTGAACACCTCTATAGGTATCCATTGCATTGTGGTGCGCGTGTCCGAAGTGAACTATATCAGGGGGAGTATCAATTACCATCCAATCTCGACTGAGGGGCGCGAGTTGTGTCTTGCCACCATATAAGGGAGTAAGATGGCGCTTTTTCAATAGGTACTTCATGGGCTCCGCGGGCGCCTTATATGACATGCCAGGGATGGCGGTCACCAAATCATCTAGACTGTCTCCATGGGTAATGAGGATGTTTACTCCTTCAACCACTACCTGACATGGGTCCCCCAAAATCATTATCTGATTTCCAAGGTCATAAAGTGGCGCCGCAAACTCGCGAGGGAGAGGGGGTTTTGGTAGAGCCCTTCTACATGCATCATGGTTGCCAGGTATACAAACAATTTTCATGCTTTCAGGAACTCTTCGAAGCTTGGCTGTAAGCTGCGCATATTGCTCGTATATATCAGGTATGAGCAAATCGTCACGCTGATTCGGATAAACGCCGATGCCATCAACAAGGTCTCCTGCCACAAATAGATAACGGATATTCTGAACAATCTTCTTTTCGGAGTCCTCTACATCAATGCCTCTAAGCCAGTCAATGAAACGGTCAAAATCATCTTCTAGAAACTCTTTGCTTCCGAAATGGAGGTCTGATATGAATGCAGCATAGACGGTTCGGTCTGCACGACCTGTTGTTGCGGCAGTAGGAATGTCGGGAAAGATAACATCCTTAGCAATCATTCTTCCATCTTGGTCTATATGGCCAGATAGACATGTGACTTCATCAAGCAACAATGCGTTACCTTTCTCAAGAAGCTCCTTGCCGTTCAACCCCTTTCGATTGCTAGGAATCACGCAAAGTATATCGCCTTTAGGGTCTTCAATTTCAACAATCACGTTTCTTGAACGAGAAATTCGTTTGTTTTTGACCATCCCAATGACCTTGTGCACAGTTCTCCTGCTATGTCGACCTCCATTTCGCAAGGACTTTCGATGACGGTTTTCCTTCCGTTCCCGGGCCTCAAGTGGTGAAATCGAATTTTTCGTGTCAATTCTACTCATGTAAATTTGCTTAATGCGGTTGAATCTATCGTTGAATAGATCAAGAAAGTCCTCAACGCTGCCTCCGGAGCCAACTGAGTCTCTATCCGGGTTCGTTATCACATTGATATTCCAAAGGGAATATCCTGCTTGCGAGTGATCTAGTTCTGCCCCAAGGTCATCAGAAGCAGGCTGGTTCGTATCAGAATCAGTCTTGGATGGGTCTTCCTCCATTTCTGGTGTTGATTGTAGAACTTCTCTCAGGTGCTCTTGTGACAATACAGGGGGAGAGTTCTCGGGGGTATGGCTCACAATAATGGATTCAACAGCTGCTATTGGCTTTTTTAGCTCTAGGATGTACTCAAGGGCGTCCGGTGTTATCTGTATACCGGAACCAATAAGCCGTTTGAGCAGTGTGCGCCGAATCGTAGACGTCAATGGTAAGCCACCTTCAATAACGAACCTAGTCTTTAAACATCTTTTCTGCTCTTCGGAACCATGGATTGATAACGATGTGGGTGTCTTCGAGGTGCAATTGATTCAGTATGCAAGTAAGGTAATAAACCACATCTCATAGAGTTAGTTTGGCGCCACCTATTCGAAAGGCTGATGGAATATGCATATTAGAAAACTGCAAAGAACGGGAGGGACGAGCGGTAGTTCATTCCTTGTGACTTTACCCAAGGAGTGGGTGTTAGCGAGAAACTTGAAGAAAGGCGACCCGGTAGTAATTGCAGAACGCGAAGATGGTTGTCTTATTGTTGACCCTCGTCTACCGATGGGGGTCGGGAAGCGCTCGACAGAAGTAGAGATAAAATCAAACCTAGCAAGGCAAGTAACTAGTAAGTATCTGCTAGGATTTGATAAAATCAAAGTTGTCAGCAGCAAGAAAATCACCAAACAGCAGAGAAATGAACTGAAGGATATTATCAAGAGATTTGTTTCACTTGAAATAACGGAAGAAAATGACCATAGTATCATGATTCAGTGCTTAATTGATCCTTCACGCCTAGGAGTAGATAAAGCCATCCGGCGAATGTATCTTATAGCATCTAGAATGCTTGACGATGCTTTGTTAGCATACATCGACGGGGATAGCGAGCTGTCTCAATCAGTTGTAGAACGAGATGAAGAAGTCGATCGATTGTTCTTCCTGATTGTTCGAGAACTTCGTTCAACCATTCAGTATCCTCGTATGTCAGAGTCAATGGGTATTAGACCCGTTGAAGCACTGGACTTCCGACTCGCAGCCCAGTATATTGAGAGAATAGCTGATCTGGCTGAAGACATAGCAGTCCGTGTTGAGAAACCAATAAACAAAGAGATAGCAGAGAAAATACAGCAAGTATGCAAAGATGTCAAGGATATGTTAGACAAGTCGGTTTCGAATTTGTTCGATTTTGAAACTGAGAAAGTCAACAGGGTAATTCAAGCGGAAAAGGAACTGGACGGAACTACAGCAAGAGTAAGAAAGGAACTAATGGCCGAATTAGAAGAACAGTCACAGCGGCATCTTTACATTGTAGATATATTACAGCGGATAGGAGAGGCAGCAAAGGATATTGCTGATCTAGCATTACCAAATCATCAGTGAGCGTTGATATATTGCTATTCGGAACAAGCGGGATTAGAGGCGGAATAAAGGACAGAGTAACCACTGACCTTTCAATGAATTTGGGTCGTTCACTGGGAACATATCTAAGGGGTAATGGGAAAATAGGAGTCGGAGTAGATGCAAGAACATCGAATCAGATGCTAAAAAGCAGCTTTAAGGCGGGGATAGTATCGACCGGTGTAGACGTTGTGAACCTGGGTCTCGTTCCAATGCCCACAGCGGCCTATTGCAGTACAAAGCATGGAATCTCGGCCTCAGTAGTTATCACAGCAAGCCATAACCCACCGACTGATAACGGCTTCAAATTTTTTGTGAATGGGCGAGAAATGATTAAATCTGAAGAGGAACAAATCACAAATTTTCTGGAAAACAGGGAATTCCTGATAGCCCCATGGTCTGAAATAGGTCAATTTTCTACAATTAGTATCAGAAACGAATACTTGCAATATCTTAAGCAGTTCCTCATGAAGAGGGGGAAACGAGGAGACAGTATGCGAGTCTTGATAGATGCAGCAAATGGTGCAGCATCGATGTATACTCCGTATCTACTAACTAGACTAGGGTTTGATGTTACAACCTTAAATTCAAATCTTGATGGTCATTTTCCGGGTAGACCGGCAGAACCGTCCCCAGAAAATCTTAAGGATACTATGGCACTAGCAGAAGCCGCTCAATTTCCGGTAACACTCTGCCACGATGGCGATGGAGACCGAGTAGCAGTCATCGACGAAGATGGTAACTTCATTGATCAGAACAGAGTAATAGCTCTTTTTGCAAGGGAAGAAATCAAGCGGAAGGGAGAAGGGACTGTTCTCGTTTCTATCGATACCTCTAGTGTTATTGACGAAGTAGTCAAGAATGAGGGGGGACATATAGAAAGAGCACCACTGGGTTCCTTGCAGGAGAAATTTGCTGAGGGAGGTCACAACATTGTTTTAGCTTCTGAGCCTTGGAAGCCGATTTTCACCAGTCTTGGGCAATGGATGGATGGAATTGCTGCAGCTGCAAGAATCGCCCAGATGGTAAAGGAGCAAGGAAAAGGAAGCTGCAAGGAATTGATGATGTCGATACCAGAATATCCGATGCTTCGAGAACATATACGATGCCCAGATAGAATGAAGAAATGTTTCATGAAGAAGGTGAAGGGGTTTGTTCAGGAGTTTACAAACGTTGAGAGAATAATTGAGGTAGATGGCGTACGTCTGGAATTTACAGACAACTCGTATCTTCTTATCAGAGTTTCAGGAACTGAGCCCAAAGCTAGATTGTACATTGGAGCAAGAAGTGAAAATCGATTGCATGATTTGAGTGACGAAGCTAGGAAAATGATGAAGCGTGCCTTAGGTGAGTGTAAGGACGAAGAGTAATGACACTAGGGCGTCAGTTCATATAGAGCGCCGGGGATGGGAAATCCGGAACCCATCCAGAGATAGGCTCTTTCGAACCCACGAGCCCAAAGGGCAACGGTTTTCGAGACCGTCTCCGTACCGCTAGGATACCCCGGCTTTGCTGAGTTCCTGCATTCACCTATTATAATAACCTGTTTCTTGCAATTGAGTGAACCCAGCTGAGGAAACTTCTGTGCTCCACCCTTCCTCTGCCGGCGACACCGCTACGAAGGTACCCGTAGGCCCTTGAGTCAGCAGGGACTTCGTCCGTATTCTTGTAGCTCGTTCTGGAATATCCGGGGAAATCATTCTTTCAAATCGTGGGGAACGGGTAACCTCTGCGCATACCCCTCTTTTACTTTGATTGCGGTCATAGCGAGTTTGTCCAAGTTACTTGCATTAATCCTCGTTCCACGCTTTCCCTTTAGTAATTCATCCTCGTGTTCCTCGATGACACCAAGAAAAGCAAGGATGGCGCAAGTATCACGGCCAACAATCTGCCTCAATTGCTGTTGCGTACGGTCTGTCATTGTCGAGTACTTGATTGGTACCTTGACACTGATATTCATTCCCTGATGACCGTTTTCGATAAAATGAAGAGTATTCAGCAATAAGTGCATAGACTGCATTTTGTTATCATTTGCTGCTAGGAACAAATACTTCGTTGGTTGTATGAGTGAGTCATATCACTCATCTCTATGGCTTCCCAAGAACTAGCATATGTTCCGCGGTGAGTCAATTAGTGCGGAGGGCGAGATTTGAACTCGCGGACTCCTACGAGATTATCCTCAGTTGAGGGAATTTGTACCTCAGCCAATTTGGATCCTAAGTCCAACGCCTTTGGCCTGGCTTGGCAACCTCCGCTTGTTATGTGCGGACTGCACACTCCAAAATATAACCGTTTTGAAAGGGAGGGGGGGACAGGACGAATCAGTTCCTCCAGATGGACCTTCGTGGCGGTGTCGCCGGCAGAGGAAGGGTGGAGCACAGAAGTTTCCTCAGCTGGGTTCACTCAATTGCAAGAAACAGGTTATAAGGACATGTCATAACGTTTTTATGAGGACCGCAGGATGTCGGCAAGATTGTTAGTTGAGAATCAGTACGTAGTATTGAGATTCTCCAACTACTCAAACATCCTATCACTGAGGGTGCGATATCAAGATGTCATCTAAGGGTAAAAAGTCGGCCGGAAGAACAAGGGACAAGTGGCGACAAAAGGATTGGTATGAACTCACTGCGCCAGATTATTTCGACAATAAGAATGTCGGAAGCACACCGGCAAGCAATCCTGATTTGGTAATAGGTCGCACCGTTACTCCGACTCTTTATGACTTGACTGGAGATTTCGATCAGATTCATGTCAAGCTGCGATTCAAGGTTTTTGAAGTAAAAGGCAAAGAAGCCCGTACCACCTTCCGCGGGCATCAATGGAGCTCTGATTATCTCAGAGGTTTGGTCAAGAGGGGAACGTCAAGGATAGATTGGATTGGGCCCATTCTTACAAAGGACGATTATTTGATGCGAATATCAGTGATTGTCTTCACAATGACTCGCGCGAAAAGTAGTCATAAGCATGCAATACGGAAAACAATTGAGAGAATAATTCGCGCACATGCTAAGAAGCACAGCTTCGAAGAGCTTGTACAGAAAGTGGTAATGGGCGAGTTGGCGGCTGAGGTTTATGATGCTGTCAAGACAATAATACCAATCAGGCAGTGCAATATTCGCAAGAGCAAGGTGCTTAAGGGACCAAAGGAAGTCAAAGAAAGAAGAGAAAGACTTCGCAGGAAAGAGGAGTAGTCAAGCTATATCACCCCATCAGTATCTCAATCTGAATGGCACCCCGAGGTTGCGCCAGAACAATGGATTCGTGATGAAAGACTGTTATTTCCGTTGCATGGCTGTTTCAATTATTTCTAGTGCTTCCAATATGCGGAGGAGAAGGGTCACCAGTTGCGTAAGGGATTCTACTGTTTGATGCTGTTCAATACTCTCTCCAACAAGTTTCATCTTTCCAACGAGTGTGCTATGCAAGGTGGTTAGTATATTAGGAGATTCAGAGAAATCATTGGACTGAGATAGGGTAGGTTGCCCACCACTCTGTTCAGCGAATTGCTGGTCACAGTTGGCACAGTAGATTTTGTCGCCTACCTTCAGCAATGGGGAACCGCATTTGGGACAAGGCTGTGCAAGCATGCTTGCTCCTTTCCTAAGCAATTCGGCCATTTTTCGTACAGCGGGGGCATCTCGATCAGACATGTGATTTCTCGTCTCACAAGAGAAGGATTAGCTTGATATAGATATAAGGAAATCCCAATAGGAAGTGTATTGCCAGAGGTACAGTATTCATACAGAAATGTTGATATGCTGACGGCCAGTGACATGATTTTGTTGTTTGCACTCGGTACGTGCACCATGATAAGTTGAGAGGTGAGTCCATTGGACCCCGAAACAAAGAAAAGCATTGATCATTCTATTCACCTGCTTAAGCAGATTTCAGAAGATTCCTCGGTTCCACGTAATATAAGACGTGCAGCCAATGAAGCGATTGCTATACTCGAAGGCGAGACAGATTCTCCTGCCGCAAAGGCACAGAATGCAATTTCAGTTCTCGATGAACCGAGTCAAGACCCTAATTGTCCTAATCATGCCCGCACGAAGATATGGCAAGTCTCAAGTCTGCTCGAACCCATTCGAGACTAGTCCCAATATCATCTACAGGAATCTGTGTTGTAGGCTGCCTGCAACATCATAGTGCTCCCGGCGCCTCGTTAGGTAAGTGTTCAAATATGGCTGAAAAAGTGAGAATCAGAGGAATCTACTCACAATCATTAGCTCAAATCCTTCTACAGAATCACTTTGAAATAGTACAGCCTTCCCCTGATGTCGCTAGGCGTTTTGGACTTCCGTTTAGAGATGATATACCTGATATCGATATCTGGGACAGAAGTGACCTCCAAGGTATTGTTGCTATAGCATACGAGTCCCTACTCAACAAGCTTGCACATGTACTTCGGAGAAGACTTGGCTGGATAATCACACGTACTCCTAGAGTGGCCAAGAGCTCGATATACAAAGGTAAGGTGGTAGGAAAGGACAGACGAACAGGACAAATGAAAGTGGACTTGGGTAAAATGTGCGGATTGTTACCAGAAAAGGGAATCAAGCCAGATTCATTCAAGATGGTCCAAGTTAGGGCGCACGATTATGGCCGAAAATCGCCGGTGCTATCAACCAATATTACTGTACCAGGTAAGGTTGCGGTCCTACTCCCTGAACCAGTTGTGCGGATTAGTACCAAAATCAAGGACGAGAAGAAACGTCGTTATTTGACAGCGCTTGGTAAGCAGCTGCGACAACATACGGAAGGATGGGGCATCCTCTGGAGGACAGCAGCAGCAAAACTAACTGAAAAGGAGCTTAGAGATGGCGTTGATGACCTTTTGGATGTCACACAAAGGATATATGCAGATTTCGAAGAGGTAGATGGTCCTGGACGTTTGTTTGAGGGAACAAGTAATGCCGATATAGAGTTCCCAGCTGAAGTAAAGAAGGCTCTTGACGAGACCCGGGGCAAAATTAGACCCACCATGAAACATCACCATTTCTACAAGAGCGCGAGTTACGGTCCCCTAGTAGACTTCGGTGAATTAATCATCGAGGAGAGACCTGAAGAGCAAGACTACATGACATCAAAGCTGGAAAGAGTGGTATCAAGAGATATGCCCAAGGTGAATGATTCCATAAATATTGAGCATGTCAAACTCGACGGGAGAAATATTGTTCTATCTCGGGGGATAGTAACAGAAGTCAATACTGGAAGTTTAACAGTACGCCGGAAGTTTAGATACACTAATCGGAAGTTAAAACTAAATCGGAATCATTCAGAAGACGTAGATGTGTCGTGTACAGAAGGCGATTATGCTGTTACCAAAGTAGTCCCCGGAGCACAGACTCTAGTTACGAAGTATTATTCGCGTAATGGCAGATTGAAGGGAGCCTATGTAAATCTCAACACCGCTGTCGAGGTATATCCGAGCAGCAGTGACGATCCAAGTCGGGTTCGTTACATAGATTTAGAGATTGATATTGTGAATCCGATTCAAAGCAAGGCAAGGATAATAGACCAACATCTCCTCAAGCGGGCTGTTGAAAGGGGGTTCATTACGCAGAAGATGGCTGCAAAGGTAGAAAGAAAGGCTAGAATAATATTTGAAGGTATGAAGAAGAGCAAAGAATAACGGAATTGTACAGATATTATCATTCTATCTGTTCGGTCGTCCTTAAAGAAAGATCAACAGCACCCATCAAATCCTCAAACGTGTATCGTAAGCTGTCAATACCTCTGCTGCAATCAATCGAAAAATGAACTGAAGTCTCCTTATATATTGATTCAATACTCAAGCCTGAAGGAAGAGGTTCATTATCGGGGCGAACAGCATTGAGAGTCCTCTGAGCTGCTTCAGTATTCGCAAACTCAAGATGTATTTCCAATTTCATTATGTAACAACTCGGCGATTTGTGAGGGGTCCACTCCGCCAAATAGTCGGAGTGAATATGGAGAGGTAGACTTGATTCTAAATTTCACATCTCTTAATGTCGCAAGGATTGCGTTTAACGTGTATACCTCCCTATCCCATACCAATTCTGTATGGCAATCAGAGACTAATAGCAAAAAATGGTTCGGTTCGAATAGACCAGCATCAAAGGCAATGCGTCCAATGTCAGCCAACACGGTCGGCTCTACGCCCAAGTCTCGGACAATCACACAATTATCTTTGGATTCCAGCTTCCCTTCATCCGCTTTTTTTGTGAGCAAATGAAAACCACTAGTCGTGGTCTTGCAAATTTCGATATGAGACTCTATGAGAGAATGAAGAAGACGCGAGCGATCCCCGATACAAACGGATGCAGCAATGCCAAGCTCAAGAATCTTCCAGCAGGTCTTCAGTAGTGGAAGAAGTGAAGATATGAACCGAACAGGTGTATCTTCATCCTCGTGTAGAAAGATATAGTCTTTACCAAATGCCTCTTTGATGAATTTCAAGGGCAAATTACGAATAAGAATCTCGTTTATTCTCTCTTTCTCATCATTAGAAAGGGATATTATGGGTTCGCCACGTTTGGAGAGTGGAATATTGGCATCTGCTATAAGCTTCTCACAGGATTCTGCAACACCAGTTAAACCTGGCAAATAGGGATAGATACTGTATTGTAGAATATCTCTTGCTGAAAGATGATTAATGCCAAAAAGCCTCAGACCCTTTCTTTGTTCTAAAATGCCCTCATCGAGAGCAATCTGAAGAATCTTATTACTCTTAGTGGAAGGAGTCAAGTCCCTCCATTTCTGTACCAAGGCTACGGCAGCTGCAAGCTGTATATGCCAACGGTTGAGAGATACAATCTTATCTGCAAAAGCGCAAGAAACAGACGCGAGAGACTCAATGGAGCCCAAGCATTTGGATGAGAAGTCTGATGATGTATCACATCCTAGGAAAATATATCGGCAATCAGAATCCCCTAGTGAACCATGGATTTCAGTCCCCATAACAACTGTGAGTGATGCCCCTAGTTCTTGAGATATATCTGCAATAGAAGTAACATCTGAAATGGGCTCAGCATAAGTCAATGTAAAAGGCGTATGATTCTTCAAGTATGACCTACAAATTAGAGATGATGCGATGATGGACTCTGGGCGCGGAGAGGTAATGATTAAAGTTGTTTCATTACCACTAAGGTCTAAATCCGCCCATAAATCATCTAATTGTTCCGTGCTGAAATAGCCATCAGAGTAGTCAATCATTTCAGACGAATTGATGATACGTGGTGTGATAAGGCTAGCGCAACAGAACGGCCGCCTTTTCAGGGGAGTATTTCCAGTCTGAAGGTAACACACTCTTCTTTTTATAATATTTCGAGAGCCGATGAATCTTACTCTCTGTCAGCTGTAGATTGCGTTTCGCTACATTGTCCCGTTTGTTATCTTCAAGATGCCTGTGGATTGAAGCTGCCTTTGCTATCAGATTGCGAAGATCCTCTGGAACATCGTGTGTCAAGTCGTTCTCTTCTAATATCGCGGTGATTTTATTTCCGGTTATGACCTTCACCAAGGGGATACCATACTGATCTCTGAGAATTACCCCTATCATAGATGGGGAGTTGCCAGCTTTAGCCAATTCGACAATCTTGTCTTCGACCCATTCTGCGTCTTTATTTTCATTCAACCATTCAGGAACACGCAGAGTGGATGGGCGCTTGCTCGCAGATTGCCCTTTTCGCCTTGTGTGCATCCTTGCCATAGTAGTTTCCTCTGAGTCAGTCAATTCCCAAAAACGGGTCTGGTAATTCCTCTTGGAGACAGATATAAACCTTCTCTTGTACACGGGAGTTTTTGTAGGATAGGTGGTTAGATGGATGAAAATTTGAGGGTTTAGTGGTATCTTCCACGTTCCCTAATACTCCTCGCCCTAGAGAAGACTTTGCTAGACTGGGCGCCTACAGCCTGACTGTAGCCATCCATTGTGGCCTTGAACATAAAATCTTGGCAATTCCAATGTGTTGTTTCAAGTGCACGCCTGATAAGATGGAGATCCACCCCCTTCATTTCAATAGTGGCATTCTTTTCTGCAAGCCCAAAATCAACAAACCATATTTTGAACGTAGAATCTACAATAATATTGCTAGTTGTTGGGTCTCCATGAACCACATTTGCTCTATGCATCATCCCCATGAAGTATCCAAATGTTCCGCATAAAGATGCTAGTTTCTTGCTGGATAGATTTCCTACGAGCTCTTTGAGCTGTTGCCCTTCAATATAGTCCATTATTATACTATGATTTGCTATGTCTATGGAATATACAGCAGGTGTGGGTACACCTAATTGGCGAACGTAGGTCAACATCTTACATTCTCTAGAGGTTCGCCTAGAGCGAAGGGTTCTATCAATCTCGGGCAGAAGATACCCTTTCTCTGGTCGAGATTTCATTACAAGTGTCTTACCCCATTTTCTGATTTTATAGACGCACGATTCTGCTCCCCGGGCTATAATTTCCTTTGTCATTTAATCCTCCCTCCGCCACATTATATCCTGTTCGTCAGTTCGCCATCGGGGAAGAACTTGAGATTCTCTTACCCTGAGCCTATCTCCAGCAAGATGTTGCAGTATACCCGTCCAAGCAATCATGGCCCCTTGGTCCCCGGCAAGTGATTTGGATACTCTATAGAAATCTATGTCATGCCGTTCTGAAACACCTCTAAGAATTGATGTTAGCCGTTCATTCCTAGCAACACCACCTGTGAGCAGAAGCTCCTGTTTCTTGGTGTGTGCTATAGCTCGCTCAGCAATTTCTGCAATCATTCCGAAGGATGTTTCTTGTACACTGAAGCAGATATCATTCATAGCGACATTTTCGGTGTGCAATCTTGTTGCAGCTGTCAGCATACCGGAATAACTCACATCCATGCCCTTTACTGAATAAGGGAGTTCGTAGTATGATAATCCATCTCTCGCGTAAGTCTCAATAGTTGGGCCGGCTGGAAATTTCATGCCCATCTCGCGGCCAAGAGTATCAAGCATATTACCCAAGGCTATGTCTAGGGTCTCGCCAAAGGTTCTATACCTACCACCAGCATAGGCAATGACCTGTGTGTTCCCTCCGGAAACATACACTGTTACGGGATCTTCGAAACCAGATTCCAGACATCCAATCTCAATATGAGCAACACAATGATTCACTCCAACTAGAGGAACATCAAGGCTAAGAGCTAGCGTTCTGGCCATAGTTGCTGTTGTCCTCAAGCAAGGACCCAATCCAGGGCCTCTTGAGAAAGCAACCATATCAATATCAGCGGGTCGTTTCGCAGCTCTCTTTAAGGCTTTAGCAATCAATCCGGGGCCTACGCGAGAGTGATGCCTACTGGCTTTTCGAGGGTGTATGCCGCCTTTTTCGGGAGTAAGCATATCCCATTCATTCGATAAGACTTGTCCGTCATCAGAGACAACTCCTGCACCGAATGAATGTGCAGTGCCCTCTAAACCAAGACACACTATAGGCATCGAATCATCTCTCGAATATCAGCACAATTTTTCAATCTTAAAGATTGAGTAGTGTTGAAATAGGCAGGCGTCATTATCCAAACATGTAGTTATAGCTATGCGGAATAAGTCATACCAAGATATCGGAATGATTCATGTTTTTTGTTTCTGATTTTCAGAATCTGTGCCATTGAACAGCAAATTGATAACTCATGTGAGTTTCTCACAACAATTTTGCCAACTTTTTCCACAGAGACTGTAGTTACAAAGAGTTTATATCATCCTCATTGAGCCACTGCAACGAGGAGAAAATCGGTGCCCCAAGAGCAGAAGCCAATACGGATTCTACAACAGTCAATGAATACGATTATCTCTGTAAAGCTAAAGGATGAAAGAATTTTCAGAGGGCGCCTTAATACATGCGATCCATACATGAATATGACGCTTACATCAGCCGAAGAACTTGAGGGGAAAGAAGTCAAAGCAAAATACGGGCAAGTATTGATACGTGGTAATAATATTCTATGGATTCAGCTTGATGAATGAAAGTTAGCTTAGTGGGAGGATTCTCTGCGATACCGTTCTACCAATTCAACTAGCCGGTCTTCACGTTTCTGTCTGGCTTTCTCGTGAACATCTTTCTTGAAGTTTGCCATGTTCCTTTCAAATCTGCTACGATCAATAAACGCAAACTCATCTACACGTCTCAGCTTAACTTCGTCAGCTCTAATGACTGGAATTTCAGCTTCAATTAGTTCATTCTCAGCCAAATGTGATAGCGGTGTATCTATAATAACAGCACGAATACCTTTTTCAGCCAATATATGAGCTGTTTGGGGGCCTGCACCAGAGGCATCATCAAAGAGAAGTACATCACCACTTTTGAGAGGGGCTACCTCCTTGACATAGTTTTGAATGCTCTCCTGCGTGAATTTCTCAATTCTCTTGACAGCGAGCATATCCCCGCGCATTTCAAGCCGCTTAACCCCTCTAAGCTTAGAGAGCAGGTCCTCGAGGTCCTGAATCTTCTCCTCTAGTTTGTGAGTTCGCTGTCTTGACCGCTTAATTTCGGAGCTCTTTTTGGCAATCTTTCTATCCCGCCTGACCTTCCAGTAGTTTTGTTTGCTGATGATGTCAAGGCTGTGAGATAGCTCATTCTCCTTGAATCGAAGAAAATCTACTAAGCTCTTCAAATCTTCGACCCTTTGTTCAAGACTTTCGTTTTCGTCTTTGAGTTCCTTATAGCGTTCCCTGAGAGAGTCAAGGGTTTCTTCAGGCATCTGTTCGATTTCTTGAGACTCTGGGGGGGCTTCTTCTTCAGCTTTTTCTTTTGTAAGCCTTGCAATTGCCTCATTCATAGGAGTTCCGCGAATGACCATTGCTTTCAGATGGTCTCGGTCTACCTCTAGACGCTCATCTCTTACCTTGCGATCAATCTGCCGCAACTTCGGAATTATGCTTCGATATGCAAATACAGCCGCCGTTAGAGCATCTCTTTCGTGAGCATTACTGATGTTCACGCCGTCACCAAATTCCCGGGCTATTTCGTTCTTTTCAGCGACGGGGATATTGCTGTTTGGAGTGAACAAGTCTGCGTTCACTGTGCTGGATATTTTCTTCACCATGTTTGGTACAGGCGTAACATCACTTGCAACCATTACCGGCGTTCCTTTGGAGTAGACCATTCTGATAATATCAGCCCGCGTTAGGGCCTTTTTACTATCAAGAAAATGAACCTTTCCTCGCAAGGTCAATAAGCAGATTGCGGCAGTTGTGCCTGGATCAACCCCCAATATGAAATACTGAGTTTTTGCTTCTTTGGGAGCTGGCTGTGGTTCAAGCGGCACGAATTCAGTCTGTTTGCGGATTGGGGCTACGAGTACTTTGAAATCACCACTATGTTTTGAATCAACGATGCCGCGAACAACGTGCAACGGTGCGTATGCGACTATTCTTGAACTCGCATATCCGAAATCAGCCTCTCTTATGCTAATGTCATATTCGATTTCAGATTTCGTGAGGTTGGACTCGATTTCCCGCGTCATTTGCTGAATCATCGACTGTACTCTTCGCCTGAATCGGTTGGCACTCTGTCCACCCCTTCCGGGTCTGCGTCCCCTCACAACTTGGATTTCTGTCTGCGCACTAAAACACTCTAAGCTGTACCCAACTCCCTGTGTTGCTAGTTGAGCAGAAATCCTAGCTGCCTCTAATGGAGACGGCTTCCCAGAAAGGGGTATGTCGTGCTGCCTTGCTAATCGTTGCAGTGTCACTTGACGAGGTGGTACTCCCGTAACTTGAATCAATTTGGTCGAAGGAGGAAGATCTTCTATCAGATATATGACGGATTTGCTGTCAGGTATAATTTCAAATATATTGTCAGTGCAAAGCCATTTAGGACGGATTTCATTAACCAGATTCAGCATTGAACGGCGTGATATCTCCTCATACTCATTCAGTACTGTGCCCTCTCTCATGATGACACATGCATATTTGGCTGGAGTTCGGGAACGAGGGCTGTGAAATGGAAGGATATCAAAGCCCATAACGAACTCGCTCTCAGTATCCATGTACTTTCGCACTCAGTATATTCCTTGATTGTTTGCTATAAAGGCTTAACATGACTTCATAGGTGTACTCAAAGATGTTGCCTTCACAAACAACAACTATAATAAAGTGAGGTTTAAACAACTTGCCAGATTCACATGAGGTGCGATAAGTGCCAGAAACACTAGAAATAACCGACGACGATGATATCCTAAGAATAGCGAGCGCACTTTCTTCAGGCACACGCCTAGAAATACTGCAGTTTCTGTTGCAAAAAGAACAAGATGTTACAAGGGTTGCAAAACATCTCAGCGGTACGGAAGCCAATGCAAGCGCACAGATAAAAATCCTGCAAGAAGCCGGTCTTCTAGATTACCGTCATGAACCTGGACAACATGGCCTAAAGAAAATCTCTTGGACATCTGTTGATGAAATCGTGATTGATTTGACTCCCTGAATGCGGCGATTGCTCAACGTGATTCATTGTTACCGATCTGCTTCTCGGACAGCATCTATAAGATTGGTGATTTTTCCCGTCGGGTCGAAATGGCGTTGTCTTATCTTTACAAAAGTTGGGACACTAACAACCTCGCCAACCATTAGAGACTCTCCAACTTCCAAGGAGGTTATTGCATCAAGAGAAGCTCGGTCAATGCCTTCGCTAGTGCGCCCAATATGATCGAGGTCATACGGATTGCTGCATCTGAAAATCGCCTGATTGGTACATTGACTGAGAACGGTCGTTGACAGTTTAACAGGCCGCTGAGAGATGAGACAGAGAAGTGCGAAGAATTTGCGTCCTTCCCGTGCGATTGTCTCTATTCGATCTTTTGGAATCGCTATTTCTTTGCGGCTTTCAGGACAAAACTGATGAGCTTCTTCCAAGACCAGCAAGAAGGGAGGTATCCTGCCGGAACGTCTAAGATAGAGCAGCTGATTGGCTAGGTAGGATACAAGGATTTGCTTCTTCTTCAGACTTACAAAATCACTGAGGTCAATCAGGAGAAGTTTGCCGGGGCGAATGACCGTCTCGATTTTGGGAGTGGGTTCTTTGCCGAAGAGAGCGGTCTCATCCAGATTAAGTAGCCAGCCAATAAGTGCCTCTTTTGTGTTCGTATTGATATTATTGTCTTCCCGCACTGTGGTAATGACATCGCTGAGTGTGTACCCTGTCCGTGAATGACTACGCATTTTGGAAATCACTTTGCGGAGTTCACGACGTTGAACAGAACTCATTCCAGCGATGAGAGCCGCAATAGCATCAGCACTCAGAGATACTACCGGAATTTGGAAGTGAGATGCTCTGATGTGTTCTACGTCAGGATCTAAATTTGGTTTGCCAAGGTCCGCCCCGTTCATTTCCTTCAGGTACGAATACTCACCATGTACATCAACGACCACGACGGCAAGCCTTCCCTCCTCTTTGGTTCGAGAAAGTAGCTCCTCTAGTAGTACCGAAACAAAGTATGATTTACCTGCTCCACTCATTGCCAAGATTGCCAGATGTTTTGATAAGAGACGGTTCATTGAAGGCGCGAACTTTAGATTATGATGCCCAAGGGTACCAAGATTGAGACCATTCTTTCTATCCAGTTTGAGAAAATCGTTTAGAATTTCTTCGTCAACCCTTGTCACACTGGCTCCTGGGGCGACCGCTGAATAGGGGCGAATTGTCCGGTTGTTAGACCAGAATCCAATCACCTGCGTTTCAGCGATTGTATATTGCCAACGATTGGTTGGAAACATTGAGCGAAGCGATTGACCGCGTGATTGATACTCGCGTACAGCCTCTGCATGTTCAAAATAACGATTTGTTCGTACGAGGTCATGTACCCGAGCGATTACAGTTACGCCTTCTTGTACAACAGAGGAGACAAATTCTCCCCGCCGGACAGAAGGTGTTTCATCCTCGAGAACGAAATCAAATGCATTAACACTAGGTCCATTGCTTGTGCAGACGACTGTTCCAAGTTTTGTGTTTATGGGAGTGTACTCCATTTCATGAACCACCAAAAGGATTTCGAGATCGTCTTTTGTTTAGCGTTGAATAGGTAAGCCCTGATAGTGCAATGAGACGGTCAACTATCAAATCAGTTTCCGATTTACTTATTTTTGCCCGGGCATCGGCTTCTAGAATCGGCGTGGGAACACCATATTCAGGATGTTGCCATGAAAGCGGAAGAATAGCAGAGAGTGCTTTCTCCATCTTCTTCAAATCACCCTCTTCATCTAGGAGAATCTCAACCCGAATAGGGAGATCGTCTTTCGCTGTTTTTAGATATGTAATCCAAATCGAGGAAATCCAAGATGATAAGCCATCAGTCGCGCCTCGGGTATCATTTGCTAGTTCTGTGGAGAAGGGGAAGGCAAAGGTGCGTTCACCTTCCTCCAGAAAGGTATCAAGGATGTCACAATCTCTGGAGATTTTTAGCAACCATCTGTAGTCTACACCCTCCATAAGCTCGAAAAGAGTAGAATCCTTGAGAAGGTGAGGAAGAATTTCTCCGAGTATTCTGACAATCCGTATTGATCTACTATCTTTGATGATACCCAATAGAATTGTCCGTTTTTTGGTAACGTTATGAAATAACTGGCGATATAATGCAATAACTTCTTGAAATTTGGCATAAGCCATTGATTTCCGGTTTGGACGGTCCCGGGGATGAAAAACAAGAGAGCCGTCCATAAGCACAAGATCTGCATGATATTCCTCAATTAGGCCGATAGCAACCCTTAGTTCGCTCGCTATACGCTCAAGCGATGCAATTTGGTCAAGTTCCGATGTAGATATTTTCTGTGTGAGAGGTCTAACTTCTGGATTTGGGAATGGCTGAGGAAAATATTCTACATTTGGTCCTTCTTCGAATCCAAATCCAAATACTACTCCAATACCTCGAGTGAATAGGAGATCCATTGAACGGAATCGTTTTCGTACTAACCCACCATCAACCCCTGCAACTTTCAGACCTGAAAGGCGAGTTGGTTTTACTTTCTTGATTAGACTTGTTTCAGGTAGTCCGGCAGAAACTGAAGGAAATCTAGCTAAGTCAATGTCTTCTTTCATTCGACTCATAGCTGCCCCGAATCCCCTGCGAGTCGTCTCAACCCGCTCTATTTCCTCAACTAAATCGGCTAAAGCACGATCAAGAGATTGATCCATAACTACTTGCCTCTCCTTTTTCTTTGTTGTAGCGCAGCCTTAATGAAGTGAACGTAGAGTGGATGGGGTTCGTCGGGGCGAGATTTGAATTCAGGATGGTATTGAACACCAATCCAGAAAGGGTGGTCATCTATTTCTACAGCGTTTATTATGCGCTTGGTCTTATCATAGGCAGAAACAACCAGCCCTTCACGCCCCATCTTGTTCACATATCGATTTATGAGATGGAATCTGTGTCTGAAACGTTCTCGTGTTCTGGACGCATTGTATACGTTGTGAAGATGAGTTCCCTCTACAATCAGGACTTCTTGGCCTCCAAGACGCATTGTTCCGCCTTTGCTTTCAATTGTCTTCTGTTCATCCAAGAGGTCCACAACTGGATAGAGACTTTCTTCGTCTACTTCGGTAGTATGAGCACCCTGCCAACCCATAACCTCACGTGCAAAGGCAACTATACCTAATTGAGCTCCATAACATATGCCCAAAAAAGGAATTTTTGATTCAAATGTGGCTGCTGCTGCATTTATCATGCCCTCAACACCACGTTCACCAAATCCAGGAGTCAACAGAACACCATCTACCGAATCCAGGTCATCCTCAATGGATTCCTTGTCGTAGCAATCTTCTGTTTCAATCCACTTCCGTTCAACCTTGGCACCAAGTGTAGCAGCTGCATGCGACAGAGCTACATTTATGCTCTTGTAGGAGTCACTTAATGTGGTATATTTTCCAGGCATTCCTATTACGACTTTCTTAGTTGGTGTTTCGAATGACCGCACTATCTCTCTCCACATATCTGTATGAGGTTCTCTCGGTTCCATGCCCAGATGATTCATCAAAATATCGCCAAGGTTTTGGTCCTCAAAGAATAGTGGTAACCGATAGATAATAGGGATATCAGGATTCGAGATCACTCGCTCTTGAGACACATTGCAGAATAATGCAATTTTGTTCTTCTCGGAATCTCCTAGTTCGCTTTCGGCCCTACAGACTATCATATCCGCTTGCAGACCCAACCCCTGCAGTGTCCGTATACTATGTTGAGTAGGTTTTGTTTTGAACTCCCCCGTTGATTGAAGAAATGGAACGAGTGTGACATGGACAAAGGCAACTCGATCTCTACCAACGTCAATGGCCAGTTGCCTAACTGCTTCGAGAAATGGCATTGCTTCAATGTCACCTACAGTTCCTCCTATTTCCACAAGAAGAACGTCGGGGATGGGTTCGTTTCTAACTACATCCCATATTCTTGATTGAATCTCATCAGTAACATGGGGAATGATTTGAACAGTTCGACCCAAGAAGCTTCCTTTTCGCTCACCCAAAATTACAGACGTATAGATTTGTCCTGAAGTTATATTCTGGGAAGGATGAACTTCCATACCAGTAAAGCGCTCATATGTCCCAAAATCTAAGTCAATCTCGGAAATCTTGAACTCAAAATCACCTGCTGGACTGAATATCCATGGCTTATCAGTAACAAAGACTTCGCCGTGCTCAATTGGATTAAGAGTTCCAGGATCAATGTTAAGATATGGATCGATTTTTATTATTCGAATATCGTAGTCCCTAAACTGAAACAGTTTTGCCAGCGATGCCGTTGTAACGCCTTTACCAATTCCTGATAGTACTCCACCTGTCACGAATACAAAACGTGTTTCAGAATCTTGGTCGCTCAAATGAATATCCTCACATTCAGGAAATAAGGGAATATGTATTCCCTGATTTTGTACTCGCTAACCCCTGGGGGGGTTTAAGTTATTCGTTGATTATAGACACTGCGGCCTAGAGTGAACTCTCTAACTGGGAGAAACAAGCAATTTCGAACGCATAGCGTTATCGAAAATCATTTGGAAAGCCTGCATAATATTTGTTCCATCAAGTGCAATACTATGCAATACCTCAACTGAGTTTGGTATCCCAATTTCTCTTCGAAATTCCGTTTCGTGTACTGTATTCGGTAAATCCTGTTTGTTCAGACAAATTACAATAGGGAGGGGGGTGTCTTGTAAATCAAGCATTGTATTTAGTTCGTCCCAGCTTGCTATATTGTCATCTAGTAGATGCCTCTGTGAATCTGCAATGAAGATGAGACCATCTGTCCCTACAAGCACAATCTCTCTTGTTGATTTATAGAAGTCCTGTCCCGTTGCAGACCATATATGGGCGTCTATTGTCCAGTTATTGTCCAAAAGGAAGGAGATTGAACCGTAATCACAAAACATAGTTCGGCCGACAGTATTCTCTATTGATGTCAACTCCTCAAGATAATCAAATGCCGAGAAGAGCCAACGGATTGCAGTTGTCTTACCACTCATGGCGGGACCATAGAAGACAATCTTTAATGAAATCGTTTTGGAGCCATAGTCGACTATCAAATGTAAATCACCTTGCTCATCATTATCATGTTCCTCCCCCCCACATACTATCTACCCAAGCTCCAAGACCAGAGAATCTACCATTTCTCACACAATCAGAGAAATCCTCATGCCACTCTGCATGTATGAGCCTTAGAATAGAATCTATATCTCCATACTTCCAGCCAATTGCCTCACAGAGACTTCTATCAGTTAGAGTTATGGAAGCGCCCATCTCTCTAGCGAGTCTAACTCTGGAGAGTATTGTAGCTGCTCGTCGCGCAGCATGAATGTATTTGTTTACCTCTTCCTTAAATACATCGCTTGTCAGTTTCTTTGCCTCGTCTTCCAATTGCAGGACAATTTGCATTATCTGAGGTGATACATTCAAGTCACGAAGCGATTTGCTGAGGAGTCTGCGAATTCGTTCAAGTGATTGTTTTCTCTTGATGGATATTTTCTTCACAATACTCCTTTCGAGTTCCAAGTTTCCTTCTGGATGCTTGGCGAGCGAGAATGTCATAACCGAGGGGGATTCAACTAGTATCGTCCCAACATTGCCACAATGTTCCAAGGCTTTCTCTCTGATAACTGAGTGAGGGTTCGTGCTTGCGGAAGCCGGCAAAGAACCTGCAGTAGGAAGGGCAATCATCCAACTTGAGAAATTAGATATCCGTTCAACTAGCAGTTCGACATTAGAAGAGAAACAACAAAAAACACTTCTATCTACTTCGGTATTGTGCTTTTCTTCGTCCCATATCGCCCGGAATTCGTCTTTGGCAGTGAAATCTCGCCAGAAGACCATCTGGTGTCGTTGCGGACAGAGAAGTGCTAGGCTCGATACCAAATCGTCAAGCAATTCGGAATCGTAGCCTCTGACCAAAAGAGGAATCCGGTTAAAAATGCAATTCAAAGCGTATGGGAATTGACCATCAAAAATTTCGATTAGTTCCATCACAGAATAGGTCATTAATCTCGCCTCGCTACAGTCAATTGGCTATCAGATTTCTTGGAGAAAAGCAAGTCTCGCAAGTCGTCAGGTAGCGTAGGCCTATTAACGGATGCAGATTCTAAAGCTTGTCTGAGTTCCGAGATATAATGCTTCAGAAGGAGCCGCATAAGGCCTAGTTTCTGTCTTTCCTTTGAAACCCAGAGACTAAAGACGCCATGTGGAACATCGTAAATGAAATGATGCCGTTCGTTGGTTTCACAGAGCACGGTATGGAGCTTGCTGTTTCGCAAGGTACGAATGACCTGCTCTGAGGCATCATGAAGTGCAAAAGACATTGCAGCAAGTCGATTGCTCGTGAAACCGTCTAGTGATATCCGAACTCCGCCACTCAGTGCCAAGAAAGTCGAATCAACGTGAGATATATTATCATGAACTTGTCGAAGGATGCCTTTTAGCTCAGAAGTCTGTTTCCGGGTTAGTGATATGACTTCCCGGTCAATTCGTTGGCCGTCTTCTTTGCGTTCAGCAACTGCAAAACCCCGAAGTACATGACGGGTTTCATCTACACTAAAGGATCGCAAGGGAGGAAGAGAACCATCCATTTGTTCCTTTAGGAGATATGATATTCGAGAGAGAGTACTGCGCATCTCAATGAATAGGGCAGCTAAATTGACTCTGGGGGCCGTTGTTATTGTTAAGAAGTAATCAGGATTATGGGGCAGAGAAGCCAAGAATACCTTCGACGTATCTGATTCCATCAACAGATATTTGAAATCTCTGTGCACTAGTCTAACAACACCAAATATCCCACACGCCGCAGAAGCTACTGCAAATACCTCATCTTTGCTAAACCAAATACCGGCACTGGCTACTGGCAATCCATCTTTCTGTATGAGGACGACATTTTCCACTCCAGTAATCAACCGGATATTCTGTAGCGAATCATTGAGTTCGTCAGTCAAGATTTTGGCTCCGAACTGGTGTGTAGTTCAAAGTAGACTTTTCGACAATGGTATTTAATCACCACACAGTAGATGGAAAGAGAAATCACGCGGGAATCGTCTATGGGAACCTTAAACGAATATGAGAGAATGGATTACCAACAATATGAAATATCGTCAATTCGCTAAGAAATAACTACATGTGAATCAGAGCAGCATCGGGAACCTCTTGGAAAATCTCTCTGGCAGCATGGCCGACTTCTGTTCTATGTTCATCAGTTGTATATACACGTATTACATCAAGATAGACCTTCATCATTTCTGCAATATTGGAGTAATCGGATAAATTATGGGAGTGTCGCTTCCCGTCAATCAATTCAAAGATATTTACTTCCATTGGATTTAGTTGATGAGGGTTATAGGGTACAGATGGTAGTGTAGGGACATCAACGATTACTTGAGAGGGAAGGACATCAGCAATTGAAGCGATATCTTCCTCTATGCTTCCTCGAACTTTCGGTTTTGTCAGAATCTTTGAAACAAAATGATCTTTCGTGTGTAAGACTTTCTCAAATGCAGATTTATACAGAATCCGGTCATCTAGGAGGTTGATAAGTTCTGTAGCCTCTTGAGCAGCAGGCGAATTCGTTTTATCAATACGGCGTATTTGAGACAGCACGGAATCGTCATGGAGTACCAAGAATTCCTGAGGTGTGGAAAAACTGGTCAATCCGAGAATCCGGTCAGCAGCCTTCATCATCTGGATAAGCATGATCTCAACGCTTCGAACAGTCTTGTGATAGTATACATTTAGAAACATCTCATATCTTGCAACTAGGAATGATTCCAAGGCACCTCTAGCGGCCAAATCAAATTCAATCATGCCGTTATCAGAAACAAATATACTGGTAACTAGACGATATATATCTACAAGTCCGTAATTCACTCCACAATAGAAAGAGTCGCGTATGAGATAATCCATCTTATCCGAATCTACTTGTCCTGCAACAATCCCGCTCAGAACTGCGTCTATCTCATTATTTGCTCTTCCTCGTACTAAATCACAGATTCGTTCCTTAGAAGCAGTGCTATCATCCAAGATATCCCCAATTTCACTCTCCCTTATTAGCCATTCTGTCACATCTTCATGATTTAATCCACGTTTTTCACCGAGCACCTCTTCGAATACATGACTAAATGGACCATGGCCCAAGTCATGAAGAAGTGCAGCTATCCTGACCTCTTGAAGTGTGTCCTCAGACAAATCCATCTGGTTAATGATTCTTCTACCGATTAGACCTGCTACATACATTACACCTAATGAATGACTGAAACGAGTATGCTCTGCAGTAGGATAAACAAAATGGCCTCCCGAGAGCTGTTTCACATATCTGAGCCGTTGAAAAGCGACTGTATCAATAATTTCCGTTTCAGTATCTGTGAGACTAATGAAACCATGAACTGGGTCGTTGATGTCAATAGCAAACTCCAAGATAGAACGCTTCCTACGGTTTAGGTTCAAATGACCTGATTTTTCTTATGAGAGTCTCGGTCGTTTCTAGTTCAGATATACATAGAGGAACATGGATACTATCAGCAATTTTGACTGCTAAAGGATCCAGCTCTTCTACTCCTTGAATCACAACAACTGCAGGTTTGACTGCAACTGATGTACCAATTTGACTTGCTTTTATAGCTACCATGGGAGACCTCCCAGTAGATACATTGGTGAGAATAGCTGCTCTTTGTGTGGTTCCCCCATACAAACGAAGCAGTTGTTTGGGAGTGAGATTGACAATCGCCTTTACGCTATCCAAAGCCGTGTAACCATATATTTCACGGTCAAGTAGGTTACTGTGCGTTAGAATCTTACAATCTAGTTGATCCACTAATAACCTAGCAGGAATTGGAAATCCAAAATCACAACTGTCCAGAAGTGCGTCCGAAGCAATCTCTGGAGCTAGAAGCTTTTCAAAAGCCATTGCAATCCGGCTACCGTTTTTTGCATCTATGTCGATGAGACCCTCAACGAATCGGCGTATAGTACCAACACGTGGCGATTTTCGTCTGCCACTTTCATAGTCACTGATAACGGAGGGGGATACATCCAGATGCTCTGCAAGGTTCTTCTGCGAAATCTGAAATTTTTCCCGCCAACGTTTCATCACTGCTCCAGGATTATTTTTAGCTAGACATATTTCTCCGGCCATTGCTTCAGCTAAGCGATGGAGCGTGTCTCCTGGTTCCATGTTATCTAACAGTCAGGGTATTCAGATAAGACTTTTGTAGTGTGGAAGAAGGGTTGTTTTGTAGGTCTCAAGGGAGTATGACAACCAAAGGACTCAAAGAGGTATCAGAGATTCATCATCTTGGTTTTGTTGATGTTCTGGACATTCATTGTCGGTACAGCTGGTTCAGGAAAGTCTATGTTAGCAGCATCGATGGAAAAATGGCTAACATCTTCTGAGATGAGTGTGACCATTGTAAATTTGGATCCCGGCGTTGAATCTACACCATATACAAGTGATGTTGACATACGCGAGTATGTAGATTATTGGCAGTTAATGGAGAAATTCAATCTGGGACCAAACGGAGGGTTAGTAGCGTCAATCGATATGGCGGTGAACCAAATTGAAAATCTCAGACAAGAAATATTGGACATGGGAAGAGACTATGTTATTGTAGATTGCCCAGGCCAGATGGAACTTTTTGCGTATCGTAATTCGGGACCATTGATGGTTTCAAGCTTGAAAGGTCAAGATGTTGGCCTTTCGCTCTATCTGTTAGACTCAAATATTGCTCGGACTCCCAAAGGGTACCTGTCTTCTATGTTACTTGGTGTGTCTATCAATATCCGTTTTGGGCTCCCTCAATTGAGCATACTCAGCAAGCCAGATATTCTCACACAAGACGAAGTTGACCGAGTAGTGGAATGGTCAAGTAATCAGTTCATGCTAGAAGAGGCTGTTGACGCTTCCACGCAAGGATTAGTCCGGCAATATTCTAGGTCAATACTAAGGCTTCTTGATGATACACAGAGAGGAACAAGAGTCCTTCCGGTATCCGGGAAAATGATGACCGGTATGGAGCAGCTATACGGGGAGATGCAGCGGATATTCGCTGGAGGAGAAGATTACAGCCCAGGATGGTAGGATGAGCAATTGCAAGAGTCGTTTGTATTTCTAAGTGGAGAGAACCAATCTCTTGGAAGAAATGAAGTAGAAGCACTATTAGAAATGCGAGGGGGAACACCAGATATTTCGTGGTTTGGCAGACTAGGAATTTTTGAGGGCGAGGAAAGTCAAACCAAGTTTCTCCGAAATCGAGCTGCGATGATCAAGCATAATGGGGTAGTCATCGCCAAAGTCAAAGAGTTTGCTGAAGGAATCGAGCAGATTCCAAAATCGGTAATAGAATCCGTGATTGGGGCTGATGAATCATTCCGCATAAGAACACACTCGCTGGATTGGAAAAGCAACATGAAGGTAAGAAAGGAGCTTACTACTCTTCTTGGTGATAGGATACAAGACGTGACAGGAGCAAATGTGTCCTTGGACAACCCAGACGTGGAATTTCGACTGTTTTTGGTGAAGGGCATGACCATTGTCTGCAAATCTATGAAGTCCATTTTGCGGCGGCATCTTGTTAAGAAACAGCCTCAAAGACTAGTCTCATTTCATCCTTCAGTTATGAACGCGTTAGTAGCAAGGGCGATGTGCAATCTGGCCCAGCTCAAGAAGAATGAGATGATGGTTGATCCGTATTGTGGTATAGGAGGAATACTTTTTGAAGCATCACAAATAGGGGCCAATGTCGTGGGGATGGACATCGAATGGCTACGTTTACGAGGAGCCGTGAAGAACCTCTCTAGTTTGAAAAATGCAAAATTCAACATCATCCAAGGGGATGCTCAATTCATCCCTGTCAGAGGATGTGACAAAATTATTACTGATCCACCATATGGTCGAGCCAGCTCGACATATGGAGCTGAAGCTGAAAATCTTGTCTCTTCGCTATTCGAACAGATACCTAAGATTCTTGCCGAGGACGGTAAAGCCTGTGTTTGTAGTAGTAGCGAAATGCAGCTAGGTGAGCTAGCCGAGAAAAGAGGTTTGTCTATTGAAAGAAAGGTCAGTATCAGGGTTCACCGTAGCTTGACTAGAGAAATAGTTGTACTAAAGAGCTAAGCACGGACTACATCCCCTTTTTCGGTCCGTGGAGAAAACCATCGCAGGAAGTCATCGAATTCGCTCCGGCTCACAAACGACAGATGAAGCCTTATGGAACCTAATGAGGGCTTATGCTGTGTTTCATCAATTATTCTTAGTCTGCCTGAGTACGCAGCCTGTTTATCTAGAAGGATATCACTCTCAAGAGATTCGAGATTGCGAATCAGTCTCGTTCGCACAACATCAAGAATCTGCAAGTCATAGATTAAATCCCGGATTAAGTCAACCGTGCTACGTTTCTCTGAAACAAAAAGCAATGTCCTCAGATGATCTTCCGAAGTAGTTTCGAAAGAGTGATTTCCAAACAAATTTGTTACTGCAGCTTTTACTCGCTCAATTTCTTCGGTTGGAAAGACCGGACAGTCAATTCTGAGTTTCAATCGATCCAAAGCTCCTCTATCCTCTTTCTGGCTAAACTGCGGATTTCTTCAACTGTTCCTTCGTTGACCAGCATTATGTCACTTAGCGCAATTACCCCACCAAGACCAACTGATATCTCTCTAAAATCTCTCTCTCTGAAAGACTCTTGGTCTATAGGTGCATCCTTTCGGCCGCGATTCTGTAGCCTCTCGAACCTTGTAGAAGGAGATGCATGAACACAGAGAATTTTTACGCTCTCGGCGAATTCCTCAAAGACTTCAACTTCCGAAAGGCTTCTACAACCTTCAATTGCAACCAGATTGGATTCTATTCCTTCCAGTTTGGAAACACACCTTTTTGCTACTGCTCCAGGACCATCTTGTTGACGCATATCAAGCATTACGCTTTTCGTGTTGATGGAATCTGGTTTCAACCCCCGCCGTTTGGTCTCTGTTCTGATGACATCACCCATCACAATAACAGGAACCCCAACTTCACTGAATTCGTTAGCCACTTCGGTCTTTCCAGAGCCAGGCATCCCGGTAATCAATATTAAGTCCATTGCATTTTGTCTCCACTAGGATAGTCATCGTCTAGAGGGTAGTTCAAGAGAGTAAATACCATTCCTATTTTGTGTTGTATTCCTAATGGGTTTTAAGAATCAGGTATATCGGCAGCATGTTAAGTTGTTAGATATATCGGATCAAACATCCCTCTCAAGGAGAAGACATAGAGTAGTAACAGAATAGGATGGGCTCAAGGTTCACAAACACTATTACCCCCAAGATTCGTTCTTGGAAATGGTGATATGATTTGAGTGATTCAGTACGAGCCTTCCTTAGCATAGATATTGAGAATGCAGACCTACTTTCGAAAATAAGTAGGATTCAATCAAAGCTCGACCAAGATGCTGCAAAATTGAAACTTGTATCGCGTGAGAATATTCACTTTACAATCAAGTTTTTTGGTGATACATCTCTAGCAAGGCTTAAGCAGATAGAGGACAACCTTGAAGGTACATCCTTTGAGAGTTTTACAATTAGATTAGAGGAGGTGGGTGTGTTTCCGAATCTTCGACATCCGAAAATCATATGGATTGGTGTCACAAAGAATTCCAAGAGACTTCAGAGATTGAAGAAGAAAATAGATGATAGCATTAGAAATCTCGGATACAGACCGGAGCATAGAGAGTATACACCACACGCAACAATAGCCAGGGTGCGTCACGTAAGAAATAAGCGCGATATTGTGAGTTCCATTGATAGTCTATCAGATGTGACAATTGGGGAGATGGTTGTTAGTTCTGTTAGGATGAAGAAGAGTACGTTAACCTCTTCTGGTCCAATATATGATACTTTGTGGGAAATTAGGGCAAGCAGCAAGAAAGCTTGAGAAAGGATGGTGGGCCGGGCGTGACTTGAACACGCGGTCTCATGCACCCCAAGCATGAATCAGTTTGGCCACCTGATAATATCAGGTAGATACCAAGCTAGACTACCGACCCAAGAGTATGATTCATGCGGTAACTAGAGGGCAAGATAAAGATTGCCTCTTCATCAAGGTGTCACTTGTCTTTAATTCCTGGTAGGAAGGGAGATTTCCGAGTTGTAGAACACGTGTTCTAAATTCACGTACTTTTGTGTTTTGCAATATGAAATATATGTAATTCATAAGACAAGAATGGAAAGGCATATTGGCGGAAACTGATCATGTCTACAGGCATCTTCTACCATCCAGTATATGAGAAACATGTTCTAAGCCCGGGTCACCCAGAAAGACCTGAACGTGTAAAGGCCGCAATTGACCGCTTAGAAAGCGAATCCCTATTGGGCAAGGACAAAGCAAATCTTGTCAAACCGTCCAGAATAGATTTGGATTCTGTTTACAATATACACGATAAAGAGTACATTATGAATCTCAAGCGGAAATCCGGTCATGGTAGAGGGTGGTTCACACTTGACACTTCAGTCAATGAATATACATATCAAGCGGCTTTACTAGCCGCTGGGGGAGGAATTGATGCAGTAAAGGGAGTACTTGATGAATCGTACAAAAATGCATACGTAGTCTGTAGACCCCCGGGACATCATGCAGAACATGCGCGCGCGATGGGCTTCTGTTACATAAACAATATCGCTGTAGCTGCAAGCTATCTAGTTACTGAAAGGGGAATTAACAGGGTGTTAATATTGGATTATGACGCTCATCATGGTAATGGCACACAGAACGCTTTCTATTCTGATGACAGGATTCTATACATCGGCATTCATCAAGATGGGAGAACTCTCTTCCCTGGCTCGGGTTTCCCAGAAGAACTTGGGCGGGGTAAGGGAGAAGGCTATAATGTCAATCTCCCCGTGTATCCTGGGAGTGGAGACCAATCCTATTCGGTTGCCTTTGAGGGTGTGATTAATGACCTATTCGAAGTATACCGCCCAGAATTCCTTCTAGTTTCAGCAGGATTCGACTGCCATTACAAAGACAGATTGACTAACCTTGGCCTTACCCTGTCAGGAATTGCTGATATCAACTCAAGACTAGTGACACTCGCCCGAAAATATACCGGGGGGCGCATTGTCTACTTTCTGGAAGGTGGTTATGAGCTAGATGTTATTGGAAGCGTGTCTTGCAATTTGGTGAGAGAACTGCTCAGATTTGAGGTAACACCAATGGAAGAAAGACACCAAGAAAAGGAAAAAACTATCAATTATACAAAAACACTAGTCAAAAATGTCAGAGATAGTCTAAAGGGATTACTATTCTAATAGTAGATCCTTCACTGAACATTGTGATTATTCAGTATGAATGATGTGGTTCAACTCTGTGCTCTCTTAACCTTTCCTTCGCGAGGATTAAAGAGGATTCCTTCAGCTATGAGTTTCTCCATTACTTCCATAGCGCGCTCCCTTGAAAGGCCCATTTCTGAGACTCTTTGAAGTAACGCTTCTTCGCTAATAGTTGATGAGCCCTCTGACTCCAAATCTTTCATAGCCTTGAGGATTATGTCTGAAGAACTCCGCTGGGCCGCACTCATCGTTGATACAAGCCGGTCGATGTCGATTTTTCCAGTAATGCTGTCTAGAGCTACCATACGAAGTGATTCTTCCATTAGGCGAACTGCAGCTTGAGCATCTTCTTTTGTCACCTTAGATCTTAAACCCATCTTTGCTCTGGCCTCAGCCAGCCGGACAAGCGATTCAAGCTGACGTGCCGTAATTGGAACCGGGGCGTCGCCGCCTTGTGCACTTTTTCGAAGGTCAACATAAAAATTCTCAATAACTTCAGCAGCCTCTGCGGTTAGTCTTGGAATTACATATCTATTTGCGTAGCCAATGTATTTCCGTAGAAATTCGGGATCGATGGGTGGAACACCTTCTTGACTTTTCGTCTTCTTGAGTTGGTGCATTCCCAATATGAACTGTGCAAGTTCGCGATCCTGCTCTGCTTCTACTGTGTCTACAAGAATCCATAACAAGTCAAATCTCGATAGAATTGTGAAAGGTAACTTGATGTTGTCCTGAACTGAAAGTGAAGGTTCATACCTACCAAGTGATGGATTTGCGGCTGCAAGTATCGAGGTTCGAGCATTCAATGTGGCTACAATACCGGCTTTTGCGATGCTAACAGTATTGTGAAGAACTAAACCTTGTGATATGAAACTCCTTGTTGGCTCCACGGTTATATCGTATACCCAATCCGTTTTGTACTTTCCACTATTCGGAACCTTTTCGATTGATTTTACTTGCAACCATCTAAAGGAACATAATTTTTCCAAATAATCGATTTTATTCTTAATTTGACGTAAATGGAAAGTATATCCGTGTTCCAATTTTGATAAGGCTTGTAATCGTCGTTCATCAGAGTAGCCCCCTCGTTCGTAGTAGTCAATGGTTCCTCTTGTTGTTCCTGCAATTTGTGCAATTCGGCTCTGGGTGTAACCTGCTAGTTTTCTTAGCCGCCTAACATCTGAACCAACTTGAAGACCCAGCAGCTCTTTGTAATTCTCTTTCAAGATTTTGAGATAGTCTTCAACGACTTCAATGTTAATACTATAATCATACTCAATATGCTGATACAAATAGCCATCACAATTAAGCCCCATTGCTCTAAGACAGTCTTTGATAGTATTTGCTACTTGACCTGGCAAATTGTCTCGCTTACGATTGGTTCGTTTACTTCTCAAAATCAGCTTGTTGAGTTTGAACCTATATTTTTTCAATTTGTCATTTTTGTTCCCAGAGATTATCACCGAGGCGAAGTTTTCGAGACTATCCCCCCTAATATACACTTTATAGCGGGAACGAGATTTTTTTCCATTGCTGTACTCATACTCTTCATTGTGTATTCGAGTGTGTATTCCAAGAGTTAGTAGTAGATTTTGATAGTCATGGGCAAGACCCTTAGAATTCGTAGAATATGCACAGGTTTCCGTTTCTATTGAGCCATTTCCACTGAATGCAGCATTAAGGAAAGCTATTCGAATCTCTTCTGGACAAGCAAATAGTAGCCTCGGTATTCGTTTCTCATAACTGTTTCTCATCAAGTTGGTAAAATTAGATTCTAAGTAGTCAAACAAGCTGCGAGAAATAATTCGTATAGTTCTGTTTTCTTCAGTACAGTCCAAGGGTTCTATATGAAAAGCAGATTCTATAACATCAATCATATGAGAAATAATGGTTGGTTCACCATTACTCAATCCAATCTCAGCAGCAGACCCGTCATAGGAACATCCCTCTGTAGCTAGGTATCCCAAGAAATATGCTAAAGAGGGCGTAATAGTATCTGGAAGATGAACAGGTTTGTGACCAGAATCAAAATCCACATCAAGAGAGATTTCATCAGCCTCATAGAATACTTCTCTAGGAGATGGTACAAACTCACCCACACTTAGTTGTGAGGCATTAACAGTAGTAATTCCAAAATCATAGACGAACATGGGATGTTCTGGTGTTACAAGTACAGATCGCCCATTGGAAAACCGGATTTTGTAGAAATAATCTGGTGCTTTATGACGGCTCAATCGATTGATATTAATGGGTTTGAGTACCTCGAAATCAGTTGATAATATAGGAATACTCTCAGAAAGGGGTAGGATCTCACAGTTAACTCCATCCACTATTCTTTCATGATTTTGTTCAAATCTCTTATCTACAAATTCACCTATATTGACCAGAGTACCATTTGCAAGAGTAATTTCAGTAGAGGGATGGTAAGAATGCTGTTCCATCGCCTCATGAATTGCTGTTCTATCATTTGGATCCATTTTGTCAAACTCGTCAATACATGCAATTCCTTGATCAGCCAAGACCAAGGCTCCTGCTTCCAAGGTCATAGCGCCAGTATCAGTATCATGAACAACGGCAGCCGTTAGTCCAGCTGCACTCGTACCTTTTCCGGATGTGTAGAGGCTTCGTGATGCCAAGCTTGAAACAAATTTCAATATTTGGCTCTTGCCAGTGCCTGGGTCACCAATCATAAGAATATTCGATTTCCCTCTTAGTCGTGTTCCGTCAGGAAGAGTCTTGCCAACACCACCAAACAGGAGGAGCGCAATTGATTCTTTGATACGTTCATGCCCGTGGATAGACGGAGCAATTGAAGCATAAATCCTCTCATGGACGTATGGGTCTTCCGCCAAATCCCTAATTCTGTTTTCATCTTCTTCGGTGATATCCACTTGCTCATATTCTTTCTCTGCTATTTCGATACCAACAGCATCAATATGGACATTGAATGTCGCTAGACGGCCTCGGCGCCTTGAAAAATCGGGGGAAGTCTGAAGGATGCCAGTTATCCTGACCAAATCTCCAGGCCTCGATAAGTCGACAATATCACCCTCCAATATTACATCCACTGATCGTGGCATTTGCCCAGGAGGTAATTCCTCAGGAGATTCTTGAATTCGAACTTTTTGCCAATCTAAGAAACGCGACTTGCTCGGTAATAACCTCATTGAGGTTTTCTTTCCGCATACAGTACAGAGGGGAGGTTCGGTATAGCGCCCATCTTCTTGGGTTTGAGGAATTTCTTGTCCACATATCCGGCATTTGAATACCGCTTCTACAAGAAGGGGCTTCACTTCGCTTGCACGCATCATGAGACCACTTATCTGGATAAGGCGACCGATATGCTTAGATCGTAAAGCCCTCAAAGCAACATGTTCAGGATAATTCACGATTCTTGCTCTTATCATTCCTGGAGGGAGTCTCTGTACATAGTCAGGGTCTTCTACTCTCAAAACGGAAATCAGCGCATTGTCAGCTGTTTCTAAGAAAGAAGCAGGATCTTCAGCAGCAAGAACCATGAATACATTATCAAAAGTTGATAAGTCCTCAAAATCAATAGTCAGACTCGTTTCATCATTTATACTCATCTGTTGGATTCTCGACCAATATACTAGGTTGCCATGTTCATCCTTGTATGTTCTAAGGAATTCCTCGAATCGATCCTGTGGACCTTCTTCGTAAGTGGCCATTAAGTCTTACCTCTATTGTATTACGTGTTATGGATGGAACTGGATTTGCAGCTGCTCCGCATTACGCTAATCATGCGTTTCTGTATTTAAGCACCCGTGTTAGTCGCTCCACTCTCTAACCGACCGTCTCCAAGCAGATATTAGATCTACTAATTGTTCACAAAGCCATCTTTCTTCCATTGTCATTTGATTCCGTTTATCTTGGTATGCACCGGATTTAGCCACCCGAATTATCTTGGAAAGTCTGGTCTCTATCAATGAGGGAATCATGCGCTCCATTTTTTCAATTTCATCAAAACTGCGAGGATCCAATGATGTCTTATCGCTCTGAAGACGTGTCATTTTCCGTTCAAGTGCCGCGTAGAGATGCGGATGAAACGATTGTAGTTTGTACGGATGCCTATCTTCCGCACGGTATTGGTTTTGAAGCCGTCTAACAGACTCTAATGCATCTTCTGGCGCGATATCAACGATATCGGTTGAAACCAGTTCTTCAATTATCCAATTGGGGAGGCTGGCTTCTTCACCCGCCCTGAATGGTCCAATCTGGCTATCGCCAATTGTGATTTTTTGGAAATCCTGACGAAAGATACATCTACGGCTCGCATTAAGAAAGAGTATCAAATACCTCTGTACCATTCTCCTAGTAGTATCATCGGTAGTCATATTGCTTCACACAGAGGAACACACAATCATATCTTTTCACATAGAGGGATAAAGCCATCGTTCTCGCGATGGCTTTAAGTTGGGTAAATTCATCAAGGATAATGGGTGGAACTGAGGTCCTTCCGGTTGAATGTGCACTGTAGAAAACAATAAACCAAAAAGCAAGATGAGAATCCGTAATCAGGGCTAAGGATTCGAATACGACGTGAGATAGTGTTACCATGCTGTGAGTTTGGTTTCACCACCAAGGAGACAATATGATGGAGCTTGACCTTTGGACTGAGAAATATCGCCCACAGACGCTTTCCGAAATCATAGGGCAGAAATCGGTTGTAGAACGACTAATGCGATTCGTTGAGAATGGGGCAGTACCCCATTGCCTTTTTGCAGGACCACCTGGAACAAGCAAGACTACAGCGGGGATGGCAATGGCTAGAGACTTGTTCGGAGATACCTTTAGCCGTAATTTCATGGAACTCAATGCAAGTGATGAAAGAGGAATCGATGTAGTAAGAAATCAAATAAAGAGCTTTGCAAGATCAATACCTTCAGGTGATGCACCTTTCAAAATTCTCGTCCTGGATGAAGCTGATCATCTAACAGGCGATGCCCAACACGCTCTTAGACGCACAATGGAATCATATGCAGGTTCATGCAGGATGATTTTGATTTGCAATTACTCCAGTCGAATAATACCTCCTATTCAGTCAAGATGTGCAGTTTTCAAGTTTTCACCACTAGATGATGAAGCCATCGCAGAGAGATTGGAGTATATTGCAGAAGAAGAGAAAGTCAGTACCGAAGAAGAAGGGATAGAGGCCATATTGTACTTGGCGAATGGGGACATGCGTGCTGCAATTAATCTCTTACAAGCAGCTTCCTCTACTGGCGAAAAGGTAACAGCCCCAATTGTTTACAGCATATCAGGTCGCGCGAGTCCAAAAGCAGTCCGTAATCTTCTGAAAATATCATCGGAAGGTAACTATGAGGAAGCAATTGATTCGATGAAAAGCCTAATCTACGAGAACGGCGTTTCACCAATTGATTTGGTTAGACAGATTCATCGGGAGCTTGTAGGCTTGGGCATGTCTAAGAACAAAACAATGTCAACACTGGAGAAGGCAGCGGAGACAGAGTTTCGCATTGCTGAAGGTTCCAGTGGTGAAGTTCAACTTACAGCTTTGCTTGCATATATTGGATTGGGGAATCATACTGATGAGTAAGGAGAGCTTACCGTGGCCTGAAATGCATAGGCCAAGAACATCTGAAAAACTAGTAGGCAATCGTACAAGTATTAGAAATCTGAAAGAATGGATTTTATTGTGGAAGAATAACGTGCCTAGGAAAAGGGGAGCGCTCTTAGTAGGGCCACCTGGTGTAGGCAAGACGGCAGCTGTAGGAGCTTTAGCTAATGACCTAGATATGGAATTAGTAGAATTTAATGCTAGTGACAAGAGGAATAAATCGAGTATAGAGAAACAAGTTTGGAGAGCCGCTACTCAACAGACTATTGATGGTAGACGGCGATTGCTATTGCTGGACGAGGTGGATGGCCTTTCTGGCACCAGCGACAGAGGTGGAATTGGGGCGATTTCGAAGATTCTTGATGTCTCGGTTCATCCTATAGTAATGACCGCAAATGATCCTCAGAGCCGGAAGTTGAAACGCCTTCGCAAAAAAGCGCTTGTATTGCACTTCAAGCCCATTGAACCGAAAGATATGCTGGTAGTTCTCAATCGAATATCTTCAGTTCACAGTGGGGAGATAACCAAGAGCTCAATGAAGAAGATTCTGGAAAACTCTGAAGGGGATCTTAGGGCGGCGATATCAGACCTTGAAACAACTATGAAAGCGGGCGCTGTATCCGGTATTGATGATGTTGCACCAAGAAATGTAAGGCGTGAGATAGAAGACACACTAAGACGGCTCTTCATGAGTGCCGATTCAAAATCAGCAAGGAGGATTGTATCCCAAGGAGATGTGAATTATGATGACTTGCTGCTTTGGCTTGAAGAGAACTTGCACCTTCATCTTAGGAAGAAGCGTGAGCTAGAAGCGGGACTTAATGCAGTGTCGAATGCAGACCTTTTTCTGGGACGAATAATGCGAGATCAAGAATGGAAACTACTATCGTATGTTTATGATTTCCTTTCAGCAGGGATAGCAGTAAGTCGAACAGAGACGCCATTTAGACGAGTGGAATATTCAAGACCCTACTGGCCACTAATGGTCTGGAAAGGTAATAGAAGTCAGAAAAAACACGCGGATATTCTCTCACGAATATCAAATCTTTCAAGAGTATCCAGAAGCAGAGTAATGAAAACCCATGGAGAAGCGGTAAGAACGATTCTCAGACGGAATCCAAATAGGGTGAAAGACTTCTCAAACTGGTTAAATGTGAAAAGTTCTAGTATTCAGAAAATGGCAAATCGCCATTAAGATGGGCAAGGGTCTTGGTAACCCGGCTAAGCATGTCTTTGTAGTCGCGAATCTTGCCTCCAATTCGATGGAGAGCGCTTATGTTTGGATGCATTTCGATTGGTATTACAGATTCCATCAATACGAGGCATTCCGGGGGTGCGGGATGTATGCCTCCAGAAATATACTTACCAGATAACAGTTCACCTACTATTGAAGGTTTTACATTGTGCTGTCCAATTTTAATCAGCAATGTAACGATTTTGCGAACCATTTTCCATAAGAAGCTTGTTCCCTGTATATCAATAGTGAGTAGACCAGTATGATTTACTACAGCAATATTCAGGACAGTAGATATATTGGTTCGATTGGGATTGGGCTTAGAAAAGCGTGAGAAATTATGAAGGCCTATCAACTGTTGGGCGGCATGCTGCATCTTTGGTACATCAAGCGGTTTGTTAGTTGACCAGTAGTATCTATAATGTCGAAAAAGAATATCATAACGTACATTGAAATTTGGTGGTGCTTCTACATGAGCCCAGAGAACTATATCATCAGGAAGTAATCGATTTACTTCTTCAATTGCCAAATTTTTGTCCGTTTGAATGAGTCCAATTTGGCCTAAGCTATGTACGCCACGATCTGTTCTTCCAGCAAGCTGTATCGTCTTCGTAGTATGGTTTTCGCCACTCCAATCGGAGAAGGCGTGTATAATTTCGCCTTGGATGGTTGCTAGCTTCGGTTGTATCTGCGAGCCATGGTACCGGTTTCCGAGATAAAAGATGCGTACCAAATATCGAGACATTTGACACTCACCAGTCAGGACTGCCACAAATCAATGAGATTCTTGATAGAGCGTGCTCTAAGGTCTTCGATTCTATATCGATATATTTTGATTCTGCCGAAAACTTTCTCTTCTACCAAGTCTGCTTCCATAAGGGCCTCCAAATGAGATTTTGTTGTACTGTGATTCAAGCTAACTCTTTTACAGAGCTCAGAGATATTTAGTTCCTGAGAGAGCGCGAGTTCCTTGATGATTTTGATTCTACCCTTAGACGAGAATACCTCCTCAATTGGCGGGTCGGTTTCATCATTAGTAGTCATAAGAAAGTCATGAGCCCCCTATTCATTCAGGAAATCGAGTAAAAATGCTTCTAGCATTCCTGCGGGTACATCTGATAGACCAATTAGCGTTGTCTGTCCCCGTTGTCCTTCCCCGGATCGCTTTGTATCAATCACGCCATGTGCATTCAGGTCTTGAACCCACTCCCAAACTTGGGTATGAGATCGGGGATCTTCATCATACTCTTCACAAACTGTTCGGTACATCTCTTCCACTTCACCCATTGTCACATATGCACTCCGTACTTCCTTCAGTTGGCGCGCTGCTGCCAGCAGCAAAAGCTTGTTTTGTAGGGGAAGAGTTGAGAAAACCTCCTTTCGTAGCTCCGGATGTGTATCAGCTTTGGCCTTTCGTACGAAATCAGGTATCACAACACCAGAACGTTCCGTATCAGCCTGCTTGCCAGCACGCCAGAGAATCTCTATGGCATATCTTGCATCACCACATCCAGAGGCTATGTCAGAAATGACCTGAAGGGTCTCCTCCATGACAGCATTGTCCTTGAAAGCCATCTCTGATCGCTGACTGATAATGTCATAGAGTGCTTCTGAATTGTACTTCTCAAAGCGTAGAATATTACGCTGCAAAGTACTAAGTGTACTAGAATCAAAGATGGAGTCATCTAGAGGTATGTCCCGACCAATACCAATTATCGAAAGTCGTTGGGGAGAATTGAGACGATCGTCATTCAATCGAGTCAAGTCGTAGACTATACTCCCACCTTTTTGGGTTATGAAGTAGTCGAGCTCATCGAGGATAAGTAGAAGATACCTGTCTTCAGAATCAAGGACATCCATTATTAATTGAAGAAGCTCTTCAGGTGAATGTCCTCTTCGAGGAAATTTTGGCTTGAATTCCTTGAGAATCCGTAAATAGACCAAGTATTTGCTCTTGTTTACCCTGCAATTCACATGGATTTTGTGTAGATGAATATTTCTTCTTCTTGCAGCACGTATCATTTGTTCTGCAAAGCGTTTTGCAACGGCCGTCTTTCCTGTACCAACGGGACCTTCAATTATGAATTTGTGACTCGTTTTTCCGGGCGACGTTATCAGGGTTTTGAAACTACGAGCTAGCCTTCGAAGCTCATTTTCTCGATGAGGGAGGGTCTCTGGTACATAGTCAATCGATAGATATTGCTCCGATTCGAATACTGTATGTCTACTTAGCTCGTCTTCAACAAAATCTAGCGGCATTACAGTCAGGAGACGCCGGGGCGCCAGTGCTTAAAAGCATTTTGAAGTTTATACGTTTAATCGTATACTGGCATAGGAGGTGGGCGAAAGTATTGGTGGCGAGTTCCTCACTCAAGATCCATATCATCGTCGTACAGACTCATTGGGGTCATAACAGTCATCACTCGCCTACTAAATGGCAGAGATAACTCCCTTAAAGGTGACGAAGAACGAAAATGGTGCGGCCGCCGGGATTTGAATTCCCGCGGAAAAGCTATTTCCGTCTCGGGTCGGAAGCTTGGGAAGCTTCAGTCCTAACCATGCTAGACCACGGCCGCCAAAACGGGAAAACTTGGAATCATGATAAAAGCGTATCGAAAAACACCCGGCAATGGAGATAGATTTGAGGTAACGAGAACCCTACAAATGTAAGATAGAGAATATCAGAATTTGACGTTGAGCCTAGAGAAATAGAAATCTTACAGAATCCTAAATAAATCGGTACATAGAAGTGTAGGATTTCTGTAAGATTCCCTGCTACTTCGTGTAGAAGACAGACCATCGTGTATGCACCAATTCGATATCCTACCCGCATAGTAGGGGTCTAGCCACCTACATTGAGTGTGTAGACTGTGTCATGAGCTTGACAGGTCTACAGCCTTCACACCTACCACCCGGTCAACTGGACGGGGGGGCTTGATCCCTTTACTCTCTTTGAGCTTCTCGTCGAACATCGGGAACTCCGAGAGGTCAGCCCGACTAGAGAAGTCCTTGACCCTGTTCAAGATGACATAAATGGAATGCAACTTCTTTGTATCACTATCATAGAGCTGCCTGCTCTCAATCAAGTAGCCAACATCATAAATGCTCAACCGTATATCATCCAATTCCAGCAGTGTTTCCCCGAAATCGGATTCAATAAACCATACTCTCCAGCGAGTGTTGTCTTCTGGATACCGTTTCAAAGTTCTTTCAGGAGTAAAAACGAGTTTGAGTTCTTGACCCACAGAGATTTCCAGTAGCTCCTCTGCCATCCGTGGGATGACAATGATTCCTGTCAACACCTTGTTCCTGTGCACAAAGGGCCTGAGTATGCTCAGACTGAACACACGGTTCTCTGTCTCGACATCGGTATACTCCACATCCTGGCACCTGTCCCATATCAAAATCTCGCCGTCTTCGGTATCGAGAAAGCTGCCTGCACGAGCTTGATTACTCCCCAGAAAGTCCGGGAGATTCGGTACTTCGTGCAGGAAGACAAGGTCGAACGCATCAAGGGGCTCGATAATCTCGTCGCACAACTCCAGCATGAAATACATGCCCGGAAAAACAGTGCAAACCTCACGATGACGTAGCAGCAAGGCTACGGAAGCTAAAGGGCAAGCGCTATCGAGTGGCAAAGGAGTGCGACCGGTTTCTTGTCAGACAGATACTCGATTACATCACCGAGCTGCCTGAGCAATACGCCCTCTAGGTAGCTATCGGCCGGCTCAAGAACATCCGGCATACTGCTCGACGCGGCAACTACAAGGAGCGCAGGTTCCGGGGTATGATACACTCTTGGGCCTTCGCACGCATCACCAAGAGTCTCAAGCACAATCTCGAGCAACTTGGCTGGCCGGTTGAAGGTAAGGATGCACGGTTCCAAGTGGTACCGGAGAACTGGACCTCGATTATGTACTGGGAGTGCGGTAACAAGGGCAGGAGACCAAGGCAGGACCGCTTTACTGTCCGAGCTGTGGCAACCGGTGCAATGCAAACAGGAACGGGTCTATCAACATCGTAGGACGCCTCATTACGCTCACTTCATCTTTGTATGACCTGAAAGGAATAGGCAAGTGGGCTAGCGCAGTAGCGCGACGCGCTCGGCCGAAAGCCCGAGGAACGTCTTCGACTTCTCGACGGAAGTCCTTACTTTCCAAACAAGTATATCATCAGGCTCTGGAGAGTCCGCGGCTGTTCACTATGTCCAGATGGACCTCCTCAGCTACGGCGACTGAGTTGAGGTAGGGAATCATGACCACGCCGTGGTAAAAACTGTGGAAGACCTCGCTGTTGCTAGGAGTGATGACCCGGAATGATGACAGGAGAAAGAAGGCAGGACCGCGGGAGGAATCCCATTCCGATGAACGTGGACAGAGCCTCAGCTGACCCGAGGGGCCATTGGGTAGCCTTGGGGGCGGTGACGCTGGCAGGAGAAGGGTGGAACACAGAGGTTTCCTCAGTTGGATTCACTCACTCAACTGGAAGAACGGGTTATGGCCAACATGTGAAGCCTTATGTGGCCCACATATTAAACCACTTTTTGGGTGTCCAAATAATGTCTTCCAAGGAGCTTTCAGTGAAATTCTGGCAGGGCAACAAAGCTTGTGCTGAAGGGGCTATCTCTGCAGGATGTCGTTTTTTCTCTGGATATCCGATAACTCCTGCATCTGAAATTGCAGAAATAATGTCAGAGAGGCTTCCAGAAGAGGGTGGAGTATATCTTCAGATGGAAGATGAAATAGGCGCAATATCAGCGATAATTGGCGCGTCTTGGGGCGGAAGAATGTCAATGACAGCTACTTCAGGCCCCGGATTCAGTCTGATGCAAGAAAATCTAGGATATGCAATGATGACAGAGACGCCATGCGTTCTGGTAGATGTCCAGAGAGCAGGACCAAGTACCGGACAAGCTACTAAAGCGGCCCAAGGAGATTTAATGCAATCTAGGTGGGGTACGCATGGGGATCATGAGAGTATCGTCCTAGCCCCCAATTCGGCACAGGAGATGTATGAGCTTACCATTCGGGCATTTGAAATTGCTGAAAAGGTAAGGCACCCAGTAATTGTGTTGTCAGATGAGGTAGTTGCACATTCTAGAGAAAGGGTACAGATTGACAATACGATAGATAGGAGAGTATCACGAAAAATAGCCAAGAAAGGCGTTCTACCTTATGGAGAAGTAGATGATACAGGTCACTCAATTATGCCGAGATTTGGAGATGGCCATAAACTGCTCATAACGGGATCAACTCATGATAGAGAGGGATTCAGGGAAACTGCAAATCCAGAGGTTCATGATGATTTGGTTCGTCGAATAACTATGAAAATCAAAGATAGTTCTGAATTTCTAAAGGATGTAATTATCTCCGGACCCGAGACAGCAGAGTGGGGTATAATTTCGTTTGGATGTACTTCCAGAACGGTAGAGCAAGTAATGGCAGAGAACGGGGAACAGGTTTCAATGAAATCTTTGAGGCTTAGGACAGTTTGGCCTTTTCCTGATGATGAAATGCTCGAATTTGCGTCCACTGTAGAGCACCTATTAGTTCCTGAGCTAAACTTAGGACAATTGAGTCGGGAAGTGTCACGAGCTGTTAAGGGGGTAGTGGATGTCGTTCCTTTGCGGAAAATTGGTGGAGGACGTGTAATAGAGCCGTCTGAGATAGTGGATATAGTGTCCTGAGTGCCCGTATAGGATGGTTCGGCTGCAGATTCGATATCCAAACCAGCAATGGCAATATATGTCTCCATCCATATGAATACTTGCGTAGAAATTGTCTGATTAAGTCGATAAGGATGACTGATATTGAGTAGAAGTTGATGGTTACCTGGAGAAATATGAAGTGGTAATCTGATTTCAACTGTAGGAGTCTGGGTCAGATTCTTGAAGATGTTAGTTGCAATGTTTACACCTTCAATTTCTGCAGATAGATACACTTCGGATATACTAGTGTTATCATAACCAGCCGCTAGCAAATCAAATGATAGATTGTCGTCATACTTAGCATGTAATCCGGAAAGACTTGCATTCATTCTCCCCAATACAATTAGTGTGAAATATACAGGGGCTTTGAATTTGCAGCTGGTATTTAGTGAATGATAATGGATTCTATGGGGGCCTAGAGGTGTGTCGATTGGTATATTGAAACTCAGATTGGTTGCCGAATTCATATGAACTTTGACGGATAGATTACAATCAATATCATAATTTTTTAGTTCAACATTGATAGAAGCATTTGTTGATTCGGAAGTTACGAGGAAAGTGAAGAATGAGCTTGAATTTCGTAGAGACTCTGTAGAGCTATTTTGTAGCTGAAACTCTAGTGAATGGTAGAGTTGGATTGTATGCCAGTAGATTCCTTCTTCGGAGTATTGTGCGGGGGAAGCTGCCAATTGAAAGCAGAAGTCATATGAATCCGCAGAGTAGGATGAGCCAATCATCCATCTCAGGGTAGCGTTTCCATCTAAATCAGTAGACACCGTAGTCAAAGGATTGTTTAGATGGTCTGTTACGGTAATATCAATATTAGATAAGGGCATATTGGACGGGTCTAGAACTGTCGTATTCATTACTATCTCGCTGTCCAAAAATGCTTGTGATGTATTATCTGTTCTAATGGAGGGAAGGAAGTAGGTGCTGAATCGATAGGAAAATGTATCATGCGCATAGTATATTGATTCATTAGAAGTGATACAAAGCGAGCTTGATCCCCACAGGGTTTTGGAAATTGAGAAATTATAGCGCAGAATTCCAAATTCATTTGTATGCAAGAGGGGTGTAGACATCGAATGGTTGTTGATTTTGAATTCTAAGAAAAGGGCATGGTTGCCAATGTTTTCATTGGCTACTGTATCCCGAATAGATAGGACGAAATCAGCACTCTTTCCTGCGATGGGTGTCTCTTCTAGTGAGACGTTGAAGTCTATAGGCCTACGTTCAGCTGTTATCATAAGTGTAGTATTTACGGGCTTGTACCGAAGGTTTGTGGCAGAGATATTAACCACATAGTTGCCAGGAGGTGCTTCGAATGGAATGGAGCAATTGTACATTCCATTTTGAAGTGCATTCATTGTTCCATTTGAAAAGGCAGTCCTCCATGTGAGTAGACTATCATTAATTGCATCGTTTCTTCCGTTTGTATGCTTAACGACTATGTCAGCAGAATCAGAATGCATTTTATCCGAAGACTGACAATAAACTGATGGGTCTGCTGATATTGTGGTAAGTGAGGAATTAGCAGGCAAAATAGTTACAGTGAACCAATCAGAAAAAGGTTCGAAGGAATCAGTGCCGTTGCTTTCCAGTGACAGGTTGTAATTTCCTGTTGGAAGAAAGGTATTATTGAGATTGAAATCAATTTGACCGGTACCATTTATGCAAGGAATCCAGTTGCTAACACATTGATTACCAGAGTCATGTAGTTTCGCCGAGACTGGTAGACCTTCCTGAAATATGTCTTGGTTATATCTAGAACCCAATCTGAATACAAATGTATGATTTAATCCATACTCAAATTCGAGAGGGGTGATTGGCGTGGCCAATAGCCGCCCTCGAGTAATATTGACTTGAATAGTCTCGCTTTCTCCATGGGTATATTTGTCATACATTTCGACATTGAACATGGCATGTCCACTGCTACCATTCACACCCGGGGAAATGGTGTCGGGAGTCAATAGACAAGATGATTGGAGTATTCTAGGTTCAGGAGAGGGAGGAATAAAATATGCGTCTTGATAAATCAATTCTGAAATCGTAGATACCGAAAATGAAACATGACACCATCCATCGCTTCCGAAATCTGCAGTAAGCTTGGCTGCCATTTCAATTGTCTCTCCCACTTCGTAATCCAACTGGTCTGTCTGGAAGTAGTCCATTTGAAAATAGAAGGCTGATACAGGCATGATAAAAGCTAGAAGCAGGAGTGAAGAAACTTGAAGGGATAATACTATCTTGGATTGCATTATGTCACCTGTACTTGGTTTGTGTGCTCTCTAAAAAAGGCCACAAGCTGCTAACGACAAGTTTAATTCAGACCTCTAGGAGGAGTATTTGTCTCGATAATGGAGAGCTCTAGAAATGGTTGTCAAACTTGAAAATGCCGTTATTGAATCGATGGAGGAAACTGAAACAAAGAATCTAAGGCTCTTAGAGATAACCTCAGAGGGCGGGAATGCAAGGTTGAGTCTTGAATTGCCAGAAGTGCTTTGTGAGACACTTGACCAAGAGAAACCGATAGATGTACATATATCACCTAGAGAAACGAAAAAAGGAAGCCGGTCAAATATCTATGCCAAAGGCACGATTTTTAAGCTAGAAGACGAAGAAGAATTGAGAGTGGTAGGTTCCATTGGGGGTTTGAGACTGGTGGTTAGCATTGAGGATGCATCTTCAACTGAGAAGAGATCGTTTGAATCAGGAGAATTTTACATAGCGATTTCATGATAATGCAGATGGAAAACAACAAGTAGCAAATATTCAGAGTAATTTACATTTTTCTGGTTCTTCATTTGAGTCCCTTCAATTTGAAAGCAATTGCTAAGAATAGAGAAGCCGTCTGTGAGGGAAATACTTTCGGGTTACCCTCTTTCCCAGTAGGCCGTCTTTGACTGGTCTTTAACAAGTAGGTATATGCCTGAACGTATAATTCATCACATTATCCATACATAGAAGTTGTGAAAGCAAAAAGGGAATACAGTCAACTGGAACTAATCGGGAATTATATTGACAGACAAATCAGATAGTTCATATCAAGAACTTCTTGGCACTTGTCCTGATTGCTCTGGCACTCTCGGAACAAGTGAGGGTTACATCGTCTGTCTGAACTGTGGATTGGTAGTATCGAGGAAATACGTGAGTCCTTCCTATCAGATGGGACAACAGAAGTCCGATGACAGTCCTGATGCAGCAATGTATGTATCTCTAGGAAATAGAATGCATATAGTGGATGGGCTGGGAAGCTATATCGGCTTTCATAGAAACAAGTATTTCCGTGACTCAAAAGGAAGTGCTTTGCCAGGAAAGCTCCAGAAAAAATTCCACCGATTGAAGAGTGTGTATAGTACTAGAATCAGAATAGGTGACGATGAAGCCAAGTATCGAGCATTGAGAACACTGAATCGGGTTTCAAAGCTACTGATGATAAATGAACAGGTGCGAAATCGAACTGCTTACTTGTATAAGAAACTGATTACTGAAGCAAAGAACAAAATGACTAACAACATCATTTTGATGGCAGTCTGCCTTCTTATGGCCGTTAGAGAATTCAAAGAGTGCGCCCCCATAACACTTGAGGAAATAGCAGAGACTTTTGAGAAATGTGGACATAGAGTGAGTGTTCGAACCATAGTCAGAGAAGCAATTGACCTTCGCTCAGCGACAGGTTATGCTCCAAGGATTCGAAAACCCAGAGAATATGTACCGAGAATCCTTTCCATGTTAATGAATGACTCAGAGGTAATTTGGAGGCTCCAATCAAGAGGGTGGGAATTAAAGGAATATAAGAACAAATTGAGCAAAATTCTAATGAAAATTCTGAGAGGTTTTCCGTCTTCACGAAGAGGGGGTAGAGATCCGTTTATTTTTGCCGTTTCTGCAGCCTATGCAGCGGACAGAATCATAGCTATCAAAGTAGGAAAACAGGCAGTATTGACACAGAAACTCACTTCTAAAGCAACCGATGTGGCAGAGTATAGTATTCGGGATCATTTTGGAGTGATTAAAAAGTGTATCAGGATTACCAGCAAGTGAACGTATCGTTCGGCGATTATACCCCACTAGGGGAACTGTCCCAAACGGACATGTGGGCCTTAAATCTGTTACCAAAAATCGATAATGGAAACTATGATTGACTCTCATATCCGAGAACCCAATTGGTTCATATCTTGATGTGAAAAGGAATGGGCATTGAATCATACAACAAGAAAAGAATAGGAAGAAGTAGGTATGATGTAGTATTCCTAGAATGCCCTGAGGCTCGTTGTGTTGACTGTGAGAAGTACACAAGAGATAAGTGTGAAATTCTTACCCAGTGGCAAGAACAGACAGAACGTGACTCCCAATTAGTGATAATGGAAACGAGAAGGGGCTATATCCATCTTGCTCCGTCAGATAGGAAGCATGCGGCGAAGCCGCCATGGTTCACAGAAGGGTGGGGCTCGGTATATTTGGGGGATGGATTAAGACTATCTTCATCAGACATTGTGGAGATATATCGAGTAGGGCCTTATCTCGTATATTTCTCTGTGAATAATCATAACAAGATGCCGGTCCATCATGCAATACCTATGCTAAGAACACCTCTTGAGCATTCATTGTTTGAGGAGGTTTGTATGCGATTTCCATCCATGGAGAGAAAGTTCTCCTTCAAGCGAGAAGGATTAAATGAACGCCTAAGTAACAAAAAGGATGTCATCCTCGAAGATCTTTCCGAAATCATTCCCGAGATGAATGAAGACACAAAAACTCGAATGTCCAAAATTGTTGCTCATCGCAAATCCGTTTTAGCACCTCTGTTTCCCTTGTTGTTTGATGAGGAAATTGAAGAAATCTATCTGAGCAGACCAGGCTCTCACATATACTTTGACCATCGTCGATTAGGGCGGTGTGAGACGAAGGTTACTTTTGACAAAAATGATGTGAGTCGGTTCATGACGTTAGTGCGTGCTGAGAGCAACTTCCATCTTGATTATGATAATCCATCGTTGAAGACTGAAATGGAGTTCGCAGATGTTCTTCTTAGGATATCAGCTACTATTCCCCCATTAAGTCCTGATGGGCTTTCGCTGGAAATCAGGCGAGCACGTTCAAAGCCCTTTACTATTGTGGATCTTTTGAAGAATGGAACACTGACCATGGAAATCGCCGCATTGTTGGTATCTGCTGCAAATGCTAGAACAAACATAACAATTACTGGAGAACCAGGAAGTGGAAAGACCACACTGTTGAACGCCCTTGATATGATGACACCTTCCCGATGGCGGAAACTCTACATAGAAGATGCTATTGAAAGTCGACTCTGGAGTGGCCACAAGCAGACAAGAATTAGGGTTCCTCCCTATGACGAAGGAGAGAGAAAATTGAGTAAGACAAATGAAATTGTGAAATGCCTTCATCGTTCTCCAGACTACGTGATTCTTGGAGAAATTCAAACAGCTGAACATAGCGCTGCTCTATTCCAAGCTATTGCAGCTGGGCTTCGAACAATGCAGACCTGCCACAGCCGAAATTCATCATGTTTGATATCCCGCTGGAGAGATTCCCATGGTATTAGTGAACATGAGATTGCACTTATGGATTTGATAATTACAATGAAACAAAGGGAACCGGGAATTTCATATCGATATGTTGCAGAAGTTGCAAGAGTTCATCGTAGAAGGGAAAAGGGTTTGATACTCTTTGACGGTTTGAATATTATCTATGAAAAAGACGGTGAATCCGATTGCAGGAATATACTCAATTCCAATGAGAGGGAGCGTACTGTTACAGCTACTGCTTCAATGGAAGATGAGCTCGAAGTATTGGTAGATGGTTATCTTCGTAACTGGCCAAGGACGCTCCAAGAACTATAAGTTGTAAGGAACTCTGTCTAAGGGGGATTATCAGCATGGGGGTATTCTGGGATATTGGGACAGTAATCGTCTTTTCTCAGTTGGGTTAAAATAGCAAATCGATAATCTTCTATCGAGGATATTGATAATGACACAGAATAGCAACCCTCTGAAAGATAGTAGAGGCGGTCCACTTGTTGAAGAAAGTCTTTTGTTGGGAATAGCGGTAGTTACAGTCTCTATTGTAATTGCTGTTGTGCTTCAAGCTACTGGGTGGGCGCAGGATGTCATTTCAGAGCTTCTTGGTTTATTAGAAGACAGCTGGAGCAATCTTTCAGAGTTACTGAATCCTTGACAACGGAAAGATGGTATGGCAGTAATCAAGCATATCCTTTGCTTTAATCCTGTTATTCTTTGTTTGACTTCAAATCTATTTTCCAGTTAGCTGTAAACTAGACTTGAGCTATTCATTACGATAATGATGTTGCACAGATATCCTAGCTCAGCTCACCCAATATGCTGCTCTTGAGAGAGATCTTGAAAAGGAAGTCCCCTTGAGAAAGGCTTATTTGAGTTGTGAATGGTGCTGACCCGCTCCAAGCTGGTGCAAAGAGGCTCCGGTAGAAGTCGAAGGTGTTTACCTTGTGACTATCGAATGTAGTCCGGCCCAGCATGGGGGACTCTCGATCCCCCGACCCGGGTTCAAGTCCCGGCCGGAGCACCAATTATTTCTATCCAATGAGATACTTTCTCCTGAGAGGAGGCAATAACACTAGTGAGAATGAGGAAACTATAGACAAAGCAAGGGGAAGCAAACCAACGCCACTCGAATTAGTAATGTCAAGAGAAGTTACCTCAATTTGGAGGATGCCATAATAAGCTTGGATTCCTGAAGTAGAAGCTATATGGTATTGCAAGGTGTATGTACCAGGGAGAGTAGGGATGCGTAGTGAGAGTTCCAATATGCCACCAGAAATGGTTTGTGTGCTATGATTCTGACCTAGCCAGTTATAACTGGCCTGTAGTCCTTCAATTGTAGTTCCATTAAGAGCAACTAGCAATATGTTAACGGAAATATGTTTTTCCAAAGGCTTTGTCTTAAATGTGACAGATTTGGGAACAATCGGTATAGTGTAGGAAGTATTAATGACAAATCTTCGTGTCCTTTGAAAGACAAAGGCGGACTTATTTCCTTGATAGTATAGCGCCACGGAATGCTGACCTTCGCATTTCGGAATCTGAATGCTGACAGAAACCTCACCTCGCTTATTGCTACGAGAAGCACCGTATTCTTTATCATTCACTAGTATCTGGATGTTTTTGTGGATGATTGGACCATAGAAATCAGTCAATGAGACGACAAACGACACGGTCTGACCGGGAATTGCGTAACCCATTGTACTACAATACAAGAAATCGAATTCAGGCTGAGACCAAACACATATCTGAAGAGGGCAGGTACGATTCTCCAAATAGGGTGTATTACTAACGATAAGCAAGAGGTTTCTATATCCTAGTGGCTTTGTCGGAACTATAATGAAGAAATATTTTCCATTTTCTCCTGAGACTCCGGTGGAGTTTTCTCTTGAAATTGGATCGGTTATGAATACATTTTCAGCCTTAGCTGAACGATTCAGAAGATCGTAGATTGTTACGGTTAGTGTATTGGGTCTATTAATGGTTAAGGAATTGTTTTCAGTAACTCTGATAAAACAGGGACTAGATATTATGATTTGTCTGGATAGGTTGGATGCATCATAACGTTCACTTCCAGAGTAGCGAATATTCATTGTATGTGGACCTAGCGCAAATGATTCGTTGAAGTGGATATGTAAGAGAACTGTTCCGGAATTGTTGGTCGATAATGTCTCATGGAGTTCATTATCAAAATCGACTTCAATAATTGCATTTCTTAGCAGTTCGTCTCCTGATGAAAGAGTGACAGATACATCTAGAGATGCATTTAGTGTACTATGGATTGTTTCATCTTCAGAGATATCAATCTGAGTTGGCTTCTTTTCTAGTATGAACTCAACAGACGTTTGACTAGATTGGAAATACTGTGTAGAGTTTCCATCAAAGACTATGTCGAGTTGATTATAACCAAGCTCTGCCCAAGATTGATTACATGACAAAATAAATTGGAATAGGCCATTATTGTCAGTTAAACCTGATTCAACTACTTCTCCGCTGCTCACGAGTTTGATTTGTTGAGAACTCAGGGGATATCCTGTGTCATCTATTAGACTCACAGACATATTGAACATATCATGAGGGTGTAACCGAGTATCGTGAATATTTGTTGTGATATTAGTAGATGATAGCACAGTCATGATTATCCATTGTGCTGAAGGTGATAGTCCTAAGGATTCATTGCCTCGAAAAGTTATGTTTAGGGTAGTCTCTCCAATGGGATGGATAAAGGGGATTTGCCATTCAATGGATGCAAAACCTGTCTCGTCTGTCTTTGAGGAGCCGATGTAATAATCATATGTTTCATCAAAGAACTCAACATTTTGATTGGGAACAGGATCGCCATAGGTCCCATTTTGAAGAAGGTAGCATTCTATGGTAATCGTCTCCCCCCGAGCGAAGGCTGGGTTTTCATTTCCCGAGACTAGGTCCGAGTTATGTGAAATCAAGATACAAAGGGATATGACCATTATAAGAACAATAATTCGCTCTAACAAATCTAGATTTATGCTGGGCTTGCAAGGTTTGTTTTCAAACATATTCACTTTTCGACCCAGATTATGGTTTGTAGATGGTCTATTAACCTCGTATAATGTAACCTGACTCCATTGGCAGCTACTTGTGAATATGTACAAATACTGGACTTGGGGACAGCAGTGAAATCATCTCTGAAGAAAATGATGGTTTAATCTCGTGAAAGAAGGGTATTACCTCAAAGTATGATTGATTCTTGTCATCTTCTAAAGGGAACTGGCGGGCAGTACGGTTCTTTCTCAAAATCATTTGGTGACTTCATATTATGTAGTACTGCACATCCATACGGTTCGTTGATGGACATAGCTTGTAAACAACGGAGAGAAAAGGAAATGCAGATGGTTCTGAAAGCCTTGTGGGGTATCTTAAGATATGTATGTTAAGTTTTCAAAGTTGCTTAGGATTGCATGGCTAAGTTTAACCATATTTTCATTATTTTACTTTGTAATCGCCTACGTTTTACCAATCATGGGCATGTTGCCGCTAGTAGTAGTTCCCATAAGATTTGTAATTGAGAGCCTTCTTCTTATATTGCCACCAATAACGGGAATCATTGTGGTAGGATTCAAAATCAAATCTCAGAAAGTATCAATTTCCATAGATGATGATATGTTTGCTGTACGATTGGATCAGGATATTGTGGCAACTTGTGTTCTCCAGCTTAATTCTGTTGCCGGCTCTGTACATATAGATGAGAGCGGAGAATGCTCGTATGTAAAATCAGCACTTCTCGCTCTGCGTGAGGGGATGGGAAATGATACAGCTATAGCCTACGAAGTAGGAACCATTAATCAACAACCCTTCATCCGCTTATTCATAACTGCACATGGGAATTCCATTGCAAGCTTGCGGCAGCATCTCCAGATTGAAGCTACGAGGTCAGAAGCCATCCTGCGAAGCACACTCAATACGGTTGAGATAGAAAGATTGGAAGGCGTGGAACTGAGGAAAGCTATTGAAACCATGCGAGATGGGAACTGTGGTGTATCAGGTCGAGGAGGAAATGACGCAGGAAAAGTATGCCAGAAAACAATTGCTATCAATGGCGAGCCAAGTATTAATTCTAGTGATGAAGCTACCCAGATAGGAACATTCCTAGTAGGCCTTCTAAGACAAGGGTACAATGCAAGTCTAACTTGTACATTTAGACCTTCAAGTTCTGGACGCGAAAAGGGAGTATTAGAAAAACAGTGGAGAAATATTCGCAGAAAGGAGCTTGAAAAGCGAGAGTCATTATCTGACCATGCTATGAAAAGAAAACTGCTGGAGGAATATCAAGAAATAGGCAATATTGACGCGTGGTTTCAAGCAAGCATCTATGTAACAATGGAAGCTGCTTCTGAGCATGAGCTAAGACTTGTCGAAGAGGGAGTTAGTGGACTCGTAATGTCAATATGGGGTGAAAAGGGGACTCTGTCACTTGAATCAGTGAGGTTGGGGAAGAGAAACTACTATCGGATATTAAGCAGACGGGGAGTGACAAGTATGAGGATCCATTTGAACAGACTTGTTGCCTATTTCAATACACCTGCCCAACAGCTCCCAGTAATAACAGGAAAGGCCGCCCCTCACTTTGCAATTCCAGAGAGAGAGGTTATTGATAATGAGTTAGTCGTTGGAAAGGCGGTATTCAATTCTCGATGTCTTGGTGACGTGGGTCTGAAAAAGGATTGGTTGCGAGAGCATATAGCTGTTATGGGCGCAACGGGTACTGGAAAGACCACGTTAGTGAAAAGACTAGTAACACAGCTTAGCATTAAAACAGAAGTACCATGGTTGGTATTCGATGTAAAAGGCTCTGAATATGTTGATCTTCAGAATGCGGAGGTGGGCCCCATTACGGTTTTAGTTCCTGGCGCTGAAGATGATTTTGTGCTCAACTTGTTTACACCAGAAGGGGATGATCCTGAAAGACATGCGCACATAACTTTCGCGATAATTAGGGAACTCCTGAATGAAAGAGATATCTCTGCTGAGCTTTCACCGGCAATGGAAAAGCTTTTGCGAGAAGCCGTAGAGAAGGTCGTTTTGGAAAAAGAAGAAAAAACGGCAAGTTCTCTTGAACAGGTCATCGATGATGAAATCAATAATAATCGCATTTCCGAAATGACAAGAGACGCATTATTGAATCGACTTCAAGTTCTATTTAGGGAGCCACTGGCTACAGTTTTTGGTGCTGGAGAAAGAACATTGGAGATTTCAACTATACTGGATCAAAGAGTGATTCTGGACTTGAGTTATGTAGCTCGAATTGGAGGCATGGAAGCAGCAAGGCTCCTCTACAATGTTATTGTGAAAAGAGTCTTTGATTCAGCCATGCAAAGAGGGATAATGGAGGGGCTTCAACATGTAGTGGTACTTGAAGAAGCTTACAATCTAGTACCTGAGAGTTACACGAGAAATTCAGCCGCGGACATTACAACAGGAGAATCCATGGTAATGCTTCAAAGGGCAACAGGCCAAGGAGTTGTTGTTGTTTCAACTAGGCCAAATATATCGTCAAATATCTTAGCCAATACCTCTACAAAAATCACTTTTAGATTGCCGTATGATAGCGCTGTTGGTAGAAGATATCTTTCTTTAGATGACAGGCAAGAGGAATATCTACAGTCACTTGACGTCGGAAATGCGTTGATTAAACTACCAGATGTTAGTGTTTTCGAAATCAAGACGTTATTGCCGGAATATCAGGAAAAGCCAATAGCAAGTGCTCAAGAGGTAAAAAGTGAAGAAGTCTGTGAAGTTGATGTTTACGCTACTGAAGCTGTATCTCATGGAGTGGGAGAGGAAGTCTGCGAAGAGAGAGAAGAGGGGTCCATAAGAAAGGACCATATCCTAGGTGAGATATCTGGATTGGTAACAGGATATGTTGCATCTCGCGATTTTGTAACACAGAAGCAGTTGGATCAATTTTTGGCAAGTTTCAACTGCAATGATATTAACATGACGCGGAGTGAATTATTCGATGAGCTCATATCACTCTCCATTATTCAGAGAGAAGCATTACCAATTGTTGATGGCGGTTTTGTGTTTTCAGTGGCAGGGAACACCAATCAGTCGATAAAGGCAGCAATATCACAATACATATTGGAAAAATCAGAGAATATACAGAAGTTTGAACACGACGGTTCAGAAGGGTCACCTGATTTCGTTGTGGGAAGCAATGCTATTCTGATAGTTCCTGAGCGAATTAGAATACAATCGATTGAGCAGACGGTTGGAGCTATTAGAAATTGCATGATGAAAGTAGGTAACGCAATAGACAAACTATTTGTAATAGTAAGAGGGAGCATTGCTGCTGCGAAGGTTCGAGAAAGGATTGAGAATATTGATGGCTTTGATTTGGTAACCATAGTGCCGGCGTTTCAGAGTTCAATTGATAGAATGATTAGTACATGTACAGAATCTCAAACATCTAACGAGGGTTCGACCAGAACAAGAAACCATGAAATTACTTCAGCTTTGGAAGAGCTCAATGGTGATATTGATGAATCCGCTGGAAGACTAGGTAAACGGGTATGGTTTGGATTATTGCGTGACTTTCTTTCTGTCTCGGGAGGATCAATTCGATGGAGTGATTTTCTTAGTTTCATTAATACAACAGCCATTCAATCGAAGAAGTCGCGTTCTGTTCCATTATCCAAAAACGGAGGTTTGCAAGCTCTCATAGAGATGGTTGAGGAAGAACAATGCCATCTGTTTAGAGGGGGCAAAGATGTCGGTCTATCTGATTTGGGACCTGGTCTTTGGGTTCTTGGACCAATGGACTTCCAAAGCATTAGATCTGAGGCTTTAGATGTAATTAAGGAGAAGCTAGAAAGTATTGAGGGAGAAATATCCTTGAATCATTATCCTTTTGACTTCTGTCTGGGAGATAAATCATATGCAATATTGCCTGAAAAAGATAGACTTGAACTGATAATTGATTGTCAGTCTGGAGTTGCCTGTAATTCATGCCAGTCACATGAAGCTATATGCATCTTAGGAGATTTACGCATTGTAAATGAGAAAACTGTTATACCCGGTAATGTCGTTATCAGATTGTGGGAAGAAGGTGTTTCCTCTATTCTTGATCGCCTTATTCATGGTTGAATGATAGTACAGGTTGGGGTCTTTCCCGTTAAGAGAGCAGATAAGCGGCCAGAGATTGTCAAATTGAAAATAGCGATTCTTGTATTTTGTTTTATATTAAATAATTCCTTTATTTTTTTATCCATTCCTCCCGTAACATCTACAGATGAGGAGGGGCCGGCGTTGGATAAGACTTCATCTCGGTCCTTTGATTGTATTACAGGTATTATTTTCGCGTCCGGGTTAAGATTGGGATTATCAGTGAAAACACCATCAACGTCTGTCCCGATATAGACACCGCTCGGGTTGAGTCTATTAGCCAAATAGACTACAATTGTGTCACCACTTAGTATGGAAGCGCCTAGATGATCGTCAAAACATACATCGCCATGTGTGACTACCAAAAGGTTGGATTCCAATGCTTTTTCTATTAACGAACAGGGGAAGTGCTGGATGTGGTTATTCACAAGGTTTACGAAAGCAAAGGGGGGGAAAATGACGGCCGGTAGGCCCATAGCTTGTAGAGATTGAATCACCTTCAAGGAAAGAAGAGACATATTATGACGGATTTCGGGCACTCCAGCCAAGCGTCTCCGTTTTGGGGTTTTGATATCGCCAAAGCCGTATTTCCTCGCCGCTTGGTGACCATGTGCTCCACCGCCTAGTACAACTATCATAGGACCTTTAGAAATACCGAGTTCTCGTCCTATGCGATTTATCCGATTCTTATTCACAGATGGAGGGGTTTCATCCTTATTCGTGATTACTGAACCGCCAAGCTTCACAATTGTAAGATGCTTCAAATGACTTGCCTGCCATGGATTTCTTTGAAAGAGAAAGTCCATCAGGGGGCTTTTACTTTTTGTGTTTCCAATTAACCATCATGCATAAGACAAGCTTTTTATCCAGATTGAAAATGGTTGCAAAAGACACCTACCACGGCGGAGTGCGATATCAAATGTCACAAAGAGCAAGAATAAGGTTGTCAAGTACAAGTACTGAACATCTAGACGATGTATGCAGTCAGATTAAGCGCATTACGCGTAAGACAGGTGTTCGTATGGCTGGACCTATCCCCTTACCCACCAGAAGAATGGTTGTTCCAACTAGAAAAACTCCCTGTGGACAAGGTTCACAATCATGGGATAAATGGGAAATGCGGATACATAAACGCTTGATTGATATTGATGCTGACGAAAGAGCCATTAGGCAAATTATGCGTGTAAAGATACCAGATTCGGTATATATTGAAATAGAGCTTACTGGTTGACAGCGCGTATCCAATTCGAAGCTTCTTAGGCATACTAGCTTCACTACTCGAAGTCGATCAATAGGATTTTAGGAGAATTTCAGCGTGTGTGGCATTGTGGGCGTCGTCCAGAAACGTGGCGAAGTAGCACCTTTTCTTCATCAGGCGTTAAAACGGCTTGAATATAGAGGGTATGATTCAGTGGGCGTGACAACTATTGATGATGGTGTGCTTCACACTAAGAAGGACAAAGGAAAAATCGATGAAGTTCACAGACGACTGAATCTAGACGATTTGCCAGGAAAGATAGGAATAGGGCATACCAGATGGGCTACACATGGAGTCCCTTCACTTCTAAATGCTCATCCTCATTTTGATTGTAACAACGAGGTTGCGGTTGTACATAATGGCGTGATAGACAACTTCATGGAATTAAGAAAAGAACTGAAGAAAGATCATGAATTCAGATCAGAAACAGATACAGAAATCATTCCACATATGATTGAAGATTTGCTCAACGAAGGACATGATTTGAAAGAAGCTATCGGACGCGTTACAACGAGAATAAATGGAACCTACGCGATTGTTGCTATGAGAGTTGACGAACCAAATCGTATAGTTTGCACACGAGATGGTAATCCGTTGGTAATTGGAAAAGGGAAGGATGTCTCATACGTCTCATCAGATATACCAGCATTCCTTCCTATGACAAGGGACATGATTCTTCTGTTGGACGGAGAAATAGCTACGATTACTTCTCAGGATGTCGATATCGAAAAATTATCGGATGCGTCTAAAGTAGAAAGGGATGCGGTAAAAATCAGTTGGACCGCCGACCAAGCAGAGAAGGCTGGTTTTCCTCATTTTATGCTGAAGGAAATTCACGAACAGCCGGATGCGGTGCGCAATACCCTGCGGCTTCGAGAAGAAATCATTGAGAAAGCAGCAAAAATGATTCTTAGTTCCGAGAACATTTACGTAATAGCAATGGGAACCTCAGGTCATGCAGGAATAGCTTCTAGACATATGTTTGCATCCATCTCAGGGATCGTTCCTGTTTTTGAATTGGCGAGTGATTTTGAAGATACTGTCTATGATACGTTATCAGAAGAGGATTTAGTACTCGCCATCACGCAGTCAGGCGAGACTACTGATACTGTCAGTGCAGCTAAATATGCAAAGAAGCTGGGAACGACTGTCCTAGCAGTGACAAACGTAGTAGGCAGCTCAATTACAAGAGTAGCTGACCATACAGTCATCACCCAAGCCGGGCCAGAAATCGGGGTGGCTGCTACTAAAACATTCATGGTCCAATTGACAGCATTGGCTCAGATTGCTATTGAGTTGGGGCGTCTCTCCGCTGTAAACGATGACTTCATTGAAACAAAAGAGACTTCTCTTTCCAATATTCCAGATGTAATATCTACAGTCATAGCAACCGAGGAAGAAAAAGCAAGAAGAATAGCGGGGATTTACTACGATGCTCCAAGTCTCCTGTTTTTGGGACGAGGAATATCAAGAGCAACGGCTAGAGAAGGTGCACTCAAACTGAAAGAGATAGCATACAATCATGCAGAAGCATATAGCGCAGGGGAATCAAAGCATGGACCAATAGCCTTAGTTGAGGAGGGGTATCCAGTCATTTTTGTCGCGCCTCAAGACCAAACAAGAGATAGATTGATTGGTAACATAATGGAAATGAGAGCAAGAGGAGCGTCCATCATAGCAGTAATTGAGAAGGGCGATGAAGAGCTCGAGGATCTTTCTGATCATGTTTTTCAAATTCCGAGGGGGGTCGAACCGGAGTTTTCAGTGATGCCGTTTGTTATACCTTTACAGCTATTTAGTTACTATATGGCTACAAGAAAGGGTTACGATCCTGACAAGCCACGTAATCTTGCTAAATCCGTAACGGTGCTATAGATTACGGCCAGTTGCCTGAGCGGATAAACCTACTAAATCATTTCCACATAGATATGCCAAATAATTTAGACATTCACACTATTTACGTATATTCACATCATAAACATGTGAATGGCGCCAAGACTGTGAACAGCCATTGGTGAAAGGCACGGATATAGTTCTAAGAAGTAAATGGAGCACCCATAACTCTGCTTACTTATGTGAATAAGGCCACCCCTTCGTTTCCACTGGAAAACAGCCACGAGCATTATGAAGTACTGTTATGGCTATTCACAAACCAGATAGCAAAGTGAATACTGGAACGATTGGAGAAAACTGCGTAATATGCTATAGAAAGCCTATGACGGTTTTTCAATACTCATAGAGTGCTATAAGAGGTTATTTAACCATTTATATGGGAGCAGAAGGTTTTTGATGGGTATTTTGCGTTATACGACTACTATGCAGATATATACGATTCACATACTCACACTTATTTGCAGAGGATAGTGGGATAATGTGAATCGTTTCAGTATCAAGAGCTATGTGAAATATCAGAGGATTACGTGATTAATTTGGAGAAGAGCGAGCGAACAAATTATGTGTACGAATTCACTTATAGCTCTGGCCCAGGTTCAAGGGAGATTTTTGAATGTAAATATGTTCAGCCAGATGAAGCTCTTAATCGGTTCAAGAAAATACTGAGACTGACAGAAAGGCCATTTGATTTCAAGATACTTGTTCATGACGAGGCTACCGGAGAAGAATCCAGTTTTCAGATAAGGGGTTCCGTGGATGAAATGTTCGAGAAATTCAAGGTATTCCTCGAGACAAGTACGGGTTATGAATTCCGTGCAAAAGAAGCAGCACAAGAATCGATACCCAGTGAAATTGAGTTCGATTCGATGAGTAATTTCGAAAAGATGCAAATGATTATCTATGCGTCCTTTAAACACGGAAAATTCTCGTCATTGGATGTTGCAGAAATCTATGAGAGCACATTTAATGACAAAATGCCAAAGAGTACTGCCTCAACATATCTTGCGAGAATGTGGGATGAAGGCAATGGTGATCTCGAAAGGTATGGGAATCGCACAGGATACACATACAGACTCAGAACTGAATTGAATCAAGTTCAAAACGATATTAAGAAAGCTGAGAAGATTCTTTCTACGTTCCAAATTCACAGCGAATAGAAACTGTAGATAGTGTGAGATAAAGCCTACCTATAGTTTCTTCCGTTGTTCATCAAATTCGATATTGTGTTTCTTCAATTGTTTCAAAATTGGTTCGTATATCTCGGGAATAGTCGGGCGAAACACACCACTAAGATTGATTTTTCCCTGTAATATCATATGGCTGGCAATGGCCACCGGAAGAGCAACGGTCCTAGACATGGAAGAATCGCCACCGGGATGACCATAGTCAATTAGTGTGGATGTTATTTTTTCTTTCTCACCATCAAATTCAACAAGAAATTGGTGGCGCATCACTATCATGTCTCGCTCATTGGGTGCGTATTGGAGTTTCTCCTCGAATAGGTGACACAAGGCATCTAGTGGGGTTGTAGTGCCTGTGGGAATACGTGTATTTTCAAACAGACCAAGCCATTGTAGCCTGTCTAGGACGGGACTGTCCATCGGTAAGTCGGCAGATTTACTAACACTAAATCTTATACCTTCTTGATTTGAATTAATTAAATCCATGATCAGTTCTTCATAGGTCATTTCATCCATGTCTCTTTCTTCAAGACTAAGGAGACCTAAATCAAAAATCGCCTTTAGCGTCTTGCACCACCCAGGATATCGGAGTGTCCCGCGGATCATAGTGTTTGTCTCCGGAATGGAATAAATGTCAATGTAAGAGAGACTGTCTCTATTAGGATACCCTTCAAAAGTGCCCAGTCCTTGAATCTGCATTTGTTTGCACGTTCCGAAGAGTTCAGAAGCAGGGATGTGGACTTCTTCACCTTCGCGGAGGAAACGGGCATCGTTTGTCCCGGCGAGTAGAACACCTCTGGGACTCCAAGAAAGCTTGTAGCCAAAAGGATTGTCGTTAGCATCAGGGGCGGGCAAGCCACCTGTATAAGAAGTGAAGCTCTGGATTTTGCCATCTTGAGCGTGAACCTGATCGATGATTTTCTTAGCGCTCATATGGTCTATGCCAGGATCTACACCACATTCATTCAATAGAATCACACCGGCTTCTTTCGCTTGCTCATCGAGAGCCCACATTTCATTAGATATGTATGAAGTGGTGCAGAAAGGGGTTTCATACTCTATTGCTATTTCTGCAGCCTGTACATGGTACGTGTAGGGCAAAAGAGAGCAAACTAGGTCAGCATTTGAGACCATTCTATCGAGCATTTGATGGTCGGTTTTGATGTTGAATTCTCGGGCTGCAGCATTATCATGCCCACTAACCAAGTTCACAGCTTTTTCTTTTGTTCTGCTAGCTACAATTAGGTTGTAACCGTGGTTACATAGATAGTCAACATAGGGCTTGGCAACAAGACCGGCACCTAAACATAAGATTTCTTTCATTTTTATTCCTCCTTTAGATGATCCTTCAAATATTTGTATTGATCTGTTAGATTCCCTCTGTAAACAATGATAGCGTCCTTAAGCTCACGAGGAAGTTGGAGCTCACTATAGGATGTCGAAAAGTCAGTTGAAGCAAGGGGTGGGATAAAGGGGAGTAAGGTTTCGCTGAAGGAATATGAAGATTCCTTGGGCAATTCTGCAGGCAGATTATCCACTGCAACTACGACAGGACCGTCTCCATCTACATCATGGATAATTCTATCGTCTTCTACAACGTATGTGAAAGCGGGGTTGTTCGGTTTAGTCGATGTTTCAGTGATTTCTATTCCCCCGTTTATATCACATGATATATCCCCAACAATCCTAAGTTTACGGTGACTATCACTCCAATGTCGTTTGATGAACTCTTTTGTCAGAAGGCGAGGATACTTTTGACTCCAATATATGCAATTCATCAGAATCGTAAGGTGTGGTACGTAATGATGGAATATACCTTCATAGGCTTCAGACCCCTTCTTGTAATAATCCTCTAAGTCAAACTCAGCGGTCTCAGCTATCGGTTTGACCATATGTTCTTCCTTGAAAACACACTTGTAGATTGTATGTTCCAGGGGTTCCAGATTACCCAAATCGCTTGGATTTACCTCTTTGTGTGGAAGAATGTCAAAAAGCTTCTGTGCTCCTGAAGAAACATTTCCATAACCTGCAAAACCAACTACAAACGGGAGTGTGGACTTGGGAAGACCCTGATCTTGTATTCGGCCAGCTAATTTGTTGAATTCGTTCTGTAAATCGTCGAGTCCGTCGCACTCAAGTGTTGGCTTAAGGTCGAGGAATGGGTTTCGATGGATTGCTTCGTATTTGAGTCGCTGGCCAAGCACTCGTAGTGTATCAGATATGCCAGCCATCCCGGCCCAGTTTCCAAAATAAACAAGACGAGCCCCGTTATCATCGACAATCAATTCATAGTCAAGAAGCGTTGCTCCAGTTTCAATTATGTGTCTGAGCATAGGCATATTATGTTCTTGACCTTTGATAGTATGACTGAAGTAGACATAGACTTTATCAGATTCGAAAATGGAGTTGGGCATTTCTTTGAGACCCAGAATAATCGATGCGTTGCCTCCCTTCACAGTAGAAATGGTAGCTCCAGCATTCTTGTATTCTTTGTCGCTGAAAATCCTTTGATTACTAGGTTCCACAACGAAGTTGATTCCTTCATCATCGATTAGTTTAGCTACATGTTCAGGAACTAGGGGGGTTCTAGCTTCGAAAGCTTTCTCTTCTTTGCGAATAGCGAAGATAACCATGTACTCACCCGCTTCCAACAAATCTTGCGGTCTACGGCATGTCGGCAGTTACAGTGATTTAACATTTTCCTCTCAATAACATAATACAGAACTTGAAATTTAGAACATGTGTTCCGGATGTTTGGATGAAATCAAATGAGGTGGTTTTTGTTTCTATATGATTGCAACAGTTCGAAGGAAATGAATTCAAGAAGGGTTTCTTTTACAAAAAAATTGTATGGTTACAAATATAGATGGAACACGAAAGAAGGCTATAAGGAACAGAAAAAAAGTGGACTATTAGATTCGTGTATTGGAGCAAACAGAGTCAATGATTCCGCAATATTGATACCCGAAAATTGCTACGAAGAATGTCTGGATCTATTTCTCGAATTTCAGGCTATACTACAATTCAGAGTATTTGAAGTGGTGAGAGAAATAGACAAACTGTAACAGGATTGGTTACACGTGTTCTAATGTTTGTATAACCCCCTTGTTTCAACTAGAAAAAATAAGAAGAAATGTGAAGGAATATGAGAAAGTATATATATAGGTTAGTGCATATTAATTCATCTGCATTTTTTAAAAGCATAGACAACAAATATTGGCTACTCCATTTTTTTAGTTCCAATGGAAATAGAGGGGAGTTAGGTACATATTACGTGTATTACAAATATAGAACACGTGTAACAACTTTACTCGACCACCACAAGACTGATAGCGCAATATCATTTTCTCATCGCCTTGAGTTAGTCTACGGCTGGATCGGAGGCACCTAATTGACAAAAGTAAACCGGCTATTGAAAGACACACCTGGAAAGAAAGTCCTCTTGCTTGCTAATGAAGCCATTGCCAGAGGAGTTCTCGAAGCTGGAGTCCGACTGGTAGCGCTATACCCCGGAACTCCTAGCAGCGAGATTGGAAATAATCTCACTAAAATGGCCCCACATATTGAAAACTTCTATTTTGAATTTAGTTCAAACGAGAAGGTAGCTTTAGAAGTAGCAGGAGCTGCTGCAATCTCCGGGTCTCGATCGATGATGGTTTGTAAAGGACCTGGCCTGAATGTTGCAGCTGATCCATTTTTCTCGTTGGCATATGTGGGTGTTCGAGCTGGCATGGTCATCGTTGTAGCCGACGATCCAAGCATGTGGAGTTCACAAAATGAGAATGACTCAAGATACTACGCCCTAATGGGCAATATGCCAATGGTCGAACCTGCTGATCCTATTGAAGCAAAAGACATGCTTCACAAGGCCTATGAGTACTCTGAACGTCTTGATTTACCTTTCCTTCTTCGTACCACTACTCGTGTCAATCATACGCGTGCTCCAATAACCTACGATGAAATCCAAAATCGCCCTGAAACGGTATCATTCGAAAAAGATCCCTATCGTTTTGTTCCTGTTCCGGCTGTAGCGAGGAAAAGACATCTTTGGCTTTTGGACCAAATCCAGAAAGCAGAAGAAATCTCCAATTCTTCAGACCTGAACTTCTTCCACGGTGATGGTGAACTGGGTATACTCACTAGTGGCGTTTCGTATAACTATGTTCTCGAAGCTCTGTCGACGATGGACCTTGAAGCTGAGATACTCAAGATTGGAATGTCACATCCTGTTCCTGATCAGAAGATTAAACAGATTCTTAGTCGGCATGGACGGGTAATTGTCGTTGAGGAGCTTCAACCCTTTTTGGAAACTCATGCCCGAAGAATTGCACATTTAGAAGGAGTTGATGTAGACATTCTAGGAAAAGAACAGGGCTACTTCCCAGAAGTATACGAATACAGTCCAAAAATTGTAATGAAAGCACTATCTAAAATCACGAATCAGCAACCGCCCGTTAATTGGGACGAAATTGACCATACCAAGAGCAAGCTGCCGGAACTTCCCCCCCGTCCACCCCTTTTGTGTCCCGGTTGTCCTCATCGAGCAACCTACTATGCAATTCGGACAGCTACTAGGGGAAAGGCTATCTATCCTTCAGACATTGGTTGCTATACACTAAGCATTTCCCCTCCATTAGAAACAGCTGACATCCTGTTTGATATGGGGTCCTCAATCACTACTGCTTGTGGAATTGCTCGTGTAACTGATCAGGATGTTGTCGCTTCTATAGGTGATAGTACTTTCTTTGCTTCTGGTTTACCTGGTATTGCAAATGCTGTTTATAATCAACACCCAATAGCTCTGGTTGTATTGGACAATCGCACTACTGCTATGACAGGACATCAGCCCCATCCTGGAACCGGTTTAACCGGCATGGGTGAACAGGTACCGCCACTAGATATAGAGAAAGTTTGCGAGGGTTTGGGTGTTCAATATCTGCAAACAGTTGACCCCTTTGGGTCACTTGCCAATCTTGTAGCAAGCATTAGAGAGATGTTGGATTGGGTACGTGAAAATCAAGCACCTGCGGTAATGATTTCAAAAGCCCCTTGTGCACTTCTCACAGCCGCAGAACGGAGAAAGACTGGAGACTATCCTTTACCGTATTACATTGATGAAGAGATTTGTACAGGATGTAAACGATGTCTCAATCGGTTATCTTGTCCTGCTATGTATTTCGATTCAGAAATCGGGAAAGCAGCAATCGACCAGAACCTCTGCAATTTCTGTGGGACTTGTGTAGATGTATGTCCTGTTGCAGCAATTATGCAGAAGGAGGAATAGAAATGTCTGGTAATAATCGTAATACAATTAACGTAGTGATTTCCGGAGTTGGAGGACAGGGTGTCTTGACCCTTGCAGAACTTTTGGCTAAAGCTGCGTTGAGCCAATCATACAATGTTCGAGTTGGGGAAATACATGGAATGGCTCAACGGGGTGGTCATGTCGTTTGTACTGTGCGAATAGGGTCGATGGCAAAGGGCCCAATCGTTGATGAAGGCTTTGCCGATATTCTTGTTGGTTTTGAGCCTGTAGAAACTCTTCGGGAAATAGCTCGGATCAAAAAGGATGGTCATGTCCTGATGAGCTCACATATTCAATTTCCTGTTGCTGTTTCTATGGGAAAAGCTGAGTATCCTTCTAGGAAACAAATCGTCTCGAATATAGAAAATCTTACGAACAATTTTATTGAAATCGATGCAATGAGTCTTGCAAAGGAAGCGGGGAGCTCTCGAGCAATGAATATGGTCCTTTTTGGAGGAATAGTCGCTACGGATTTACTACCCATTACAAGAGAGGCCGCAATTGATGCTGTGAGGAAAAAGTTTCCCGGTAAATTTGAAGACATCAATGTGAAGGCAATACATCTAGGATTCTCTTCTGTGGAAAATCAGAAATAATTAGGTTTCCAACTCATCAGACCATGAGAAGTTATTTTCCTCGATACTGCCTATTCATTCTCACGAGCTGCTCCAACAGCAACCTGCCCAAGTGAAACTCCAGCATCTCCTGGAGGTACTCTGTTGTGTATTAGTGGCATCCTATTGGCGGATTTAACCCGCGATACTATCGCCTTAGTGAGAATTCGATTCAAGGCAACGCCTCCTGAAAACCCAACATATTGAAGATTCTCTTTCTCGGCCATTCTTATAGCAAGTTCTGCAAGAGCATCCCCCAATGACCATTGAGCTGCGTACGCAATCTCCTGAGAAGCAATTCCTTTCTTCTTGGCGTCTATAACGCTTTTCAAGAATTCCCCAGTATCTAGTTCTCTTCCTCTTTTAGTTCTTATATATACAGGTTTAATCCTGAAATCCGTCTCCTTAGCATAAGATTCAAGTTTCATCGGACACTCTCCATCATAGGTATTCTGTGAACAGATACCAAGTGCCAATGAAATCGCATCGAGGACTCGTCCTGTACTGCTACTTGGAAAGGTGTTTACATTCTTCTCTATAGCATCGATGAGCATTGATATTGATTCTTTGGTTGCTATTCCATTTCGACTTATCCGTGCATTTCCTACCAAATCAAGAATTTCACTGACTGAGAGTATATCCTGAGCTAACCCGAGGAGTGCCCTCGTACCGAACTTAGCTGAAAGGTCCCCTCCCGGATACAATTGCTGCACTAGGCCTGCTTCCCGTGTGTATTCTGCAGCATTTCCTACTAGGATTTCTCCACCCCACCCAGTCCCGTCCGGTGCGTACCCATAGCCGTCTGCTGTAATACAAACAATACGCGTATCAAGCTTCAACTCATGATCGACAAGAAGCGAAGCTAGATGCGCATGATGGTGCTGTATGCGGTGTAGTGGGATATCATTTGAAGTAGCTAGTCTCTCAGCGTATTCGGTGCTGAGAAACTGAGGATGCAAATCACATGCAATAGCATCAAAGTCATGCATTCCAAGAAGATGCATCATATGCTGAATCGCATTATCGAGGAAGTTCATACTCTCAACGCTATTTGTATCGCCTATATGCTGGGTCATGTAGATACTGCCTGATTTCACAATTGATGCTGTTGTCTTCTCTTCAGGCCCGACCCCAACTATTATTGCATCTTTGATACTTCCTTTCAATCCAATCGGGTTCGGAACATATCCTCGTGAACGTCTTATGAAGACCGCATTCTTATCGTGCACGACTTTCAAGACCGAATCATCGGCTCTTTGATATATTTCCCTATCATGAATAAGGCAGTAGTCTGCTATGTCATGAAGCTCAGATAGAATAGTATCTGGGTTCTTGTACATCGGTTGTCCACTTGGATTTGCACTTGTCATGACTAGTGCTGGTTCTTCGCTAAAATGGAATAGCAAATGGTGTAATGGGGCATAGGGTAACATCACACCTACGGTATCCAGTCCAGGTGCTATTTCCTCAAGAGATTGACTCGGTATTTCACTCGTCTCACTAAGGGTATTCTTCATTGGTATCCCTTTTTTCTTGACTAGTACTACGGGTCGTCTCCAAGATCTTAACAGCTGCTCTTGGAATTGAGAGGGAATTGAGAACTGCTTCATCCTCTCAATATTTTGTGTCATAATTGCAAAGGGTTGATTGGGCCTCCGTTTCCTTATTCTCAGCGTTCTAATCGATTGGGCTTCTGTGGTCTTTGTGGCAAGATGTGTTCCTGCAATTCCTTGTATTGCTACAATTGCTCCTTCTGCTAGTAAACGAGCTGCCTCTGAAACTGCTTCCTGTCCACTTGCAATTTCTCCTTCCCCTGACTTCAATTTGTAGGTAGGTCCACACTTGGGACAAGCAGTGGTCTGTGCATGATAACGCCGATTTAATGGACTGGTATAGCCCGTATTACATTTATTACAAAGTGGAAACTCGTCCATTGTAGTGTTGGGTCTATCATATGGCAAATCAGTTATTGCAGAGAATCTTGGTCCACAAGCTGCACAAGAGGTAAACGGGTAAAGATACCACCGTGAGGAGGGATCAAACATTTCCTCTACACACTTACTACACACTGCTATGTCTGGTGGAATCTCAGGTGCTGCATCTTCTTCTCTCTTTTGAGATGACTTTACAATTTCGAAGTCCTTGAATTCGTTTCCAGCTTTCTTCCATTCAATACTAAGTGACTCAATGCGTGAGATAGACGGTGGATTATTCTTTAATTCATATATAAGGTTCAATATATTATTACGCTTCCCTTCAGCTACTATCCTAACACCAGCATCTCCCAGATTCAAAACGTACCCGTTCAAGGATTCTTTTTTTGCTACACGATAAATGAATGGTCTAAAACCTACTCCTTGTACGATTCCGGTAACATGTATCTCAGCTCTTTGTGTCAATATTGAATAGACCTCTATATTGGTAGACATCGCTTATGATATTAATTCAATGAAGTAGCAAGAAAACCTGGAAAAAGATATCTATTCATATCCCTCTTGGTAATCAATTCTCATACACCTGATTGTTTTCTACGTGTTCTTAAGGCTAGATGCGTAAACCACTATTGATTTCCTTTGATTGATCGTGAGAAGAGAAACGATACCCATTCTACCAGAGAAAACCCAAGGGCGACAGCATCTGTTCTTTCATCTATACCCGAATGCTTGCGTAGCATACTTGTGGAAAAAATGAATCAATCTAAAAACTGCAAAAATTCACTTCTCATCTCGAGCAATAGCCTTGCCAATAGATTCATTCTTGATAAGTGGGGTATTCGTCCATCTCAACGTAGGCAGTACAAGAATCTCTTCTCGGTCGTACGTGAAAGATGTAGAACTTTGTTTAATTACTACTCATCAAAGCGGCGTTTCGAATGGACTGAGCGAGATACGAAGTATTTCTTCGGTATTCATCGTTTTGATAAAGTCCGAGGCAATGTAATTCTTCGCTTTGTATCAATCCCCTCAGATAAACAGTGGGTTTTATAATTCTTCATGGATGTCCGACTATTATTCGTAATACAATATAAGACTTGGACGGTTTCTGACTCTTTACGCCTTTCTACAGAACGATTAGCTTAAGTTCATGAGATTTATCATGTATACAGAACTGTATCCATGGAGACCCACAGATATTTGCCCTACTGAACGTTTCTCATAACGCTTTAAACGTAAAATGGGGAATTATGAGAAGCGAACATACAATGCTATTACAACCCAAAAGTACTATACTAATCCTACAGGATTGAAGACGGAATGAGTAAAGAAGAGCGAGAACTAAGACGTCTTGTTAGGGGTGCAAGGCGGGTGCTGCAAGAACCCATACTAAAATCATTAATGGAAAACTCTAGTCTTACCAAGACCCAGTTGGAGACACTATTGATTGACATTGTTGTTGAAGACAAATACGGTGACCATATTACCTATGAGAAGAAGGCCAGTTTGAGATCCAATTCGTCAAGTGAAGGGACCGGAATAACAAGGGGGGCATTCAACAGAACTCTAAGGCAAGCCCGCAGAAATGTCACGGAATGTCTTCATACTATGCTTCTTCTAGCATATCTCGGACTTTTTGATTATACCATTTTCAGACCTTTTGAAGAAATCGCAACTAGAATTGGCAACTATCGACAAATCAGGGAAACACTAGCCGGTAAACAAGAAATCTCGGACGAAGAAATAGAAAGCTACACAGCTACTGAAAAGACCCTGCAAAATGCCATTGACCAGCTAGCTAGTTCCTTGTCCATGAAAACAACACTCTCTAGGAAACAGCCCGACTCTTCCGAATGAGGTCTTATAGCGAATATGTATTAGAAGTATCACAACATCAAGATAGCGATAGAGGCTTAATCATTGCGCAATGAAAATCATGCTGAAAGGTCTGAGCTTACTTGTGGTATAATGATGGGTCTAAATCACCCATACTAGATACGGAATAAAAATTGCTCGAGTGTGCCAAACCGACGAATAGTGCCGGGGTACTGGAATAATACCCATCGACTCATCGGTCTCGCTATTGGAACTTCTCAGAGGTATATCGTTTGTTGAGGAGATAGAAATGCCAACATCGCATGCGTAGAGCCAAGAGGAATAATCTGCATCCCGGTTAAATTGCTACACATCAGTCTGGCACACTCAAGTATAGTATGTCAAGAGGGTAAATAGTTCTAATCCTAGAACGAGAAGGTTTCGTTATTTTCGAAGGTTCTTTGCTTTGCCTAAGACCAAATGAAAAAACAATGACCTGATTATTCTAAATGTAATAATTGTATTACAATCTATTTCACCTCAAAATAATCATTCTTCAAAGAAAACACTATATTGCAAAACATCTCTCTATAAACTATTTCTTACAATTGTAGCAATTACATGAAACTTCTGTGTTCTACCCTTCCCCTACCATCGTCGCCGCCCGCAAGGTTTCCGAGTGGGCCCTTGAATCGGCAGGGGATTTGTCCGCGTTCACTGGAATGGGATTCCTCCCACAGTCCTGGCTTCTGTCTCCTGTCGAACTCCGGTACATCACTCCGGCGACAGTGGGATCTTCCACAGTTCTTACGACGGCGTGGTCATGATCACTCAACTCAGCTTCGTCATCACCGCTGAGGAGGTTCATTACAGACAATGTGAACAGCCGCGGATACTCCGGAACCTGATGGAGTTCCTTTAGTAGAGAGTGGGGACTTCTACTTAGCGGAACGAGTCCCCCCGCAGCTTTCGGCCGTGTGCGTCGTGCATAATACTAGCCCACTTGCCTAGTCCTACTGAACCAAGGTTCGGTACTCAGCCTAACAAGCTCCCCCCGTCTGTAGTCAGAGAGGAGTTGCAGGAAATCTTACACTCTTGTACCCGAATTCTTTAAGATTTTTGTAAAACCTGCCTTTTCTGTAACTGAATCTTAAATAGAATGAATTGTCAAGACGAGCTTGACAAATTGCGCGAAATGGTTCAAAGGGAAATACAGGCGGGCAATCGTAGAAAGATGAAAGAGCTTTTGGCTCAGTCGATAGCTATTGAAGGGATTTGAACCCTTGGACATGCCAACCATGAAGATGATTGAAATGGTGAAATCCTTTGAATCTATCTTTAGCATGTAAAACATTCAGGAGGATATCCACGGCAGCGGCGAGAAAGCAATTTCATAAGGGAAACACATTCTCTTTGATTCTGTGAGCTTTAGCAATTTAGACGAGTTGTTGAAGAAAATACGAGACATTCGAAACGCGAATACGCCTAGACTCAAGCTCTCGAATTTGTCCAGTCAGATTGGTATTTTCCCACTCTGGTACTCAGAGATTTAGAGGTGTCACCTAGTTGTGTTAGGCATAAAAGGCGGTCTAATTTTCGCTAATCAATTCAGTACTGTATTACCAGTAATACAGCAACCAAATACAGCGACTCGTATGAATACGGCCACCATTCTAGATGAGAATTCTACGTCTTTCTATCCTAGCAATGAGGATTATCATGAATTGCACAATGCTCACATTGATTAGAATATAGACGACATTACTGCTTTCGGAAGTAGATATGCGGTACCTCTTTTGAATAACATAACAAATACACAGCTCATGGAATACAAGGACGAAACATCCAGCTGAAAATATGGAGAATTTATCAAATCCATTCATTCATATGTTATTGTCTGCTCCAATGATTCCATAGAAACCTTTGAAAATCTGATGGGAAAAATCCCCGCGTCCTAACACCAGTAATAGCTGCTCTTTCGAATTTCTATGATGGGATCTCTGCTTCAGTAATCATTTCCTCCTAATGTAGGATTACTAATCCTACGATTGCGGACCCGTGTATTGAATCGATAGAAAATTTGCATATTAAATGTCCTGAAGTTCTTCCTAAACTCAAAAAAGATCTGAGCAAAAATTGTTGGAATGATAGAACGATAAAGAGATTGATTAAACGATTCCCTAAGCAATCTCCGGGATGGTATTACAAGTATTACTAACAGTTAGGTAGCTATAAAACACAGAACACCTGAGGTCCTACTGTAAAAATGGAACCCAATTTTAGATATGGCCAGGTTGACACATTCTTCAACCCCCGAAATATTGCCCTAGTTGGAGCATCAGCTGATTACAGAAAGCTAGGAAACTCAATACTGTCGAATCTTCTGGCGTCGGAAGTGAAAGTTTACCCTGTCACTAGAAGTAGGGAGAAAGTATTGGGTATTACCGCTTATCCAAAATTAGAAGAGATCCCAGAAGATGTAGATTTGGTTATCATTGCCGTAGCTGCAAAATACTGTCCTCAATTGATGCAAGAAGTAAGAGCAGCCGGTGCTAGAAACGCCGTGATTATCTCGGGTGGATTTAGCGAAACTGGACAAAGAGGTGCTCAACTAGAACAGGAGTTACTACGAGCCGCGCGAGAAGCAGATGTCCGTTTCATAGGTCCCAACTGTGTAGGTGTATCTAATACCCGTTTATTCAATGGTACTTTTACCATGATGCCTGAAAGAGGGAATATAGCTCTCATCTCTCAGAGCGGTGCTCTAGGTGGGATGCTAATCTACACAACAAAAGTGAAACGTATTGGAATGAGCAAGTTCGTTAGTATAGGAAATGCAGCTGACATAGGATTCACAGATATGCTCAGTTATTTGGCAGAGGATTCTCAGACTAACGTCATAACGATTTATGTTGAGGGAGTAAATCAGGGCCGGCAATTCTATGAATCACTCAGTGCAGCATCCAATGCGAAACCAGTAGTTGTATTGAAGGGCGGCAAGAGTGATGCTGGAAGTCGTGCCACTATGTCTCATACCGGGTCCTTGGCAGGTTCACCTGAGATTTTTGAAGCGATGATTCGCCAATCTGGTTGCATCACTGCCCCAACTTTTGATAGCTTATTTGAAATTGCAAAGATTTTTGATTATCAGCCTCTCCCTACAGGCTGTAATATTGGTATTATTAGTAATACAGGAGGTGCGGCTGTACTGGCAACCGATTCTGCCTCACAATTGGGATTAACAGTTGCTCCTTTGAGCAGCTCAACTAGGAACGAGCTTTCCAAGCTCCTGCCTCCGATGGCTAGCGTAGAAAACCCTGTGGATGTCGTTGCAAGCGGTGGGCATAGAGAATACAAACTTGCAACTCAGTTGCTACTGGAGGATTCGGCCATTGATATGCTTTTAGTTATTTGTGGTGTTCCAACCTTTGGTGGCATGACACAGACTGAACACGCTGCAGGCACTCTTGAAGGTGTAGAAATCGCTGATTCTGACAAACCAGTTGTTGGGGTTTGGCTTGCAGGAGAAATCGGAAAATCAGGAAAGAATCTCCTTGAGATGAATGGAATCCCATGCTACGATGATCCATCCATGGCGGCACTCTGTTGTTCAAAGATGAGTGAGTACGCCTATTTGCTCAATCGTAGTACCTCTTAGATGAGCCATTTTCGTATTAGACGTATTACATTATCATGACTCGAGGTGTTGCCCTGCTATTTTCGGGAATTCGTTTGATACCGCTTCTCGAAGCTGGTGCTCGACCCACATACTCAGATTTATGGCCTTCTGCTTTCTAACGGCTTGGAGACAAGACCTTAAATCGGCACCAATGGAAAATGAGACTATTGGACTCTTTCTTTCACTATTCGGTACTGATTCTCTACTCTCTTTGACTTCCTGTTTTTCTGCTGTCTTTTCTTCCTTTGTGTCTTCTTCCTTTTTTCGATACTTTCCAAGAACACTCATTTTCACCGGACCTCCTTGAGAATCTCAGAATAGGCTTCAGCCACAGTTCCTGCAATATCAACAGTAACGGTAGGATCTCCGGATTCTCTCAGATTCTCTGCTGCTACCTGCTGGCATGCTCTTGCCAACATCCTAAGGTCTCTGGGATTGCCGTTAGCCGCTTCATTGATTATTTCAACAGAATTTTCTTCAAATGGTTCTAATTTGAAATCTTCTGAATCAAATTGGTCGATATCGCCTCTGGCATAAGCTAATCTTCTGCCAATGAACTCACGTGCTTTGTCATCGTCTAGTGGAGGCACATCTAATGGTTCTGTCCTGTTGGCTATCTGAGGAAGAAAAGACAGCATTGCATTCCAGTAGAGCTTTGTGCCAGACATAATCAGTGTGACAATTGGTTCATCTAGCCCTTCAGGGTGTTCATCAACCATTTCTTCCGTAGGCAAGTCCGCCAAGAATCTGAGTTTATGAAAAGCCGCTTCTTGATTATCTGCAACATCCTCTATGAACAATGCAGTACGACAGTCTTCCTCAATATATCTTCGTAGGCTTTCCTTCGCTACAGCCTCAATTATTTGAGTTGATTCCCAAGACCTTCGGTATTTTATCCTAAGTGAATCCGCTATAGCGGCTGACATCTGCTTCTCATATAAACCAGTCATGCCGACATAACCTGTCACAAATCTATTTCCTCGCCTATCGGCAAGAGTAGGTAAATCCCTCAATGCCAAGAGCATGAGAGTACTCTTTCCCGATCCCACTGGTCCTCTGAGGAAGATATGTCTCTCATTAATCAAAACAATATCAACCAAGGTATCGAGAAAATCTGGGTGTTCGACATAGAGACGAGCATCGGGCATCTTGAAACCTCGGAAAGGCGAGAACCTCATTCCAAGCTTTTCCTCCCACGCTCTCAAGGCTTCCTTTCTCGTATTGAAGTGCCGAATCAAGGCACTCTCATGAACTGCGATTGTCATAGATTGGATACTCCTGTATTACGGTTATTAATATGTCCTATAATACTTCTTGTTGTAATACAAGTATTGCATGTTATAATGCTTTCTACATAATCCATTTCATGCAGCTTCAGATAATTAATCGAAGATTGCCCTGTGTCCACCACTTTTTTCACGAATCAGTAAAGCCATTAATTTCAAGCACAGAAAATTCGTACGTCTGAATCTATGAAGCATAAATTAGATTCTCGGGAAGAGGAGCCATTCTCCACTACTAACAGTTGGCCTTTCAGTTCAAAATTCTTCCCATTTCAACTGTCTGACAGTAGATATCCTTTGCTGCTGTCAATGCTCACGTGACATCTGGAGAGTCCACTGTTTTTCACCATATACAGGCGAATCTTCTCAGCTACGGTGACAATGCTGAGGTAGGTGATCATGACCACGCTGTAGCGAAGATTGTGAAAAACCTCACTGTCGCCGGGGGTGATGACTAGGGATGGCGACAGAGGGAGGAATCTACATTCGCGGAAGGAAGCCATTCTAGTGAACGCGGACAAATCCCCTGCCGACCCAAGGGTCCATGGGGTAGCATTGGGGGCGGTGAGGCCGGTAGGGGAAGGACAAAACACAGGAGTTTTATACAGTTGGGTTCACTCAACTGTACGAAACGGGTTATGAGAATATGGAGTTAGACAGAATTCACAGAATACTCAACTCGTTCATGGCAGTCAGCTTTTTGATTTTTCTTGTCCTTTCGGCCTATGTAGTTTTCAGAGATATATCCCTTACAAACCAAACTGTGGCACTGCCCTTTGCATTTCTATATTTGAGTGCAGTTACTCTAATCACAACGGCAAGAATAGGCGAGAACCCAGATGGACTCAGCGATTACCTGAGAGGATGGGTAGCTGTCTGCACTTTTGGAACACTCATCAGTGCACTTGCTTTCATGGTTCCCTAGGCCCCACACTAACTGGATTATCACCTATCCAGACCAACATGTTCTTTGCGAAATTAAGTGTGAACTATTTACCGACATATTCCCTAGGACAAAAACCATGTGCCAAGAAACACTAACACTAAGATTTCGATAGGAACTCACGAACCCTGGCCATGGTCTTCTGAAAGAGGAACAAGATTCCATCATAAGGGGACTCTTTAACGCGATTGCTGATATCGCGGAAGATTGAGACTATGTTGAAGATGCTTCTGCTCAGGCATTTTTAGGATTAACACAAACGAAGAGGCTAATGGAGCCGGAATGTCTAGTTGAGTTCGCCTACACTAGTAAATCAAATACTAAGCTGAATACAGCAATACATTCGATGATGGGTGTGACTGATTCCATACTCTTTTCGCCAATCCACCCCCGATAAGATGTTCCCTTCCTGCTTCCAGCATCAAGCTCGCTAGAATGACCAGTAAATTCACAGAAACACTAAACACAATTCTGCGCTTCCCAGAAATTGAATCCACTGTAGTGCATTTGCTTCTCGAATAGAACGAACCAAACGCCATGTATCTGCTTTCGAGATATTTGTTATTCCTAGACTGGAATCAACTGCAAGACGTATTTCTCTAGCACTTGAAGAACGGGAAGCTTCCAGTTTCTATCGAACCAAGATCGTGGGAGATTAAATCTCAGAATCTCAACCGCTTTTCAGCTTCAATATTGCCGCTGCCAAATCGCCCTCGGTTTCTTTCAGTGCTTTCTTTGCAGCTTCAATACTGACACCAGTTTGATTGGAGACTAGGGCCGCATCTTCCATCGGAATCTCAATCTCCTTTTTCTGTCTCTTGGATTCCTTTTTGGTATCTTCCTCTTCTATTGCACGCTCTTGCTTGTCTCCACCGACCTGAAAAGTCTCTTTACCAGATTGCTTTATCATAGTCACTTCAGGATTCGGAAAATACCACTCCTTTTTGTCAAAACGAATTATGGCTTCCGTTACCCCTCGAACTTCCTCTTGTTCGATACCCATTTTCTTCATCATGCGTGCCAGTTGTTTTGGCGATAATCCTCTGAAGCCCATTTTCAATTATCCTCTCTTCCAATCAATCTAGATATTCGAATAAACTCATGCATTAAATGCTTACGCTATCAAATCGGATTATCAAGCTGCAATGTCACGTATCTATTCCATGCCAACAATTTGTTATTCCATATGAATACCAACTGAATTTGTCGTATTATGTGTATTACGATGGAGCCTTTGTTGAGAATAGCGTGAAATTAAATGCAATTACCCTTCCTACTGAATCAAGATTTCAAATTTAGCTCTTGAAAACGAAAGCCTAGCAGTATATATTGCTTGGTTCTCTTTCACTACCTCTGCTGTCTACCTTCGAAATGGCATTACGAAAGTCAGATTGTTTGACAAGAGTCCTACCTTCTCTGATTGCAAACATTCCTGCTTCTGTACAAATTGCCTTGATATCTGCACCAGTCTGACCATTTGTGGCACTCACTAGGTAATCAAGGCTCAATTCAGAGTCAAGATTCATACCGCGACTATGAATTTTGAAGATCTCTCTTCTGCTAGCACCATCAGGCATCGGAAAATCGATAATTCTATCGAATCGTCCAGGCCTAAGAAGTGCTGGATCAAGTATGTCGGGTCGATTTGTGGCCCCTATTACCGCAACTTCTCCCCTTGCTTCAAAACCATCCAATTCGCTTAGAAGCTGCATTAGCGTTCTCTGAACTTCCCTATCTCCTGAAGTCGCAATGTCTAATCTATGGGAACCGACTGCATCTAACTCGTCAATGAACACAACAGCCGGAGCCTTTTCCTTCCCCATCATGAATATTTCCCTTACGAGTCTTGCACCTTCTCCAATAAACTTCTGTACAAGCTCTGAGCCTATGACTCTGATAAATGTAGCATTTGTTTCGTGAGCAAGAGCTCTAGCAGACAGAGTTTTCCCTGTTCCAGGTTTGCCCGTCAATAGCACACCCTTGGGAGGTTCAATACCAACTTCTCTGAACAATTCAGGCTTCAAAAGCGGAAGCTCAACCGTCTCCTTAATCTCTCTCAATTGATCTTCGAGTCCACCAATATCTCCATAGGAAACATCAGGTGCTTCTTCAATTTCCATAGCCCTTATCATCGGATCTCGAGAAGGAGGTAGTTCTTGCGTAACAGCAAACGATCTTTGATTAAGTGCCACACGCATTCCTGATTGTAGCTTCTCATCCGGAATGGATGAGGCAACATGTACAACAAAACTCGGACCAGTTGAGCTTTTCACAATTGCCCTGCCATCCTCTAGGATATCAACCAGCGTTGCTGCTATTAACGGCGATTGTCTAAGCTTCTCTAGTTCCGTTCTGAGTGTCTGAGTTTCCTTCTCCAGACGACTACGTTCAGCATGAAGTATTTGCTTCTCGGTTTCTAATGCACGTAGGCGTCTCTCCAGGTGCCGGGTATAGTTATCTGCATATCCCGATTCCTCGACGCTGTTCTCATCTTTCGCGTCAGTTGTTCCCGGCAATTCATGACACCTTGAATGCAGTTTAAATGAGTTTCAATTTAAGTGATTTCATAATGACGGCCCTGTGTAAAAAGCCATACTAACATATAGGAGTGATTCATATTTTTATTCCTGATTGTTAGGTTCCGTGCGTTTGAATAGCGAATTGACAGCTCATTTGACCTTCTCACAACAATTCCGCCTACTTTTTCCACAGAGCCCATAATGGCTTAAGAAAATCCCCTTGGGTTGTCATGTTGAAGAACGGATTTTAGATATCTTGTTGTTGACTCGGATATGTTTATCTATGAATAATTCGCATATCGAGATGATGAGGTAACGATTTTTGCCGAGCTGCGAAATTTGTGGCAGAAAAATAGAAGGTCGAGGTCGGAGAACAAAGATTGACGGAGTTCCGATGTTAGTTTGCTCTCAGTGTGCTTCCCAATTTGGGGAGAGCAAACCGACCTCAGCATCTGTTAAATCATCAAAATCCAAAAGGAATACTTCATGGGTGAGTAAGACTAGTTCAACTTCTTCTCAAGCAAGACTCAAAAAGAAAAAGAAGAAGCCCCGCCGAAGGACGCGGAGAAGAGGGGTTTTACTTGATGACATGATGGTAGTAAAGGACTACGCAAAAATGATTCGCTCAGCAAGACAGAAGAAGGGACTCTCTCAGGAGCAACTTGCCCAGAAGGTTGGTGAACGTATTTCAACCCTTCAATCAATTGAGGCGGGGCGCTTGAAACCAACTATGAAAACAATACGGGGTATCGAGCGCGAACTAGACATTTCATTACTGGAACCTATTAGAAGCGCTTCAGTCGGTCCCAAACCTTCAAAGAGCAAGAAGAACCTGACCTTGGGCGACGTGGTGAAAGTGAAGCGGAAGAAGAGTCAGAAAACCAATAATTCTGAAGAATGACCTCCTCGGGAAGAATAGGTCTTATATAGCGTGAGGAGTATATTATGTTGATTGCAGTAATTGGAGACCAGCATTTTCACTTCCCGTAAATCTCAACCCTGCATTTGATATCTCATGACAAGGTGGCTTCCATGGCAGAAACGGATTTCAACACTGACTTATTTAGACTTGTAGTTGAAGAGATTGCCGGCAAAGAGGGAGTAGAGGTAGCAACAGTTCTTGTCAATTCGGACGAAACTACGGACGAGGAAATTGCAACGAAAACCGATCTTAAGCTGAATACCGTTCGGAAAACACTCTATAAATTGCATGATAATCATCTAGCCTCTTATCGAAGAATACGCGATAGTGATACTGGTTGGTTTCTCTATTATTGGCGAATTCATCCGAAGAAAGCACAGGCCTTGATAAACAGGAAGAAACGCATGGTTCTGAACTTGCTGGAACAACGACTACAGCATGAGAGCAGTAATGATTTATACGTCTGTGTGAATCGAGATTCTTCGCCAGTACCTTTTGAAGAAGCCATGAATCTAAGCTTCAGGTGCCCTGTATGCGGCGATCAACTCGAATATGTTGATAACACAAAAACCGTCGATTTCTTGAAAAAGCGAGTTGAGGAGCTTAGGGCTGATCTTAAGGCTACCACCGCATCGTGAGCTATATGTATCCATAGTATTTTTGCTATTCTACCGTCTCTCTATAGTGACACCATGAGGAAGCTATTTTGAATACACTGACTTTCTTTCCACGCGTATATGGACCGGAATCCACTCATTTGCTCTCCATTTTTAGTAAGCGGATTAGGAGCCTGTCTGAGGACCTCCACCTCTCGCATCTTGAGGTTAACACAAATTCCAGAGGCCACATAGATGTTACAATAAATGGAGAAGATGAAGAATTCTTCAGGAACGTTCTGGAACAGCGGTACGGAATCGTGCCTGAATTTGAAACAGTGAATACAGATACTGAATATCCCGGATACTTGATAGATGTGGGAAATGTTGGATATGGGCTATACGTCGACATTGGGTTGCCCCCTAATCCGCCTACAGATCTGTTGATACCCCTCCACAGATTGCGAGAGCAATTCAATATGCCTGACAATTCACTGAATGAAATAAAGCGGAAGATGGTTCTCGTCGAAAATCTACCTGTTAATACTCGTATTACAAAAATAGATTCTCGTAATGCGGAATTAGAAGGGGAATTTTCGGATTCCTACATAACCCAAATCAACACATGGGCTAGTTCCTCTCATCAAAGATTACTAATTCTTGGAACTACATACAAGATGATTGACAATGTACTCTCCAAGACAGATCACAAAAGAGATGTGGTTGAAATCGAGAGGATTGGACCTTTCGAGTTTTCTGTCGTGTGTAAGATAGGTACACGAGCGACCGGTATTTTGGCAGCCGTTGGCTCTCGTTTGCGCGGAATACCCATTCATCCCTTCATACCGGAGAAAGTACGAGGCTAAGAACATGCCGAGACTGGACAGATGGCTTCGAGATAACGGATACTTCACGTCCCGTCAAAGGGCGAAACGAGCAATCAAGGAAGGATTGGTTCTAGTAAACGGAAGGAAAGCAAAACCTTCCACCCATGTGACTGGAACAGACAAAATCCACGTATCAGAAAAAGCCCAGGATATGCCCTTGGGCTATCTGAAGATGAAGCGAATTAATCGGTTAATACAAACCGAAATCATAAATCCAGATGATTATGTGCTTGATATTGGTAGTTCTGCTGGCGGATTCATCCTTTATGCAAAAGAACAAGGGGCGAAAGTTTTGGGGATTGAGATTTCGGATGAGTTTCTCCGTCGATTACAAGGAATCGCTCACTATTCTGAGGGGGTTTCTATTTTGAATGAAGATGCTTTTACAATCCTCTTCGAAGAAATTCCATGTGGTGATTTTGACACGATTCTAATTGATGTAACCACAGAACCGGAATCAACACTCAAGCTAGCAAAGAAATTCTACAAATGCTTACGCCCGTCCGGCAAGATTCTCGTGGCCTTCAAATCAAGGTTGAAGCCCGACTTCATTGAACATTGCCGTAATTCGATTGAAGAAGTGGGATTTATCAACTCTCAGCCTATCATATTGGATGATAAAAGACAGGAGTTCCATATCTTTGCTGTTAAACCCGAATAATCCCCCTCTTCAAATGAATCGACCTAGTAGATATGAATAACCTATTCTTGTTTCTCCTTTTTTTGAACATTTAACAGATGTCTTCCAAGACAATCCTTTTAATCTGAAGACTGCCTCCTCCTGAATGGGTGATGGTCCCCAATGGATCGACCCTATACATGGGGCGGTTGTCTAGCCCGGCTATGATGTCTCGTTTACACCGAGAAGGCCGCTGGTTCAAATCCGGCCCGCCCCACCACTAGTAATTTGTCTTTGCCGCTCATTATATCATTCAACGTTATTCCCGTAAGCCTTAAGGTTATAATGCCGTTAGCTCTACGCTCTAAGTAGAACAGCATCAAATGCGGGAGTAGCCAAGCCCGGCCAACGGCGCCAGACTTAAGATCTGTGACAAATCGGGGTCATACAATAAGACATCTGGTCTGGCAGCAGTTCGCGAGTTCGAATCTCGCCTCCCGCACCATCATCTATAGACAGAAGCTGGACGATGATACTCTTTCCACAACATACGGCTCTGTGTGAAAAGTCAACAAGGAAGTAAGGAAACGGGGCAATCAAATTACAAGATGCCTGATTTCTAACTTCATTTCCCTGTTTTGCGATCAGTCACATTCATCGCTAAAGACTTTTCACACAGCACCACAACATACAGAATGTAGCTATCTGGTGAGAACAACATGACTTACAAGAGACTGGAATTCCCTGAAGGATTTTTATGGGGCAGCGCAGCTTCTGCTCATCAAACCGAAGGAGGAAATCGCAACAACTGGACGGAATGGGAATCGCAGCCAGGCAATATCAAAGATGGGTCAACTTCAGAGACGGCTTGCGACCATTACAACCGATACGAAGAAGACTTTGACTTAGCAGAGGAACTTGGGCATCAGGTTCACAGATTCTCAATTGAATGGAGTCGAATCGAGCCTAAGGAGGGCAAGTGGGATGAGAAAGAAATTGAGCATTACAAGAATGTTGTTCAGGCCCTTCTTGATAGAGACATCCAGCCAATGGTGACGCTTCACCATTTCACCAACCCTATCTGGTTCTCCAAAGATGATGGATGGTTAAACCTGTCCAGCTCAGATAGGTTCGCCACGTTTGTTCGAAGAATAGTAAGACCCCTTTCTCAGTACGATATAATCTGGAATACAATTAATGAGCCAATGGTTGTTGTTTCACTGGGCTATCTCTTCGGTGATTTTCCACCGGGGCTCCAAGATTACGGGAAGGCATTAACAGCAGCAAAGAATCTCCTGAAGGCACATGGAAAGGCGGCCACAGCAATCCGCGAAGTGTATGATGAAAAGGAAAGCGAACAGCCGCAAATCGCTCCGGTTGTAAGCACGTCGTATTTTGAGCCATATGATTCGGATAACGAAGATGATGTGGAACTAGCAGATTATCTTGATTACTTGTACAATCATGCTTGGTTGGAGGGTGTGATGACAGCGACCATCCCTGAAGTTATGGGTGAAGAAAAGCTCTACAAACCATTGGAGAACAGTGCAGACTTCATTGGTGTGAACTACTACAGCAGAATGCGAGTCTCTTCTTCTCTCGATTTCATGGCAGGGGAACTTCCTCCGAAAGACCCCGATTTACCACGTTGCGAGAGCTTGGACTGGGAATTCTATCCTGAAGGTTACTATCCAATTCTCAAAGCTATATGGGATAAATGGCAAACCCCGATTTTCCTGACCGAAAATGGGATTGGCACCCAAGACGATTTTCTACGGAGGAAATACATTGTTTCACATCTTCAACAGGTTCACAGGGCAATCCGCAATGGAGTAGATATTCTCGGCTATCTCGTATGGAGCCTGACGGATAACTTTGAATGGGCTGAAGGATATGAGAGTCACTTCGGTCTCGTTGAGGTGGAATATGAAACACGAGAACGGATACCGCGTGAAAGCGCTTACATGTTTCGAGAAATTATTCAGCAAAATGCCCTCATTCCCGAAATGCAAGTCAAACACCTTGATAACGAATCTAATTCTGCCTAATCCCACTAGATTAGCAAGGTTGTGCTTTCGAAATATTGGGCGAAGCTTTATGACGAAATGACGATGCACCACAACCTGAGTATCAAAGGTGTGTGATTTTGGATCAAGAAAAGTCGGGATACATTGGACTGGCCCTGAAAAAGCTCAAGGATGCTGAATCTCAAGTTGGAGACGAAATAAGGGTCACCACAGACCATAAGCAACACGTGGGTGTTCTTATACCCCGTGCTCAGATTGGGAGCGATCAAGAACATATTGTCATCAAGTTGGATAGCGGGTACAATATCGGCGTTCGACTGAATGACGAATCCAAAATCGAAAAACTGCGTGATGGGCCCAAGAGCAAGCCACCTGAAGCAGAGATTGAACGAGAAATCGATGAATCTCTGCCAACTGTTTCCATTCTCAGTACCGGTGGAACAATTGCCAGTCGCGTGGACTACAAGACTGGAGCTGTTCATCCTGCGCTAAATGCTAGAGACCTTTACGACGCTGTTCCAGAACTAACTGACCATGCAAACATTCGTGCCAAAGTCGTAATGAGCGCTCTCTCCGAGAATATTGATCCAGATGATTGGAGCTTGATTGCAGAAGCAGTCGCAGAAGAAATCCGGCATGGAATCGATGGAGTGATAATTGCTCATGGAACTGATACTTTGGGATTCACTGCAGCTGCACTTGCTTTTGCACTCCAAAATATCCCTGTTCCAATTGTTTTAGTTGGCTCTCAACGATCGTCCGATAGACCCTCTTCTGATGCATCAATGAATTTGCTGCAGTCCGTGAAATTCGTTGGCGAGGCTGATGCTGCAGAGGTTATGGTTGTAATGCATGGGGAGAGTGATGATACTTTCACGTATGCACATCGTGGTGTAAGAACCCGCAAATGTCACACAAGCAGGCGAGATGCGTTTCAATCTATTAACAACAATCCCCTCTTCAAAATCGAAAGGAATCACATAACCGAAATCCAATCTCCGATAATGAGGAGAAATCGAGACAGAGACATCAACTTAAAATCTGATTTTGACAAACTTGTAGCGTTAGTCAAGTCGTATCCTGGTATAGATTCTACAGTTATTGACAACTTGATTGATTGTGGCTATCGAGGACTGGTCATAGAGGGAACTGGTCTTGGTCATGCACCAGAGCATCTACATGAATCTTTGAGAAAAGCCATTGAATCCGATGTGATTGTTACAATGACCAGCCAATGTATTTGGGGACGAACCAATCTTAATGTGTACCGCCCGGGTGTTGAAATGCTCCAGATGGGAATCATCCCATGTGAGGATATGCTTCCAGAGACGGCTCTTGTGAAGCTTATGTGGTTATTGGGGAATTTCGACGATTCAGCGAAAATACAGAAAATGATGGTACAGAATCTGGTTGGGGAGATAGGAGAACGAACAGAAATCGATCAGTATGGCTCGATGAAGGAGGTATGAGTAGTTTGGAGACTGATATCTCATACAGCGAATTGGGGCTTAAGGTTGGACTAGAAATTCATCAACAGCTTGATACTCGTCGAAAACTATACTGTCATTGTCCCCCCGTTATTCAAAATGATGAACCTGATGGCGGCTTCATGAGACGGTTGAGGCCTACCCATAGTGAAATGGGCGAGATTGATCCTGCAGCTCTTTTCGAATTCCAGAGAGGCATTTCTTACTATTACGAGTATTACAATGACACTACCTGTTTAGTCGAGGCAGACGAGGAACCCCCGCACAGTATCGACGAAGAGTCAATTGAAACAACTTTGATGATAGCGATTTTTTTACAATCTACTCCCGTTGATGAAATTCACCCGATGAGAAAAATCGTTATCGATGGTAGCAATACTGCCGGATTCCAACGCACAGCAGTCATTGCTCAAGATGGTCGAATAAACTTGGGGGAAAAGGAGATTGGCATCCAAACAATCTGCTTGGAAGAAGATGCCGCCAGGAAGATGTCTGAGAATGAGGATAGAAACATCCGTGTCTACCGCCTAGACCGTTTGGGTATTCCCCTTATCGAGATAGCTACTTCACCCGATATTGCAACCCCTGATGAGGCCAAGGAGACAGCTTTCGCACTTGGTCTTCTTCTTCGTTCCACGGGAAAAGCAAAGAGGGGTATTGGCACAATTCGCCAAGACGTCAATGTATCTATAGAAGACGGTGCTGTCACAGAAATAAAGGGGTTGCAAGAGTTAGATTTACTGGCGGACGTTGTAAGATTTGAAGCTCTCCGCCAGTATCACCTTCTGCAGATTGCCGCTACTCTACAAGATAGAGGGGTAACTAGTGACTCACTTGATGACGAGATTGTAGATGCCACCTCACTTTTCCAAAAGACTGACTCTAGTATCATCAAATCCGGATTAGATTCTGGCGAACGTGTATATGCCGTAAAATTGCCGGGATTTGCAGGTATACTTGGAAGCGAAATCCAACCAGGCCGTCGATTTGGTACTGAACTGTCTGATTATGCCAAGTTCTGGGGCGGGGTTGAAGGCATCTTTCATACAGATGAAATGCCAAACTATGGCATATCAGAGAACGAAGTGACTTCCTTACGAGACCATTTGGATGCAAAGAAGAAAGATGCTGTTGTTTTCGTTGTTGCTAATCAACCAGCTGCTAACGATTCCTTGAGTGCGGTCATTGATAGATCCAAAGCAGCTTTCAAGGGCGTGCCAGAAGAGACAAGGATTCCTCTTCCATCCGGAGCCAGTAGATACGCTCGTCCCCGCCCAGGCGCTGAAAGGATGTATCCAGAGACTGATGTCCGTCCCGTAAAGGTTACTGATTCAAAGCTTGAAGAAATTCGTTCTCACCTGCCGGAGACTCTGGATAAGAAAAAGGACCGATTCATCTCAGACTACGAATTGAGCGCTGAACTTGCTTCACAGTTGACCATGTCCCCCAATGCAGATTTATTTGAGGAAATACTTGAGAAATGTGATGTCACTCCTACCCTAGTTGCTGTCACACTGGAAAACACGCTTGTGAATCTGAAGAGAAACGATGTGTCTGTGGAATCATTAGACGATAACGACTTCCTGAAAGTTTTCGAAACTGTCGAAAGTGAGGAAGTCTCACCAGAAGCCATTCCTGAAATTCTCTCCTACTTAGCAAATAATCCAGCAGCAGGAATGGATCAAGCTTTGACTGAAACCGGGCTTGGAAGAATGAAAAAGGCAGAAACGCAGAAAATTGTCCGAAGAATCGTGGAAGAACGAAAAGATTTTGTCCTTGAGCAGAAGAAGGGATCTATTGGCGGATTGATGGGTGTTGCTATGAAGGAACTACGCGGGAAAGTAGACGGAAGCACCGTGAAGGATCTCCTTCTGAAAGAGATAGAGCGGATCCTCGAGAAGGTGTGAACACGAACCCTTGTAAGAATAGATTTAATAGAATATCGAGATTCGCAACTTTGAGTGACTGACCTCTGAACAAGATACGTCTTTCCAACACTATAGCCGCAGTGGCCTAGCCTGGTAGGGCGCAAGACTCATAATCGGCTGACAATGGGGTCATACCGACGAGCGCCCCGGATGGGAAATCTTGAAGTCGAGGGTTCGAAGCCCTCCTGCGGCACCAATTTCTGGGAATGTTCCTTCAGTTGGACAGGCGTGCATACTACTGTTGGTCTTTGCACAACTTCTTTATCGGTGAATCACACTACAGCTGTCAGGGTGAGAACTTGCAACTTCCTTTCAAGACCCTCGATGATGTCGAATATGAGAACAAACGCGTTTTGGTTAGAGTGGATATCAATTCCTCGTTGAATCCTGACACAAAAGAGATACTTGATGCTTCCCGCATAGAAGCGATCGTTCCGACTTTGCGAGAGCTTTCAGAAACCAAAGTTGTCCTGATGGCTCACCAAGGCCGTCCCGGCAGCGACGATTTCATTTCTCTGAAGCCACACACTTCTATTATCAAAGACTTGGGATTCGATGCACATTTTGTGGACGATATCTTTGGCCCCAAGGCAAAGAAGGCAATCAAGTCGGTGAAGCGGGGAGAGATTCTCGTTCTTCAAAACGTACGGATGTTTGAAGGGGAATTGAAAAAAGCTCCTCCCAAAGAAGTTGCGAAGGAGGCTCTTGTACAAGAACTCTATCCGTTCTTTGACCTGTTTGTTAATGATGCTTTTGGAGCCGCACATAGGTCACAAGCTTCTCTCGTGGGGTTCACCACCATATTACCCTCTGTAGCAGGACGACTTTTCGAGAAGGAGATAATTGCTCTTCATGAGGCTGCATCCACAGAAAGGCATCCTTGGGTATTGGTTCTTGGTGGAAGCAAAGTTCACGACAAGGTGAGCACATTAGAGGAACTCCTGAAGTTGAAACGAGCAGACGAGGCCTTACTTGGTGGTCTCGTAGGCATTGTATTCCTCATAGCTGATGGTCAAATCCCCAAGAAACACGGATCTCTTATTGATAATCTGGACAATATAGTGAAAGATGCAGAACGGGTGTTAGAAGATTATCCCGATAGTATTCAATTACCCCATGATGCTGCCGTAGAAAAAGAAGGTAATCGATGGGAATGCTCCTTGGATGAAATAGGAGATTATCCGTTCTATGACATAGGCCCCAAAACTGTGAAGAAATTCCAACAGGCAATCGACGATGCAGAAGTAGTATTCGCAAATGGACCTATGGGATACTTCGAGAAGAAACTGTTTGCTCATAGTACAATAGATATCCTCAGGTCAATTTCGGAAGCTGATTGTACAAGCATTGTCGGTGGTGGTCATCTTGGCTCCTTGGCAAGGGATTTGAAATTCACTGGCAAGCTCACACACATAAGCACAGGTGGGGGATCTACCATTCGATATATTACCGGAAAGAAACTTGATGTTGTAGCTGCACTTGAGAAAGCGGCCAAGCGGATGGATTGAATGCTAATCTAAACCTGATAATCTAGTTAGCTCTCAAAGAGATTTCAAAAGACATACGTCCCTGATTCAATAGTAAACTTTCCATCCAACCCCTAAAGAGTAGGCTTTTAAAGCAATCAAGTCAAATCGCCCACCGGGACATGCCCCAGTAGCACAGCCCGGTTTAGTGCACCTGACTTGTACATTTTGCGCTTGTCCGCAAATCAAGATATCAGGGGGTCGCGAGTTCGAATCTCGCCTGGGGCTCCACAGTTTCACAAAAATAATTTCCCAGAAATAGTGTCAGTTACCTTGGTTCAAATCTCCAAAACCATACTACATCAAGCACATGTTTATGAGGCCTTCCGTAGTAAGAACACATAAGACTAGTCAATGTTAGACCCAAGCGTATCACATCTGAGTCATACAAAGGCTCAATGTCTACGGGAAAGCTAAAATAACTGAGCACCTCCATTCCAATCACACACTCATGTACTAGCAGGTGATGTAAATTGCAAACATCGTACAACCAATTCGCGAGATTCATCGTTGACCTATTCAAGCCGATAGCAGATTTCTTTCAGCCTTTAGGTATACCATTTGGTGCTATCGCCTGGTTCTTTATTATATCTGTCACCCCGCTAGTACTCGTCATACTAGGCCTCCTCTGGCTTCGCCATAAGTCAGCAGCAGGGGGCATATCGAGCAGTTTGCAGAAGGTCATTGCTTCTACCGGCGACATATCTGCTGGGGTAAGTGGCTCAAAGAAAACACGCTTCATCAGCACACCGAATGAAGCCTTACTGTTTCTTCGAATCGAAGAAAACGCACTGCGACAGGCCCTCTCAGCTGTTGATTACTACTCAGAGCGAGGAGAGCTTGATGAATCGCTTCAATCCAAGCTTGATACTCTCTATAGGACTCGACTCGAATCTGTTAAGGATGCAATAGCAAAAAGCGATCAATTGAAAGCGATAGTTGATGCTGACTCAGCAGTTGACAAAGCGCGGTCTGATTACTTACGCAAACTTGCAGCCATGTCCGGCAGAACTCTTCCCTCGGAAGAACCGGAAGCCGGCCCTTCATCAGTAGGTATGCCTAGCGAAGCTACAGAACCGGCTGAAGTATCTCCTGAAAAACCCACAGCTCCTGAACCGGAGGCTCCTACACCCAAAGAGGCGCCAAGTGGCGGCCCACCGGGTGGCGGCCCGCCAAGCGGAGGCCCGCCAAGCGGAGGCCCGCCAAGCGGAGGCCCACCAGGTGGTGGATCCCCAGGAGGCAGTGTTCCAAGTGGTGGACCCTCAGGAGGTCCTCCTGGCGGTCAACCTGCAAAAGCAACGTCAGGAACTCCTTCACCACCTACAGGCGAAGCTCCCAGTTCCAAAGGGAAAGAATCTGGAGCCAAGAGCACACTCCAATCTGAGATGCTCGCTGAAATGGAGCGTCTTCGTACTCTCATGGGTGGAGACTAAGCGAATCCCCTCCCCTCCTGCTAAGTCTGTCATGATGGTAGATGAGTTCAATTCTCATTACACTCATTCAGTCTAGATTATATATACCGCTGCAGGAAATCTCTCTATGAGATTGAAAGGAGGAAGGAAAAAGTGGAGACTGTGAAACGAAATGCTGCGAAGAGCGCCCTAGAGGTTCTACCATCAAGTGGGATTATTGGTCTTGGAAGCGGATCAACTGTTGCCTTTTTCGCTGAAGAACTCGGAAAGCTTGTTCAAAAAGGAGCAGATTTTCATGTCATTCCTAGCTCCTATCAGGCGTATCAGCTTGCTCTCCAATATGACATTCCATTAACGAATCTTGACAGAGAACCCCAAGTCGAAATGACTGTTGATGGAGCAGATGAAGTTGACAAGGAATTGAATCTGATAAAGGGGGGAGGTGGTGCATTACTGAGAGAGAAAGTAGTTGCATCTGCTTCGAAGAGACTCATTATTATTGTTGATGAGTCAAAACTTGTCAGCCACCTAGGAGAAAACTTCCTTATACCTGTGGAGGTTCTTCCATTCTCTCTAGGAATAGTAAAGAGAAAAATCCAGTCAATGGGAATCACTCCTGTTTTGCGTGTTGCCGAGAAGAAAATGGGTCCAGTAGTAACGGATAATGGGAACTTTTTACTTGATCTTGAATTTGCAGAACCCCTTCAATGTCCTCTTGAGCTTTCAATAGACCTGAAGATGATTCCGGGTGTAATCGAAACTGGTCTATTTGTGAATATGACAGATGAAGTTCATGTTGGAACTGAAGAGGGAGCTTATGTCCTTGATAACTACGGTGATCGAACGACATAGATACTGATGGCGGGCCCGCCCGGATTTGAACCGGGGATAACTAACTAACTCCAAACCATTTGCTCACTGGTTGTTAGGAGGCTAGTGCCTTATCCAGACTAGGCCACGGGCCCCATTCAATGACTACCCTGACACTAGGTCACAATCGCCGAGATATCGGTCTGCTGTTAAACCTTTTGTGCTATTGCATTTGTCTGCTAAATGGGTTCAATATGCCACCTTACCAGTGATTTCAGCTCCTTCTTCAACTGCATCAACAAGCATACTGCCCTGCCTAGTTTTTATTCGAATTGAACACTCCCCATCTCGTCCAATTACTGTTGTGAAGAGATAATCATTGTCCGCGTAAACTTCTATGCGTTTCTTGGCATATCTTCTTCCCGCTCGCACATTGACTTTCTTCTTGGAATAGCTCACGGTAAGGGGTATGGTCTCACCTGGCTTTGGACCTCGTGGGCGATAATCCCGTCTGCCAGTTCTTTTCCGCTTGCCTCCCCTCACAGGAACTACGATTTTTTCTCCGCCGAACGAGAAAACTTCATGTTCCAAGATACCCTGTTCAAAATCTCGAATCTCAACTACTGGTCTTGCTAAGTCCCTCTTTGAACTACTCATTCCTGTTGGAAGTTTGACCTTTAGAGACAAGGAAGTTACCTTTGCGACGCGTCCTGCTTCTATGTGCAGTACGGTATCAACAGTGCTTGGCAGTTGCCCAAGTTCGACTCGTCCGCCCAAAATAAGGCGCTGAATAGCATCAATGGCTGACCCGGCATGAACGATTCCGACCATGCCAACACCCGCAGAACGAAGGTCTGAATAGGCCTCGAAATCAGAATCCTTTCTCAGCTCATCATAAATTACATAATCTGGCCGCACTAGGAGAAGAACATCAGCTGCTTTCTCCATGCTTCCGTCTAGGGATGTATATTGAACTATGGCATCCTCAACTTGAAGGTCTCTGGGCTGTTCCAATGTCTTTACAACATTACCCTTTCTTCCGTAGAATTCGGCAAGGGCCGTTCCGAACGTACTCTTGCCTGAACCTGGAGCACCAGATATCAGAATACCTTCTGCTCTTGCTTCCAACCGTTTCATGAGCTTGGGACTCAAATGATAGTCTTCTATGTCCAATTTTACTATCGGTCTGATTGCACTAATCTCCATCTTATCTGCAAAAGGTGGCATGGCAATAGCTATTCGATAGTTCCGTAATTGGATGACAGCAGCCCCCTCCTCTTCAATTTCTATAAATGAGGCCCTATCAGATCTAGCGCTTTCTAGGATGCCTCTCGCCAGTATATCCAATTCTTCATAGGTTAGTATTTTTTCTGAAAGATCCACCAACTTCCAATTTCCTGGTTCCCCTCGCTTTGCTCGAGGTGGATTGTTTTCTACGAGATGCACACTCATAGTATGATCATCAAAAAATTCTCTGAGCGTCACTAGCTCATCCTCATAATAATCCCAATCATTGTCGTTCAAGTTTTATCCCCTTCTATTGGACTTAGTTCTGCTCTTGCTACTCGATAGAAGTTGACCTCGCCATTTTTATCCACAAGTGCGAAAGTCAATTCCTTCCGCGCTTCAGATGATGTTCTCGTAACCATTTCTAGTTCATTGAGTGTCATTGGTTCATCTTCCTTCATTATGTATACTAGTTGTTTCGCTGCAGACTGACCGGGCTTGTCCCCTCTTTGATAAACCCGAAACCCGATACCCTCTCCAAATCCTTGACGTACGGCATACCCTCGACTCCTAAGGTCTCTGAATACCAAATATCTTACCCATAGGTCTGAATCCTCCCCAATCAGGCTCCTTACTATGTCATTGCTGTCCATAGTCTTTCCATCAGTAGACTTGACATGGATTCTCTCTCTTTCAAGGAGATGCAAAATCTCAACGGGGCGTAATTCCAATTTTCCATTTTCTAGCCTGACTCCATAAAATCCCTGTTGTGATATTCTGTCAGCATCTTCTACGCCAACATACCCCTTGCCATTTTCAAAAATAACTCGGGAGGGTTCCTCAATTTCATCATCTGTTTCACCATCTAAACTAGCATTATCTTCTGTTGACAAATTATTTGCGCCTGCTTATTGTCGTTCGTTAGTTTTCAAAAAACCTTTGGCATCACAAGAACTAAAGCCAACTGGTGTTGATGAAATCTTGTGACGTATGATAGCTTAGAAGAAGGGCTCCTCCAATTTCTATCCGGAGGCAAGAAGACAGCAATTCTGGGCATTGGAAATGAGCTGAGAACGGATGATGGTCTGGGGCCTTATATCATTTCAGGGCTACAGATAAGTGATCCCAACCTTATGATAGAAGACGTTGGCTCAGTTCCAGAAGCATTCGCTAAGCCACTTGCCGACTTTGAAGCTGAGAAAGTCATACTAATTGATGCGGCAAATATGGGCAAACCGGTTGGCCATATCGAGCTTGTTACTAAAGATAGAATTGGTGGTATAGCAATAAGCACGCACAATATGCCCCTCTCTCTACTAATGACCTATCTTGAAGAGCGAAGCGGTGCACAAACAATACTTCTTGGGGTACAGCCCCGGAATGTAAGTTTTGGAGAAGGACTTACCCGTGATATCAAGCCTGTAGCTGAGAGAGTGATTAAAATACTAGAAAATGTGTGGAATAGAACAAGGAGATGACTTTCGTATGTTCCGAACAATTGAATGGATGGATGATGATACGGTTCGTCTAGTAGACCAAACCAAACTTCCCTTGGAGAAAACACACATCGTAACGGACAGTCACAAACGCGTAGCTGAGTCAATCAAGGTCATGGAAATTAGAGGGGCTCCAGCTATTGGCGCCGCTGCAGGAATGGGTATGGCCCTTGCTGCTCTCGAAAGTGACGCTCAAAACAAAGATGATCTTGTAGATTTCCTAGAGATAGCAGCTGACACACTCAATACACGTCCTACTGCCGCAAACTTGACTTGGGCAACTTCCAGAATGCTAAATGTGGCAAAGAAAGCCCAAGGAACAGTGGAAAAGATTAAGGATAGATTAGTGGAAGAAGCAAAGGAAATCGCCGAAGAAGATGTACGTATGTGCAGTGATATCGGCAAAGAATCTCTTCAGCTAATCGAACCTGATTGGACAATTCAAACGATATGTAATGCTGGCTCACTCGCTACAGTGCATCTTGGAACTGTCGGAGCTGTGGTACGCGCGGCGCACGAAGAATATGAGAACATACGCGTGTTTGCGGCAGAGACCCGACCGAGGCTTCAGGGTGCCCGTCTTACAGTTTTCGAATTCATGGAAGATGATATCGGTACTACTCTGATAACTGATGGGATGATAGGTACTGTTTTCAAGCAAGGAAGAATCAATTGCTGTGTAGTTGGTGCGGATAGGATACTTAAAACCGGACATGTAATCAATAAAATCGGCACCTATACTATGGCGATTACAGCAAACTATCATGACATACCATTCTACGTTGCGGCACCTCTATCAACAATCGATATGGACTCTAATCCTGAAGACGTAGTGATTGAGGAACGTGATGAATCCGAAGTTAAGACAATAAACGGGGAATATATCACCGTACCCGACGCAGATGTCTATAATCCGGCCTTTGATATGACACCACCTGACCTAGTAAATGCCATAATAACAAATGTCGGCATAGTCGAAAATCCGACGGAAGCAAAAATGCAAGAGCTATACGAAAGAGGTACGAAGAATTGAACATCCTATAGCGGTCCATTTGGGAATACATCTCAAATGTCATAGTACACCCTCAAGAATTAACCTCCATGTCAGGTGAGGAGCTAGGTAGTGGTTGAAAGTACAAGAGACTCTATCGTGCAAATATACCGTATCCGTATAATCATCTCACTTGTTACCATAAGTAGAGTGGCGGGACCGCCCGGATTTGAACCGGGGATTACCAACTCCGAAGGCTGGTGCCTTATCCAGACTAGACTACGGCCCCACCGAAACTGCTTCTTGTGCTCTCTTAAGCCCTTCTGTATATCCTGCTTGTTTGGAGAGTAAGGACTTCCATCGAGAAGCACAAGGCTTCCCTCGGGCTTTCGGCCGCGCGCGTCGCGCTACTACGCTAGCCCACTTGCCTAGTCCTACTAGACCGGACTCCCGTACTAGGCCTCATAAGCTCCCCTGCTTGAGAGATAATCGTTAAAGGAAATCTTACAGATATTTTTCACTTTTCCACTCGTATTTTTTAGGATTTTTGTAAAACTTACCCTTTCAAGATTTCTGCTGAGAATAACGGTTTCCTATTTTCCGTATTAAGAGATTGAAGAAAATCTTCTACTCCAGACCGAGTTTCTCGCTCCAGACTTTGATGAAATACTCCAGACTTCGATTGTAGGTCTTCTCAGCTTCAGGAGGGAAGATACAACCTGGTAATTCTCGGTGTTTCCAATGATACTCTATGCAGTCACAGCAATATCCTTTCCTTGAGCAGCCAGGATATGTACAACCACAACGTTCCTTGTTACTTTCAACGTTACAAAGTCGGCCAGTCATTGTGAGCCTCGGCCCCGCTAAGGCGACCTCCTATTAAAACGTGATTGATAGGGCGTTAGCCTAATAGGAGAGGTAACACCTATCAAATGCTATGGATCTCTTCGAAGTTCTCGAAGCCGGAATGACCAGAAAAGATGGGAAAAGATTAGACCCTACTATATCCAGAACTTTGGAATCTCTCCTAATCGAACTGACTGACAATCAACCATATGAGATCACGTTTCATCGGCTTAGGAGTAAGAAGAACATTGTATTGAAGCTTCGAATCTCAAGTGACCGCGTTGAACTCCCCGACTTGATAGCCAAGCTATTCATCACATGTGGTTTTGACAGAGAGTTGAAAGTCCTTAAACGAAGTCAAGAAAACGGTCTTGCGGTCCCTCAAGTAATCGCTGCCAAGGACGGTGTCATATTGATGAAATTCATTCACGGGGAAGTATTGACTGACGTAATTAATGAGACCTTCAGTACTACGGCAACCGAGAACCTTGCGATATGGTATTATCGATTTCATAATATCCATTCGCTGATAAAGGGGGATCCTCGTCTTAGAAATTTCATCTATCAAGGTGAAACTCTTTATGGGCTTGATTTTGAAGAGTCTAGAGAGGGTGATTGGATGGAGGACATAGGTGGTGTTGCTGCCAGTTTGCTAGATACACGACCCATCTTTCACGAAACCAAACTGAAGCTTGCATGGCAGTTGCTTGACTGTTACCTTGATTTAGCTGGATTGCAAAGAAATAAAGAGATAGAGCAGCATTTTCAGAATACTATATCTAGAACAATGAGAGAGACGTCTAAATGGCGAGACAATCCAACTATTTTGGCTATAGCCAAAAGAATAGAAGAAAATGGCATACCAAAAAGGTGACTTTTTCCTCATCGTTATTATATTCAATCCAGCTCATGACCAACAAGGAAACTCTCAGTCTACTAGTTGAATTACAATGACTCGTCAGGAATACACTACGGTTTGTCCACGTGATTGTTACGATACCTGCTCATTGAAGGTTGTTACTCAAAATGACTTGATAGAATCGATACGTGGAAACCCAGATTGCAAAATCACTTGTGGCATCACTTGCCCACGAGCAGCTGAAGATGGAGAACGACTGGTCAAGAATAGAGTACTCTATCCATACAGGCGAATATCTGATAATCCAAAAGGAAGCCGAAGACGGGTGAGTTGGGAGTATGCTATCGACGAAGTAGCAAACCAGCTCCAGAAAGTCCTAACTGAGCATGGACCTGAAGCAGTACTGCTGCTTGATTATCTCGGTAATACCGGTCTTCTGACTTGGCATTTTTCTCGAAGGCTCTGGAATGCACTTGGCGCTACAAGAACCGATTACAGTCTTTGTGCGAAATCGGGTAACGAAGCAATATCTCAGTACTACGGTAAATCCTACGGGCTTCTTCCTGAGGCCCTCTTAGATTGTGATACCCATATTTATTGGGGCTTCAATGCCGCAGTAAGTGCACCCCATTTATGGAACCTATCTCACATTGCTCAAAACGAAAAGAATGCACGAATAATTGTCATTGATCCGCGAAGAAGCAAGTCAGCAAGACAGTCAGATTTTTGGTTAAACCCAAAACCCGGAAGTGACTTGGCCTTAGCTTATGGAGTAGCTAACCAACTCATTACTAGTGATTATATCGATCATCAGTTTATTGACATATGGACAAATGGATACAAGGATTTTGAGGGGAAAGCAGCTAAATGGGACTTGGAAACTTCAGCAGAAGCCACGGGCGTTCCATGTGATTCCATCGCCGAAACAGCGACATTCTATGGCGAATCCGATAGAAGTGCGCTCCTGCTTGGTGTAGGTTTACAGAAAGCAAGGAATGGCGCTCAGGCTATTGGAGTTGCTTCTCTTTTGCCAGCTCTAGTTGGGCTCCACAGGGGCTTCTTTTATACCAATGGAAGTGGTTTTGATATAGCTACTGATTATCTGGAGGGTTTGACACTTACAGATAAGAAACCCCGCGTTGTTAGTCAAGTGGAACTGGGTAGACATATCCGAGACGGTGAGTTCAAGTTCATCTTCTGCTATAACATGAATCCAGCTCTCACGGTGCCAGACCAAAACGCATTCAGAAACGGTCTCAAGAGAAGCGATGTTTTCCTTGTTGTGCATGAAACTCATTGGACTGAAACAACTAATTATGCTGATGTAATCCTACCCGCGCCTACATATCTAGAAAAAAGAGATGTCGTTGCCCCATGGGCACATAATCACGTCAGAATCTCTCCTCGTATAGTGGAACCGCGGGGTGAGAGCAAGCCAGAAATCTGGCTTATGCAGAAGCTTGCAAAGAACCTCGGCATAAAAGAAAACTGGGTATATGCTGATTCTTGGAAATGTTTGACCACCGCAATGAGTAATGCTTTCGTTGATGGCGACCTCGTTGACTTGAAAGATGGAAAAACCCTTTCTCTCAATTACCGAAATATGAACTCATACACTACAAAGTCCGGAAGGATAGAACTAGGGACTAATCTGCCAGATTATGACGCGATTATGAGACCTAATGATATGTTAGTGCTACTAAACAGCGCATTATCGCAATACACACATACGCAGTTCCAAGAAGTATATGGCCCCATCCCCTCTGTTGCTCATATCCATCCTCTTGATGCCCAAGAAAGAAATATTCAACAGAACGATATCATTATGCTTGCTAATTCTCGAGCTCATATACTACTTGAAGCGACTATCTCCGAGAATATTCAGAAGGGCACGATATGGACCCCTAGGCAGGGCAAAGGCCTCAATGATGTCCCACTAAACGCCTTGATGTCTGGTCGCCCTCAAAAGCTTGGTGGTGGGCCTACCTTCAATTCAACACTAGTTTCGGTGAATCTGCACGAAAAGAGCTAATTCCCAAGCTTCATATCTGGTTCCGCAAAACACTGATATGAATACACATACATATCAGTAAGAGAAATGACGGAGAGGTTCGGTGTTGGTACAGGACAAACATATTGTGGCTACAGTCGCTATTATTTTCCTTCTATCTGGAACAATTCTATTTGTTTCCTGGTCCCTTGCTCCCAAGCGCCACCCTCCAACCGTTACTGTTTCGGGCGCGCATACCCTCAAGAAGGATGATTACAGCCTTACTTTGAGAGCAAAGAGTGTAAATATCTCGATAGCTCTTGCTTGGAATAAATCTACAGGATGGGGATGCTATTCAACAACTATAACGAATGTTGCTACAGACCGCATTGTGACACAATCTCAATCTGAACTTCAAATCAGCATACTGAATAGAACCACAATGCATATTGATGTATGTACACCCGCCCAAGAAGTTAGCATTCGTCTATCTATGCCTTCAGAATCACAATTCAGTTTTCTTGTGTTTAGTGATTCGCAAGGTTATCAAGGCGGTTTAAACGAAATAGCATCTATTATTCAAGAAAAATCACCAGCTTTTGCTATCCATTGTGGTGATTTGACACCATTTGGACGGGAATACCAATTCGAAGAAGTATACGAAGCACTTCAGAATATCAGCATACCCGTTTTCACAACAGAAGGCAACCACGATGTCCGGCTCGATGGTGCGAGCACCTATGCTAAACGGTTTGGTAGTCCTACATATTCCTTCGATTATTCAAATTGTCACTTCGCCATTGTCAATTCGTCAAACTATACTGTTTCATCCAAGGAACTCAATTGGCTTGATGAAGATCTCTCATCATCAGAGAAACCAGTGAAGTTTGTCTTTACCCATATTCCACCGTTTGATCCTCGACCAAATAGTACTCACAACATGACAAACCAGACAAGCGCAAACCGTTTTATGGACATCGTCGAGAAGAACAATGTTACAACTATATTCACTGGCCATATACATATCTATAACAGTACGATTAGGAATAACACACGTTACATAATTTCAGGAGGGGCCGGTGCACAACTCGCTGCTGATGCTAAGCATGGTGGTTTTCATCATTTTATCAATGTCACAGTATCAAACTCGGATGTATCTGCCCAGTCAATCGAGCTTTCCGTTCCCATACCACATTCTGGAAAAATCATAATCCAGAATATTAATGATGCGCTTGAACTATCTCTGCAGGATATCTTGTATCTTCCTGAGACTGAAGGTTACAGCTCGTTTCAGAACAACTTCGGCAATTGGCGTGGCCAAGGGGTGTATACTGGCACAGCAGTAGCAAATCTTGTAGAATTGATAGGCGGCATGAAACCGAACGATATCTTGCAAATAGCATCTTCTGATGGGTATTACCAGAATTTCTCATACAGTAATGTCTATCCTAACAGCTCATGGCGCGAAATCCAAGGCAGCATGATTTTGGCCTACTCATACAATGATACTGCTGTTCCGGAATGGGGCGAAGGTATGCGGATTGTAATGATTCCACCAGATGGAAAATACAGCAATGAGGATTGTCTTGCTACCTCTTGTCCCGGTATGGGCTGTGATGTATATCTCTCCGCCGGATCGAGATGGCTCAAATATGTGGCTTCAATAGAGGTGATACAAGATAATGAATGAATCAGAAGAGCATTTCTTAGGCACAAGAGAAATAGCTACAGTTGCGATTTTAAGTGCATTAGGTGGAAGCCTAAGTACGTTCGTCGGATATTTGGGAAATCTGGTCAATCTTGCACTTGGTGTTCCATTTGGTGCCGGGCAGTTCATGGCCGGTCTTCACGTTTTCTGGATTGTATTGATGAGGCTTATTGCCTCCAGACGGGGAGTTGGAACCTTCGGTGGTTTTCTGAAAGGCTCAGTAGAATTCTTCACAGGTAGCACTCACGGTATAGTAATTATTCTTATTTCACTTGTTCAAGGTGTCATAGTTGATTTTGCGGGAGAGGCGGGTGGTAACCCCCAAGAGGCTCAATCAAGTAATCAAATTGTCTGGTGGCTTTTTGCTGGACTGTCCTCAGCAGCTAATGTCATTGTCTTCCAGATTGTATACTTTTCTGGCGCTCCTTGGATTTACCTTGCGGCAATTACAGCTCTAGCCTTCTCCTCAGGCGCCATTTTTGCTGGCTATTTCGCTTGGCAAACCATGTCCTTTATACAAGATATAGGAGTCACCACTATTCCTGCTGGGACTCTCTCTTCTTCACAATCACCCATCTACCGAAATCTCCCTGCTGCGCTTTTCATCACTTTTCTCATTATGGGGTCAGTCTACTATGGAATATTCATTGCCAACCCCTTTGCCGATCCTTATACCTGTGAGATAACTGGAGAGGTTGCTAATCCTTTCACGTATCATCCTTCAAATTTTATACATCAGAAGATAACAATCGAAGCAGAACTTCAAGGTGCCTATACGCATATCCCTCCGAAGAATTATACTGGTGTCCCTCTAAATGTGTTGCTTGAGCAAGCTAATCCCTTACCCGAAGCTGCTACTGTCAGAATAGAGGCAAAAGATGGTTACTCAGTTGAATTTGACTTATCTTCTGTCCTCGCTGATGACAGATTAATACTCACGGAGGAAGAGAATTCAGGCCTCTGGTTGATTGCAGCTGAATATGATGGCTCATATTGGGTACACAAGGTTGCAACAATTCGTGCGACTTAGGAGGTGAATCATTCTTTGCTCGAAGCACAGGGCCTTGAGTTCGCATATACTGACTCAACTCAGGTACTCCGTTCAGCTGATATTTCAATACGAAAAGGCGATTTGGTATTATTAACTGGATCTACAGGTTCCGGCAAATCTACTCTAGCCTTGTGTCTTTCAGGGCTTATTCCCCGTTCTATTCACGGTGAGTTGGCTGGTTCCATTAGAATAGATGATGTCGACATTTCGACTTTGAGCATGTCTGAAATCTCAAGAAGAGTCGCAATGGTCCAACAGGATACAGAAGGTCAATTGGCAACTTTACAAGTTCAAGATGAAGTTGCTTTCGGTCCAGAGAATTTCACCATACCGGAAGGCGAAATACTGAATCGGGTTGAAGATTCCCTTAACGCAGTAAATTGCGAACATCTCCGCCATCGTTCAACCAATGCACTATCTGGAGGCGAAAAACAACGAGTTGTAATTGCCTCTGTTTTGGCGTGTGAACCCGACTATTTGATTTTAGATGAACCTACTTCCAATTTGGATCCTCGTGGAGTTTCAAGATTGCAAACCATTATTCAAGACTTGAAAGAAAGGGGCGTCGGTATTCTTTGTATCGAGCATAAAGTTACCCCTCTGATAAATCAGGCAGACGAAATTCTTGAGATGAGGGATGGCCAAATAACTACACACCAACCTCAAAAGGTAGAGTACCAAATTGAAAACCCTTGTCGAATAACAGAATCTGGCACAACGCCTGTAATTTCAATAGACGATGTTTCCTTTTCATATGAATCAAGACCTGCAATCGATGAAATATCACTGAATTTCTATTCAGGAGAAATCATCGCGGTAATGGGTGACAACGGCTCCGGGAAAACAACTCTCTTGTACTTAGCTGCAGGTCTTCTAGAACCCGACTCAGGTATTTCATATCTTGACGGTAAACAAGTTTCAAAACTTGACACCCAACAAATTGCTTCTTCTGTCGGATTTGTTTTTCAGAATCCGAACAATCAGATATTTGAAAGCACTGTATGGGCCGAACAGACTTTGGTTGCAGATTTCCTACCTATTGAGATCCAGCCATTTCTGGAACGTGCAAGAAGACTCCTTACTCAAACGTCTCTTATCTCGATGAAAGAACGAAACCCGTTTACCTTGAGTCATGGGCAGAAAAGACGCTTGAATATAACATCTGTTACAGCTCACCAACCACGAGTATTCCTATTAGATGAACCATTTGTTGGACAAGACAAGAATGGGGAAGAATTTGTGATTCGCACAGTTCTTAACAAAGCTGAGCATGCTGGTACTTGCTTGGTAGTTACGCATAATACAGAATTTGTTCAAAGATACTGTAATAGAATAATTTTCCTGAAAGAAGGCAAGCTTCTTCTCGACGGCCCTCCAAAGAAGGTGTTTCAACAATTAGAGCAACTAGGCCGGAAAAACTACCTGCCGGAGTGGAATAACTAGATGAATCGAAATATTGGCTATGTAAATCGGGACAGCCCCATTCATAGACTCAATCCTGCCGTGAAGTTATTTAGCCTTGTTTCCGTGCTAGTAGCGACCATCATACTGTCTAGATGGTATATCACTTTTCTTCTACTAGTTGGTGTCATTATTGCATTCAAAATAGGTAGAGTTCCATTGAACCTTGCTGCTGACAGAACCAGATTTCTGATTACCTTTTCTGTTTTAATACTCGTTGTGCAGTTAATAGCAGTACAAAATGGCATGGTTATTTTCTATCTATTTCCTACAGTTGAGGGAATTGGTCCGTTCTTTCCTGTAACAACTTTCGGTCTACAAAGAGGGCTAACATTTTCATTGAGGTTCATGTTGATTATCTTCTCAAGCATGCTGTTCGTGGCTGTAACGGATCCCACACTCCTTGCTTACTCACTCACCGACTTGGGTATCCCTTATCGCTATAGTTTCGCACTAGTTATAGCTCTTCGTTTTGTTCCCTTTTTCGATATGGAAATGGACTCTGTTCGCATGGCTCAACGCTCTCGTGGGGTTTCTCCCCAAATTGGACGCCCCTCTAAACTACTGAGAACGATTAGAATGACTTTCTATCCATTACTTGTATCTGCTTTCTCCAAGGCCAATTCTCTGACTATGTCAATGGATGGCAGAGGCTTTGGATATAATACGACTCGTACTTATATTCGGAAGTCAACGTGGAAAAAAACAGATTGGGTAGTTTTGATGTTTTCCATCGCTTTTCTAATTGCTAGCCTTCTTCTTGTACTGTGTTTCTCCCACATATTCAAATTGGCGTACGAATACGGTTTCTACTAAGTTCCGGATCGAGTTTCTGATACAAGCCCCTGCAAGGCCTCGTTAACACTTGACCTTTAATCCTTCACCATCACATTTGGCCATGATTTGGAGCATAACTCAAGGCACACACTCAATGTCATCACGAAGATGTCTAATTCCTGATAACCCATTTCTTACAGTTGAGTGAGTGAACCCAACTGAGGAAACTTCTGTGTTCCACCCTTCCCTTGCCAGCGTCGCCGCCCCCACGGTACCCGCAGGCCCATGAGTCAGCAGGGGCTTTGTCCGCGTTCATCGGAACAGGGTTCCTCCTGCGGTCCAGGCTTCTGTCTCCTGTCGTCATTCCGGGTCATCACTCCCGGTGACAGCGAGGTCTTCCACAGTTCTTGCCACGGCGTGGTCATGATCACCCACCTCAGCCTTGTCACCGTAGCTGAGGAGGTCCGTCTGGACATGGTGAACAGCCGCGGACTCTCCGGAACCTGATGAAGTCCCTTGTTTGGAGAGTAAGGACTTCCGTCGAGAAGCACAAGGCTTCCCTCGGGCTTTCGGCCGCGCGCTTCGCGCTACTGCGCTAGCCCACTTGCCTAGTCCTCTCACGTCATGCAGTGATGAAGTGAGCGTAATGAGTCTTCCAGCGATGTTGATAGCGCCGTTCCTGTCTGCGTTGCACCGGTTGCCACAGCTCGGGCAGATGAACCGGTCCTGCCGGGGTCTCCTGCCCTTGTTGCCACACTTCCAGCACATGATCGAGGTCCAGTTCTCTGGCACCACCCTGAAGCGTGCATCCTTGCCTTCGACCGGCCAGCCAAGCTGCTCAAGATTGTGCTTGAGGCTCTCTGTTATCCGTGCGAACGCCCAGGAGTGGATCATCCCCCGGAACCTGCGGCCTTTGTAGTTGCCGCGTCGAGCAGTGTACCTGATGTTCTTGAGCCGACCGATAGCCACGTAGAGGGTGTATCGCTCAGACAGCTCGGTGATATAATCGAGCATTTGACTGACCATGAACCGGTCATACTCTTTTGCTACACGGTATCTCTTTCCCTTCAGCTTTCGAAGTCGTGCTGCTATCTCATCATGAGGGTTGCCGTTGTTCTTCTGGGTATGCATCTTGTGCTGGAGCTGGGCAACCTGATCATCCAGTTGCTTGATTCGTTTGACCTTGTCTTCCTGCACCAAGTACCTGGTCTCCCGCACTTTCTGGGGAGTAACCAAACTTGTACAGGCCGCCTTCTCGATACCGAGGTCGATACCAAGAACAGCCTCTGGAAGGTCGTCATCAGGTGGCTCTGGCTTGTCGATTCTGACCGCAAAGGTCACCCACCATTTGCCTCGTCTATCCGTGAAAATCTGTAGGGCTTTGATTTCACCTCTTGAAAATTGGTTGGTATGGAACGGCGATACGTTGAGCGGAATAAGCAACCGGTCATGGACCCTTCGTCCTTCAGGTACTGAGTCCAGGGAATCCCGGAGGTCGAGCCACCACAGTGCGGTATGGGTATCATTCTCAATGAGCTTGAATCGTTGAGAAAACACCCAACGCGGAATCCGTCGAGACGAAGATAGTCTCCTGCAGGGGCGCGATGCCCTCCTGCCGTTCTTGTTCCTCAGCTCGAGGTAACTCTCGTACATCTGGACGGCTGTCTGTCTGCACTCAATCACTTCATTTGCTGACATCCGGGGAAACCGTTCCTTCATGTCATGGGGAACGGCCAGCCTCTGTTCGTACCCCTCTTTGACCTTGATTGCAGTCATGGTGAGCTTGTCCAGCTTACCGGCATCGATTTTCGTGCTTTTTTTTCCTTTCAGCAACTTATCCTCGTGTTCTTCGATGACTCCAAGGAAGGCATGGATGGCCCGGGTGTCTCGACCAACTATCTGCCTGAGTCGCTGCTGGGTCCGGTGTGTCATCACTGAGTACTTGATTGGCACCTTGACACTGATTGTTGTTCCCTGGGACCGGCCCATCGTCATCGCCTTACGATATTTAAATCTCTAACCTGTTTCTGGCTAGTTGAGTTCACTCCCCGGTTTGTTTTGAGAGAGGTTATTGAACTCATACTTCTATGTATCATTATGATATTTAAATCTATTAAGCAAATTCAAAATAAAGCATTATGAAGTCCTTGTATCTAAAAAGAGCCGATATAAGACCTTATTATTAATTCTATTTGGGCTAGAAATACATATAAAGGATAATGGATTTCATGTGCATAAATGACCAAAAAAGACGGACAGAGGGCACATCAGCGCTATTTTCGGTAGAGTTTGTAGATACAATGATATTCCTCTGGTGGGTGAAGTACTCTGGTACTAGCCTGCCATACTGAATTGATCTGGTTTTGTCCCTGTTTGAGAAGACGAGGAGAGGAACCTGAGGCCCACTATCGATTTCTGGAAAGTATTTTCGCGTGATATAGCTACTAGGAGTACTGCCACATCAGGAAATCGCACATTTCCACCCACCGTTTTATGCATGGGTGTACATAAGAAGCTCTTCCACAATCATCCCTTCTGTACGGGTGTACGTAGGAGACCTTCCGGGACCGCCTCGTTCCGTACGGGTGTACATAAGAAGCTCTTACGCAATAATGCCTCCTGTACGGCTGTACATAGTACTGTTGTGAGGGGTGACAGATGACTAGAAAACGGACCGTTTTCCCATCAGCAGCCAAGGTGAAATCCGGGGACGTGACTGACCCCATTGAGATCTACGTCAAGTCCATGCTTTCCAAAGGCAAGGAAGATAGGACGGGAATACTCATCGAGTCTGTATGGGGTGTGGAATACGAAACGAAAACAGTCCGTTTCGTCCGTGGAAACCTGATCACCCGTTTCACAAAACTCCCAATCCCCCCGTCTGATGTCCCAGATCGGCACCTCCGGTCAGCAAGCGAAGTTGCCAGAGAGATATTCGACCTTGAGAGGTTCGATGGACTGGTTCTCACTGAAGCCCCTGACTTGAGTTCCGTGTATAAGGCGGAACGGGACTCTGATTCGAAGGTCTTCACAAGTGAACAGGACGCCCACATCTGGTGCTCGCTCATAGATGCCGATAGTACGCGAATCGTCCCCGTCCAGTCGAGTAAAGTTCCCCTAAGAGAGGCTCGAAAGAATAGCGAAGATGTCCGGAATACAGTCCTCCGGCTCCTCTACCAGGCCCTGGCCGGGTTGGAAGCCCTGGATACGCTGCATTCGATGCGGCAACGTGGCATAGGGGCAGCCGAGCTGGAGGAGATATGGACGAGGGTGTTCACTAAGAGACAGTTCCCCGACAAGCTTGCCAAAGTACTACATCGAGGGCAGCACTAGAGCAAATCCGGTGGTGGATGATGTGAACGATGGGTACCCAAAGAACCCCAGCAAGGTGCTGGGTAGGGCCATCTTCACCGGCCTGTCCACCCTCGTCCAGCTTGCTCGTAAGCGGGTGACCAAGCAACCGAAAGTCCAGCGACTGGTCGCAGGCATCGAGGAGATGTGGCAGGAAACGCGGGACGAACTGGAAGCGTTGAAAGATATACGTCCTCATGATTTTTCGCCAGTTCAGTCACGGGAGCCCAACATGCGGAAGAGCTTCCTTGGTGTGCTCTGGTGGACGACATGGTCGTATGGTAACACGGAGTTCAAGCGGGTGTACAGCTGGCAGGAGGGTACCATCGGCCCCCTCAACGAGCTCCTCAACTTCGCTGGGGCAGAGCTCCGTCTTGTGGCTATCACCCGCTATCCCTTCCCTGAGCCCAACTATTACCAGGTCTGGAAAACTCCAGATGAGCGGCGCATCGTTGTGGACACAAGTGTCACCAAGAAGGTCAGAGTGGAGAACTATGAGTCGGGATATGTGAAGGCGGGATACCCGGCCACATCCGGTTCTCCCCGGATCCTGCTCTGCCACCCGAGCCTGCCGAGTCTCGACTTTGTGGATATGATTCGTGCACATGTGGTCGAACTCATCCGACAGTGCTTCATCCACAACGTCCCAAAGAAAGATGCCCAGCGGTATATCCGGCTGCTCATCTACAGGCTGAGGCCCTTCTTGGACTGGGTCTACACGGATGGGGAGTACGGGCGCAAGCATTTCCATCCCGGGGCGACTCAGGAACTGATGAAAATCGTCAAAGAAATCCGAGCTGTCTATTCCCGAACCACGGTAAAGGTCGCTCGGTTGACCCACCAGCTCGACAAGGAGGATGGGGATGAAAGCGCTGAGAAGTTTAGGTCCCCGACCGTCGCCGACATCGTACAACAGCTCAAGGCTGCATTTGAACGGGATTCCTCTGACCAAACCAAACACATCGTCCGCAGCATCCTGAAACGCATCAAGCTGAGTGACCTCAAGGATGATGAGCTAGGGGCGTTCGTTGGCCAGATGATGCCTAAGAATGAAAAAGGGGAGCAGGACGACAGCGAAAAGAAGGACCGGGAGAGTGCCCTGACAGACAAGGACGCAGAGGATTTCGTAGAAAAGATTGAGACAATGTCGATGCGGCAGGGTAACTACTGGCACAAATTCTTGTTCAGTGACATGTACCACCCGTACTCGCTGAAAGCGGCTGTCTTCTATGGAGACAGGGGCCTGGACAAACCTGATGACACGCTTATAGCCGCAGAGGTTCCTGTAAGCGGCACAGAAGGAGCGGGGCAGGCAGATATCGTGGTGTTTGTCCGGCGGGATGTAGGTGACCGCGCAGTATGGACACCTGTGATGCTCCTTGATGTCAAGACGAAGACTGGGATAGACTGGGAACTCTTGGGTGTACGACCCAGGTCGAAAAAGGACGCGAGAGTTCCGTATTTCTACCTCAGCAAACGCCCCCTGAGCCAGGATGAATGGGAACACATCGTAGCGACGGCACCTTCGAAAAGGAGTCGTGGACAGCTCGAAGCATATGAGACGAATCTCCTGCAGGAGTACAAGAGTATCATTGCAGACGCCGAAGCCCCAAAGAAGCTGTATCGGGGTGTCGTGCTCGTCGATGCAAGTGAGGACAGGTTCACCGTTTTTGACGCACTGCCCGGGTTGATTCGGGAAGTCCTCGACAGGGTCAGTTATGTGCCGGGTTCACCCAACGCTCCTGTCGCATATACGATCGCAATGTCCGATGGCCCAGAGCAAGCGACGAGCCCACATATCGCACTCGTCTTGGAGGACACAACAGGGCCCTCCTCCCTGCTGGGAAGGACCATGCCACTTACGGAAATCGAAGGGACTGACCCCTTCGCATCACGAAAGAAAGACGATACCCTGTTCACCCTCTACCTCTCCGTAGGCTCATCTATTTCAGCCGGGCCATCAGCAGCCTGGGTCTCAAGGAACTGGCACCTGCTGAATCACCTTCGTGAGCAGTTCGAGCACACCGGGGACACCCCGGACGTTGTGTGGGTAGACCTGCTTGGTGATCTCCCAACGCAGGAGCTCGCCATAACACGACTGAGGCTTGACATGCAGTGGTTGTCCCCGGAATGGGAAGAGCATATCCAGGGACTCAGAGATCTCTTCGAGGATATCCGTATCATCGACCTCAGGGACAAGGTGATTGACGCCGTCTTTGGGACAGACAAAGATACCATCTATAACCTGAAAGTTGCACTACGGGAAGAGCTGTCCGCAAAGGAAACGCAGCTGGTGGTCCTCGATGGCTGGGCAAACCTCCGCGATATGAGCCCTCGGCGTTGTACCAACACGCTCGATGCCCTTGAGTATGCATTGGTCGAGTGCCTGAAAGGCACGGCTGACGAGGTGGTCTGGCTAGACAGGCCAGTCCCGTCGGCAAAGACATCAGCGATGTATCAGAAACGGAAGATGAATCCCCTACCCCACGACTCTCCGCGGCAACGCCTGCTGGACGAGATCATCTGGAACCTGCCGACCCCGCCCAAAGTCCTGGGCTGGAAATCACCCCTGCGGGAAGATGTCCGGGTGATAGTCCAGGACACGGCGACCAATGTCCCTCCCTGGAAGACCAGTATCTTCGTACCACACCTCACAGCTTGGGCAGAACGTTTCCGGGGATACTCGCGAGAGGACAGGACGGTGAGCTTTGAGGAGGTACGTGAGGCACAGCTCCAACCCATGTATGGACGAGGCGTGACGCTCAGCTCTGTCTCCTGCAATGTCTCAGCTCTTCCGCCATACACCACTGAGGATGTCTGTGCCGACGCTGCCTTGCTGGCGCCGAGCCTTGAGCGGCGAGATGAAGACACGGCTGAAACAGAATACTCTGAGACAGACTGGTTTGAAGTCCAAAGGATGGAAACGGCGGTTCCAAGAGGATACGACAGTGACGGACGCGAACTACTCAAGCACATGACGTTCAAAGTCCTCGGTAACGCAGAACCAGTGGACGAAGATGAAAGGAAGGAGGGCGACCCAGGCCCTCTCTACACCTCACCTGATACCATCACCAGGGGCTGGAGACGGTGGAAGCCGAGTGTTGAAGAACAGCAGGAGAAGGAGCGGGACGACAGCACACGGGGAGTATTGAGGCCGCCCCCGGTCGCTCCTACTAGGTCGAAGTACATCGATACGTTCGAGACGCGGAGGCAGGAGCTCGTCCGCTTTCGCAATACTCTGCGGTTTGTGAGGAAGATGACTCCTCAGCATGAGACTGGGCAATGGAAAGAGCTACTCAATGAGCTTGCAGAGATTGCAGAGGCGGCGTTTACATCAAGGGGATTGACATGGACACCTCTCGAAGTATTGCAAGACATCAAGCGCAAGCTCCAAAGGAACTCTCAATCGAAATCCATGTGGAACCTCTTGCAAGGAGTACGGGAAGACATCCTTGCCGAGTTACACCTGCACATCCGGACAACAATTGCCGACATCAGGAAACACAATCCGGAGATCTTGTCCCTCTACGGCAATCACTTCGTCCTGCTATTGCTTGCACTTGAGAGGAGGCAGTTGATTCAGAACCAAGGGCCTGTGCTTAACATCCTTTGGCGCGTGTTCTGGTGCTGGCAGCTTATACAGATGGGATTTGCAACAAAAGAGCAAGAGCTCGTTACTACAAAATACGATGTCCACGCCATCTGGTCGAACTTGGTCTGGAGAGCCAAGATACTCGCAGAAACGATCCGCTTTACCCGGCCAACGGATGTGGTTAGGCGTGCGGTAAGGGTCTCAAATGAGCAGGAAAACGATTTCTGGATGTTCATCGAGGACGCACCGGGGAGCGACAGGTTTGAGGTGGCGTATATCCCCCTGGAAGGCAGGAGGAACTTCTGGGGATGGCACCCAGCTGAAACAGACCTGAAATTGTTGGCACATAAAGCTGAATGGACAGGGGCAACGGACGAAGCAAACTATGTTATCACGAGGGTACAGGGGAACGACATCCTGTGGAAGGCGTACCTCGATTCCACGATTGGTGAATTCTGGAACCCCATTTGCATCATAGAGTACGGGCCGCCCCCACCCGACAGGCCTTTTCCGATACGATGGGTGAAGAAATCAACAGTGCCAAACGAACTACGCTCCCTCTCTTCCCCGCCGTTTGACCTGAAAAGCCAGACACTCGAATACGAACGAATCAGGGGACTTCTCAAAGAAATCGAGGCATATAGTGACCGGGTGAAGGAGGTGGTATGCCGGTTGTCGCTCGACATGGACGAAAGGGCATATGAGATACAGTTCATCGATTCGTACAGAGGAGAGACGGTGGCTGTCCATAAGGCCAAGCGGACAGCCGAAGTACTCCAAGTGCTGAGGGGGCCGTTGTCAGAGCAGGCGCCCTTCGAGACCGAGGATGGTCAGGTCTTGATATGGGACACGCGCCAGGACGTGGAGTATACTGATGTCGAGACAGAGGACCGGGTGTTCAGTCTGAGTATGCTCAGGCCCTTTGTGCACAGGAACAAGGTATTGACAGGAACCATTGTCATCCCGAGGACGGCAGAGGAGCTGCTGGAGAGCTCTGTAGGTGAAGAAGTGAGACTCGTTTTTACCCCTGAAAGGATGTTGGAAGGTTATCCAGAAGATAGCACTGGCTGGAGAATATGGTTTAATGAATTCGATTTCGGAGAAACACTGCTGAAATTGGATGATATACGGTTGAGCATCTATGATGTCGGCCACCTGATCGAGAGCAGGCAACTCTATGACAGTGATACCAGGAAACTGCATCCCATGTATGTCATCTTGAACAGGGTCAAGGACTTCTCTACTCGGGCTGGCCTCTCGGAGTTCCCGTTGTTCGACGAGAAGCTCAGAGAGAGTAAAGAGCCCAAGCCGCCCTCGAGGAGCTGACAGGGTGGTAGATATGAAGGGCGCAGATTTGTTAAGCTCATCACATAACCTACAATCCCAACGTAGGTGCCCGAACTCCTGCTATACGGGTAAGATATCGACTTGGTGTATGCAGGATGGTCTATCTCCCACACGAGGTAACAGGAAATTTTACAGAAATCTTACACTTTTATACCCTGATTTTTTAGGATTTTTGTAAAACTTAACCATTCCTGAGCTGGCTAACATGCCCACGTAGCTGTTCGATGTTCGTCTTGATTGCTCTTGACACTTCTTGTCTGATGCTTTCCTACTCAACTTCTTCATCTTGTTTGATTCTTCGTCGACGGAGTATAATAGCATCATATTTGATATTCCTGACATTAGAGACATGTGTGCTTCTTCCCATTTCACTTCCGATTCTTCAAGACCCCATCACAAAGAATCCTGTATCTAGGATTGCTTATGCGAGGGCTTTCCATGCTTCTAGCTCCCTATGATTAGAAGTGAATATCACCAAGCATCTTAAGGGCACTCTATTCGCGGGTATCTCATGGAGACATTCTCTGAGAATCACGGATGTGCAAAGAAGTGAGGGACATCGATATCGAGTTGAACAGAAGAGCCTATCTTGCTGGGGGACTGGTCAATGGCACCGTTAAAGTACACACTGACGAATACTTTGACTGCGATGATTTCTATGTATACGTCCGAGGCGACGACAAGACCAGTATTACTGTTGGTAGTGGAAAACGTCACCGGACCTACCTCGGTTATACAAAACTCGTTGAGCACAACTTGGATATCCTGAACATACGAAGATTCCGGGCAGGAAAGACCCCTATGAAATTCTCTTTTCTCCTACCAAGGGGGCTGCCACCAACTTACAAAGGACCCGGAGCTAGAATCAAGTATTGGATAGAAGCGAAAGCTGAGGTTTCGTGGTCTCTGAATCCTGAAGCGCAGAAAGAATTCTGGGTATTTTCGCCGGGAGCTAGAGCGACAACAGCTAATCATAGAGCATCCGATGAATACGAAGAGCAGAAGCCATTGGAGATTCGTATAGATGAAACCAGCACCCCCTTGAGAATGAGATACCTTTCCAGTTCCAAGTATTTAGTGGGATTGAAGCTTGAAGTATCAGAGCGGAGCTTATCCATTGCCAAGATTGGAGAACACGAAATCGTTCCCGGGGAACAGAGAGAACTCTTATACACAAAGAAACGCTAGAATCCAAGTTTAAAAGGAGTCGGTGAATCGATTGGAGTATTCCTACTCAACAGCATTTTCCGGCCACTTTCAAGACGCGACTCATTACCAGCTGGTATTTTCTTGAGGTTACACTAGACCGACCATGGCGTTTCGTCAAATCTACTTGCCTTGTAGTGGTCCCCTTTTTTCAAGCCAATATACCACTAACTCTAGGAGAAATACTAGCCGAAAATTCTGATGGTCGGGACGGCCGGATTTGAACCGGCAGCCGACGGATTTCTGGATGCGATTCCAAAGGAATCACTTACTACAGTCCGTTGCTCTGCCAGATTGAGCTACATCCCGCTGGTTTTGTTTTGGCAGGAGAACAACTGTACAACAAGAATCCTGTTGCTCCGCCAGATTGAGGTCTTACTGATTTACTTTAAAACATTACTCTCGTGGATAAAAAGTATGGCATGAAAACAATCCCGGTCTTGGAATTGGAACGCCCAATAGGCCTAGACAGTCATTACAGAGTTCAGCTCTTGTCTTGGTTCGGGTATTATGTGATTATTACAGGTCTTCTTATGCTGTAGTATGGAATATAAATATGGAGTAAAACAAGCATGGCAGATATCGAGCGAAAGATACGCAAAGCACTTGAGATGAAGGGTATCAGGTGCCAATCGGTTTACAAAATCCCCAATGCAGACAATGCGGAACGTGTTCTGATTGCATTTGATTCAAAGCACAACGGCAAGTTAACCACAAAAAACGTCAGAAGTGCACTCAATTCAATTGGTATAGGGCGTTTCAGTGTACCAAGAGACTTCCAGCACCTAAGTGCTGCATTTGTTCATCTGGAAGTAGAACTTGGAGCAAGGATGGAATCTGAAATCAATACCGGCGCAAGCTAGTAGGGGATCCCAAGTGATGGATCTTAAGTTTAAGGATAGAAATTTCTTAGTTACCGCTGCGTCACGCGGTCTTGGATTTGGTGTGGCAAAAGCATTGATTGAGGAAGAGGGCAATGTACTCATTTGTGGACGAACAGAGAATGCATTGAAGGCTGCTGTGAAGAAACTCGGCAAACACTCAGATTACGTCGTTGCAGATGTGTCCAAGAAAGAAGATATCGAGAAGCTTCTAGACGTTGCTGCTTCAAAATTTTCGAAGCTTGATGGGCTATTTGTCAATGCAGGTGGCCCCCCGCCAGGTCAGTTCTCTGACATCTCTGATGAACAATGGAAATCTTCCTTCGAACTCACTCTCATGAGTGCGGTCTGGCTAACTCGATTTGCTCTTCCTTTACTCGAAAAATCAAATAACCCCTCAATTCTCTATAGCACCTCAATATCAGTAAAACAACCTATAGAGAATCTCCTTTTGTCAAACTCGATACGCCCCGCAGTAATAGGATTGATGCGTACTTTGGCTGATGAAATCGGAACAAAAGGAATACGTGTTAATGCAGTCTGTCCTGGATATATCTACACCCAACGGGTTGAGGAACTGTTAGAAGCAGACGAAGAGAGTTCCAAATCTGCCATTGAAAGCAATATCCCAATTGGACGTATTGGCACACCTGAAGAGTACGGCAAGGTTTGCACCTTTCTATTGAGCCCGGTGGCCGGCTACATACACGGGACCTCAGTCTTGGTTGATGGCGGATTATACCGTGGCATGCTGTAAGATAGATTAAAACATGGACTCGAATTCGCTTCCATCAATCCTTCCCAGTCGCCTTAAGGCCTCCTCAGCATATTTCCTAACGCGGGCATCTTCATCATCTAAGAGATGCTCTAGACTTGCTGCTGCTGGGGGGTACGGTGAAACCCCCATTGCCCAAGCCGCTACACGACGAACCTCCGTGTGAGGAGATGACAAGAATTCAGCTATGGACCTCAGGATTATTTCTGATCGTTTCTCTACAATCAAGCGAATCATTCGAACTTGCTCTTCAGGTGGAGCTTCTTTCATAGCATCGATGAGTCCCTGTACGGCCTTAGGGGCTCCCATATCCCTGAGAGCACGGACACTCCAGTCTCTGACTGCTTCAGATTCGTCTTCAAGTGCGGCAAGTAAACAATCGATAGACTCTTCATCTGCTATTCTTCCCAGGGCCCAAGCCGCTGATTTTCGCATATCCTCACTTGAATCGCCAAGTATGGCGCATAATGATCCAACGGTCTTATCATCATCAATCTTGGTCAGGGCATGAACAGCTTCTCTTCGAAGCTCCATATTCTCACCGGTATCTCGTGCAATCTGTCGTAGTACCCTTCCATATTCGTTCGGGTGTTCACTGGCTAGAATATGAGTTGCCCACTTCCTGACTTCAAAAGGCTCGTTCTCATCTCTGACCAGTTTAAGGCAGTCTGCTGTGAATTCTTCGCTTCGAGTCCTGTAGACAGCGCGTAAACCCAACACTCGTACGTCTGAGCTTTGATCATTTACTGCTCGACCTATTGCTTCACACATGAGTTGCCTATCAAGCAAATCACAGATACCAATAATTTGCTTTTTCAAATCTTCTTTTCCTGCGGTATCGAAAACCGAAGCCACTAACTGCAAGAATTCGGAGGAATGTGTATTGATATACTCAGCAATATCTTCCCGCATCTCTGGTTTGTCGCTTTTCATGATTTGCTGTTTAATCGTCTTCAACGAGTATTCACCTAGTATATCTCGAAAGCTGAGACGTTAGGCTTCTTCCATCCATCTTTATTGGGTTGATACTCCACAACAGCGTAGTATGCCGCCATTTGCAGAGCTATACTGTTTGGGAAAACTTGAGACAAAGGTGTAGACAAATTCAATTCGTCATCTGGCCTGAGGTGGTATACACGCATTCCAAGTATTTCTTTTAGGGCCTTCATGTATGATATCATTTCAGCATTGGAGTTGGAAACAAGAACGGCAGAATCCCCTTTTTCTACAGCCAAATTATAGTGATGTCGAAATTCCTCAGTGAGAATTGCGTTTGCAAATGTAAGTGAGTATTCATTCACTTTGCACATACCGATTTCTGCAGCTGCATAGTTAACTCCGTCAGATATGAGATACAACCGCCCACTAGGATTAATTATTGGTGCAATTTTCTTTCCTTCTTCTTCTCCCCATTCGAGAATCTGTCCCCCTTTTGATTTCAGAATTTTCAGGTCTTGATTCAGCTCATCATAATCTCTCTTGATATCACTTGCTACAGTCAACAGGTATGCCATTGCAGAGGTGGTCGGAGAGGAGGGACTGATATCATAGGATGCGACATGAGATTTCGTCAGCCAGACGTTTTCTGCATATTCCGTAGCACTCCCTTCTGGATTATCCGTCAGCAGGATGGTTGAAACACCCATATCACCAGCGGTACGAAGAGAATCTATGGTTGTGAGACTTCGTCCCGAGGCCGAAATGGCAATCAATATTGACTTGTCGTCAAGCCCAATTTGTTCGATCTCTGGTGGAGAGACAGTCAGTGCATTGATGCCTTTTTTGAGAAGCACCCATTTGCCATAATTAGCTACTGCCAGAGAGTCTCCACATCCAGTGAGAATAACTCTTTCACTACCTGATATTGCGGAAGCTGCTGAAGTATCTGCACTATTGATAGTGTCTCTAATTGCTGTTTTTTGTTTGGTGATTGCTTTGTAACATGCGTCAAGAAATTTCGTCATTTTCTTCACCCTTTCAGAACATCCCTACATCAGACGACTGCCCACCAAGTTCCCTCATTAGATCTATAATCAAACCCACGATGGTGAACTTCGTGCGTAGCTACATTTGGTAACACCTTAGTAAGTGTAAAGTTGTTGGTAACACCATCCCAAATTATAGTCCCACATTTTGTAACTCATCTTCTATCAGATTAGAGAGATTCCTTTGTTTTTGGTCTTTCTCTTCAAATGGAGTCGTTACACCCTCAATATTGGAGACCTCAGTGGGATTGAAGACTGTGACCTCTCTCTTTTCGAGGACTTCATCAATCCAGTAAGATTCGGAATTTACTAGATGAACAAGGATATTCCTGATGGACGAATGCGCGATTTCCAACTTCAGGGTAAAATCAACCTCTGAAGGAATTTCTTTCCATCCGACCTAGAAGTGGTTCCTGCACTTGAAATTGTGTTCGGAAGATAACCGTACGTAGATAATCACAGCTTACCGATAAGTAACTGAGCATCCTAACCTTGTCTTGCCAGTGGAAAATAAGAGAATGGCGCCCCGGCCGGGATTTGAACCCGGGTTCCGAGAGCTCTGTCCCAAGACGTCAAGCGCCAAGGCTTGACAGTCTCGGATGCTATTCCGGACACGGTAGATTATTCTACCGTATAGGCCGAACTACACTACCGGGGCACTACTGAATTTGTCCGTACCTAGACAAGTCAACGGGGCCACTTTCAGAGTTCTATTAAAGTTGTCGTTGTCAAAGCATCAGCATAACCTTTTTTGGTAATCATGCAGTATGTACTTTTGGCAATATGCCGTACATTGGAGCAGATGATATTCCAAATTTCCTTGTCTTAAGGAAAATCTTTTATTCATACAAAATTCCCGTTCGATGCTCAAGCAGGATTGCTTCCCACTCATGCATGGCCATATGCCACACTTACGATAAAACGATTGTACACATCGTTATCTAGTCAGTTATGTGTTGTACATGGTCTGGTGCAATGCACGGGCTCGTGGCGCAGACAGGTAGCGCAATAGGCTTTTAACCTAGGGGTCGCGGGTTCAAAGCCCCTCTTGGTTTCCAAGAGGTGTGAAACTCCCGCCGAGCCCGCCATCGTGCATGCGTAATAGTATGGGTCGGTCGCGTTCTGAAAGAGCTGAATAACAACGGGGCGTCTATTGCTAGGAATGTACGAGCTCGGATTTTCTGGGTTCCATGCAAAGGGAAGCATGAGTCTGATATCTGGCAGTAGTACCCCCGTCCATCTTGGAATGGTGTCGTAATATGGCTGCATTAGACGCAAAAGAACGTGGAAAATACTGGCCAGTGATTGAGTCTTTCTTCGATTACTATGGCTTGGTGGGTCAGCATCTTGACTCATTCAACAGGTTTGTGAACGAAGAACTACAGAAAGTGGTCGATGATATCGGCAAGATTACGCCTAAGGTTGAAGGCTATCACGTAGAACTCGGTGACATCACAGTAGAACAACCCTCTATCAGAGAAGCAGATGGAAGTGAGCATCCACTCTATCCAAATGAAGCCAGAATTCGGGATTTGACCTATGCGGCCAAGTTGTATCTAGAGATGACACCAGTGAGGAAGGATGGTTCTGTATCTACCCGAATGGAAACGCTCAGAATCTATGTTGGTGACCTTCCAATAATGCTTCGAAGCGAAAAATGTTTGCTGCACGGGATGTCAGATGAAGAGCTTATTGAACATGGCGAAGATCCTAAGGATCCTGGAGGATACTTCATAATCAACGGTTCGGAGCGAGTCCTCGTTACCCAAGAGGATCTTGCGCCGAATAGAATTCTAATTGAAGAGGCGAGCAAAAGCTCCAGCTATACTCATGTAGCTAAAGTATTCTCTACATCTAGAGGCTTTAGAGCACCGGCGACAATCGAAAGGAAGAGGACTGGAGAGCTGAGAGCGTCATTCCCATCAGTACCGGGCAAAATTCCCTTAGCAATATTGCTCAAGGCGCTTGGATTGGAATCGGATAGAGAAATCGTTGATGTCATCTCTGATGATGATGAAATCAGAAATGAACTCATCGTCACGATTGAGCAGTCCGCACCAATAAATGCCGATACAGATGATCCGGAAGCATCTACAAAGGACAATGCTCTCGATTATATAGGCAAACGAGTAGCTGTTGGCCAGACCAAGGAATACCGCCTTTCACGTGCCGAGAAGGTTCTTGATAGGTATCTACTTCCTCACGTTGGAACTGACCCTGAAAATCGTCTACAGAAGGCTTACTACCTTGGACAGATGATTGAGCGTCTCCTAGAACTAGTCCTTGGCAAACGCGAGCCCGATGACAAGGACCATTATGCTAACAAGAGATTGAAGCTCTCTGGCGATCTTCTAATGTCACTCTTCAGAGTTGCATTATACTCTCTTAATCGTGATATCAAATATCAGCTGGAACGAACTGCAACTCGAGGCCGAAAGCCGAACATTAGAACCGCAGTCAGAGCCGATGTTATTACACAGAGACTGAAGCACGCTCTTGCTACAGGAAACTGGGTTGGCGGAAAAGCTGGTGTCTCTCAATTACTTGATCGCACAAATTACATTTCTTCCCTTTCACACTTGCGTAGAGTTGTTTCACCACTTTCAAGATCACAACCACACTTTGAGGCCAGAGACCTTCATTCTACACATTGGGGAAAGATTTGTCCTAACGAGACTCCGGAAGGTCCAAACTGTGGCCTTGTAAAGAATATTGCAATGATGGCTTACATTTCGGTAGGAACTGAAGAAGAGCCAATCGAACGAGCTTTACTCCAAGCGGATGTTGAACCCATCGAAAACCTGAAGGGTAAAAGAGGCCAGAAATGGGCAGATATATTTCTGAATGGACGCCTAATTGGAGTGCATGCTGCTCCTAAAGTGCTAGCTAAAACCATGCGTCAGAAGAGACAATCTGGCGAAATCGATTCGGAAACCAATGTAGCATACTATGAAATCACGCATGAAGTTCAAGTGAACTGTGACGCTGGTAGGGTTAGACGGCCATTGATAGTAGTACAAAACGGCAAGAGTCGTTTGACAAAAGAACATCTCAGAATGGTTATGGACGGCGAATGGGCCTTCCAAGATTTGATGCGAAACGGACTTGTCGAGTTCTTGGATGCAGAAGAAGAAGAAAATGCCCTAATAGCAATGTATCCAGACGATATCGGCCCTGATACAACCCACCTAGAGATTGAACCATCTACCATTCTCGGTATATCAGCAGCTTTGATACCTTTCGCTGAGCGGAATCAGTCTCCACGTAACGTCTACATGGCTGGGATGGCCAAGCAGTCAATAGGTGTCCCATCATCGAATTTCAATCACCGTGCAGATACACGTTCTCATTTCTTCCATTATCCTCAGATACCATTAGTTACGACTAGAGCTATGGATCCGATAGGCTACGAAGAGCGACCAGCAGGTCAGAACGTGGTTATGGCAATCCTATCATTTGAGGGGTACAATATTGAAGATGCCCTGATTATGAATAAAGCTTCAATCGACCGAGGTTTAAGCAGGAGCACGTTCTGTCGTGTATATGAGAGCGAGGAACGAAAGTATCCTGGTGGTCAGGAAGATCGATTTGAAATTCCTGAGAGAAGTGTGCGAGGATACCGCGCATCAGAGGCTTATCGCAATCTTGGTGAGGATGGTATTATCGAAACGGAAGTTGAAGTGCAGGGCGGTGACGTTCTCATTGGAAGAACCTCACCCCCAAGATTCCTTGAAGAATACTCAGAGTTCGAAATCACGTCACCAAACAGACGGGAGACTTCTGTGTCTGTACGACATGGTGAGTCAGGAGTTGTTGATAATGTAATCCTGACTGAAACCATTGATGGAAATCGTCTTGTGAAGGTCAAGGTACGGGACTTGAGAGTTCCAGAGCTTGGCGATAAGTATGCTTCTCGTCACGGTCAGAAAGGGGTTCTTGGATATCTGGCCCCACAGGAAGATTTGCCTTTCACAGAACAAGGCATTGTCCCAGATATGGTCCTGAACCCTCATGCTATTCCTTCACGGATGACTATAGGCCAGATTCTGGAAATGATTGCTGGAAAAGCCTCTTCAGTAGAGGGTCGACAAAAGGACGCTACTCCCTTCAGTGGAGTATCGGAAGAGGAGCTATTTGAAACTCTCCAAGAACATGGGTTCCAGCATAATGGCCGCGAAACCATGTACTCTGGAGTTACTGGCGAGAAACTGAAAACCGACATTTTCCTTGGAGTAATCTATTATCAGAAGCTTCATCACATGGTGGCCGATAAAATTCATGCTCGTGCAAGAGGTCCTGTACAGATTCTTACGAGGCAGCCCACGGAAGGCCGTGCACGTGAAGGAGGGCTTCGTTTCGGAGAGATGGAACGAGATGTGCTTATCGGACATGGTGCTGCAATGCTCCTGAAAGGTCGTCTACTCGAGGAATCAGATAGAAGCACAATGCTAGTCTGTGAAGAATGCGGCCTGATTGGAGTATATGACCGTAATCGTGATAGCTACTACTGCCCGATATGCGGTTCTGATGCAAAGGTAAGTAGAGTTGTTGTTTCATATGCATTCAAGCTGTTATGCCAGGAAATGATGTCACTAGGGCTTGCACCTAGACTGAGGCTAAAGGAGCTAATCTAGATGTCTTTCAATCAAACACCAACCAAGAAAATTGACGCAATCGAGTTCGGCCTACTTAGTCCAGAAGATATTCGCAAGATGTCAGTTGCTCAGATTGTGGTAGCCGATACCTATGACGAAGACGGCTATCCGATTGAATCTGGAATCATGGACCAACGACTTGGTGTAATCGATCCGGGTCAGCGGTGTCGAACTTGTGGCAACCGTGTTGGTAACTGCCCAGGTCACTTTGGGCATATTGAACTTGCTAGGCCGGTACTACACGAAGGCTATGCGAAGAAGGTCTACAAGGTTCTCCGTGCAACTTGTGGAGAATGCAATAGAATTCTTCTTACTCCAGATGAAATCGATTATTTCAAACGAGAAATCGAGAAATATCCCAAGACGAGCCAGCACTATGAAGATTTGATTAAAGATGCTCTTAAGCGTGGAAACAAGCTCAAGAAGGGTAAGGTATGTCCACACTGCGCGGCAGACCAGCGCAAGCTCAAACTAGAGAAACCTACTTCCATCTACGAGGTTGGAGAGCAAGGCTCAGTTAGGCTCACACCTATTGATATTCGTGCTATATTAGAGAATATTCCCGATGACGATTATCGTCTCATGGGTATTGACCCCGAAGCTGCACGACTTGAATGGGCGATTTTGACTGTTTTGCCTGTTCCCCCTGTTACAGTCCGACCATCAATTACCCTTGAATCTGGTGTGCGCAGCGAAGATGATCTCAGTCACAAGCTCATTGACATAATCCGAATTAATCAAAGACTTAGAGAGAATCTTGATGCAGGTGCGCCCCAACTGATTGTTGAGGACCTTTGGGAGCTCCTACAGTACCATGTGACAACCTATTTCGACAACAGTGTAAGCGGAATTCCTCCTGCTCGGCATAGGTCCGGACGAGCACTTAGAACTTTATCTCAGAGATTGAAGGGAAAGGAAGGTCGTTTCAGGTCGAATCTATCTGGAAAGCGTGTTGATTTTTCTGCACGGACAGTAATCTCTCCTGACCCGAACCTGAGTATGAACGAGGTTGGTGTTCCTGAGCAAGTTGCAACAATTCTCACGATTCCCCAGAGGGTAACGGATTGGAATTTAGAAGAGATGAAGGAACTTGTTATTCGTGGTCCAGATAGGCATCCGGGTGCCAATTATCTGATTCGATCAGATGGGCGCAGAGTTGACTTGCGTTTCGTCAAGGATCGAACGATAATCGCTGATACCATAGAACCTGGTTTTGTAATCGAAAGACATCTGGACAACGGAGACATAGTCCTATTCAATCGGCAACCTTCGTTGCACAGAATGTCCATAATGGCACATGAAGTACGTGTAGTGCCTTACAGAACATTCCGATTATCTCTCTTTGTATGTCCACCGTACAACGCGGACTTCGATGGTGACGAGATGAATCTACACGTGCCCCAGTCTGAAGAAGCACGAGCTGAAGCTAGGGTGTTAATGAGGGTACAAGAACAGATTCTCTCTCCGAGATATGGTGGGCCGATTATAGGCGCTCTTCAGGATTATATATCTGCAGCTTTTCTTCTGACTCGGAAATCCAGTCTCTATACTCGCAATCAAGTGAACCAGTTACTTGCAACATCTGGTTTTGAGGCTGAAATTCCAGAGCCTGCTATCAAATCCCCGGTCAATCTATGGACTGGAAAACAAATCTTTAGCATGTTTATTCCCGATGGAATTAACATTTCATTCAAGGCCAACATCTGTCGAAAATGTAATGTTTGCAATGCAGAGGAATGCGAATATGACGCTTATGTGGTTGTACGCGATGGAAACCTAGAATACGGTATTGTAGATGAGAAAGCATTTGGCGCCGGTGAACCTGATTCTCTCTTCCACAGAATTGTTAAGGAGGAGGGTTCTACGGCTGCTAGAGAATTCATCGATTCCATAGGACGCCTTCTCATACGTCTTATCACTAATCGAGGATTCACAATGGGTTTGGATGACGTGACCCTTCCGGAAGAAGCTTCACGACGGATTCAAGTCATCTTGAAGGAGGCTAATGAGAAGGTGAATCAACTCATCGAAACTTACAAGCGTGGTGAACTCGATGCAAATCCTGGGCAAACAGTTCTGGAGACCTTGGAACAACGTATTATGGCAACCCTCGCAGAAGCTCGTGATTCCGCAGGTGAAGTTGCGGGTGAGCATCTAGGATTGGACAACTCTGCTGTAATCATGGCGCAGACGGGAGCCCGAGGTTCTAGACTGAACCTCTCCCAGATGGCCGCAGTAGTAGGACAGCAGGCTGTCCGTGGTGAACGAATCAGTCGGGGATATGTTGGCAGAACACTACCCCATTTCAAGGCTGGAGATTTAGGTGCGCCTGCACGAGGCTTTGTGTCTTCAAGTTACAAGCAAGGGCTCAATCCAATCGAATACTGGTTCCATGCTGCGGGAGGACGCGAGGGTCTTGTGGATACTGCAGTTCGTACCTCAACTTCAGGATATATGCAGCGAAGGTTAATGACAGCACTTCAGGACTTGAAAGTTGAGACTGATGGTACTGTTAGAACGGCCCCTGGTAGAATAGTCCAGTTCAGATTTGGCGATGACGGCGTCGATCCCAGTAAGTCGGACCACGGAAGAAGCGTAAATATAGATATTGAACTGGAGAAAGTACTTGGTAAAGGCAGGTTGGAGCAAGGGAGGTAGTATACAGATGACGAAGGCCAATATATCCGAGCACATGGAAACTCGCTTGAAACGCATCAGGAATAACCGACGATTACCACCGAAGATTATCAATGAACTTGAGAATAGGTTCAACCAATTGGATGTATCTGATGGCGAGTTTGATGAAATCTGTGATAATGTGATAAATTCCTATGAGCGCTCTATAGTTGAACCTGGAGAAGCTGTTGGAACAGTTGCGGCTCAGAGTATCGGTGAACCCGGAACACAAATGACCTTGCGTACTTTTCACTATGCGGGTGTTGCAGAACTGAGCGTTACACAGGGTCTTCCCCGCCTTATCGAGATTGTTGATGCACGTAGAAATCCGAGTACTCCCACAATGACAATCCACTTGGATTCATCTATTTCGGATGATCGTTCAGAGGCCAAGAAGATAGCCCAGCGAATCGAGATGGTGCTTGTTGAGAGTGTAGCTAGCAATGTTTCTATTGACCTTCTTAGACAGGCCATCGACATTCGACTGGACCCCGAACTCATGGAAGACAAGGATCTGACTGTCGAAGCAGTGGCTGAAGCTATTGAAGGAGATATCAAAAGAAAAGGCGAAGTTGAAAGTGGCAAGAATACTATCTTCGTGTATCCAACTAGCGATGTTCTAGCCGACCTTCAACGACTCAGTGATAAGATACGTGAGGTTAGAGTAAAGGGTATCGATGATGTCACACATGTAGTTATTCGAAAGGATGATGGGGAGTACGTCTTGTATACTGAAGGTACGAATCTAGCTGATGCACTGGAGATAGAGGGAGTAGACCCCAACAGAATACACACGAATCATCTACGGGAACTTCTCGAAGTTCTTGGAATCGAAGCAACCCGGAACGGGATTATCAAGGAAGCGCTTGCTGTTCTCGACGAACAGGGTATGGACGTCGATGTCCGCCATATCATCCTAGTGGCTGACATGATGACCCATTCAGGGGAAATACAGCAAATTGGTCGTCATGGAATATCAGGTTCAAAACACAGTACACTTGCTCGAGCCGCTTTTGAAGTTACAATCAAGCATCTGCTTGGAGCAGGAATTGCTGGTACTAGGGATCCTCTTGACGGTATCACAGAAAACGTGATTTTGGGGCAGCTTATTCCACTCGGAACTGGATCAATCGATCTTCTGATGAACCCCCAATCATCAAACCCACAGTAATACGGGGATGAAGATACATGTCGGAAACATTAAAACGCTCCATCCATCTGGCCATTTCCTGTAAAGGCCTAGCCTATAATCAAAGACAGAGGTGGTTATATTGAGTCTAGAACAACCGATTGGTAGCGCAGTAAATACAGGAGAATGTCGCATTGGTGCTAAATCATCAATCACCGCAATCAAAATGGGAGCGGCCAAGCTAGTTGTAGTTGCTGCCAACGCGCCAATTGATGTACTTGAGGATATTGAGTACTATGCCAACATGGGTAATATCCCGACCAAGAGATTTGAAGGCACATCTTGGGATTTGGGCGAAGTCATAGGCAAGCCCTTCATGGTTGCTGCAATAGCAGTAATCGAACCAGGCGATTCAAATATCCTGGAGTTGGCGTGAGGGCGAGTCTTTTTGGGGAAAGTTAAGCTGTCAATGGATGATATGGCTCTTATTGCCAAATTCGAGCAAATAACAGGAGCTCCTGCATCTGATGTGATAGCAGAAGAAGAGCGTCTCATTTTTGTTGTGAAGGGCAAACACTTGGCCGATGCCATTGGTCACCAAGGTTCAAATGTAAAGAAAGCTGCCGAAATCTTCGAAAAGGAAATCGACATTGTCGAGGCTGCAGACAATCCAGAAGACTTCGTGAAGAATGCGTTATCTCCGGCGCGGGTTAAAGAAGTGAATATTAGAGAACAAAAGAATGGTCGGAAAATAGCTTCGGTGAAGGTAAATGACAAGGACCGGGGCATCGCTATCGGCAAACAGGGGCGTAATGTAGCTCGAGCTCAAGTTCTCGTACAACGACACTTTGATGTTAATCAAGTTGTTATAGACTGAAGATTCGTATATTTTGTATATTTCTACTACTTGCATTATCGGGGCGTTTTTGTCGTGTCATAATTCTTTTAAGCCTCTAGGAGTGGCTTTGCTTTGACCCACCGCAGAGAATACCATGAATGGTGTTCCAATATTAGCACTAGGAGATGTCATGATTTGACCGGAAAGAAAAGCCCAATGGGTGAATTTGCAGCAAGAGACCTGAAGAGGAAACGTAAGAAATTCCGCTGGAAAAAAGCCAGTGTGAAACGGAAGATTCTCAATCTGAAAGAGAAGACTGATCCCTTAGAAGGCGCACCCCAAGCCAATGGTATCGTGCTTGAAAAAGTGGGAATCGAATCCAAACAACCCAACTCAGCTATTCGAAAAGCTGTAAGGATTCAACTTTCCAAGAATGGGAAACAAATCACCGCTTTTATCCCGGGTGACGGAGGACTGAAGTATATTGATGAACATGATATGGTGCTAGTCGAAGGTATTGGTGGGGCAATGGGCGGTGCTATGGGTGACTTGCCTGGAGTAAGGTGGAAAGTTGTGAAAGTCAATGGTGTAGCCTTGGAATCACTAATTTATGGTAAGGCCGAGAAGCCAATACGATAGGGGGATGAACAATGTCAGAAGATGCAACAACTGAAACCGAAGAAAAAGAAACACAAACAACACCAAGACTTCTCCTTTTCGGCAAATGGGATTCAACGAGGGTTCAGGTTGGCGATATTGGTCTTAGAAGATACATTTCCCTGAAGCCCGTACTTCTTCCTCATTCTGCTGGGCGGCATGCAGGAAAAAGATTTCACAAATCTGATGTTCCGATTGTTGAACGCTACATCAATAAATTGATGAATGCAGGCAAACGGAAAGCCAAAAAAACGAGAACTGGACGCTGGGCTGGAAAGAAGGCTAGGATGATATATGCCGTTCGGCGCGCATTCAACATGATCAATTTCAAGACTGGTAATAACCCCATCCAAATTCTCGTGACAGCAATAGAGAACGCAGCCCCTGCTGAGGAGACCACCAGAATCTCATATGGTGGCATGGCATATCCGCGTTCAGTTGATGTTGCACCCCAACGGAGAATCGATCTGGCTCTAAGATATTTGGCCGTTGGTTCTGTCCGCGCTGCGCACAAGAACCCCAAATCTCTCGAAGAATGTATTGTGGATGAGATCATGGCCGCCTATCATAATAATACGAAAAGCTATGCAATCTCTCGAAAAGAAGAGCGCGAACGTGTTGCGCGATCGGCTCGTTAGTTGTCTACTAGGAAGATTCCAAAAGCAGTAACTCTTCGATATCATTCCCTACACATTAGATTGATAAAAACCGATTCAAAAAACCTTCTTTAACTGGTGTTAGCTCTCTTCTCAAAACGAAGATTTTCGAGAGTGTAGACTATTGGATACACACAAAAAATCGTGGCTAGCTCTCCTATTTACTACACTCACTTGGGCGTCGTCCATCGTATTTGCCAAACTCGTCTATGCTGAACTGACACCCATGGTATTTCTTGCATTGCGTTATAGTATTGCGTGTCCACCACTCTATTTCGTAGGAAGGCTTGTTGCTGATACTTCACTTAACCAATCATTGATTAGAGAGAATTGGAAAATTCTGTTGGCGGCCGGGATAACAGGCCCCTTCATCTCACAGACCCTTCAATATGTTGGATTAGGCCTTACCAACGCGAGCGATACTGTGCTTCTAATCAATCTCGCTCCCTTGTCCTCCCTTATCCTTGCAGTTCCCATTCTAGGTGAAACCTTGAATCGCGGCAAAATCACAGGCATGATGCTTGCAATTAGTGGGGCTGCTTTCATTGTCTTGGGTGGCGCATCTATTGATGCTGCACTGGTTCCTAGTCGTATCCTAGGGGACTTCATCGTAGTGGCTTCTACTTTCTTTTTTGCTCTCAATGGCATCCTAGGCAAAATAGCGGTGAAATCCATCCATTCTCTTGATTTCACATTTGTCAGCGTACTGATTTCAATTCCTTTTCTGTGGCTATCTGCGGCACTCACAGAAGATATTACCATACTGCTCAACGTCTCGCTAGGAAACTGGTTTCTCATGCTTTGGATTGGAGTTGTGAATACTGCAATTAGCTTCGCCCTTTATTATGAAGCAATGAGGCACATCGAGGCATCAACCACCCAAATCGGGCTGAACCTTATTGCTGTCTGGGGCGTTGCTTTGTCCATTATCCTTCTCGCTGAATCTGTCTCATTCCTGGAAATCTTTGGCGGAATTCTGACGATTGTAGGAGTCATTATTACACAATCCCTAGCAAAGAAAAACCCACCAGAACCGTCTCTATCGAGCACAGCTCCCCTCTAAATACTCCCGGTGCTTGCTTTTGTTATTCGGGCCTACCTACGGAATGAATTGAACTATGCCAGATTATTCCAGAAGCGCTCTGCGCTGCAATATCCAAGATATAACTCGCAAAATTAAGCGTGTCAAGCCCTTTGTTCGGTATTAGGATAAATCAAAATCATTAAAAGGTGAGTACGGCAGGACTCAAAAAGCCAGTCCTTCCAAGAGGAAGGGCTACAAAACAAGAATAAGGAGAGATTATGCCTTGCCTAAGAAAAAGTCGGAGCACCTGAATATGGTTGTGATTGGCCACGTAGATCACGGCAAATCCACCATGGTTGGGAGATTGCTCTATGAAACGGGCGCTGTTGATGAGCGTACATTCCAGCAGCATAAGAAGGAAGCCGAGGAACTTGGGCGGCCTAGCTGGGCATGGGCCTTTGCGCTGGACCGCCTAAAAGAGGAACGCGAACGTGGTCTAACCATTGATATCGCCTTCTTTAAATTTGAAACCCCCGGTGGCTTATACTATACAATTATTGATGCTCCTGGTCACAAAGACTTCATCAAGAACATGATTACTGGTGCATCACAAGCAGATCTAGCACTACTGGTTGTTTCTGCAAAACGTGGTGAATTCGAAGCCGGTATCGGTCCAGGTGGACAGACTAAAGAGCACGCCTACCTTGCAATGACGCTAGGTGTGCCCAATATCATCGTATGTGTTAACAAGATGGATGATGAGACTGTCGACTACAGTGAGGATCGTTACAATGAGGTCAAGGAGGAAGTTGGTGGTTTTCTGAAGGGAATCGGGTACAAGCCGGAGGATGTTCCATTCATTCCAACTTCTGCTTTGTCAGCATGTAATCTTAAAGAGAATACTCCAGACCTCACACCATGGTATGATGGCCCATCACTGCTCGAGGCACTTGATGATATTGAGATGCCTGAGAAGCCAACCGAATTGCCCCTACGTGTACCAATCAACGATGTGTATTCAATCAAGGGTGTGGGTACCGTACCAGTAGGACGAGTTGAGACTGGAATCATGAGACCTGGTGACAAAGTCACATTCATGCCTCCCAATAAGACGGGTGAAGTCAAATCGATTGAAATGCATCATGAGATGCTAGATGAAGCAGAACCAGGTGATAACGTTGGTTTCAATGTCCGCGGTGTGGAACGAAGAGACCTAGGTCGTGGTGATGTGGCAGGTCCTGCAAAGGAACCTCCTACCGTTGCTGCAGACTATACCGGTCAGGTCATGGTTATCCAGCATCCAACTGCAATTACTGTTGGCTACACGCCAGTTATCCATACCCATACCGCTCAGGTTGCCTGCAGATTCGACGAACTGCTGCAGAAGCTTGACCAACGCAGCGGCCAAGTGACGGAGGAAAATCCTGATTACGTAAAGAAAGGCGAATCGATGATTGCCAAGCTCGTACCGCTCAAACCAATGGTAATCGAGCCATACAAGGAAATTCCTCAGCTCGGACGCTTTGCAGTCCGTGACATGGGTATGACAGTCGCAGTAGGCGTTGTACAGAAGGTCACACCCCGCAAGCTTCCAGCAGAGAAGAAAGCCTAGAAGGTAATTAGTTCATAGAACCGGGCTGCAAAGCCCGCGTTCACACTCTGTTTTTTTCCGTTTGCTTTGACAAGCTAAACTGTCTTTGTATGCAGTTTGATTTCGATGTTGCAATAATCAACAAAGGAGTCACATTCTTAGGTGAGAACACAAAGCTACCAAAATGAATCGTATGAGTGAAAACGGCAAGAGGAGCATGAGATATATATGTTAGACTCCAAGATGAAACAGATTCTTCTTCTCATATTTTTGGTCTCACTTCTTGTCTTTACTACCGTCTTCTGCCTTGCCCATTGTCAGTATGATTTCCTTGCAACCCTCCTTTTGCTCATGATTTTTCCCTCAAGCTACTGTCTCTGGCTATTCTTTAGTCTCAGACAAGAAGAGATACACGGTCGTACTGATAATTCCCGTACATCATCTGATTTTTTCAAAGCTATACCAAAAAACCAACAGAGTGTAACCTGTCCCGATTGTGGATTATCGTTCCGTGTGTCTAGCGCAACTAGATTCGGACAGAACGTTGTTTTATGCCCGGTATGCAGTGCAAGGCTCCGTATTAACAAATCATAGGATAGGTTATCCTACTATTTCTGATGAACTTTATTATTTGTTTCTCCAGTGAATAGCATTGAGAATTTGCAACAGAAAAGGATGGGTTTGGCGCTGGGAGGGGGATATTCGGAATCTACCAGAAGGTAGACACCTTTCGAACCCCCGCGTGCTTAAGCACACCAGCTGTCAGCCCGCCTGCTTCGCGTGAAGGCGATTAGCAGGCTGGCTCCATACCAGGCTAGGAGATCCCAGCTTGCTTATGTAGCGGAAGCCGTGGTACATCTTCTCTCGCTTATTGTCTTTCTCTTAAACATTACCGTAGGAAGCTTTCTGTCTACAAACTATGTTAAGGAAAAAAGGAACGACCCAATCAATGATTTATGCTGCAAATAGGTGCAGTGGCCCCCACCTTTCGGATGTCCCGTCGCAGATGACCCTTTCGCTGCGTTCCTCAAAGCAGCTACCTCCGGGGCTCTACTGCTCCCCCTTAGGGCTGTTCCCGCCAGGGCCTGACCCGTTTCGGGGGTCTAAGACAATCCCATTGGTCCTACGACCAATGATATGCCCGTTGCAGACTCCGAAGACTGCTCATCAACGTCACACGACGAACGTCAGCTGAAACGGGGTTCATCCTCATACATGGGTTACTGGCACCACTATAGCCGTGTGGTCATGGTCGCGGCTAACGACCTGCCCTACCCACTGCAGTTCCCAGCTAGTCGTAATTTGCCTAAAAATATTCAGGTACTCCCTAGATAATGGCTCCAGCGTCTCTTTTGACTTGGATAATTTCTTTCAAAACCTCAATTTCGGTGGGGCGGAGGTCTTCCTTAAAGTCCCGCATGATAGCGTAGATGTGTTCAATAGGCACATCAGTATAGAGTACGTCGTCCTTCTTTACTTGGCGGCCAATTGTTGGCCCGCGAATGGATACAGCTACCTCCATTCCGTCAGTAGCCTCATCTATGGTAATGCTTCGGTCCTGTATCTGGAGAACCTTCCCCACCCGATTTCCCTCCGTATCTATCAATGCTGTTTTGGGTTTAAGCAAACCATGCACTGTTACACCAACTATAGCTGGGCTACTCATCCTGAAAACGTAGTCAGGCATCAACTCAAGCTTGGCCGGTCTGATGATGGCCTCCAGTGATTCTGCCTTGGCTTGCTCTTCCTTCAGAATAGTCCACGCGTTGTACTCATCATACAGGCGATAGATTACATTATTCCTGAACACCTCAACCCCATACTCGGCTGCTAAATCTTCTATCCCTGGTGCGAAATCAACATTGAAACCAAGTATCACAGCGTTGAGTGGGTCCTTTTCACCTGCCGCCTTTGCCTCTATCACATCACGCTTCACTATCGGCCCAACATCGGCTATCCTTACTGATGCTTTTCGTTCCTGAAGGTACTGTGTCACAGCTTCTAATGAACCAAGAGTGTCCGCCTTCAGTACTATTCCGGACTTATCAGTCTTGATTCTTATTTCACCTATCTCTTCTCGTACCCTCTTCTTGATCTCCTCGATAGACTCTTTGTTCTGAACACCATACACAGGTGCGCCAGCTACTGCCTTCTCTACATCCGGGGCTACTATCTTCACACCCGCTGCAGCATGCACTTCTGATACATGGGCGAACTTCTCCTTGGGATCGCGAATCTCGTCGAGTTCCTTCGGCTGCAATAATGTACGAACCTTAGCGACCATCACATCGTCAAGGCCTCCAACTACCACTATATCTGATTCTCTCAATACGCCATCGTATATTATCGTGTCAAGGGTTAGTCCCAATCCAGTTTCTTCTCTTACTTCCAATATGGCTCCTTTCGCAGGCCCCTCACTTACTGTTAATCGCTCTTTCAAGTACTGTTGAGTCAATCCGGCAAGCACCATAAGCAGTTCCGGTATTCCCTCACCTGTTTCAGCACTTGTGGGTACGATTGCAACGCTCTTCTGGAAGCTCTTTACACGATCGAAACGTTCGGAGAGAATATCATTGGCGGAAAGAGCTCCCACTATTTCATAGATTCGCCTATCAATTTCTGATTGTGTCACCTTGCTTTGCGATTTGATTGCCTTTATGAGGCTCATATCTGGTTTTGACTTCCAACCTGGTATTTTATCCAGCTTATTTGCTGCTACCAAAAATGGGGTTTTTCCGGAGCGGAGAATTCTCAATGATTCATAGGTTTGTGTCAGGGGGCCTTCTGTTATGTCAACAACGAGAATAGCGATATCTGCTATAGCCCCTCCCCTTCTCCGCAGATTCAGATATGCTTCGTGACCTGGGGTGTCGATGAAAAGCAGACCATCGATTGTGAGACGCCTTTCCAGACGCTGTAGCAAATCTCCACACACTTGCTCGATTGTCTCTGTTGGGAAGAATGAAGCACCAATGTGTTGTGTAATCCCAGCAGCTTCCCTACTCTGGACTGCTGTCCCTCGCATCTTGTCCAAAAGCGACGTTTTCCCATGATCAATATGTCCTAGGAGTGTGACAATTGGCGAGCGCAATCTTGGATTCTGTGACATTGGTGCGCACCTCACAACTAGCTAAAGAATGCCTTCAATGTTTGCTTTTGAAATTGTCGTTAGTAGTGGTTAGATTATGATTTGTGTGGTTGTCATAACCCTAAAATACGGTACTCTCTGTCGGTCTCAAATACGTACGGTCAGGATTGAAGGTCAATATGGAACGTTCGTTGGTATTAATCAAACCGGATGGAACTGTTAGGCGGGCTGCTGGTGCCGCAGTACTTGAGAGGCTCCTCAACAAGGGCTATAACATCAAAGCATTCAAGGAGATGAAGGTTCCAGAATCTCTGGCAAAAGCCCATTATGCTATCCATAGTAAGAAACCATTCTTCCCTTGGCTTGTTGACTTCATTACCTCTGCGCCCATTTTGACTATGATTTTAGAAGGTGAGAATGCGATTCAGGGCATTCGAGACGAACTAGGGGCCACCTTTGTACAAGAAGCCGATGCAGATAGCCTACGGGGGAAATACGGCATTTGGGCTGGAATTAATCTCGCTCATGCTTCCGATAGCCCAGAAACAGCTGAAAACGAGATTGAGCTATGGAAAGAACAAGGTGGATTAACAGAATCGGAAGAAGCTCAACAGAAGGCGTTGAACTATATCGAGAAATACGATTCTATGGATGAGCATACAACTAGTCTCCGAAATGTAGTGAAGAATGCAATAGAGAATGGAGAAGTCTCAGCCGAACTTACGACTGTCATCGAGCGCATTCTCACGAAAGATGCCAAAAATATTGCCAAAAGCGATATTCAGGCTTTGAGCGTTACAATCCACGATTTAATACTTGAAGAAGTAGAGAAATAGAATCCCGGAGTGGCACTTGTCACTCCTCAGCCTTTTTACCCTTTTCAAACTCATTGGTCCACTTTGTTACTCTGGGCTTCATTCCTTTTTTCAACATGCTTACCTTGCATTTCTTTGAACAGAACCAAAGAAGGGTTCCATCTTTTGTTCTGACATATGCGGATCCCGTTCCTGGTTCAATATCTTTTCCGCAAAAGATACACTTCTTGGTACCAACCAAACTTAACGCCTCCTCATCTTGCGGGCTTCCCGTTCTGTTTCTCGCAGAATAAGTATATCTCCTTGCCTAACAGGACCCTTTACATTCCGTGTCAATACTCGCCCCTTGTCCCGCCCCTCCAGTATCTTTACGCGAACTTGGGTTATCTCCCCGGTGACTCCTGTTCGTCCCAGTAGCTGTATGACTTCAGCCGGTATGGCTGGAGTACTGTTGTCTTTGTCATTACTCATTTGAACCTATCACCTGAAATAACAGTTCTATTTACGGAGTGCAGCTATTTTATCTACAATATCCGATACTAAATCCTTCGCTTTCCCTTCGACAAGAATTGAAGCAGCAGAAGTGGGTCTCTCGATACCAGCTGCTTCGCCAAGATTGTTCTTGCTATTGACAAATATGTACGGGACTTTCTTATCATCACAAAGGCCGGGTAGGAACATAATGATTTCTGGTGGATCGACATCTTCAGCAATCAGAACCAGTTTAGCTATCGCTCGTTCCACAGTCTTGGTTGTCTCATTCACACCCTTCTTAATTCGGCCAGTCTCTCTAGCTATTTCTAGGGCTTCTAGTGCTCTCTTTTCAATTTCTTCAGTTGCTTCCCATTCAACAAAACTTGGTTTTGGCATTATTTCATACCTCTGTTTTCACTTCATTGGCATTGTGTGCTTAATGATAGGCGGGCTCTAATTGGCCTGCTGTCAACTTCTTTTAAAAGTGTCGAAGCATGATAGCTAGCAGTATGCTAGCTCCTTCAACGCGCATCTGATTTGACTATTTTGTGTATTTAGATGTTCCAGTATGGAATATCTTCCCCGCTTTTTCATAATCCGCTGTGCGTGATGGATGTCATCTAGAAGAAGATTCATGCTTAGATTCAACTCTTCAAGCGTGGATGGAAGACCATTTTCTTTCAAGAATCTCTGTACTTGTATAGCATCATATTTGGTATATCCTGTTCTCTCAAGGAAGTGGATATTCAACGGGGTTGCAAATGCTACTTGGAGGCCATGCAGCGTGTGTTTTCGCCTATCCATTGCATGAGAAATGGCATGCTCCGTACCTGAACATGGCCTTGAACTGTCGAACATACTCATCGCTTTCCCGCACTGCACCTCCGCCCTTACCAAACTCTCTGTATCCGTATTTTCCATGATGAGGTGGAGTGCCTTGTCAACTGTAGCGTATATTTCCTCATCGAAATCCTCAATACTCTCTTCGCTTGCAAGCCTCCATTCTGGAAGACTAGAAGCTTTACTGACAATATCTCCTAGACCTGCCAGTCTCAGTTTTGCCGGTGCTTCATCAATGATTGAAAGGTCAGCTATCACTACCCTAGGGGCTTTACATTTCTTTGAATAACGATACCCATTTTGTATAATCGATGCTACATTACTTGCAATGCCATCATGTGAAGCAGCAGTAGGGACCGATATCCAATCTAACCCACTGTCCTTCGCCATGAGTTTGGCCACATCGATGCTCCTTCCCCCTCCAAATCCAATTATAATGTCCTGATTGGTGAGATCTTGCTGCTCCCCAGCATGATAATCTCCTGCCAACTGCCAAACCATCTCTTTTCCTGTATGCTTCAGCAATTGCTGTTGATAATGTGAGAAGATATACTCGTCAGTAGCCACAATAGGGTGCTCATAATCGCTAAGGATGCTACCTAATCTTCTTAGGGCTCCTTCTGCTATTATGACCTCCTTGGACACTATAGGTGACATGATATCTACTCCCGGGTTCACATTTGTCCTGCTTGTTAAGCTCTTCTATGACGCACGAAATCTAGTATCCACAATCTGTCTTTTCGCTATTCTTAAGTACCGGCCAAGAACGCCACCATTCAACCACGAGTCAGTGTTATCTGTGAAACACATCAGCTGATATGTCTGAGGTCGAACAGAGAGAATACCGGAGTATATCTGTATGACACGATATGTCAAGGTAGCATTAATGGGATCCGGATACGCGGGTAAATCAACTCTTATTCGGCTTCTTACCGATAACAATACGCAGAAATTGGACTCCAACTACAAACCTACCGCCGGCATGGACTGTGGCACAATCACTCTTGACAGCACTACAAAAGTAACCTTAGTTGAAATGGGTGGCCAAAAACATTTCGAGTTTATGTGGCCGGAATTTATGCAAGGGAGTCGGCTTGTCGTCGTTGTTACAGAGAGTAATCCAAAAGCAGTATTGAAAACGAGGCAGTTGTTACACAAATACAATGATTTACTCTGCGATAAGCAGGTCATAGCAATAGCAAACAAACAAGACCTTCCGGATGCTATGCGACCAGAGTCAGTAGAAGATTTACTCGATGTTCCAACGTATGGAATGGTAGCAATCGATCCGAAACAAAGGCTGCACGGTTACAAATTGCTCGTTCGCGGTCTAAAAGGCATGGTCCAGATTGCTGCATGAGCGTAGAAACGATATCTGATTCCCTCTCAATTCGCCTTAGGACAATCCTTTTATATATCTCAATTCGAGGCAACACTACCCAGGACACGGGCGAGTGAGCCGTTGATTACTCAACGAATTCGGCGAGTCCGTCCGGGATGTTGTCTTTTGGGTAGCAATTTCACCACGGCAAGGTGTAATAATGGAACTTACGATAATCGACAAGCAGCCGGATAAGATTCAGTTCCTAGTCGAAGGCACAAGTGCTGCATTCGCTAATGCATTGCGACGAACCATGCTCATGAGAGTCCCAGCCATGGCGATAGACGAGGTGCTCATTCTCGAGAATACAAGTGTAATGTACGACGAGATGCTTGCACATCGTTTGGGCCTTGTTCCCCTAGTCACGGATTTGGAGGCCTATAACCTTCCGGAAGAATGTGATTGCGAGGGGAAGGGTTGTAGTCTTTGTCAATGCACTCTGACTCTTGAAAAAGAGGCTGTAGACGAAGAGATGATGATTTATTCTGGTGACCTTTCATCTCAGGATCTAGAAGTGGTTCCTGCATCTGATGATATTCCACTTGTGAAGATTGCACCAAATCAGCGGTTGATTATTGAAGCATATGCGCGACTGGGCATGGGGCAAGAGAATGCAAAATTCCAGCCTGTTGCTACGGTTGCGTACAAGTATGTTCCTGTGGTTAGTGTGGACAAGTCAAAGTGTGAGATGTGTGGAGATTGCGTAGATATCTGTCCAAAGAACATCCTTGTCATTGAAGATGACACAATTGCTACGCAGAATACACTTGACTGCAGTCTTTGTGAAGCTTGCATGAAGGTCTGTGAACCTGATGCAATACGAATTGAATCAAAGAGCGGCAGCTTCCTATTTACGGTTGAGTCTTCGGGTGCTCTACCACCCGAGAAGATTATCGAAGCTGCGACTGACATACTGAAAGAAAGAATAGGTGTCGCTCTTGACTACGCCAATTCATTATGAGGCGATTATCTATGGTACGAACTGGACCGACTAATCCGAATACACGTGCACTCATCAATTCACTAAAGAAGACCTCGACGAAGCATGATGTAGGGATATGGAAAAGAGTAGCAGAATTAGTATCCCGCCCAGCAAGGAAGCGCCCAGTTGTCAATATTGGCAAAATAAATCGCCATACCGAAGAAGGCGATATTGTGGTCATCCCAGGGAAGGTCCTAGGGTCTGGCGTGCTCGGGCATAAGGTAACCATAGCCGCTCTCAATACTTCGAAGAGTGCCGCATCACTCATCACAGGAGCTGGAGCAACCCTCATCACAATCGAAGAGCTGCTAGAGAACAATCCGAATGGATCCGATATCATTGTATTGACATAGGAGATTAATGATTATGAGTTCAGTCAAAATTTACAACGCGGATCACATGGTTGTCGGGAGATTAGCTTCGAAGGTAGCAAAGGCAGCCTTAATGGGTGAAGAGATAGTTATAGTTAATGCTGAGAAAGCGGTAATAACGGGAAACAGAGAATCTGTTATTCGTGCTTTCAAAGACAAACACAAAATCAAGACCTCGTATAATCCTAAAAGAGGGCCATTTCATCATCGGCGCCCTGATAAACTGGTACGGCAAGTTATTCGTGGTATGCTTCCTTGGCCAAAGCCACGAGGAAAGCAAGCATTCAAACGAATCAAAGTATTCATTGGCGTACCCCGAAAATATGAAGAAAAGGAGAAGATTGTACTGGAAAGCTCGCGCTATGACAGCCTCAGAAGGCGATATATAACGGTCGGAGATTTGAGTCAGGAGTTAGGCTGGCGTAATATGGAGGTCGTATAGAATGCGTGTTGTTGTAACTGCTGGTAAGCGTAAGACAGCTATTGCAAAAGCAACAGTCAAAGATGGTAAAGGTAGAATCCGAATAAATGGCACACCCTTGCCCATCTACGAGCCGGAGGTTGCCAGACTTAGGATGATGGAACCATTGCTTCTATTCGGCGATGGCTGGAGGAATTATGATGTCCGAGTACGTGTTAGCGGGGGTGGCTTCATGGGTCAAGCTGATGCTGTACGGATGGCAATAGCCACCGGACTTGTACGAATGAGTCAGAATTTCGAAGCTCGCTCTCGGATGATTGAACATGACAGAACGATGATTGTAGGTGATCCTAGACGGACTGAACCAAAGAAGTTTGGTGGCCCATCAGCTCGGAGTAGGTATCAGAAATCATACAGGTGATATGCACGATGATTATTCCCGTACGTTGCTTTACATGTGGAAAAGTAGTAGCTGATAAATACGAAGAGTTTAGGCGCAGAGTCAGACAAGGTGAAGATCCAGCGCAAGTGCTAGATGACCTAGGTCTCGAACGTTACTGCTGCCGGCGAATGCTTCTCTCACATATTGATGTAATTGACAGCTTCATGGCTTTCGCCACAACCGAAGCGGAGAGTGCATAGAATGAGCGAGGAAGATGTAGCTTCGATAGATGTAACTGAAGTAGATTTGCTAACCTCTATGGACAAATACCTAGCTGCAGGCTGTCACATCGGAACACAGGTTAAGACCCAAGACATGGAACCATTTGTCTATAGACAGCGTCCTATAGGGCTTTTTGTTCTTGATGTTCGTAAGACCGACGAAAGAATTAGGACCGCAGCCAAATTCATCTCTCGCTTCGAGGCTGAGAAAGTAGCTGTAGTCTCGGGGCGTGTTTACGGGAAACAACCAGTACAAACCTTCTCGTATTACATTGGGAGTCGTGAGTTTACTGATAGGTTTGTGCCGGGCACGTTTACAAATCCAAACATTGCGACTGGCCCTCTAGAATATGTAGAACCCGAAGCAATAATCTTGACGGATCCTAGGACTGATAGACAAGCCCTTGATGAGGCCGGTAGAATCGGTGTACCCGTTATTGCACTCTGCGACACTGACAACTATACCCGCCATTTAGACTTCGTTATTCCCTGCAACAATCGTGGGCGGAAGTCGCTTGCCCTAGTGTACTTCTTACTAACACGACAAGTACTACGAGAACGCGGAGACATACCACGCGATGAAGAAGTTATCTTCTCACCAGAGGACTTCGAACCAGAAATTCGAACTGCTTTTCTCTAGTCGAACAACAGATATGCATTGCTGAACGCAAGAGAATTCAGATGATTGGTGTCAGATTCTGCCCTCTGACACCACTTCCCTCATTAGGTTTTTACACGATTTTCCAGTCATGCAAGACTCTTTTGCTACTCTGAAAGTACAATAGTTCCTTCGTCAGCATCCACTTTCACTTTTTGTCCGGTCTCGATAGAGCTCGCATCGATTTGGTCAATAGCAGGAATTTCTGATATGATACAGCCCACGGCTACAACAGGATCGGTAGATTCATTGATTATGGCTCGAGGCGCCATATTGGCTTTCTTCAACGAATAGAGCACATATGACCCCACTGTAGATCCTTTTCCTGTTGGGAAAACAAGTACTTTCCCTGCAACAGATTTTCCCTCGAGTTCGTGTCCTTTCTCGACCACTACACCTGTATCTGGATCGACACCGCCATAGAAGCTGATGTCGTCACTGGTTACGAGTGCTTCGCCCTCAGCCTTGCCCTTGAATATTTTCCTTCCTTGCAGTTTCATTCTACCGCCTCCTGAATGCATTCTTCTACTTTTCTTATTTCTGTCTTGAAGTTGTTCTTGCCCCGGGCATAGAAACAGGCCTTTGCTGAGTCTGTCATCAATCCCTTGAAACGTCCCTTTAGTGGTGCAACTGCACAGCACGCATCACTAACAAGAAATGCTCCTGCTTCCTCTATTGTATCATAGTACCCCATTTTCGTTGCGAGGTCTTTGGTTGGCTTGGCTGTTGTAATCCACACGGTCTTGCTGTCTGCGATTTTTTTCCCATCAAGCAATTCCGCAACTTTCTCAATTTCCTTGATGCTGGCATGTGGGCAGCCTATACTAATAAAATCGATTTTAGCATCTGCGTCATCCAGTTGTGCTCTTGCCTCAGCCATATCCTCCTCGGTAACAACTTCGGTACGGGTTGGAATCGTTGTTCTGTTGGGTGTGATCCCTTCCATATGGAATAGTGCTATTCCGCCAAAAGTTGCAATTGATGCACAGAAAGACTTGAGTTTTTCAGTAGTTGCGTTATCTATTCCCGTAATGTACGGTATCTCCTTTCTTGTCCTCTTCCCTATTACTTCACCCAGCAGACCAAAATCATCAGTGTATTCGATTTCTGCTTGGATTTCGTATTTTACTTCAGCCTGTCTATTCTCATCTAAATGGAACCCGTATTCAGCTGTTCTGCCAGTAAGCGCAGCAGCTAAAGCACTAGGTCCCCCTTCCCTATTTGTTCGAGCACCGATGACAGAGTTTGCAAAGCACACGGCTGATGATTCTGCCCAAGCTATGTGCTCCCCGTAGTGAGGTAGGTTTCCAATCAGGTATGGTGTGCATGTGCACGTAGTCACTACACCCATTCGTGAGAACGCCTCTACAACTCTTTGCTGATTTTCAGCAAAATCAGGGGCGATACCGTGTTTCTTCCATTCATCCAAATCCATCCCAGCAGGGTTCAGCGTAGTAAGAACCCTCGTCTTACCATCTTCCGCCATTTCAGCCAAGTATTCCAAACCAGCTTCTCCTAGGTTGTGATATGAAACACCAGCAATTTGCACACTGGATACAGGGATAAGCCTCTCGGCCCCATATATTTCGCCAAGCGTGGTAATGATTTGCATGGCTTTCTGGGTGGCATTCCCATATTCTCCAGCAAGCATTTCTTCTTCTTGTTCTGTTAGTGCTAGTCCCATTACTAATCCCTCAGGAATTCATCGAGATTGACTTCTGGGAACTCGGCTTTCTTGAAGCTTTTTCCTTTTGTGACCAATGGCATCGTACAATCAAAACCGATTTTGGTAGTAATCTTCGTACCTGGTTCTGCACTTGGATCCAATGAGCTGCCTGGTTCTGGATCCTTGATTAGCATATCTGTGTCTCCTTGGAATCTTGTCGCGAATGCCCATTCGCGTTCTTGCTCATTGTATATATCGATGTCATTATCATATATCCACACATGCTTACCGCTGCTATGGCCTGCAAAAGCTCCTTCGATAGCTTTGATTCCATCATCATCCGTCTTTTTGTTTATTCTGACTGCGATGTGTAACCAGCTCGCGCCTCCTGGTGTTAGATTTACATCACGAACATCTACTCCCCGCTTCTTTATTTCGCGGTACACTGTTGGCTCGCGAGGCATACCCATGAGTACCTTGTGTTCAGCTCGCCCAGGAAGCAGAGCTTGCCAGATTCCATTCTTCCTGTGAGTAATCTTCTTGACTTTGAAAACCGGCTCTTGACGAACAACGTCAACAGTTTCGGTTAAATCTATGAACGGACCTTCATCTGCCTTTTCATCGAGTATGACTGTTCCTTCCAACACGAACTGACAGTCGGCAGGAATCATCAAGTCTACAGATTTGGCTTTGGTGACTCTAATTGGTTTAAGAGCATTAGCAATTTCAAGCTCGTCAATGCCGGTTTCTACTGAAGTGGCAGCAGCAACGAGGATTTCCGGTGTATTTCCGATACAATATGCCACGTCCACCTCGCCATTCCTTTTAAGAAATGTATGGAAGTCCCTACCTTTGACAACCCGGGTAACCATTTCGTTCTTGCTAGTCTGCATCGCTCTGTGAAAGTCAAGGTTCTGTCCGTATTCTGGATCCGCTGCAACTACAACTCCCGAGGATATGTATGGCCCTCCATCAACCTGATTATGTATGAGTATGGGCAATTCGTCCAAATTCACTGTATCCTGCACAACTTCCTGACATGGAGCATCATCTATCTCTTCGGGTGGTGATTTCTCTTCGATTGCGTTCGTCAATGTCGGAATGAGTTTCTCTACATCAATACCGAAGTAGTCTGCAATCTGTTTCTTGGTACAGAATAGATTTCCTGCTATCTGAAACGAGGAATCTGAGACGTTTTCAAATAATGCAGGTTTCGGCTCAAGAGCTTTAAGTATTCCCGCAATCTCCAATTTCTTCGATGCGGGTTGACTCACAACTTCGATTTCATCTTGTTTCCTTAGTTCTTCAATATGATTTGCAAATGTCATTTAGTTTCCTCCTTTCTAAAGTCCAAACGCGGTTGTCCATACTCCGGCCGCTCCCCCCTCTTCAAGTGAAGCCGCAATCTTCTCAGCTGCTTCTTTGTCCTTTGCCAAGGCTATCATATTGCCCCCTCTTCCTGTTCCTGTAAGTTTTGCCCCCAAAGCACCCGATTCCCTGGCAAGTGCAGTTAAACTATCGAGCTCTTCACAGGACACGGTCAAATCCTTCAGCAAGTCATGATTTTTGTTCATAAGTCTGCCCACTTTCTTGGTTTCAAGGTTGACAAGTGCTTCTCGGGCATCATAAACTAACTGTTCATATTCCTCGGCTATCTTTTCGAACCAAGATGGGTCTTCCTCTTTCTTTGAGCGCACATCTCCTACCACCTCGACTGTACTCGCTGTTAAACCGGTGGATCCGATAATTAGATTCATCGCCTTATCCAGCTTTATCTTCTCAAAAGTCGGAGGCCCGCCGTCTAAATCTCTCTCATACCAGACCAAACCACCGAAGGTTGAAGCCGTGTTATCTATTCCCGACGGGGTGCCATGGTATGCTTTTTCTCCCTCATAAGCGGCTTCGTTAATTTCTTCGTCAGTCATATCAAGTCCGAATTCATCATTGAGTGCTCGTGCTAGAGAAACACAACTTGCGGCACTTGCCCCGACACCGGAGGCACATACCAAATCGCCGGCAAATTCAATGTGAATTCCTTCATTAGAAAGGTCTACACCACAGAAATCAATCACATTGTCGATTGAATCCTTCTGCTGGTCTAATTTTTTTGCCTTGTAACCCGGTACTGCTGGCCGGTTATCATCAAGAGTCCAGCCAGGAGAATCTTTCTTTCTGACTTTAGCAACTGTTTCCGATTCGATGCCGGCGGCTAAAGCCGGAAGACCGTATACAACAAAATGCTCACCAAATAGAATTGATTTTCCTTTTCCAGAGCCTGTTCCCAATCTTCTCATGCTCCCTATGCCTTGTAAAACTTGCTACGAGCTGGTAGTTCATCGCTACTTTTGAAAATTTCCATCGACAAAATTACAAGTTTCATGGACCGTGCCGTATGAATACCTCACAACTAACCGTCATCACTCTATGAGGCGAAACAGTATATGTGTCATATGATAGATGGAATCTTGGCCTTTGATCCATGAAGCTTGCCGAGTATAACAGATTTCAATGCACCCAGTTTCGAAGGCACCAAATCGAGGGAATTGATATCCATTAGTTTGCAGAGTGCAGACATAGTTCGGGCCAAGGAATTACATGCTGGACTTACCAGAATATTCGACTTTCCAAGTGTTTTCTCTAGGTATTGTTTGGTCTCATCTATTGCGCAATCGCCTGTAATCAACACGGCCCCCTCAATTGTTTCCAAGGTCCTTGTGTCATGACCTTCTCCCATGATAATCGTAAAGTCTCCCTTTCCACCATGGTCGTAGTACAACATTTGGACAAGCATACGCACATTCAGTTCGCATCCTTCTGGGCACAACTTTCTCGTGCCTTTGAGAACCCTAACAACATCAGGAAACATGTCCAAAGTCTGGTACGGATATCTTTTCGTGAAACGTGAAAGATCACCATCTACCTCATTAAGAACCGAGCTCACATTCTGCGTTTTTGCGGCGAGCGAGAGATGTTCTACTTCTTCAATGTCATAACCCAGAACCTTTGCTCCCACTACATCAACAGCCAAAGCGTTGGTCCCTCCTATGAGTATATCTAGCCGCTCAATACATCTATCTAGGAATTGTTGGAGTGGATAGTGACCATGAAATACAGCATGGGTTCCATCGATGATTGTGTAATCGGGTTTGACTATGCTATAGATGTCTGCCAGTACTTGGTGCAGTCTATCGTCGTGATTATGGGACCTATCAATGTGATTCATGAACGCCATTTGATTTTTGACACCGAGGGTCACTGTTGTCATTGGATGTGTCTTCAGCTTGGGCAAGGACACGTACAGTGAATCCCTTTCTTCAGATGTGAATTTCGTTGCAATCAGTTCCGGTATTTTTACCTCTTCTCCTAACGTCGGGAGAACAACCATTGTATGTGGTTCTTCATCTAGATGAACAGCCTTTGCACCAGTGTCTTCTATCACTTCTTTGTAGCCTGTGAATTGGAAAACAAGTCTTGTCATATTTCCCTGCGTAGAATTCTCCATTACGTATACTTGACCAGCTCCTTTGTTGTAGAAGAAATCGATTACTGCTCGGAGTAGTTCAGGGTTCGTATATGAATATGGTTTAAAATCAACACCATTTGGTTTGATATAGACGCGCTCTCTTCCGTCTAGTACCGCGGGATTCTCTCCTATTTTCTGGAATATACACCTGACTGCTTGATGAAAATCGTCTTCTACATCCTGTATCACTGTGTTGCTCAATTGAATCACTCTAGTATTGTTCGTTACGTCAGAAAAAGTTGGTGGGCCGGGTGAGATTTGAACTCACGATCCCCTGGACCCGAACCAGGAACCATAGCCAATCTAGCCCCGCCACAACAAGTGTGCTGGAGTAGCTAGACCACCGACCCAATAGTTCACGAGACCCACGTTTTTAGTAATCATTTAACCATTTCGACCAAGCGCTCCCGCAAGAAGCGGACAGTGCCCAAATAGGTACCCTGTGCGCTGTAAACTTCTGACTTCGGCAAATTGGCACACCCATTATCGAAGAACGGCCCTCTGAACGTGGATTCTGGGCTATCAACTGGAATGCCTGATATGAGCTTATTGAAACTTGGCAACGTAACAAGAAAGCCTTTTGTCCTACTTTCGTCCATAGATAAATCCCCCTTCTTTTCCACACAGTTTCTGTCCAATTGAGAACGGAGGATAACGGGTATTGATCTCCCTCGCCTCCTGATAGTCCTATACAGGGTTCGCGAAGAAACAGCTCTAAAGTTACTCAGTGTTGGATGGTTATGCCCCACAAGTATCCAATCTGCACTCAGTACTTCGGGTGATGGCCATGCATGCCCGTGAATCAGTCCCACCGAGAACCCCCCCTCTTCTATCTTTTCTCCTCTGATTCCACATAGCGAAACATCTCTAGGTAACAGAGATTCTAAATCTCCGTCATGATTCCCCGGCACAATAGTGACCTTGGTTCTCTCAGCTAACGACTCCATAAACTGGGGAATTCTTTGCCAATTAAACGAAACGTCAGGTCCCAAAGAATGCTTGATATCTCCAAGAAAATACAGGTTCCCTATGTCATGTTGATTGATTAGAGCATGTATCTCACTCAACATTACTTCATCTTGCGATGGAAATTGCGCTCCAGTTGACTGGGCTAGATTAATGTGCCATCCAAGGTGAAGATCCGCGATAACAAGAATTCTTTCATTTCCTTCTAGAATCACGGCTTTCCCGTCAATTATACGTTTCATCATCACTTGATGGTTCCTATAACAATTTTAACCTCATCATATGTAGAACTAGATGAGACACATGCCACTCAGTACCTATGAAACAAAACGCCTTTCTCAGAAAGTGCTGGAACAACATGATATTGAGTACTTTAAACGGAAATATGGGAAGCGATTCATCAGAGCTCTGAGAGCCGTTGAAGAAGAACGCGTTCATAAATACATATTCAACGAGGGGGAAGCAGTTCGATGGATTGTTGAAGGCAGCAAAAGAGATTACCTCATATTTCCTAGGACGTTTTGTACCTGCACAGACTTCTATCAAGCAGTTGTACTAGATGGTACTGTTGACATGTGCTACCATCTATTGGCACAGAGAATTTCAGAGCTGCGTGGTGAATACTTGACTATAACCGGTAATGAATCTCAACGAAGGCGCTTCAGCAAAATATGGAGAAGATCTGGTTGAGTTTAGGCATTGTACGTATTATCGATAAGTAAGCATTTCAAAATACATGCCCTGTTGAGAAAGCCTTAAAACTTTCACTGGATTGTGCACGCTGTCTGAGTAAGACGGCAGGTATTAGCATATGTCATATTTTAGAACTGATTCGCGGATAATCCTAGCATTGGTAGCTGTGCTACTTCTATCGACAGCACTCCATATTCCGGTAGAAGCTCAGACGGAAAACCTTGATCCTGTTGTCGTTATGTATGATGAGAGTCATTCGCAGCAGTTCTCTGCTGATGACGAGGAGGATGGAATCAAGCTAATGCTCGATATGGTAAACGACTCGAGCAGGTATCTTGTGAAGACCAACAGTGAAAACCCCCTCAATTTGACCACGCTTAGTGATGTAGATATCTTAATACTTGCCGATCCTGATGCTTCTGCTCCTTTTGAGAAGGAGGAGATTGCTGGAATATCTGATATGCTCTCTAATGGCAGCTCTCTTCTTACTCTAGGAGATCCCAAAATTGACCAAAATTCTACCTACTGGAAGGAAACTGCCTTCAGAGATATAGGTGAGAATGATGCATTGAACAGACTCTTTTCTTCTATCAATATGACCGGGGTGAGATTCAGTGTTAACGAAACCACATCCGGTGTGATACGGGCAGATTCTCTTTTTGATTATGAGCATGCATTGAATGAAACATCTCCCCAACTAATAGAGCTGGATGCTACAACTTGGAATTCAGACCATCCTATTTTCAATGATATAAACCGCTTGGTTACAATGACTGCGACACTCAAACCAATTGATGCGCCAAGTGCTATAGCTACTGGTTATGAAACGTCATTTGCACAGTATCGCAGGGGTCCGAACACATTTGGTAACACCTCATTTCCAAATATGACTCTCTCCGAATTTGAGGAGAAGCCGTTCTCCTATTCCGCAATAAACGGAACATTCCCGCCATGGTTATCCGCCTTTGAATTCAATAGCAGTAGAGTTGTAATCGGTGGATCGACGATAATGTTCTCTGGACGAGTACTTGATTTGCATGAGAGTGACGACAGGTCAAGCGAACAATGGTTTTACCAAGCAGATAATTCTCGACTCTTCATGAACATGCTAAACTGGCTATCGGAGGATTTTGTTACTGCTCCTGAAGCAATATACCCTCTCCTAGTAATCTCTTCAGTCATATTGCTGGTTGGGGTGGCGTTCTACGTTTTCAAGAAGCTTCGGTAAGGTAGTCTACGGCCAATCTGGACTCCTCACTCCTGATTGAACAAGTGTCTGCTCCACAGTGTGTTTCAACCGTCCAATGTTCTTGTCTTCTTTAGCAGAAATCGGTACGATAATCGGCTCTTGGTTGGGCATATACTCAAGCAACCTCCTCCTAAGATAGTCTAGCTCGACCCATCTTTCCGTCTTCTTGAGCTTGTCCATTTTGTTTGCGGTAACAATTACGTTTGATGCTATTTCTGAGAGAAAAGTGTAGAATTCAACATCAATGGGGATTTCACCACGGGAACTCCACCGCTCATACAATTCCCTGAAGAGCGATATATCAACAATTAGAATAGCAAGAATAATATCATCGCTCCATCTCTCCAGTTTTCTGATGATTGAGGTTTTCGTCTGATCTATACGCTTCTTACTCATTCCAGACATAAAACCGAATCCAGGGATGTCGACCATCAGAACTGAACCCATGTCTATCTTGATTTCTTTCTTAGTACTCCCGGGCTTCTTTCCAACTGTTACTTTCTTGCCTGTCAAATGCCTTATGACACTGCTTTTGCCGACATTACTTCTTCCTGCGAATACAACAAGCGGTTTCGTCATAATCATCCCTACCAAAACTGGCGTGTTCTTGCGTACTGCCTTTCAGCCTTTGCGATTTCTCGCAGTAATGATATTCTATCCATTGTACTAGGCCTCAAAATTCTTGCCGCAGTAGTTGGGCCAATCCCTCGTCCCGCTAGAGTAAGCAGAGCTTTTCTTCCATAATTGGCAACCAGAGTTGCAGCCAGATTTGCCTTCTCTAGGATTCTTTCGTCTTCACTTGTTAACTCTTGCCCACGGTGAGCTTTCTCCAAAGCCTTCTCCAATCGACTAGAAGATGATCTTCCAATTGCAATCATCTTCGACTCACAGGTCGGGCATCTGATTGTTGATTCGAGTGTTGAGATTGTTCTTATTGTATGCCATGTGCAATTAGTACAAACTAGCTTCACTTTCTTGGATTCCAGACGGTGCTGCATCACATTCAAGATTTCTCGCTCTTCTGTAACCTCTCCAATGACTTCAAACCGCGTACGCGTTTCAACAATGAGATTGGCAAGACTAGATGGCTTCTCTCTCTCAAGGCACATAACCTCTATGAATCCATCCTGAACCTGTTCGAATATCCTTACTGTCCTTTTCTCATCCAGCTTGTCCTGCAAGACTTCTGCAACCGCGGCGGCAAAGACTGGTGTACTTTCCATGCTCTCCATAAGGCGATTTACAGGCAGGGAAGTAATCTGCACATCGCGGCGAATAACCCCCATTCTTCTCGCAACATGGATGAATCTTGATTCAAGCGTTCGAGTCTTCTTGAGTGCCATCTCTAGAATAGCAGACACTTGCTCAGGCGTGTACTCTTTAAATACATCTGTAACTAACTCTCCATCGATTTTTTCATCTGCTGTCAGTAACACTCGATATGGATCACTTTCGGCTGCTATATCTCCGCCAACTCTTGTACCAAGTAATGCGGAAAGAAGTATCGCAAGCGCATCATTTGTTTTGGTCCCGAATGGAGCGTGAAGGACAAGCCCTCCTGGAAAGCTCTCGACGATGAGCCGTTTTGTTTCAGGGAGTTGACCCAGCTCATTCTTCGCCTGTTCTATTTCCTTGATTACATACTCTACTGCCCTATCTTCAAGCCCATAGGACGATTTAAGCCAGTTACGAGCATCCCTCTCCTCTCTACTTACTATATCATTCATGACGCTTGATACTTCAGATGCTACCTCATATGGTACCGGAATATTCTCACCAATCCAATGTGGGGCCTCAAATTGGCGGCCTCCAGCTGGTGCACAGATGATTTCTTCGTCTTCGACACTTATTATCTCCCAAGGCTTACCACGAATGACAAAAACATGACCCGGCTCAAGGCTGCTAACGTAGTTTTCATCCAATACTCCCACTGGTGCTCTTGTTGCTGCATCAACGACCACAGACTGCTGAACATCAGGTATTGTTGAGAGGTGGGTATAATAGAACGTGAGCACTTTCCACCCACGAGATACTGAAGTATCATTCAAGCTGATGTAGCCCTTATTCTCCATGAAACGGAGCAGCTCTAGAAGTTGCTTCCTTTCCACGCTTTTGAATGCATAGGAACGCCTGACGAATTTCAATAAATCTTGGACTGAAACCTCTTCTCTATCGAGCAATATTCCACATATCTGATGACACAATACATCCCACGCATGGCTTGGAGTCTTTGCTTCTTCAACTCTGTTGAGTTTGGCCCGCCGAAAGATAACACCAGCTTCCAAAACGTCATCGATATTCACTGTAGCAATGATTATGCCTTTCGCAATCCCTTCAAGAGTGTGCCCGGATCTTCCTATTCTCTGTAAGCCTCTGGACACCTGCCGGGGACTAGAATACTGCACTACTAAATCTGCTTCTCCTATATCAATGCCTAATTCCAAACTGGAAGTTGCAATGATACCCTTGGAAGCACCCTCTTTCAGCCTCTGTTCTGCTTCTATTCTGGCCTCTTTAGATAGAGACCCATGATGTACATCAAATTCAAAGTTCGGTTCAAGGACTCTCATCTTCGAGCCAAGAACTTCTGTGAACGATCTTGTATTAGTAAAAACGAGCGTCGACTTGTGGTTATCAATTAGGTCAATTATTCGCCGAAGGCGTGCCATCGAGTGTGGTGGGTAGTATATCTTTCTTCCAAGCTCATGATCCTTAGACGTTGGAGTGGGCATTTCAACATTCAAATTCATTCTTCTGGCCCTATATCCCGCCCAAACTATTGTTGCCTTACTGACCTCTGTCTCAAGCAGACCAGCAACTTCTTTGGGATTTCCCACTGTGGCGGATAAACCGATTCGCTGTACATTAGAATTGGTAATCGAATCTAGTCTCCCAAGCCCCAAGCTCAGCTGAACCCCCCGCTTTGTACCTGCAAGTTCATGAACTTCATCAATAACAACGGCAAAAACCGTTTGCAGGTGATATCTAAGACGTCTCCCGGGTAGGATTGCCTGCAGTGTTTCAGGTGTAGTTATTAACAGATTGGGTGGCTTGATTGCTTGTTTTCTTCTTTGGTATTGGGTAGTATCACCGTGTCGTACATCGACAGTAATTCCAAGCTTCTCGCATAATTCTTCGATTCGGCGAAACACATCTCTATTTAACGCTCGAAGGGGCGTAATGTAGAGAACATAGAAACCAAACAATTCTTTGTCTAGACTTCTTTCATACAGTATATTCAACAACGGCAAGAGCGCAGCCTCAGTCTTACCACTACCTGTTGGTGACAACAAGAGAGCATTCTTCCCGCTCAATATCGTTGGTATGGCATCTTCCTGAATTGGTGTAGGTTCCTCTATGCCCTGTTCCTGCAACAGTTGAGTGAGCTCTCCCGATAGAGAGTCGAAGGCATTCATGGAGAAGGCTTCCGTGTTTTCAAACCTCACAGTTTATTTATTAGAATGCGTATATCAGTTGAAAACGTTAGGTCTGCCATTTCCTTGTTAGCAATAAGAAACCCAATGGCTTCAGATACTGAATCTGCCTCTTGAATTGTCTTCTCTACCAGATGTCTCATCTCGCTCAGATGTGAGATATACGATGCAGCCAACTCAAAATATTCTTTATCCGACAAAATCAGTCTCTCTCTGAGCCTACTCTTCCTGCTCCTCTCCGTAGACAGAATAGGCTAGAATGATCAGCAATGCAGCTATGGCCATTGCATTTAGCACGATTCCTATCAATTCAGTTTGCATAATACTCAAGTTACCTCGCTAAAATTCTACTTATAATCGTTCCTCAAGTCCATCCATAAAAAAGAAATGGCCATTACTATGTTCATTTATTCATAGTACTGGTCGATGAACTCTCCATAGATATCTACTGCTTCAGTCAGTGGGTTCACTTCATCAATTATCATCTTTAAACCGCAGGAGCCACACTTGACACTTGCTATCTCCTCCTCCCTAAACACATCAATCTTGATGGCGGTCTTTCCGCATGAAGGACAGGGATAGACGGAGGGAAGTCTTCTGCGTGACCGACTACTGGATCTTCTACCCATTGCTATTCACCTCTAATTCCCCTAGAACATGATAAGATAGGCTCTGAGAGAAGTCGAGCATATTGACCCTCAAAAGCGAGAATTTAAGGATTTTGTTAAAGGGTTTTACTCTGAGAGTTCTCCCTGATGAAAGCTTTAATATCGAAGTCTCAGCCGCATATCTTTGATGACTGATTTATCTCCGAACGAAAAATGTGTGCTGCAGATTCTTGAGCATGAGGGTCCACTAACTACTGCAGATCTCATCAAGGCATCTCGTTCCAGTGAGTACTCTCATTTATGTACTGGTTGTGCAGGCGGAGACGCAATCCTCTCAGCAGCCCAGAGTCTTCTTCATAGTGGTTCTATCTCACGAGAACTTGGGAAGGACGGCTATTGCTGGCATTTGAAGGTTGAATGATTTCAATGGGTGACATCGAATGGTCTAAAATTAGAAATGACTTTCCGGTTCTAAATCGAAAGATTAACAGCCAAGGAATTGTTTACTTGGACAGCGCCTGTATGGCTTTGAAGCCTGCGGTCGTCATAAATGCTATGAACGAATACTATGAGAAATTTTCTGCGTGTGGAGGACGTAGTGTTCATACACTTGCTGAGGAAGTCTCCAATGCTTTCTCAGAATCTAGGGCAGACTTCGCTCATTTCATAGGTGCATCACACTCCGAGGAATGCATCTGGACCAGAAACGCTACAGAATCCATCAATATGGTGGCTAGGTCCCTTCACATTCCACATGGTTCTAAGATTGTAACCAGTAGCCTAGAGCATCATAGTGGCTCGCTCCCATTCGTGGAACGAGCAAAGCGGGATAATCTCGAAGTGGAAGTTGTCACACCCAATAATAATGGCATCTTTGATATTGAAGACTGGAAGAACGCTATCGACTCAACCACTCGGATAGTATCCATTGTTCATTCGTCAAATGTAACGGGGACCATTGCACCGGTGGAGGAGATTGTGGAAATTGCTCATGATTGTGGAGCACTTGTACTTTCTGACGATGCTCAGTATGCTCCTCATCATCCACTTGATGTCAGGAAAAGCGATGTTGATTTCTCAGCTATTTCTGTTCACAAAATGTGCGGCCCGACGGGGATGGGTGTGCTATACGGAAAATATGAACACCTAGAAGAGATGGACATGTTTCTTCATGGTGGCGATACAGTACAAGATGTGCGCTTTGAGCATGGTGAAATTAAACCCGAATATCTTCCCCCTCCAGAAAAATTCGAGGCTGGTTTACAGAATTACGCTGGAGTTATAGGCGCAGGGGCGGCAGCAAACTATCTTTGTTCCATAGGGATGGAACAAATCGAAAGACACGAGAAAGGTCTTCTTGATACCCTTCTATCAGAGCTTAGTTCAATGGAGCATGTGAGGATTGTAGGTCCACAATTCACCGAGAAAAGAACTGGACTCGTTACCTTTAGTATAGATACCGTTGCTTCAGCTCATGATGTAGCAACTTATCTTAGCTCAGAAAGAAATGTATTCATCCGTTCTGGAACTCATTGTGCCAATCCTTTTCATTATCAAATTGGCATTCCACCCGAGAAAGGCACTAACAGGGCCAGTGTCTACCTTTACAATAACAAGGACGATGTCAATTCACTATTGAATGCTATTAGTGATTTTGTTGAAGTGACCTCCTAGCTCAAAAGACTTGAAATGCTTTTCTTCAATCGTTTAATCTCGTCTACTGGATCCGCGAAATCTAGATTAGCAGCTGATAGATTGACGGATTCTCTATACTTTCTGACCCTTCCTTGTACCACCACATACTTCCCAAGAATCTTATCTGAGTGGTTTTCCAATGGTTCTAGTTGGTTCTCAGATTCAGAGATCATCTCATTAGCCTCGGCAGCTGTCATTCCAAGAAGATGTTCCCCTGTTTGCCCGAATAGGGTTGTTCTGATAGATCCTGATCCATCATCAATGGTGATTTTATAAAGCATTCTGGGTTCCGGCTCGTCAATCTCCCCACATACTCTACAACTGTAATTGCCATTTTGCTTCTCTACCTTTTTCCTGCAATTGGGACATGCCAAATACACGGGGCTAGTCTGCCCAACAGAAACTATTATCCCACATATCTCCACACTCTTACCCTCATCTTCTTCGTCAATATTGTCAATCATTACCCTCCCCTCACGAACGGGTCCGCTAGTGGTGATTTCTGATGTGTCGAGCTGACCGAGTTCAGAATCGTTGGGATTGACTTCTACTTCTGCTTTCCGACCCAAATGGAATTCGACATCATCTCGAAAACCCTCTTTGACGTAGCCGTGTTGTACCCGAATGATATCTCCTTCCTTCAAATCCTCCAATTTATCTACATTCTCATTCCAGATTGTTACGCGAATGCTACCTGATTTGTCAGCAGCAACTAAGTTCTGCACCTTTCCTTCTTTCTCATCTTTCTCGAAAGATTTTGGAGGAAATATCCTGACTACCTTCGCTTCTATGTCTACATCCCACATGCCCACATCCAATTTGGAAATCTCCTTTTTGCCAGCACTTTCTCTGCCTCCTTCAGAGCCAACAAGCTCTTCTGACACTTCTATCTCCTTGTCCAATCCCCTCTCAATTGTAGACGTTCTTCCCGCGTGCAACTCAACTTCGTCATATTTTCCTTTTCTAGTGTACCCCCCCGTCAGCCGGATTACTTCTCCTTCAGATACATCTTTCATTTCTTCGGCATTATCGTCCCAGAAGACTAGTCTGATACTACCTGTTTCGTCTGCACCAATCAGGCTTATCACTTTTCCTTCCTTTCCATCCGATTTTCGAGTAAAGGTAGAGAATCTAAACACTCGCATGACCTTCACAACTAGGGAAACATCGTATACCCCCTCTTCCAGGTCTTCTATCTGGACTTGCTCTACATCTGGAACATCTAGGTTGAATTCTTCCTTTTCGTATTCATCAAGCACCTTTATCCCCCCCATTCGACCTAGATTTAATTCCAATGAATCTCCCAACCCCTTCTTGACATACCCCCCTCTTATTTGAACCACATCATCTACGTTGATTATGCTCTCTGAGACAGCTCTTGTTTTTTCGTCCCATAGGACCACTCTCAACCTTCCCGTATCATCTCCAACCATGATGCTAGTAACTCTTCCTTCGGTACCATCCTTACGCTCAAAAGTTCTAACAGTGCCAACACTCACAACCTTAGCTGTTAGGTTAATATTTCTACTACCATCTGCTATGTCCTCTATTTTTAATCGGCTCTTTGGCGAGACCTGATGGAGGTCTATACCAAGCTCTCGTGCTACAATCATTGCAGCCGATTCTTCGTTTACTACTTCGGGTCCTAGCTCTTGTCGTTTCTCTTCAATCATCTCCAGTATGTCTTTTCGTTCATATTCCGGAAGATGTTTTAGTATCAGTTGGATTATTTCTTCAAGCGAAAGCAATGTTTACCACTAACCGTATTCCGATATTGTACGACTCTGTAACTATGATTTGGGGATTAGGCTATAAAGTGATATGCTCACCAATACAGAGTTATTCTTTATTTTCACAGTCTGATTCATCTTCTGCTCCCCTGTGGATACTTTCCTCTAGCAGTAAAAACAGAAAAACCCAAAACATGCTGCATCCGTTTAGACAGAACGACTCTTCCGGAATACGCGAAATTAAAATTCTTACTGCCAATAGAAAATGCTTGAGCCATGTTGAAATGCTTGTGATACAAAATGGACGACTCTAAACCCGATCTCCCTGTGCACACGATATATTATGACGCATATTTCGAGTCGCTAAATGAACGCATCCATAAAATCTACAATATTGCTGAGACTGCCCGAGGGCAGGGCTACGATCCTAAGCCCTTTGTGGAAATACCTCCTGCACACGATGTTGCAGCTAGAGTAGAGGCCACACTAGGGGGCCCAAAAGGGGTTGCAAATCGTATTCGTGAGCTCCAAAAAGAGATGACTCGGGAGGAAGTTGCTTTCACCGTTGCAGGTGAAATTGCAAAGGGCGATTTGGGTAATATGGACGATGATGAAAAAGCAGCTGATAAGGCTGTTAGAGTTGGTCTGGCTATTCTAACAGAAAGCATCACTGCTGCCCCATTAGAAGGCATTGCTAAAGTTCGGATTAGGGGATCCGACTCAGACAAGTATTTGGCATTATACCTAGCTGGTCCGATTCGCGCGGCCGGTGGAACTGAAGCTGCTATGACTGTGTTGGTTGCTGACTATGTTCGTCAAACATTAGGTCTTCCACCTTTTCAGGCATCAGATAGGGAAATCGAACGCGCTGTTGAAGAGGTAGAGCTTTATTCGAAATCAGTCCATCTACAATACCCCGTTCATTCAGATTTGGTTCGTTTTGCCTCATCGAAGTTGCCTATCATGCTTACCGGTGAACCAACGGAGGAATTTGAGGTGTCAGGTAGTAGAGACCTTGACCGGGTGGAGACCAACCGCGTAAGAGGCGGCTCGGTGCTAGTATTAAACGATGGAGTAGTTGGAAGAGCATCCAAGCTGGCGAAGATTGTCAACAGCATGAAGATAAAGGGTTGGAACTGGTTGAATGAGCTTGCTGGAAAAACAAGGAAAGAAAAGGAGGGAAAAGACAATGACGCTACTGAGATACTATCGCCAAAATCTGATTATTTAGCTGATGTAATCGGTGGGCGTCCAGTATTTTCTCATCCTTCGAGACGGACAGGGTTTCGCTTACGGTATGGTCGGTCTAGAAATACGGGTCTCGCAGGCGTGGGAGTCCATCCTGCAACTATGTATCTTGTTGAGTCATTTCTTGCACCGGGTACTCATATTCGAACTGAGCGCCCAGGCAAAGGCTCGATTGTTACACCTGTTGATTCAATTGAAGGGCCAATTATTCTTCTCAAGAATGGCACTGTTAAGCAAATTGAAACTGCAGCAGAGGCACGTGAGATTCAAGATTGCCTTGAACGCATACTGTATCTAGGAGACATAATGATTGCTTTGGGTGAGTTCATTGAGAATAATCATCCTCTTGTTACTCCGGGATACTGTGAAGAATGGTGGTCTCATGACCTAGAAAATGCATGTTCCCAGCTGAGTGTCCAAGAGCTCGAAGTCAAGCTTGGTGATACAGACATCAAATTAGAGCGACTGAATGCGATTATCGACTATCCTTTGTCCGAGCGTCCTACACCTAGTGAAGCTATACTTCTTTCCGAAATTCTTGATATTCCACTGCATCCAAGGTATACCTATCGCTGGCCAGCTCTATCACCAGATGAGTTTAAGACCCTCCGGAAATGGTTTTTCGCTAATTATGAAATTGAAGAGACCGATGGACATAGTATGATTATTTTGCCTTATGATGCGGATCAGAAAGAACTTCTCTGTAAGGCAGCTATACCTCACTCACTTTCGTCAAATGATTCGAGAATTCAGCTTTCTGATGTTATTCAAACGGTACTGGCTCAGTTTGGTGATGAAAACCAAGAATGCAAAGGTGATGATGCTCTTCAACTGGTTAATTCAGTTACAGAAATACCACTTCGTGACAGGATTGGTTTCTCTATTGGAGCACGAATGGGTCGACCCGAAAAGGCTGAAGAACGAAAGATGCGCCCTCCGGTCCAAGTTCTTTTTCCGGTAGGTCGTTCGCTATCAAGTGAGCGCGAAATCCAGAAAGTGGCTGAGGCTTCAAGAAGAATTACAACGCTAGAATCGTTTGAGGGTAAACCCGATGATGAAGGTAAGCACAAGCCTTCGGGCACTCCTCTCGAGATGGTTTCAAGGGCATGCAAATCATGTGGGGCTAAAACTTTCGAATCACGTTGTCCAGAGTGCGGTTCTCACACAGAATTGGAGCGATGGTGTTCTCAAGAGGACTGCGGTCGTCCAGTGGATGAGGACACAGGCCTTTGCCCTGTTGGTCATAATCCAAATCTAGTCAAATCGACAAAGACGTATTGCGTTGATCTTGAGCATTTATTGGAGCATGCAAAAGCAGAAATTGGTGAACCTCAAACGTATGGTGTTCGGGGTGTTCTAGGCTTAACTAGTGAACAGAAGGTTCCTGAACACCTCGGAAAAGGTATACTACGGGCCAAACATGAAGTTTACTGCTATCGAGATGGTACAGCCCGCTTTGATGCCACAGATGCCCCACTCACGCATTTCCGCCCATCTGAAATTGGGATTTCCATAAAACGCCTTCGTGAATTAGGGTACACTAATGACTACGAGGGAAAGTCTCTTACATCGAAAAATCAGATACTCGAACTGAAAGTACAAGACTTGGTAGTTCCGAAGAATTGCGCAGAGTATCTTTTGAGGGTAGGGAATTTTGTAGATGATTCCTTGAAGAGAATATACGATTTGAATCCCTATTATAAGTTCAGAAGAACTGACGATTTGATTGGGCAGCTTGTAATCGGACTTGCCCCTCATACCTCTTCTGGTATCATTGGGAGAATTATTGGTTTCACCGATGCAAGTCTATGTTATGCCCATCCCTACTGGCATGCGGCTAAGAGGCGCAATTGTGACGGTGATGAGGACGCATTAATATTGGTATTAGATGCGCTCCTCAATTTCTCTAAATCGTATCTGCCCGCGGGTCGAGGTGGTTTCATGGATGCCCCTCTAGTTCTTTCCGTCATTCTGGATCCAAAGGAGGTTGACGATGAAAGCCACAACATCGAAATTTGTAGTAGATATCCTGCTGCATTTTATGAAATGGCAGCACAAAGAAAACACCCCAAGAGTGTCGAAAGCTTGGTGGATATTATTGCCTCACGATTAGGCTCTTCAGCTCAATACGAGGGATTCTCCTTTACCCACGATACTTCTTCGATTGATGAAGGCCCAACAAACACACGATACAAAACGCTTGGTTCAATGGTAGACAAGCTTGAAGCACAACTACGGCTGGCCCACCTCATCGATGCTGTAGATGTCAAAGATGTTGCTGAAAGAGTACTATCACATCATTTCATACGCGACATAATGGGCAATCTTCGTGCCTTTTCGACCCAGAAAGTCCAGTGTCTCAAATGTCGACGCGTCTATAGGCGCATTCCCCTTTCAGGTAAATGTGTGTGTGGCAAGGACTTATCTTTGACAGTTCGGCAGAAGAATATATCAAAATACCTCGGGATAGCGCAGAAGATGATTGAAGATTACCACCTTGGGACATACCTTCGACAGCGACTTAACTTAATAGATGATGCTATTGATTCGCTATTTTTCTCGGAGCAGACTGCCCTAACTGATTTCTTAGAGTGAGGAGTGTCTATTCAACTGCAAGCTTCAGCAAATCTCTATCCTCAATCATACCGATTAGAGCATTCTTCGCAGATAGCACAGGCGCTTGGTCTATATTATTCCTTCTAAGGATTCTCACACATTCTGCTACAGTTGTAACTTCACTTACATTGATGATTTTCTGTGTCATGACCTCACTTACTGGCACATGCGGTAGCCGTAGCAGTTTCTTTGTTACGACTAGGAAATCTTTGGACGTCCAACCCCACTCTACGCCTGTTTCAGTCCCGCTGAAAGTGGAACTTACATTATCTTCAACGGTAACTTCTGATAGCCGAATGAAATCACTAACGGAAATCAGACCAGTTACACCACCGTTCTCATTCATTGCAACAAGAGCGTTCTTCTGGGCCATTTCCATTATCATATAGGAAAGCGGCAAAGGGGTTTTCTCCCATATAGCTATTACTCTCTCATTGATGTAATCTACAATGTTTTCTTTCTGATATTTGTCGCTTGGTTCAAGTACCGCTCCCAATATATCCGGGATTGTAACCAGTCCCAACAATTCATTGTTTTCAACAACTGGTAGTCTACGAAAGTTCTCCTCGACCATTATCTGCGCAGCTTCATGGATATCAGTATCGGGTGATACTGTGATTGGATCTCTAACCATTAGCATAGCAAGTTGGTTCTCATCTGGTTTACGTAACAAATCGCTTCTTGTTACTATGCCTACCAATTCCTTCGTTCCTTTCTTGCAGACAGGAAAACCATTAATTTCCTTCTCTGCCATGATTTGCAGTACATCATCCCTTGTACCTGGGACGGAAACGTACACAACATCGGATTTCATGCAGTCTGATACCTTCATTGTTGAGTCTACTCCGGTATTATTCACTAAAACCTGTTCAAGAGATTCCACAAATGGTTCGTCTATTCTGTTCCATGTACCCCTTTGTGAGAATAAGCGTAGACACTTTCCCAAACATAAAAGGTTGTCGAAATGCTTCTACCATGGCTTATCCTTCAAACCAAGCGTATAGCCGGTGATATTGGATATACAATGGACACCAAGGGTTATCATTATGAGAATTGAGGTATATTGTCGTGCCGGCGATATAAGGGGTGATGAGAATAATAATGCCATGATGATGAAGCCAAGCTGGTCGAGTACAGGCGCAGGATTACCACTACGAATGTCAGCTCTTCTCTTTACAAATGATCCAATCATATCTCCTGTCAGTGCGCCTATAGATTGTAGAAATGAGATTGATACTGTCAAATTAAGGACTGAAAGCATTTCAGGAGTGACCAGAACATAATGGCTCACCTCTGCTATTAAAAAAGGCGCTATGAACGACTGGATTGCTCCTATAACCGTTCCAAAGAGAACCCCACTAGCGAATCCCTTTATTGTTTTTCCATCTCCTAGAACTCTCTTTCCGTCGATGAAATTTCTTCCCATATCTATAGGCAAACCGCCGCCAAGAATAACAGGTACAGCATTTGCTATCCACGCCGGCAGACCAAGCCAAATAGAGAGACCTACTAGAGCTAACACCTCATACATGTCTCATTCTTTGTCCCCTAATTCTTATCTATCAATCTCTTCTCTATGAACCTTCAGTCCCGCCTCAGTTAGATATAGGCTTCGCTTATTTGATTCTCCTTCGTTCTTTTGACGTTCGACTATTCTCTCCCCGTTTTCCCTACCAACCGCCATTCTGAGAGTGCGGTCCGCCCAGTATTGCATTATATTCTTTGCAACTGGTTCGAAGTCAGTAGCAGCATCGAAGCTACCTCTAGCCTGATTCAGGACGAGTAACGCCATATCTTGCTGCTTGATGATTCCCTTTAGTATGCCTGTTTGAGTATTGAGCTGGCGATGGGCAGCATAGTTTCTCTTCTTGTTACTAAGCACACTTCTGTAGAGTCTAGTCATAGTGTCCACTACAACAAGCTTCGTGTTTTCTCTTGCATACGATTCCAGTTCAGCAATGATTTCTCCCTGTTGCTGAAAGCTTACTGGCGAAACCAGTGTGACTTTTTCTTTCAGTTGTTCGAATTGCTTGTTAGATATCTGCTCTAGCCTCGAGATGGGGGATGCCGACTCCGAATTAATATATAAACTCAGAATTCCAGTTCTGTATGCTGATTGGACAAACTGCAATGCGAGAGTGGTCTTACCAGCAGCGGCTTCTCCGTAGATATGCGTAAGCTGGCCAGTATGTAAACCCCCTTCCAGCAATGTGTCAACTGCACAATTTCCGGATGGAAGAATCAATAATTGGTTCACCAATCTGAGGACTAATTAATTTGCTACATAAACCTAATCTTAGATATGATAACGAAAGAAGGTACTAGCAGATGGAGAAATTTCAGGTTGCCGTAGCAACGAGGAATCCAAGAACCATATATCTAAGTGTTCAATTGCTTGAAGATTTGGGTTTATCCTTCGTCATTTGTCCACCTAATGACATTCGGTGCGCTTCGGCTAAAGTTGTAATTACTGATACTGATGACACCCCTTGTACCTTTAATCCGGGAAGGCAAGTTGTTGTTTCAGGATATTTTGACGTTGATATTGTTGCCATTGAAATCATGATGAACCTTTTCGAGATTGATGCCCCCCACTCCTTGGCGATTGGTGTTGACCCTGGTTTAAGATTTGGATTAGCATTAGTAGCTGATGGCACCGCAGTTTATGCAAAAACGCTGTGTTCACCATCTGAAGCTGCGCAGGATACTAGGCACTGGGTCTCGGAGCTTTCCACACACACCGGATTTCCGCATACAACGGTAAGAGTGGGAACTGGTTCGCGACTGTATGCTGCTCTGTATCTTCGAGAGCTATCATCTCGTTCTGAGGATATTCCTGTTGAGATGGTAGATGAAAGCTACACTAGCATTGATGCTTCTGATGAATCTTCAGCTGTTCTCATTGCCTCCCGTCGCGGGAGAGAGTATCTGGAATCAGATTCTAAGCTTGAACCTAAGCGAGGATATATCCGCTCCTTAAAGCATCTGGTCAGGACCCTTAGTCAAGGACGTGTAAATCTTACGACAAATCAAGCTCGCGAGGTGCTTCTTGGTAGAATGGGGCTTTCTCCCTTTTTGGAATGATAATCCCTAGCGAAAGAATCCCCGCACCTCATCTTCTACCATATCGGGATTATCCGGCAGAGTATGGGTAACCTCAAGTAGCCAATTTGGCATGAATCTTTTCAGGTATCCTGTTGCAAAACGTTGATCCAAGAATGCTATTATGCCCTTATCATCCAGCTTTCTAACTGGTCGTCCCGCTGCCTGTATTGCCCTAGTCATGGCAGGTAGCACATAACCATAATCTCTCCCCTTCCCATTGAATCGCTTGTCATAGTAATCAATGAGCGACTCAATACGAGGAGTCGGTTTTGCATAGGGCACTCCCACAACTACCACGCTCTCCATGGTTGCCCCTGGAAAATCACCTCCCTCCGAGTTGCGCCCTCCCTGCACACCAAGAAGTACTGCACCCCCATTTTCAGCTCTGTCCTTAAACTCTTCAACCAGTATATCATTCTCCGAGCCCTTTAATCCGCGTTCTTCGACAAACAACTTCTTGTTGATTTTTCCTTCGAGTCCTGCTGATAGTAGTTCCTTAATGAGACCATAGCTGGTTGTGAAAATGCCGGTATTCGTGGGAGTAGCATGCGCAATTGCTACACAATGCGCTACGATTCTCTTGAACATCTCTTTGCTTCTCAATCTATACGAAGTTTCCACACCTTCAACAATTATACCCTTTCTATTCTCTTTAGCGAATGGGTTGTAATATGTAAGATTCTTAGAATCAGAGCCAAATCCCAGCATTTCTGAATATGCATCAATAGGTGAAAGGGTTCCGGAGATGGCTACAGAGCTCCTAACTAGTCGCAGAATGGGAGATGTAACAGCTGTTGGATCCAGAGCAACTAGCTCCAGTGACACCTTTCTGCTCTTGTTTCTGGTTATATCAGATTCCATCAAGAAAGCGTAATTATCACGTTCAATGTATTTCAGCCAGTTCATCATGAAAACTGCTACCCTGTGAATAGTGGACCTGGGGAATTTTCCAGCTTGGAGCAACCCTTTCCGGATATTCATCCCAAGATCTCGCATATGCATGAGAATCTGCTCTTTCTCACCTAAGTCTGCATTGTCTACTGCAGTCTTATAGATTGCTTTGGGCTTCACGCTTATCTCGTCATAATCCTTCATGCCAGCTGATAAACTGAGAATCGTTTCTGCCAAACCCCTGCAGAATTTCTTACTCTTAGTATCATTATATGTTGAAGCTTCTCTGATGGCCTGTCTAACTATTCCAATCGTCAGTGAATCGCTTGCTGAGTCAAGTGCTGTGCTTGGAACATTATGTGCTTCATCTTGTATCAGTACCATTCTCGATACTGGCTTATCCAGTTCAGGCAGAAAGGCTTCTCGAACAAATGGGCTGAAGACATACAAATACGAGAGCGATATTACATCAACCACCTGTGCGAGGCTTTTGGCTAATTCATAAGGACAGAGCTCATTTCTGGCAGCAAACTCTACTATTTCTGGAGCCTTCAGTACGGAAGATGGTAACTTCTCCAGCAGCTCCATTCCCCCTCCGCTTTTTTTCAGATTCTCGTAATAGGCACATCTCTTGCTAGTCTTGAGCTGTGCACATACATCCCCTAGTGATGAAACGAAACCAGCATTCTCTAGCACAAAGGGGTTTACACACATATGACGTCGCCCTCTAAAGGATACTCCACTTACGCCTTCTCTCTTCTCTATCTCTTTGAGTTCCTCCATTACCCGATCCAATTGCCGATGAGTACGAGCACAATAAAGAATTATTCCATTATTTTCCTTGATCCAAGGAAGTGTGGCTGCCAATGTTACCGCTGTTTTTCCAAACCCGTTAGGTGCTTCTACACAGACATTCTTGCCTTTCCTAACTGCGTTCTCTATGCGGGCCATCATCTCGCCTTGTCCTGGCCTCTCCTGTTTATAGGGAAAGAAGTGGTTTGAAGTGAATTCGGTTTTCATTGGCTTGTCCTATCATTTCAGCTTTATCAGCTTGATAATGCTGTTGTTGTCTGACTCGTTAATGATTTAATAGACGTATCCAGTACCAGAGGGCGTGGACCACATGGACACTCAGAGTATTGATGATTTAGACGTTGAGACAACAACAGGATTGTTGAGATTGCGAGTTATGTATCTTGAAAATGGTCTTATCGTTTTATTGTCCGATTCAAGCAACTTCAAATTGGGAAATACTGCAGTTAGCATACCGGAAGGTACTGGCAGGAATGAACCTACTTCTACAACGCTCTTTTCAAATGCTCTTGATTCGACCTTGGCAAGGACACTAGCTGAGCGTGTTTCAAGCTGGACTAATCAGGCATGTATCTTAGTTGTATCCGCAAAGGATTTGAATAGAGATTCTACGATGGAAGTCATGAAGGTGTTGAAACAACATCTCCAGCAAGAATAGCATCCGCAACGTCTTTGACCCAACGCCCCGTCAAATCAATTTCAAGCACTTTTTGTAGATAACTATCATAGGAAATATCCAGCCCCTGTTTCCAGCTATTATATACCCTCTCAAGATTTTCTTTAGCTATCTGATGATATTCGCAAAGATTGCTCTCTTCTGACAAATCTCGGCCACAAATTATACAACCAGTCACTCATTTTCCTCCTTTTCTTTTTCTGATTTTCTGTCCTTCAAATCCTTCAAGTCTTCTTGTCTTCCTGGACAATCAGCCCAGTTTACACAGGTTTTCCAAGGATGTCTACCTGAATGGACTCTTATCATTGTATGTCCACAATGAGGACAGACCTCATCTAATGGGGTTATTTCTCCTTTCTGTGGTAGTGGAAATGTTTGGTCGCAGCCTGTTTTCCTGTAATTGGAACATCCTACGAATCTCTTTCCGCTCTTGCGTGAACGGACTATGACCAAGGTGCCGTCATCGCAGTTTGGGCATGGTCCCAATTCTCTCTTACGCTTCCAATGCCGCTTCAATCCGCGAACAAGCTCGGCTCCTATGTCCTGTTCCCGCTCTTTAAATGCTTTCAACAGCTTTGAAAGGGTGTTTTTGGTTTCTTCCAGTACCTCATCCAGTTTCGTCCTTCCTTCCTGTATAGCATTCATCTTATCCTCAAGCTCTCGCGTCATCTCAACGGAGAGGATTTCTGGAACATGTTCGTTCAAAGTCTCATAAATTGCATATCCAAGCTTTGATAGTTCGAATCGATCACCTATTGTGTATCCGCGTGATTTCAAGGAATCTACTATGCTTGCTCGAGTTGCCTTCGTTCCTAAGCCAACTTTCTCTAATTTCTTTACCATACTTGAAGGATTATATCTGGCTGGTGGTGAAGTATACCGTTCATCAACATCCACAGAAATGATATCTACAGTACTACCCGCTTCGAAGTCTGGTATTGTTTTTTCATCTTGTGAAGCATATTCGCCGTAGTAGGCCATCCATCCTGCGTCAAGTGTTCTCAATCCTCTGGCATACAATACATGCTTGTTGCAATGAATATCTGCGCGCACACTCTCTCTTACAGCGCTTTTCCCAAATAGGGAAAAGAAACGGCGAATAATAAGATCGTAAATCTTTACTTCACTAGTGGAGAGCGCTTTCTCCGGCCTCTTTCCTGTAGGATGAATAGCTGGATGGGCAGGATCTTTCTTTTTTCCTTCTCTTGGTTTGAGATTCTTGCTTTTCAAAATTTCTTGAGCAAGCAGGTCATACTTTTTCTGCTCTTTAAGGTCCTCAAGTATTTCCTTGACATCAATACTTTCGGGGATTTTCTGACTACTTGTTCGCGGATAGGAAACAAGCGCTCGAAGATAGAGCCCCTGCGCGATAGCCAAAGTACGACTTGGTTTGAAACCGAAGTGTCTATAGCTCTCGGATTGAAGTCCGCTGAGGTTAAAAGGGACTGGAGGTTTCCTTTCGAAGGTCCGTTGTTTGAATTCCTCCACCGTTCCTTCCCCACCCATCAAATCATCTTGAATCTTGTTTACCAAATCTTCTCTTCCTATCTGCTCTTCGGAGTACTCAAGATCAAATTCTTCTCCATTGAATTTTCCTCTTGGAAGTATGACCCAAAATGGCTCTGGGACAAAGAGATTTACTTTTCTATCTCTATCTGCAGCAAAGGATAAAGTGGGGCCTTGAACCCTTCCAGTGCTAACGATTTTGAACCAGCCTGCAACCTCCTTTATTGCAAGTGTCAACGCTCGAGTGAGATTGATTCCGTAAAGCCAATCAATTTCGTGTCTCGCAATGCCCGCATCTATCATGGAGAAATCAAGATCTCTTGAAGGATTCTCATATGCATTACGAAGCTCTTTTTCCGTAAGCGTCGAGAAACGCATACGCTGGGTTTTCTGTGGATCCCCTTCGCAGGCATACTTGAGTACATGGTATCCTATGAGGCTCCCTTCAATATCCAAGTCAGTAGCAATCAGGAACTTGTCTGCATCTATCGCCGCTTCCTGAATGAGCTCAATCAATGGTTTGCTTCTCTTGTCTTTCTTTTCCACCTCATATCTCGGTACCCATTCTGTTTCGAGTCTAGGATATGTCCATCCTTTCTCCGCTTGCTTGAGCTCATATAGGTGTCCCAATGCGTAGACTACACGTATTCTTCTCCCCCCTTGCTCAAATTCGAAGTAAGACGGCCACCCCTTCTTAATCTCGCCAAGTTCACCTTCTGTTGCCAAGGCTTGAGATATACGTCTTGCTGCTTGAGGTTTCTCAGCTATTATTATTGTGGTATTCAGAATGAAGACCCCTTATGTTTCAACCAGATAACAGTTTTCCTCTGGAGCTTAAATATTGAACGATAGAATCATGGTACGCTTCTGCATCCCACGATACTCTTAAAAGAGCTTTTTGAAAGCAAACGACTCGAGGTAGCATTGTTGAAGCCTTGGTGGCCTAAGATTATTGTCAAACCGAGATTGAGACTTGGAAGGCCGCGATTTGGGATGCCCAGTCGACCGCCCGACATCGTAATCTTCGGTGTAGTTTTCCTTGGCCTTCTCTTCATTCTTGGTGGGAATATCTACACACTTGTAAAAAACCCTCCCGCCATCGCTGGTGGTCAAGATAATCAGCCTATCTTGGTTGCACCGGGCACTAATCAGCAGCTAGGTATGGAAGGAATCGTAGCATCTTTCGTCATATTCATGGGCACTGTGGGATTGGGACTCATCTACTATGCATCGAAGTATGTATTCAATCCCGGATACGCAACCCGATTACTTGTACTTGGAAGTATTCTTGCTGGCCTCGCATTCCTAATATTCGCCTATCTATATGGTGTTAAAACGGGTCAATTTTAACATCCTGTATCTTCCAGAAGAGATTCAGGTCTAGCGTCCGCTTCTAATCGAATAGTATATACTCGGTGTCATCCTGTTGCCGAAGTTCGTTGATTAGCCGCTTTGCAATATCAAGCTTGGCTTGCTTCATGGTGTTCGCCTTGAAATGATGATCCTCATTTGGCTTAGACCATCTGCCCACGATACTCCCGAAGTCCATTCCAGCTAAGATGATTTTCCTAGGGTTGTAGTGTGATGCAATGAAACAAGCTCTATCTCCATCAGTAAATCCGCCCCAAAGGAATACTCTGCTTGTTGGCTTCACTTGTGTGCTACCCAATACTGGCAACATCTCTGGCACCACCCTCTTCAAAATCGGTATATTGTCACCATGCCCATGAACTATCGTTAGAGCACCTTTTCGATTCATTGTAACCAAATCGTTCCTATCTCCATCCAAGTCTGTGACAATAATATCACACATCTGTTCCAATTCAAGGAATGCAGAGGTAGCTCCGTCTGCAGCAACAAAGACAGATTGAGACATTCTTGGGTCTCTGATTATCTCCTGCAGATGCCTGTCTAGTGATGGACCCCCGCCACATACAACGACATCGTTCTCTTCAATGAGGGACTCCAATCTGTTTAGCAAAGGTCGAGGATTTGTATTAATGAGAAGATGATGTAACACCTCAGTTGCTGTTCGGTCTGATTCTGTATCGAGGTCAAGCTTGGTCGCGATTTTCTCATAGTACGGTTCCCATGTCTCCCATTTCAAGAACCAGTCACCTTTCTCCTGTGCTGCTTTTTCATTATTTCCTATGGACTAGTCGGCATCCTTTACCGCGAGTCCGACTTGGCTGGCTATCACAGCTTCGTTGACATCATGCGCACGAATAATGTCTGCACCTTTGTTAACAGCTATCGCGGTGGCAGCTATAGTGCCTGTAAGCCTATTGCTCGGCTCAGGTTGATTGAGTAACTCTCCTAGAAATGCCTTTCGAGAGATACCAACCAATACGGGTTGTTCCATCTCTAGAAACAGACGCAGGTTTTTGATGATTGCAAAATCCACACGAGCTGGTTTTCCGAAGCCTATTCCTGGATCGAGTATGATTTGATTACGGCTTATCCCCGCATCTGCAGCTATATCGAGACTTTTTCTCAGAGATTTGATTGACATATTGACATCAGTACAAACCCCTTTGCAGTGCGCCATTATTACTACCGGAACTTCATATTCAGCTACTAACGAGGCCATTCTATCATCCCGCTTAAGCCCCGAAATATCGTTCACTAGGGATGCCCCCTTTTCCAAGGCTAGCTCCGCAACAGACGAGGAAGTGGTATCAACAGAAATTGGCAAATCGGTACATGAATTGATTATCTCCATAGCATGTCCGATTCGATGTATCTCCTCCTCAATTGATACCTGCTTCGTTCCGTAGATGACTTTGGGAGCGCTAGACGCTCCTCCAACATCTATAATATTGGCTCCCTCCGTTTCCATAGACTCGATCATGGAAACAATCTCGTTTTCTTCTGATGCAACTGAGTTATCGTAGAATGATTCAGGAGAAGCATTTAGGACTCCCATTATTAAGACGGTCTGACAATTCCCTATCTTCATATCTTCCAACTGAACAATACACTTCTCCAAGATGATTTCGACCCAGCGAAATTGTCAAAAAGAAGAAAATAAAACCTACCGAATGAAAGTAACGCCCGAAGCTGATGATGAAACATGAATGACAGTCTTAAGCGCACACATCTGTATAACTGGCACGCATTCAATGGTAATATTGTTCCTTTCGCTGGCTGGGAAATGCCTGTCCGCTATTCGTCTATCCGTGAAGAGCATATGGCTGTCCGAGAAGGAGTCGGTGTCTTTGACACATCGCATATGTATCGCTTTCACATTAAAGGAACAGAAGCTGCAGAATTCTTGCAGCGACTTACGACTAATAATGTTTCCAAGTTGAAAGTGAATAAAGGGCAATACAGTACTTGCCTTAACCCACAAGGCGGCACGCATGATGATCTCATGTTGTATAGAATTGAGGAAGATCAATACATCTGGATTACTAATGCAGCCAATGGTCCAAAGATTTGGAATCATCTGAAGAAGCACTCAGGCGCCTACGAAGTTAATGTAGAAGACAAATCCCACGAAATCGTGATGATTGCTGTCCAAGGGCCGAAGGCTCTCACCTTGCTGAACAGATTGACAGAGGCTGATGTAACCGAGACATCGCGTTTCAGCTGCAATCCCATTGAGATGTTGGGCCATCACACGCATCTATGTCGTACGGGATATACGGGAGAGGATGGTGGCGAGATTCTTCTACTGGATACCCCCTATAATGAGGAGGGGAAGAAGAAGGCAATATCATTTTGGGAAGAGATTCTCGCGGAAGGGCAAGAGTTTGGAATCAAACCATGTGGACTTGGTGCGCGTAATTCCACCAGACTAGAAGCAGGTTTTGTGCTGTATGGTCACGAACTCGACGAAGAGACCACCCCTCTTGAGGCTCGGATTCCTTTCGCTGTGAAATTCAAAGTATCTCCACATTACATTGGATATGATGCTCTAAAGAAACAGAAGAAATCGGGTGTGGATAAGACACGAATTGGTCTTGCTATGACTGAACCTGGTATTCCGCGGCAAGGATATAGAATTTTTCATAATGACAAGGAAATTGGACACGTTACGAGTGGAATACCTTCACCCGTTCTGGACAAGGGGATTGGCATGGCATATGTCAGTGCCAAATCCGTGAAAAAAGGCGATATAGTACATGTCGATATACACAATCGTCTCAGGGAGGCAAAGGTTGTTTCTTGGCCTTTCTATGATACTGATAAGTACGGCATGTGAGGAAGTCGTAATATATGACAACTGTCATATAGTTGTCATTTGTCAACTATAAAGTGGTGGACTAAAAATGAGCGAAGACACCGAAGTAAAAGATGGGCTATATTATTCTGAAGAACATGAATGGGCCTTGATTGAAGACGAAACCGTTACCATCGGCATAACAGATTATGCCCAAAACTCGCTACACGAAATTACTTTCGTCGAAATTTCAGGTTTAGGAGACGAAATCAACGCTGGTGATGAATGTGGCTTTGTTGAGTCAATGAAAGCCTCTTCCGAGATTTATTCACCCTTGAGTGGAGAAATCGTTGATATCAACGATGATTTGGAGGACGCTCCCGAACTACTGAATGAGGATCCGTATGGGGAAGGCTGGTTGTTCAAACTTAAAGCATCTGCTCTCGATGACGAGCTAAACGATCTGATGGATGCTCAGGCTTACGCAGAATATATAGACTCTCTATAGCAGACAAAATATCGAGCTGGAATGGAGAATTCTCCTTCCATTCCTTCTCGTTTTATGTATTGATATATCACAACTATAGTGTTCTCAATCAACCTATGCAATGATTGAATTGCCAAATTCCATCTTGTTCGAATGAACTGGGAATACTACTTCTCATTCTTGTTTATCACTAAATCCACAACGTACAACCGTAGAACTAACAGCAACCTTTTTAGCAGACCAAAGATTTTCTCGCTTGAATCCGAGGCACAAAGGAGACAGTATATTTCATGTCACGATTTAGTAGATTCAAACGGTCTGCTGAGAGATTCTTTGGGAAAGCTTTCCATAAGCCTAGGGCAGAAATTAACCGTGGCTCAGTTATGTTGATTGCTTCTTTGGCCCTCATTTTCTTTGCTGCACTAGGAGTACGTTTGGCGCCTCTCATTGATGCTCAGCCTTTGGTTCGCGCTTTCGATCCTTGGTTCCAACTTCGGGTGACTGAATATATTACCGATCAGGGATTTGGAGCTTTCTTCAGCTGGTATGATGAATCAACATGGGTTCCATACGGTCGTAACATGACTGAGACAAGCTACATCGGTGTTCCATTTACTAGTGCTTTCTTCTATATGCTGATGAATAACTTGGGACTTAGTATCAGTATCAAATATGTTTCACTGATTATGCCTGCTTTTATGGGCGCGCTCACTACAATTGTCGCCTTTTTCCTTGGAAAAGAAATTTCGAATAATACCGTTGGTCTACTTAGTTCATTATTCATGGCTTTCATGCCCGCATTTATTCAGAGAACTGTTGCAGGTTTCTATGACAACGAATGTATTGGTGTATTTGCTATTGTCTTAGGTCTCTATTTCTTTACTAGGTCTATTAGGAGAGACTCTCTATCTTCAGGTGTACTCGCTGGTCTTTCTTTGGCCTATTTACGAGCATCTTGGGGGGCAGGAGATTTTCTATTAGTCCTATTTGCCTTGTATGCCTTTACAATGCTGCTCTTTGGAAGGTATAGTAAAAGGCTCCTTTCCTCCTATGTAATCACCATCTCTTTGGGGCTTTTTGTGAGTGGTCTTGTACCTAGAATTGGATTTGGTAACCTCACTTCCTTTTCTCTCCTTGTTCCCATTGGTGTAGCATTTCTACTTGTTGGATACGAAATATGGCTAAGAATTGGGGCCTATCGGAGAGCAACAGCTGAGCTTCTTGCCCCTCACATGCGTTCGATTGGGTTGGGTCTGCTCACTTCAGTTGTCGCTGTAGCAAGCTACTTCATCTACGCAGGGGAGAGAGCTCTAACAATTACTCCATACAACACGAACCCTGTCATTAGACTCGGTGGCAAATTCATTACAGCCATTAATCCCTTCTATCGTTTAGATGAACGGATTTTCGCGTCCGTTGCTGAACATCTTCCTAGCCCCTGGAGTAGTTTCTATCAGACCCTTTCTGTCCTAATTTTCTTCTTTCCATTGGGAATGTATTTTGCTTTCAAAAGAGGGAAAGACGAGGATTGGCTTATCCTCCTGTATGGGCTTGCTTCAGTGTATTTTGCAGGAAGTATGATTCGCCTTTCACTGATCCTTGCGCCGGGTGTTGCGGTACTTTCTGCAATTGCAATCAACAGAGTACTTTCTCCCTTCGCTAGAATCGTAACTGAAAAGACAGTTTTCGAGAGACGCCGGTTTAGGATGAGCAAGTCGCTCACATCTGAACATGCTCTCGCCGCTTATGCATTTGTTGGGCTTCTCCTCGGTGTCAATTTGATTCTCGGTGTGCAATATGCGACTAACCAAATCCAAAATCCTGAGTTTGCGCGTTCGCCATTGTCTGAGGAAAATCAACAGACCGACTGGCAAACTGCGATGACATACGTGAGGAATGTACTACCAGATGATGCAATTGTTGCAAGCTGGTGGGACTATGGCTATTGGTTGAATGGAGCAGGAGGCACGCAGACCATCGTTGATAATGCGACATGGAACAGCACACAAATTGCAAAAATGGGATATGCATTGATGGCACTTAATCTGACAGAGTCACTACGCACATTCAAAGCTTGGAATGCCTCCCATGTAGTGGTTAACTGGGGTCACGGTATTCAGGGTTTAGGTGGAGATGAAGGAAAGTGGCCATGGATGGTCAGGATTGCTGAAGACAAGCTTGGCACCGCCGTCATAGATGATGAGACCTATCTGGGTGATGATCCTTCAACCCCAGATACTGAAGAAAGCGAAGCTACGCTTGAGCCATTCTATTCTTCAACACTATTCAAGCTGCTTAGCTACGGCGAACCCGCGTCTGCTCAAGCTGCTCAGCAACAAGCTCAGCAAGGGACCTTGCCCCAAGGACGTGCGAGCATCGATGCAAGCGATGGATCCTACGCCAATGATGAAAAGTGGACTTCTCATATGCCAGTGAATCTGCATGGTGCATTCAAACCTCCGTATTACAGTTCACCATATGGTATTGTCAAGATATACGAGATCGACTATACGATGTACTACCAGTGGCTCAACCGTAGCAATGCTGACTGGGTGCTAGACAAGAATACGCTCTCTGGAGTATCCATGGATGGGAGTCTTTCTGGTGCTGAAGAGGGCTTTAGCAAGTTCGATATTGTATTCGGTGGTGGATACAATGCATCAGTGTATTCCGCTGCAAATTCAACCCATGTGTACTATGGCATCAAAATGAACAACTATACAAATACGGAGGACGCAATCGGGTTCCAAATTGCTCCGGTTGATAATCCTGGAGAGGCTGATATCCGGGTAGCAAACTTCAGTGGTCAAGAATACTATGATGGAAATGTAGGCTATAATGGAGAATGGGCAGAAGACTCCAGCGGTAGTAACTCAACCGAACTCGCTGGTGGAGCCAATTTCACCGAGTTCCTACTCCCATTGGATAGCGGAGACTCACAGGATACAATCATGTCTCCTGGAATGAACTACCAAATCCGTTTCATGTTCTGGAACAACATCCGGAGCGGCGAACCAACATTTACTTCCGATTGGAAGAGCTTCTGGGTTCCAATTGAACTCTACTAGGGTCACTGGTCTATCCAGAGAACTTCAGTACATGCTTTAAAATAGGGATGTCAGAAAGCCAGTAAATCCATATTGGTTTACAATTGGATAGCGATTTGCTGACATCTTTGACACTTTTTTTTAATCTCATACTGCCTGACTGGACAAGTCAAAACGGCAAAAAGAATTGTTTGAACAATTCACTTCAAATCTGGTCTGCTCTTCCGCTTTGCTACTCGCCGATATTCGCCGTACTTGTCTTGTGGAGAATACCTTGCAGGATGTGGATTCCCTACTTCTCCCTCACACTCAGGGCAGGTTTCGTCGTTGAGTGTATATCTGCCACATTTTGTGCATCTGAAAAGACGAGTCATAATTAACTCCTATTTGCGTTTGAATTCCATTGACCCGTTGTACTTCTCAATTTTCTTCCTGATATTGTCAAGCACATCAGAAAGGAGATCTTCGCCTTCTTTGTAGTTGAGGCTCTCTATACGCAACTTGTATCTGGGCGATCCCAAGGTGTAGATTTCCAGTGACAAATTCTCGTGCCCCTCAGCAACTTGCAGACCCTCTTTTAGGGCTTCCTTTATCACTTCAACACCTCCCGAACCAGGCACCCGTATGCTTACTTCGCCATCAATCTCAACCGACGGGATTTCAATTCTGTCGGTAGCGAGTTCAACAACTAACTCCTTGATTTTCTTGTTGGCATCTATATCCTTCAGAGCTTCCATTTCCTCTACCGAGGCCATTTCAAGCCCCTTGTAGATCTCACCATACTGATCTTCCAACGGCCATCCTATCTTTTCATATGTCTCTTCTAGAGACATATCGCTTTGTTCGCCTACAATTTCTAGGAGCTTCTCGGCTTTCTGAGATCTTTTCCAAGCCTCGTTTTTCGCCCTTTTTGCCTCGTCCGAAACCCGTCTGAGTGAGCAGTCAATATGCCCCTTTCGCTTGTCTACGTCCAGAACTCTAACAACAATGCGCTGATTCTCGTGAATGTGATTGCGGATGTTCCTGACCCACGTGCTACTAACTTCGGAAATATGTATGAAACCTTCTTTGTCTCCATATTCGGGCAATTCTACATATGCACCGTATGGTGCTACCTTTGTCGCAACGGCTACTGCATATTCGTCTGGTGCAGGCCATTCAGCACGCTTGAGGACCATGTATCATCATATCTCCATACTGTTCGCTGCCATTCCTTCAAGGAAGGACTTCTATTTCTCTTGCGTTGGGTGTAAGATTTGCTTTGCCTGTACTGGGAGTGGCAAGAACCTTACCACAATTAAGGCATTTCACTTCGGTTGCTGCACTACCGAATATAATCTGCTCTTCTTCGCAGTCAAGACATTTGACACGCAAGAATCTAGACCGGGGTTGTTGAACGAATTCCTCTGGCATTTATGGTTAATCTCCCATTTAACTAATCTCTGAGGTAGCCTGGAAAGGGAAAAATACCCCTCTGGGGCTTAACTACGGGTTGACATCCGTGATATTATAACTCTATCGAAGCGGAGCGTGTTTTATGCGCGGACAATTTCGATTTTCTTGAGCCGCATACCTGACTTTTGAATTGTATGACCACATTCTCGGCAGGTATACTTCAACGAAACCTTCTTTGTGGTCTTTGCGAAGCGCTTCTGAATCGGCTTAGGGAAGGATCCGTACCCCTTCAGCTTCCGCTCCATACGTCTATTCCCTTCGGACATCGGGCTTTCTCGACCTTTTTTGTACTGAGATATACTGTGCTCTGTGTACTGATTGCATCTCGGACAATATTTGTTCAAAACATTCTTGATTTTCACAGTTTTCAAACTCCGATGCCGTCTATATCTTCCCTCTTTAGATTGTTTATAACCCTTAGGAAACAATCAGTGAGGTGTGATTCTCTCCTAGACTAAAATATGGGAAACGACCATTGCAATTAGGAGTATAGCCGCGAAAATGACAACAACAGTAGGTCCAACTTTGATTCCTGGTGTTTCATCTTCAAAGAACCGGATAAGACCGGCACCACCAGATGGCATTGGCCCTTCACCGCTACTTCTACTTCGTCCTCGTTTCTTGCGCTTCTTGGGCATCTATGTTAATCTCCCAATTGAGGCAACATCTAGACGTTTTTAACGTTTTTGACAAGAGCTGTTAGCAGATGATTGTATACCAGTGAACAGCTCACATTCTCATCATCTACCGAGGTTTAAAGTCTACGGGCAAATACAGGGAGACCTATCACATTTTGAGCATACACCACTGTATTTCGTATGTAGAGCTTCGGCCAGATCGATATCTAGGAGATTGGCCAGCGAACAAATCCAAGCCAGCACATCTGCCAGCTCATCCATAACCAAATCCCTCCTCTTCTCCTGTATGATTGCATTGTTCAATTCAGCTAGCTCCTCAAAGGTGCGAAGCAGAGCGTGATTCAAGCCTCGCTTACAGTCCCTCTTGAAGTAAATCTGGCGCATCATATCTTGTGCTTCTTCGAGCTCCATCTCAATCCATTCCAAATGGCTGTATTCGGGAGGTTCAACTGTCTGCTGAATTGGTTATTTGAATCGGATGTACTTGTAGGCGTCTGTATCTGTGTCAAAGGCATAGTGTACCTTCTGATACTCTTCTCTGAACGCTCCAACTTCCTTGGAGATTTTATCAGTATCTTCATCTTTGACTACGACACGGTGAATGAAGTCGGCTATCGCATCCATCTCGGATTCTTCCATTCCTAATCGAGTTACCTCGCTGGTTCCTAACCGGATTCCACCAGGCTTTCTATAGTCTCGGCCCATCTTCTTGTCCCAAGGCAGTAAGTTCCGGTTGATTATGATGTTGGATTTCTCCAGCTCTTCCTCAACTTTTCTGCCGTTCTTCATTGGTGTATCTGCTACGTCAACAAGGATTGTGTGAGACTCGGTGAAACCTTTATGCTCCGCAACAACATTCAGTCCGCGCTCATAGAGCGACTGTGCCAATGCCTGCGCATTGTCAATAATCTGTCCCGAATACTCCTTTCCAAACTCTGCCATCTCTGCTAGTACTACTGCTAAACCGGCTACATTGTGCAGGTGATGATTACTCATCATACCCGGAAATGCAGCCCGCTTTATCGCATCACTGAACTCTTCTTTGGACAGGACCATCCCATGCTGTGGTCCTGGGAGAGTCTTGTGAGTAGAAGCTGTCATAATATCTGCCCCTTCTCTTAGCGGATTTTGGAACCGACCCGCAGCGATAAGACCCGACACATGAGCTGAGTCATAGCCGATGTGCATATCGAATTCCTTTGCAACCTCTCTAAATTCCTCTACAGGGTGAGGGAACGGAAAGACACTGCCGCCAAACAACAGGAACTCGATTGGTTTTCCTGAGTCCTCAACTCTACGGATTTTATCGATGCTTGCATCAACGTCTATATTGAATTCCTCTTCATCGAAGACATAGGTCTGAACTTTGTGTCCTCTGATTGCTCCTGCAGTTCCGCCGAGGCTTCGCCTAGCGTGTGAGATGTGCCCGCCATGAGCTATGGAAAGGGCCATCATCCGTTGCTTGGGTTTCATCATGGATGTGTACATCATCAGGTTCGCAACTACACCTGATATTGCTCTGACATCCGCAAATTCTGCATCGTAGAGGTCTTTTGCCAACTCTATACAGGTCAATTCGACTTCATCAATATATTTGCAGCCCGCATACACTCGTTCACCAGGCCATCCTTCTGCATACCGATCCCGAAAATCGCACATGATGGCTGACCTGACTGCCGGTGAGGATACATTCTCCGATGCAATCAGATTTATGGTGTTGCTCATCCAATTCTCATGCTTCTCTATCAGATTGAATATCTTTTCATACTGCTCCTTTGGTTTTGTCAAGATGCGCACTCCCAATATTGAGGCTATATTCCAGTAACAGGGCCTCAGTTATATGACTTATGACTCACTTATTTCCCACTTTACTGGTTCTGTGGAGAAAGCAGGCGGAATTGTTGTGAGAAGATGAAATGAGCTGTCAATTCGCTATTCAAACGCACGGATCCTGACAATCAGGAACAATAATATGAATCACTCCGATATGTTGGTATGACTTTTTACACAGAGCCCACTTTACCACAATCTCTATAAATTGATAGCAACCATCCACAAAAACGTGGGCCAGTGGCTAAGCCAGGTATAGTGTCAGATTTCATCTGATGCACCTAGAGCGACAGGCTCTTATGCTGCGGGTATCCCGGTATCGGGTTCGCGGCAGAGACACTTGTTGGTCAGGGGTTCTTGGCTTTTGATTTCCAAAGGCCAGCCCAAAAATCCCCTCTGGCCCGCCATTCTTAAAATAGGATTCTCATAACCTTCCTTCTAATACCAAATCATTTCAAGAAGATTTTATCGTCATTGATACGTGCTCTTATGAGAATGGTAATGCACAATCAGATGTAGTAGAAACACGTCATCAAATATCTGTCACTCTTTGTATCTGTGCAGCTTTATCACGTACTTGTTCCTGCCCATATCATCGTTCCTAGAATACTCGATACTACTGCGATATCTTTCTAGCAGAAGTCGCACGCTGAATAGATTAAGATTGAGGGTTGTAATCTCGGGGACATCAGTGCTCAGCAGTTGGTCAAGTTCAGAATCCGTAGGTCTGGATCCGTCCGTCACAATTTGGACCTCGACTTGGTTGTCTACAGACGTGGTATCGACAGAGATGAGTATCTCCCCGTCTCGTGAGAGTATCTCGTTGACGAATAGGTTGGTGAGCAGGATGTCCAGTTTGTTGTCAGCCAGCACCAGCAGACTATCATCAATCTCACTGATTTCGAATCTGAACTTGGCTCCCTTGAGCATCTGTTCCACAGTCTGTTGAGCTCTCTCTATTGCGGTCTTGAGCTTATAGGGGACAAGCTTCTTTTCACCAATGGACTTTATCTCTGAGAGGGTTGCCACCTGCCTGTTGAAGAAGGTTGACTCCTTGCTCAGTTTCATTGCTGTCTCGATGGCTCGCTTGTAAGCGTCGTCCACTGGTTCTTCGAGGGTTAAGATTTCCAAGCATGAAACAATTCCCTGAAGGAGGTTTCCCATCTTGTGCACCCACATTGAGAGGTAAAGGTCACTCTCTTTCCGGGCGGTCTCAAGTTCCTTTGTCCTCCTCTCAACAAGGGACTCAAGACCGCGGTGTGGCTCAATAATGGCAGTGAATATCATCGCAATGCTCAGGATGATGAACCCCGCTATCACTCCACCAATCCATAAGAACTCGGCTACTTGATAGGGGTCTTCAAGGAGGCTATAGACAACGAAAGTGTATAGCCAGAAAACCAGAGCTAGTGTTGAACCCAGCACTATCCTATCGCGAGCATTGAACCATTCCTTAGTATATCGTACCAAGGACAGTACTGCAGTGCTACCTACCACGATTGTCAGTAACCATCCAACAGGTGTGAGTCCTGCCAGGCCACCAGTTGGATCAGTCACCTTGAAGAGGGGATCTTTAGTCAGTATTAACGATATTGAGAACAAGGGCTGAAGTACCAAACCCCAGAGTATGACAAAGCTCCTGTTCCTCGTTGTCAGTTCTTTTCCACCAAAGACCGACCCCGCAAGCACACCAGGCGTGAGTAGGAACCCAAGAGCTGTGACTACTGTCCTGTTGCGATCACGGCCTGCAAGTGGTGAGCCCAGAGCGCTAGGATGAGTTACCAAAAACAAGAACGAGAATACGACAACATTTGCCCCCAGAAACATGATTATCAGGCTTCTTAGGTTTGGCAACTGAGCATAGTGAACAAGCGAGTAGATGAAGACGACACCCGCGGACATGGCCAAGAAAGCCATTAAGAACGCAATCCTGAAGAAGGCTCTCTCATCAGAAACACTATTCCACGCAGCGCCTGTCACGAGGAAAGAACATAGGATGGAGAACATGACAATGAACAGCACCAAGAGCATGTAGTCGTAGTACTTACTCTTCACCGTGGCACTCAAAGATGTCACATCTAATCTGGACTAGAGAACATATTACCCCGAGCTATAAAGCGCTTCCTCGTTGTTCGTATGAAGCATTCGACACACACAATCTACTGAAAGCCCCATTCCTGTTTTTCTTCATAGGTCAGAATCATAGCATCATCTGTCGTGGTTTCATACAGTCCTATGAGCATACGCATGATTCTCTCAGGCGAGCCTAGTATTCCAAAGTCATTGCCGAAAGAGACAGACATTGTCAAGAGATTCCCTTGACGAGAGAAAAACATGGCTCAAAGCGGCTGAAAACATCAAGTTTGAGACTCAGGGTGTCTTGGAGAAGCAAGAATCATAATGAATTCAAAGGCAAATGAAAGACCTTTTCTAGTGTTAGAATATTAGAATCCCAAGGTTTACCGGTCTAGTGGCATGATACAGAGTCTCTAAGGAGCAAAATCAAAATGCAACTGCCGACGGATCCGATAGCACTTGGAGCCATAGCCAGCTTACTCGCAGGTACCGCCACTGGATTGGGAGCAATTCCTGTGCTACTGGGCGGAAATTTTGGGCGGAGGACACTGGACATTATGCTCGGCTTTGCAGGCGGTGTTATGCTGGCAGCGTCAGCCTTCAGTCTCCTGATACCCGCCCTTGATCTGAGTGGAGCATGGATTACTGCTTTCGGGTTTGCCTTGGGTGGTATCTTTGTGCATGTTGCTGACAAATATATCCCTCATGAACACGAGGTAAAAGGTCATGAAGGGCCACCAACGAATCTTTCACGCATCTGGTTAATCGTTCTTGCGATAACAATCCACAACTTTCCCGAAGGCTTGGCAGTGGGTGTAGCTTTTGGAACTGGAGACACCGGTGCCGGCCTAACTATAGCTTTAGCTATAGGTCTTCAAAACATCCCTGAAGGGCTTGCCGTTGCCATGCCCTTGGTACGAGAAGGCTATTCTAGAGGAAGAGCAGCAGGTTACGCTTTGCTCTCAGGACTGGTAGAACCAATTGGAGGTATACTTGGTGTTTTTGTGGTATCCTTCTCGCGTTTCTTACTCCCGTACGGATTGGCCTTTGCTGCTGGTGCTATGGTATTCATAGTGTCTGATGAAATGGTGCCAGAAAGTCATTCGGGCGGCTTTGCCCGAGCTGCAACAGCTGGGCTGATGCTGGGCTTCATAGTGATGATGATTCTCGATACAAGCCTTGGATAGGTTCATGAAAAGAGAGGTTGGCGCCGCCGCCAGGAATCGAACCTGGGGCCAACAACTTAACAGGCTGTCGCTCTACCGGACTGAGCCACGGCGGCACTATTCATTTCGAGGCTGGGAGGAAATGCAATATTAAGATTGTTGTCCGGAAACTTCCGAATCCGCGCAGCCTCTTCTTGACAGCCGCACTTCGCTACTTTTCTACTCACACCATTGCACCATCGTTTTTCTCAAACGAAAGAGTAGATTTCTTCAAAGTATTCCAATCAGTCTTGTAGAGAACTATTTTCACAGTAGATCCATCTACCTCCATTTCAATAAAACTGGCTTCTTGTCGGCCGGTTGATACACCCGTAGCACCTGATAGTGTCCCGGGGTTTAGAATCAATCGCCCCTCATAGAGCTTGACTTGTGCTTCATGAGTGTGGCCATGGATGGCTATATCGCACCCGACATTATCTAGGATGTCTCGGATTTGCTCAATACTGCCACGTGGTCGTAATTGTGTACCGTGGAGAAGCAATATTTCCAAATCACCGATATTGATTTCTTCATGGAAATTATGATCATATGAGTAGTCCATATTTCCCCGTACTATGCAACATCGAGGAAGGATGGGCAGAGATTCTCGCATTGCATGTTCTTCTACCAAGTCGCCAGTTATCAATGCCAAGTCATAATGTCTATCCTCAATAATCGAGTAGAAAGCATCCGGAATGGAATCTCTGCGAGTAGGAATGTGTGTATCGCCAAAAACTAGAATTTTCATCATGAAGACCGCTCATATCTCTTCATGGCGAGATTTATTCAGGTTATCAAGAATTTTAGAATACACACGCTTCTTGTCCCCCTTGGCTAACTTTGCTAGGCGTTCCACAATCAGCTCGGGGGTGCTCCTAGCCAAGTACCCAAAACGTGGACTTCTGTCAACAATCAAATCGAGATTCTTGTCAAGTCCTCTGGCTTCTATTCCATCGATTCTGATGTCAACAATGGAGACTTCCTTGATTTCACTTGCAAGATGGCTGCAGATGACCGTTGCGCTGTTCGGGTCCTGCTGTAGGATTTCGAGCAAACCCGCAATTACATTCGCAGCACTTCCTGGTTCAGTCATCGCTTCAACTTCATCAAACAGAGCAAGCTTTGGCTTATTGGAAGTGACAATCTCAGCAAATTGCTCCAACATTGTCTCAAATGCACCTGCGCTAACCATTCCTCGACTCTTATAGAAGAAATAGACTTCCTCAAACACTTGAACATACGATTCTCTAGCAGGTACCGGAAAGCCAGCTTGGGCCATTGTTACTATCTGTGCAATAGTCTGAATTGTTGTGGTTTTACCACCGCTGTTAGCACCTGACAATACCGCGCAGTTCTCTCCATCAGTCCCTACAGGTTTGAATGGATTCTCTCCGATGGAATAGTCTATCGGCTGAACTTCACCATGTTTTCCTTTGAGCCTGCTTCGTGTTAGGAAGAGATTAGTCGCGTCCTTGATTCCTACACCGTGGTAATGTGCGGATACATCTGGAGTATGAAGACCATAATCCCGGGCAAAGAGACCTACGGCTAGGAACAAATCGAATTCAAGCAAGGTCTGAACAGCTTGTTTCACTGCGTCTCGAAGGCCTTCCAATTCATTCGCCAGTTCACTCATGAACTCAAAACTCAGTTCTGCATAGACAGATCTAATCTTATCCTCCAAGTCGTTTATTCGCGCCGAGACCATATTCACCGGGAGCGATATCTCTTCGCTAACAATTCCTGCGACCCAATCTGCTTCTCGTAAATCCAATCCAAGGAATTCGAGTAATCGATCTTCTGCTTCTTGCGTTACAGTAGAGAATATTTCAACAATCTCTGGGGGAAGCATGCTTCGCATAGCGTTACTTTCAGCTCCTTCCATATCGGCGGATTGAAGAATGCTGATTATTTGTTGCCCCCCAAGGGTAACCTCGCTTTCGGATATGCGGCGCTCTATCTCCTCGTTTGTCCACGCTTCAGTTTCAGCTATCGCAGTTTGGAAATTATTCACTGCATGGGCATATCGGTCAAGCTCATCGTCAATCCCCTGAGCAATAGACCCATCTTCGTTAAGTTTCTCAAGAAGGGCACCAACTCTGTTGAGGCTCTCAGCGTCGATGGCTTCAGAAAACTGTTTCATAGCTTCATTATCTGGAAGATTTGAGAAAATATCCGCAAGTTCGCTTGCAGCACGGATAACATGATAATTCCTAGTATAGAACCCAACTGTTTGCTCTGGAAGAATCTGATCGATGGACCAGTTTTCTCCTAACAACTCGACATTCTGAAGCATATCCATCGAATCGTCATAAAAACCGGATGTTGATATGTAGAAAACCAAATCATACCCCTGTGCATAATCCAGTGCTCTCTCCCCTTCCGAAAGAACATAGACTGGACACCACTTGTCGACTCCTTGGTTGACCAGTTCGTCAAATACCTCTTCGTCAGTAGTGAGTACAACTCGCCCTTCGAGCCGTTTCGGTCTTACACGATGAAGTAAACCTCTAATGTTCTTCAGGTTCTGCTGTAGAATTTGACAATCATCATTCTTCAATGCATGAACCATTTCCATTGCGTTGCCGAAATAGCGTTGTCGTTCACGAATAGTATCGATTTTATCTGGCGGCAATGGGAAATAGAGATATAGTTTGTCTTTGGCATAGGTAGTATTGGCATAGTTTTGAATTATTTCAATAACTGCTTCGAAAATATCCTGAACATCAGAAGTTCGAAGTATGCTTTTCGAGCTTGTGCCGAATTGTTGTTCAAAGGCGCCTTTCACAATATTTACTGCTTGCCTTGAACCAATCTGTGGTACTGAAGCAACTAGGTCAACGCGCGAATCTAGTATCACTTTCAGAGCTACTTTTTCACTGCCAAAGTACTCCGTAAGAACCCGCCTGTATTTAGGCCCTATTCCAGGAATATCGGATAATTTGGTTATACTCGCAGCGTTCTCCTCTGAAGACATGATATCATTGATGGTCATTGGAATATTCCTCGAAAGGGTATCTCTTAAACACGTTGACTGATGGATGAATCCATGTCAAGGAAAACAACTAGTTGACAGATTAGTGTTGTCTCCTCTTTCCCTGACTTTGATTGCAAATTATTCTCTATAGATTTGACTGGACTTTCAGTATTCATTCTCTATATCAACCTGATTTAATGGCTCCTCTCCTTCGATAAATCTGAGGATGTTGTGAGCCACAAACCGAATCTGTTCCTTCATAACATTCTCTGAATAGGCTGCACGGTGTGGAGAAAGGATCACATTATCTAACTTGTGAAACGGATGCTTTTCGGAAGGGAACTGACCGGCCGAACCCCATTCAGCAGGATAATTCCACCATACATCGAGAGCGGCACCAGCGATTTCTTCATTCTCTAGCTTGCTAAATAGTACCTCTTGCTCAATAATAGGAGCCCGAGAGACATTTATGAGAAATGCAGATTTCTTCATGTATGAGAGAAACTCTTCGTTAACCATTCCGTGCGATTCCTTGGTAAGTGGCAATGAGAGAATGATGAAATCTGCTTGTCTGATATGATTCTCAGCATTTTCAATAGAGACAAGCTCATCCACAGAAGATGCAGAACCTGCCCCAGTCCTTGTAGCTGCTACTAGGTAGATGTTGAATGCCTTAAGGTGCCGAGCTATTTCAGAGCCTATATGGCCCAAACCTATAATCAAACATGCTTTGTTTCGGAGTTCGATGTTGGGCAAATCACTGCCCCACGCCATCTTCCAGTCCCCTTTTCGCAGTAGCCTATCGCTGCGTAGGATTCTCTTTGCCAGAGCCAGTAAGAGCATTACTGCATATTCTGCCACCTCTTCCGAATTCTGATGACAATTACAAACAATAACATCGCCCCGCTCTCTGAGAGCGTCCATATCGATTTTATCTACTCCTGCACCGAAAGCCTGAATCATCTCCAGTGATTCCACACTTCGGATGTATTTTTCAGGGACCCGTCCTGAAGCTATGATGCTTGCATCGTCCCCTTGTTCAAGCATTTGCTCAGGAGTTCTTTCAGACGTGACAACCTCTGCCCTGTCTCCAACTATCTGCCGGATTCTATCAGCAAAATCTTCGCTATATGGAACGAGAACTTTCAACTTATGAACTCCCTCAATTTTCAGGCTCAGCTGCAGAGGTTCTGCGGCGTGTAGTTGTTAGGAGCCCTATTATCTTTTAGTAAGAGCGTGCGACATAGACAACTGCATTTGCGGGTTTTCCGCATGCTACACAGATGCCTTCGGCTTCTTCTTCCACATCAATCCGCGTACCTCTGATTTCTCCGCCAGTTTGATTTTTAATCTCCTCGCCACATTGTTCACCATCCATGTCTGTGCTACAGAACGGTATTCGTGCGATCTTTCCTTTCTCGAGACCGTCGTCTATGGAATTCATATTCTCTGCATCAACAACCAAGTCCTTGAGCTCTGATTGAGCTTGCTCCAGCAAAGCTGCATCGATTTCTTCACCTAGCGTCTCTATGCTCTCTATGATTTCATCTGAATCAACAGTTTCGCGTTCCATTAGATCTCTTCTGAATAGCACTGCAGTCTCGTTCTTCACTTCGCGAGGACCTATATGAACACGGATGGGAACCCCTTTCATCTCCCAGTAGTTGTACTTCCAACCAGGTGTCGAATCCGTATCATCGAGATGAACCCGCAAGCCATTCGCTTTCAGTTTGTCTTCTATTTCCCTACAGCGCTGAAGTACCATTTCCTCCTTATCTCCCCTGAATATCGGGATGATTACTACCTGATAGGGTGCTATCTTGAACGGCAACCGAAGGCCTTGGTCATCGCCATGGATTGATATCATTGCTCCATAAATTCGTGAAATGGCCGGACCATAGCAGGTCTGGTAAGCATAGACATATTCATTGTTCTCGTCAAGGTATTCTATCTCAAATGGCTTGGCGAAGTTATCTCCAAGATCGTGAGTTGAAGGTAACTGGATGACCTTACCATCAGGCATCAACGCATCAGCAGCATAAGTATTCACACCTCCAGGGAACTTGTCCCATTGAGTACGCTTGAACACCATTACTGGGATGCCAAAACAGTCTGTTACAACCTCTTTTGTTGTCTCCAAATCCTCTTGCACTTGCGCTTTTGCTTCTTCATGTGTTCTGAACACGTTATGACTCTCAATCCACAGGAATTCGCGTCCTCGAAGGAAAGGTCGGGTACTCTTAACTTCGGATCTGAAGACAGAACACCTCTGGTAATGCTTCATGGGAAGATCTCGCCAGCTACGAACCCATAGGGAATACATCGGATAGATAGCTGTTTCACTGGTGGGTCTTAGTGCTAGCCTTTCTTCCAGCTTCTTTCCATCGCCATACTCTTCTATCCAGAATACTTCGGGAGTGAAACCCTCCACATGCTGAGATTCCTTTCTCAGATTTCCCTCTGGGATAACTGTAGGAAAGAGCATAGGTGTGTGCCCTTTCTCTTGAAGCGCTTTCTCATAGAAATCGAACATGAGATTCATACTCATGACGCTCCATGGTTGAAATGGTGTAAAACCCTTTACTCCGTATCTGATATCCGCTAATTTAGCTACTTTACATATTTCGCCAAACCAATCCGGGAAGTTTTCATCATGTGAGATATCGAATATGGCCTTGTTACTATCATCGCTATTCATTGGCTTACCCTTCTATAGACTGATTGAGATATAGATTCATAGCTAGGTTTGAGAAAAACACCACTAATATGGAACGTATTCACCTAGCATTCTACGTTCACCGTGAATTCGTCCTCTCGCCTAGTTATTTAAACTCTACCTTGCAAGATTGTTACTTCTTCAGAGTCACTTCACCAATCTGACGGACCCTCTCATCCATCTTATGCTCTTCAATTATCTCAACGACCGCGTCTGGAACAAATGACTTCCATTCTGGATTCCCTTGACGCATGAGCCTCCGGATATGCTTACCGCTATACTCTGACCGATTCAGTAACTCAGTCGTACCCACTGTAATATCTGCATCTCTAAGAAGACTTCGAACAATCGGATTATGGCTATACACCTTTTCGAAATACGGGACTAGCGAACTCAGATGAGCCACCCATAGCGGATGGATGTGTATGTCTGGTACTGGTATGATGTCAATGGTATCCATTGACAGATTTTCATCGAGTAGAGCACATCTTATTTGCATAACTCGTTCTCCACCCGAAAACGGATTGCTTGGAGTATGAGAGTACTGCGCCGAACCGATTGCAACTACCAATTCCTCATCTCGGTCGAGAATCTGGCTTATTGAATGGAGATGCCCATTGTGAATGGGTTGGAATCTACCGACAAATACGGATCTCAATCTCATCACTGATTCCGAGCTTACTATTCTGTAATTAAGCATTTGGCAAAGGATTTGATTGGACCGATCTACCGTACTTGTGAAAGCGAAAAAATTAATCCGAGAAGACCCTTGAAAAAACAAGGTTGGAATTCGATGATTGAAATCGATGGCTCTTATGGCGAGGGTGGCGGTCAAATTCTTCGTACGGCAATATCGCTCTCTGCAGTTACGATGGAACCAGTTCGGGTTGTAAACATCCGAGCAGGGCGGCCTACACCAGGCCTCAAGAATCAGCATATTGCAGGAATTGAAGTTACTGGGCGGCTGGTAAATGCAGAAATCAAGGGCTTGAGAATTGGCAGCACCACAATCGAGTTTCATCCTGTAGAAAGACGAGGGGGACGAATCAGTTATGATATTGGTACCGCGGGAGCCATATCACTTGCCCTCCAGGCCGCACTCCTTCCGGCAGTCCTTTCACCAGACCAATCATACATTGAGATAACTGGAGGTACTGATGTCCTCTGGAGTCCGCCTATCGATTACATGAAGCATGTCTTTGATTTCATGTTACAGAAAATGGGCCCAAAAATAGAGATAACCCAGCATCGAAGAGGGCACTATCCACGAGGTGGTGGAAGGGTATCTTGTGGCATAAAATCTGTAAATGAAATCCATAGTATTGATCTTGTCGAATTTGGTGAAATTCTGGAGGTAGTAGGGATTTCTCATTGTGCAAGATTACCGGCGCACGTTGCCCACCGCCAAGCAGACGCAGCAGAATCGTATCTCAGGGGAAAGGGCCTTGAAAACATCAACATTGAGAGAGAGTACTGGTCCAAGGAAGACGATCCGCATCTCGGTGCCGGTAGTGGAATCGTCATCTGGGCCGAATCCAACCGTGGTGTGAGAATCGGTGGCGATAGTCTAGGCAAGAAAGGGAAGCCGGCAGAGAAAGTCGGAAGAGAGGCGGCAATACAGCTCGTAAGTGAATTGTCGACTGGAAAGGCTGTTGATTCGCATCTTTGCGATATGCTAGTTCCCTACATGGCTGTTGCGCAAGGCAAAAGCAGTATTGGAGTCACAAAAATAACCTCTCATCTCGAGACAAATATCTGGGTTGCGGAAGAGATGCTTGGTATTGAAACCCAATTGGAGGGAGAATCCGGAAAACCTGGGAGATTAACCCTCAAAGGAACTGGTGTCACCTCTAGCAACTGATGCTATGAGGTCCTCAATCGATTTTTCCTGCTCGGGAATATCAGCCAGCTCAACAGCATCTTCAATTAGCTCTTCTACTCCAACGCCTTCAGTGGCTATTATTTCATAGGCATCTTCCATGCGCAATCTGACTTCCTTCAGTTTGTCTTCCGGTGTGATATCTATCTTATTGAAAGCGACAAGTATGGGGCTTACGGGAAACATCCGCCTAACTTCAGAATATAGGTTGAATTGCTCGTCTATGCTCCAGCCACAGCTCTGTGATGGGTCTATGATGAATAATACAATGTGTGCCAAATACTTCAAAGCGGCAACTGCTTCTCGTTCAATCTTGTTACGTTCGCTCATGGGACGATCAAGAATTCCTGGTGTATCTACAATCTGAACTGAAGAACCACGTACACGGAGATGACCAAGAATAACTTGCTTGGTCGTAAATGGATAGTACGCAATTTCAGGTTCAGCTGAAGATACCGCTTTCACAAGAGTGGATTTGCCAACATTTGGAAAACCCGCACATACAATAGTGGGTGAATTTGGCAATATCCCCGGCAATCTCGCAAGGTCTCTCTTAGCCTCAATGATGAAATCTAGATTCGAGGCTGTACTTCTCAGTACTGACGCTATCCTTCCCTTGGCTGCACTCCTACTCCGTTTCATCTTGCGATAGTCATTTGCAAGCTTCAATGCTTCAAGATGATTTTTGGCTATCTGATCTATGGTTGGAATGCAATTATAGACCGCACCTAGGGCTTTTTTCAACTCGTCAGTTCCGACTATAATGTCTGCCAGCTCACGATAGAACGGATGAAGTTGGTCAAGAGATGGGAAGCCCTCTACCACGGCTTTTAGCTTCGTTTTGACTTGTTTAGTGAACTCTTTAAGGCGCGCTATCTCTCTTATACGGGTTCTTTCTCTTCTCCGCATCTTCAGTGAGCCTTTCCGTGAAATCTTCATAGAACGATTATGCGCAAACTCTATGATTTCCTCAGCGGTCATTATCGACGGGATATTGTGGAAGGGGTTGAGCTTCTTCATGAATTTCACTCTCGCCTGCTGACTCACAGAAGGACAGTTATCTGTCCATCTGAACACTTTTAAAAAGATGGGAATTGACCATACCAGAGCTCTGTTCCCTAAATAGGAGATGATATCAAATGTCGCTTCCAACCGGTGCCACAGTTGTTGGCTTAAAGTGTAAAGATGGTGCAGTAATTGCTACGGATTCCCTAATTAGCTGGGGAACCATGGTCTTGACAGATAAAGGAATCAAAACATTCAAGCTGACAGATACTATAGTGCTTGCTTCAGCAGGTCTTACCTCTGATTATCAAATGCTTGTTAACAGAATTAAGGCTCAGATACGATTGTATGAGATGGATCAGAAAAAACCGATTACGGTGAAGGCACTGGCGAAAATGATTGCAAATACATTATACCGTAGGAAACTAAGCCCCCTCTTCGTACAGACGATTGTTGTGGGAGTTGATGATGAGCCGGCTCTCTATGCGCTTGACATGGGTGGCTCTCTCCTTGAAGAGGACTATGCTGCAACAGGAAGCGGGGTTCAGACCGCCTATGGTGTGCTTGAGAAAGAGTACAGAGAGGGCATTACCGTAAAAGAGGCTGAAGAAATTGCAGTCGATTCGGTTCGAGCTGGAATTGAGAGAGACGTGCAGTCTGGTGGCAAGGTCCACGTTATGACTGTAACAGAAGATGGCGTAGAAGAGCGCGTTGTAGAATAAAGTGCGTGTAGGTGTTGTCGCCAGCTACATTGGTCTTCAGATTTCATAAGAATACTAGGTATAGCATAGCAGCCCTGTTGGGAGCAGTAGAAAACGATTCTCGACTACAGCATCTCCAATTGACAGCACCACCTGAACTTGACCTGGACTCTATTTCTAAGGTAAACAAAGATGGATTGGTAGTCATTGCCTATTCTATACTGAGTACTGACACGACGAGAGTGAGAAAAGAGGTTCAGCTAGTTAGAAAACACTTTGGCAACTCTGTTATCTTGATTGCAGGAGGTGCGCATACATCTGCAAGACCAATAGAAGTCCTGCAATATGGGTTCGATTTTGTAGTTATTGGCGAAGGAGAGAAAGCTCTCTGCGATCTCCTTGATTGCGTGATTCACGAGAAGGAACCAAATGGCATTCCGGGGGTTGTTTCTGGCGAAATTGATAATCCACCAGCACCGAAGAATCTTCCCACAGTAGATCTTGATGAATATCCGCCCTTTGCAGTGAAGATGAATGTAGTAGGCCCCATTGAAGTAACGCGCGGCTGTCCATATCGGTGTAAATTCTGTAGCACACCTTTCTTGAGTGGTGGGCGAGTTCGGCACAGATCGATAGAGACCATAATCAAATGGCTACAGAAGGCTGTTACTCAGCGAGGATTTAGTCGCACATGGTTTTTATCACCGAATGCACTGTGTTATGGCGGACCCGGTCGTCGGCCTGCCCCGGAAAAACTCGAGGCTCTTCTTCAAAAATCCACCGCCATTGATGGGCTTGAAGAGGTTTATTTCGGCTCCTTCCCGTCGGAGGTACGGCCTGAGTTCGTCGATTCAGATATCCTAACGATGATGCGGAAGTACGTCGCAAGTGAAACTCTGCAAATCGGCCTACAGTCTGGCAGTAATGAAGTACTACGGATAAGCAATAGACAGCATACAGTCTCCGAAGGCATGAGCGCCATTCGGACCGCTCTTGATTGTGGTTTTGTCCCTCATGTAGACATGATTTTTGGGCTGCCTGGTGAAAGCCAAGATGATGCACGTAGAAGCCTTGAGACATGCCATACAATCGTAAATATGGGCGGAAAAATACATGCTCACGTTTTCATGCCGTTGCCGGGTAGTGAGTTTGAATACATGTCTCCAGGCAAATTGGATTCGCACATCAGAGCTGAACTGGGAGAGCTTGCCCGAAAAGGTGTGCTTACTGGCTCTTGGTATCAGCAAGAACAGATTGCACAACGCCTTGCAAGCTCAGACTAGTTATGTGTTCCAGAATAGCATATTGGAAATACCCGCCAAGACTATTAGTCAAGGCTGATAAGCAGGGCCTATATAGCTGAATCGAATCAGAATTGACTTCCGGAATGCCAAAGCAGCTTCGTGCAAAACTCAACCGCCAAGGTTATCATCTATTAGGCGAGAGAGGGGCTTTCAAAGCCTGCCAATGGCAACAGAAAAGCTTGCTTTATGGAGACCACTGCTATAAACAGAGATTCTATGGGATTGAGAGCCATAGGTGCCTACAAATGACTCCAGTGGTTGACAAGTGTACTCAGAACTGTCAATTCTGCTGGCGTGTTACACCCGATGATGTAGGTGTAAATTGGGATCAAATCACGGTGGAGAAATCGGCTGTCTTAGATGCTGCCAAGCTCCTTGACGATACACAAATGGCGAATTTGCGCTCACTTGGTGGATATAATCCTGAGGCAGGAGCTGATGTACCCCAGAAGATGTATGATGAAGCACGCAATCCGAAGCATGTAGCAATCTCCTTGGCAGGAGAGCCAACATTGTACCCCTATCTTGGCGAATTCATAGAGGAAGTAAATCGCAGAGGCATGACATCATTTCTAGTAACAAACGGGACGATGCCTGAAGTATTACGGAAAATCACGCCCCCAACTCAGCTCTATATCACATTGGCAGCTCCGAATGAAGAAACCTACAGACGATTATGTCATCCAAGCATTAGCGATGGCTGGCAAAGGCTGAAGCAGTCACAAGAGCTCCTGCAGTCCCTAGAATGCCGAACTGTAAATAGGTTGACTATGGTATCTGAACGCAATATGCATCATCCACGTTCGTATGCAGACCTCATCATCAGTGGTGAGCCCGACTTTGTTGAGCTCAAAGGGTATATGCACCTAGGCGCTTCAAGAAGGCGGTTGAGTAAGAGAAACTCTCCTTCGCACCAAGACATCGAGTCTTTCGCAGAGAAAATCGCAGCACTTACTGGTTACTATCTAGTTGATGAACAAGTTGAAAGTAGAGTTATTCTATTATCGCGCCGCAAACAAATTAAAAAAATAGAATGAGATTTGAGATGATTTGAGATGAGTTTAGAGCCGATACTTGAACCGATATTGGAAGAAATTGAATCTGATGACACGATTCGCGAAAAAGCGCTCCCGCTTTCACGAAAAGCAGTTAGAACATGTAGTCAATCCATAAAGGCATCTCATAGAGGAGACTTCGAAAAAGCGGAGTCATTGCTTCAGGAAGCCCATACAATCATCGAAGAAGGGAAGCAAATAATGTCAAAGAGTGACTACATCTCAAAATCGAATATTATGAGACAGGCTCATCAAGAATTGGCTGAAGCAGCTAATGTCCTCTCTCTTCTCAAAGACGGAACCTACACCCCTCCCGAAAAATACAATATCGAGTTACGGAGCTACCTGACCGGGTTAGGGGACACTGTTGGTGAACTCAGGCGGGCAATTCTGGATTCGCTTCGAGAAGACGAAGTTGACTATGCTGAGAGTCTTTTGGAATTCATGGAAGAAATTCTTGAGGAATTGAATGGATTCGATTTTCCGAATGCTCTGATACCCAACCTACGGCACAAATGTGATGTTGCAAGGTCCTTGATTGAAAAAACAAGGGGCGATATCACAAGTGCGGTGCGACAGAAGATGATTGTTGATGAACTTTCGGATTTTAGGGAGTGGATGGGCAACGAGAAGTGACATCATTGATCGAATGATAGAAGAGGCAGGGAAAGAACAAGAAGAGATGGCCAAACAAGTTCGAAGAGATGACATCCCACCATTTGATGAAGAAGGGCTTGTGACTGGGGTTGACGTTTCTTATGTCGATGAAAAAGCAATTGGAGCAGCTGTAACCATAGATTTGTCCAAAAACAAAACCATAAGAAAAAGAACGTTGGTCATTCCGTGCGAATTTCCGTATGTCTCTGGTTATTTCCATCTTCGGGAAAGCCCTGTCTTGATATCATTACTCAATGAACTTGGTGAAACTGGCCCGATTCTCATTGATGCAAATGGAATCTTACATCAGCGGTGTTGTGGTTTAGCTTCCTATGTAGGAATCAAAAGCAATAGACAGACTATAGGAGTAGCCAAGAGTCTCCTATTAGGAGACATCGGGCCCCGTCGAGGGGATATTGCATTGATAACAGATGCTGAAGAAACTGTTGGTGCTACTCTTTGGCTAGGAAAAGAGAATCCCCTTTATGTTTCCATAGGGCACAGAATAACACTTGAAACGGCAATAGAAATAGTTAACAGAGTAGCAAAGTCAGGCAGACCCGAACCTATAGTAAAAGCGGACCATGAATCTCGTAGGGTGGCTGAAGGCGTTAAGGAGACGATAATATGATTTCGCCGGACAATTGGTTCACACTCTACACATTGGCAAAAGATGGAGCCATTCACAGGAGATGCAATATTACAACAAGTGAACTGGGCGAAAGACTTGATGTAAGCCAACAAACTGCTTCGAGGAGACTGACATCCTGTGTTGAAGAGGGTCTTATTGAAAGAAGCCATACTGCTAATGGGATGCTAGTGAAGATAACTGAACGCGGAAAAAAACAACTTATCGATATACTGAATGGGCTGGAAGTGGCGTTTGCACCACCATCTGAAGATATTATCATAAGAGGTGAGATAGTAGATGGGATTGGTGAGGGGGCATATTACGTTGATATGTATTCAAAACGATTCAAAGAGGCATTAGGTTTTGAACCATATTCCGGAACGTTGAACGTGAGAGTAACCGATGAGACATCACGTCAATCGATAAAACGAATGAAACACAGTACGCCCTTGGTTGTCCCTGGATTCAGCCACAAGGAACGCACATTTGGGGATGTCATCTGCTATAGAGCAAGAATAGAAGATCGCGTTGAGGGAGCAATTGTTATTGCTCAAAGAACGCATCATAGTCCAGATATTCTTGAAGTGATTGCACCGGTGAATCTCCGAGACACACTGGGTTTAGAGGATGAAGACGAAATCAAGCTGAGAGTAGTCCCCTTGCATATGGCCACGTAACCCCTAGATCCCGAATTCACCTGTCAGGGGCACAAAAGCAACTCCGCCCCATTCTTCTTTCGTTATCTTTCCATTTTGCTCCTTCTTGACTCGAATCAATTCTTGGAAGAAACCCCTTCCCCCAACCGGTATAAGCATTAAGCCTCCTTTGTCTAATTGCTCGATTAAAGGGTCAGGTATGCTGGGTGCTGCAGCTGTAACCAGTATTCTATCAAATGGTGCTTCCTCAGGGATTCCTTTTGCGCCATCTCCATGAATCAATGTTATTCGATCCATGTAGCCAGCTCGTTTGAGATTGCTTCTTGCAAATTCTATCAATCGCTCTACGATTTCAATAGTATAGACCTGACCCGGGTTTGTTGCATCTTTTGGCGCGACCAGTTCGGCACATAATGCCGCATGATAGCCTGAACCTGCACCAACCTCCAAGACTTTCAAACCCTCTCGGAGGTTCAATTTTTCGCACATAATCACGCACATATGAGGTGCGGATATGGTCTGGCCATGAGATATTGGCTGAGGCGTATCTCGATATGCCGCACTTTCATGACCGGGTGGTAGAAATTGACTCCTTGGCACTTCTCTGAATGCTCTTTCCACGGCTTCTGTTTCTAAGTATCCTCCCTGTTTCAACCGTTTGATTAGGCGCTCTTTCTGTTTCTGCAGATTATCTTCAGGCATTCCAATCAGGATGTATTAGCTTTATTCATAAAAAGGGTTATCGAAATATGGATACATGCCTAAGGTGTCGTTCATTGCTCATGGCCACAGAAATATCGTGGGTAAGCACAAAACAACTCTTGAGTTAACAACTGAAGAAAAATTGACCCCGAGAGGTACCTGTATTGTTGGTGTGAGGGGAGAACTGGCACTTACAGATTTGAGTTCAGAAATCATATCACTGGTAAAATCAGAGGATACAGTGATTGAGCTCAAGATGACTGTACAAGGGTATACTGAAACTGTAACAGGCCATGGCGCCAAGGGTCTAACTTATTCTGATGATACAAGTATGGTTGCCAGAACAAGCACCTATCAATGTGGCAGGACCTTGATGATCCGGGCAGACAAGGCGGCTTCAGACTTGAATCGTCCATTCATAGACGCACTACAGAAACCGAGTTCCATACTAGAATGTATTCTGACATTCAAATAACTAGAACATCAACAGCCATTTGATACTCGTAGGGCGCACTGTCTCTTACCCGCCGGATATGGAGAATTTCTTCAGCTTGATGGCCAGATTCTTCAATCAGATAGAGAATCCTGTCACCAGCTTTTTCTTCTGGTTCTGGCTCAGATATGAAATCATAGTAATGCAGAATGCCACCTGATTTCAATGCTTTACAAGCGGTACCGACATAGTCTGACGCAGCAGAAGGATGATTCATGATAACTCTGTCAACGTCTTTGTAATAATGTGACTGAACATATTCATCTGCATCTGCTACAATGCATTTTATCGTCCCACTGAGTCTGTTGAGGGTGATACTCTTCTCAAGAAGCTTGACTGCATTGCGATTAATATCAATCGCTACGACCCTAGCCTCAGTCTTCTTTGCTATATGAAGGGCGAAAGGGCCGACGCCTGTGAACATATCTACGACTAATTCATTATCCTGCACTTGCTCTGCGACTCTTCGGTGCTCTTCAAGGAGTCGAGGGCTGAAGTATGCCTTGGATAAATCTACAGCAATGTCTAGTCCATATTCAGTATGGATTGTAGATGTTTTCTTCTCACCAGCAAGAAACTTGTACGAGCGAGTTCGTTTAATACCAGAGATGGCTCCCCGTTTTGCCAGTACAGTCGAAAAGTGAGGATGGATTGAAAGAAAAGATTGCCCAATTAGTTGATCGTACTGCTCTAAGCCTTCAGGCAATTCGAGTACCGCGATATTCCCGATTAGGTCATACGCTCGAGGAAGCAATTCGATCTCTTCCGGATCCAGTTTATCCTCCAAAGCTTCTTCAAGACTTCTAGGACCTTCTACAACAGATTCGAATTCTCTTATGCCCAGCTCGTAGTCCATTGAATCAAGGATTTCCTCAACTTCCTCTTTTGACACATCAGTCTCAAGTGGAAGATAGAGATCATCTTTTACGCGAATTATTCGGAAATCGCTGTCTAATAATCCTGCGTCTGCTAGGGTGCTGCGTATCTTCTCCCCGGATTTTACGGGGCCTTTAACAAACGGTTTTCGCTCCACCATTCCAAGTTAACGGCTTTGATTCACGCTAAGATACTTTCGGTCAAACGAAAAATAGAATCGGGGCAACGAGCCTCGAAGTTCTGAGGGTGGCTCTACAGCTTCTTCTTACAGAAGAACCAGTCTTTGCAATCAAATCCTTCAGCCATGCGCTTCTCTGCTTGTTCCTTTGTTTTCGGTGGAGGCACAATGACTTCTTCACTAGGTATCCAATTTGCTGGAGTAGCAACACCATGCTCATCGCTAATCTGGAAGGCATCAACAACCCACGGATTCCCAAAATATTCGTTGAGGGCACAAATGAAGATAAGGAGGCCTTCATTGGAGCTTTAATACCCCAAGATGGAACGATAAGTGGGAATAAGATTTCGTGGACACACTCCAACGTTCTTCACGCTGGTGACAAGACTAAGGCCTATGGTTTCGAGCCGAAAGTCGGAAAACGGGAGATTGAATTGATTAAAGAACATGGAAAGGAAGAAGAACATGCGTGGGCTCTTAGACTTGGAAAACTAGACGAACTAGAAGAGTCTGATTCAAAGGAGATAGCCAAAACCACAACAAGTCTTAGGAGAATAGTAGACGAGAATCCTAATCATTTCATAGTAGACGAAGTTTCGATGGTAGAATCACTAGGAATCTCGGTTAGAGTTAAAGCGTATACAATTAGATATCACAAAAGGTCTGGACGTGTATCTGTTGAATGGAGAGCAGAACCCAAGACTCTGTATGAGAGTATCAAACTGGGGATTATTGCTCCCCCAAATGATGTGAAGAAGAGAGAGAAGATGGCAGAAATCATCAGAAGCAAGTTGGCATTGCGTGATAAGGCAATAATTGAGCTCGAAAACAATGGTATGGATGTGAATGAATGGTGGAAGAAAAACTGAAAGAGAGGTTGGATGAAGCTGTAAAGACCCTCATTAAACTGCTTGAGGGAACTGAACCACCCGGTCACCCTCTTGATATTGTTAAGACTGAGCTTGAGAAGCAGTTGGTAAGTGACTTTGAGAATTCCTCATCGATTGCGGAGAAGGCAATTGAGTACGCTTTGAATCAATGGCTTGTCGAAAAGATTCCGGCCCATCCTAGTGCTGAGACCGGATTGCCCGTGGAGAAACATACATGGTTTCTCCACCCATTAGACGAGGCTGAATCAAAATCCCTTGCAGGCCTGTCTAAGAAAGAAAAGGCTTTCCTAAGGTTACTATACTCATCTGAATCAGAAGAAGGAATTGGAATAGTTAGAGAAGATGATGCTATACAGGCACTCCGTGAGCAAGGCTATGAGATAGACAATCTTCCATGGGTGAAGGAAAAAAAAATGGATGTGTTCTATACCCGAGAGAATAGTAACATGGTTAGGTGGTACTATATCAAACCATGGGTGGAACGGACTCAAGAATACCAGAAAGGTGTCGAGGAAAGCAGCGAAATGGCTTGGAAAAAGGAACTGCTGATCATGAAGGAGGACAACAAGAACCATTTCAAAAAAGATGGCGCGCAAAAGGACTAAGAGATAACCATATAGAAAAAGCGTTATGAGGGTTTTATTAAGAAAATGGTGGGCCCAAGGGGATTTTTCCCGGGCATAGGAGGCCTATGACCGCTTGGACCCCTGACCGGCAGGTTATGAGCCTGACGCTCTACCAAGCTGAGCTATGGGCCCTTGATTGCGTTTTCAAACACGATTTGGTCTAAGCATTGAGATAAAGGTTGCGAAAGGGGGAATTGGATTTGGGCAATCTGAAGATTGGCAAGGATTAACGAATCAATGTCTGGTTCACAGGTGATTCACACAACTGGGGGAAATATCTGAAGCGGATGATTGGTTTGAGTTTAAATCCTACGAGTAGAACTACGGGAAAACTCTGCGAGAGCCTAGCGAATGATTCTCATGTTTACCTCCGATCATTGTGTTTGGTGTGAAGCTGTACGGAAAATGCTGAAACGAGAGGATGCATTCATACCAGATGTCTCTATTTATGAGGTAAATATTGACAGATATCACCGATTGGCACGAGCATTCAGCATTCTGGTGGTCCCGACGCTAGTCGCCGGGGAGCGAACTCTTGCTGGTCTTCCTACCCTATCTGATTTACAGAACTTCGTTCTGCAAGCGTCTTCGGAAGAGAGCACTACTCTTGGTTTGCAACCCCTGAATGAATTTACCCACGAGAGCCAAAAGGAAACATCTGAAAATGAAAAGATGCCCGAAAATCGTCTACTTGCTTGAGACAGTATTTCTGTTCCGAAGAGTATCAACTTAAACAAGCCTAGAGTGGAAAGTGGTTCTACTGGTCAAAGAAAAGCTTCCCGGTTATCGGTAGTCATAGCATACGACACAATCTTAATAACCGTGCTAGTTTGTCACACCTCGACAAGCCCCGGTAGTGTAGCCCGGCCCAGCATCTAGGGTTTTCGACCCTATGACCCGGGTTCAAATCCCGGCCGGGGCACCAATACTTCTATGACATCTTCAATCCCATACTGAAGTCCGCGCTCTTGTACGAATGTGTCAATGCGCCGGAAGAGAGTACGTCTACATCGCATTCGGCGTATTCACTAGCACTATGCTCCGTGATACCACCAGAAACCTCCAGAATCACCTGATTCCTGAGGCCTGCCTCCTCTAAAGATTGACATATTTCCATGACAGAAGAAGGCGTTTGATTATCAATCAAGATGATGTCAGCTCCAGCCTTAGCCGCTTCTAATGCTGCTTTCAGACTTCGGACTTCACATGATATTTTCTTTGAGAAGGAAACTGCTTTCTTTGATGTAGTGATAGCTTGCTCAATACTATCAACGGAAACCAGATGATTATTCTTTATCAACACCATATCATCAAGGGCGTATCGGTGCGAGTCACCCCCTCCGACTTGTACTGCCCGTTTCTCGAAATAACGGAATCCGGGTGTCGTTTTGCGGGTGGCGGCTAGGATCACATCTTGATTTACTTTTCGTATTCTATCAACGATTTTCCGTGTCTTTGTTGCTATTCCACTCATTCTCATTATGATATTCAAAGCCAGTCTCTCAATAGTAAGAAGGGTTTCCGCTTTTCCATTTAAGGCGATTACAGACTCTCCAAATTCAACCCATACCCCCTCTTGGACCATGGATTCGTATTTCAAATCGGAAAGGCGAGCAAGATCTCTGATTTCCTTCAGGCCGGCGACAACAGCTTTACCTTTTGCCCTTATCTTCCCAATTCCTTCCTCTGAGGACGAGATTAGAGATTGAGTGGTAATATCTCCTGACCTAATATCTTCATCAAGAAACGTCCTCAGGCTTTCAATTACATGGGGAGGTGATTCATACATCTTCTTCACAATTCCATTACTTTGGTGAATCATTTCTCCGAACTACTTCCCCTCGCGGAGATGTTTCGGCGAAAATCTCAGCCTGGAATTTCATAAACTTGGTATCGGTATCTCTCCAAGCTTCCATGGGGAGCATTGCTTTTCTGCAAGTATGTCTAAGGAACTCTTCCACATCCCATTTCCATTTTACTGGAACTTGGGGTAATAGAAGACCCCTTCGTCCACCTTTGGCTACTATCAAACCGTCACGGCCAATCTCCACTGATTTGATTAACTCTTCAGGTTTTGAACATTCAATTTCCTTGGGCGGTGTTAACAAGCTAACCTCAATCACGATAGAATCGAGCTCCTCCTCATTGACTGGTGAGAATCGGGGATCATTGGCTGCGGCGTCAAATGCAGAATCTATTGTGGCCTGCACCAAAGGGTCTGTGGGATACGGCCTACCAATGCAACCGCGAAGCTGGTTTTCACTTGAGGAAGTAGAATTGAGTGTGACAAACACGCCAGATTTTTTTGTTAGATGACTCGGTGTATCATCTGGTACAGGGGGTTTTGTCCCTTTTTGAGCAAACTGATCCACAGTTCTTCTAGCCAAATTGACTAAGAACTCACCTTCGTCGTCAGAGTAAACTCGATTCACTTCGAACCTCTCACTTCAATCGATATACGTCCTCAGTTATTTGTTTAATGTTCCACTACTCTACGTACCGGTACAACACCGGCTGTTCCCGGTCCCACTTCAAAATTTCCATATCGATATACCAGGATTCCACCAACAAAGGTCATTACGGGCCGTGCTAGCACTTCTTGTCCTTCGAACGGTGTGATATTAGCTTTGGAATGAAATGTATCCCCTCTAATCTCATACTGATCTTCCTGCACTACTACTATATCTGCATCATAGTCCTTGCAGAGGATACCCTTCCTAGGTATATTCAGTATTCTCGCAGGCCCTGAACAGCAACATCTTAGATATTCTACCCAGTGCATTTCTCCCCTGAAAACCCGTGTTAGCATGAGTGGTACCGTCGTTTCCAAACCCGGGAAGCCAGAAGGTGCGTCTAGGAATGAAGCACATTTTTCGTTCTCGGTATGTGGTGCATGGTCAGAAGCTACACAATCAATTACACAACGCGATAGAGATTGATTCAAAACATTCTTGTCATAAGGTGATCTAAGCGGAGGCATAACCTTCGCTCTTCCATCTTCGTTTGTAAATTGATCTCCTGTTAGAAACAAGTGATGCGGTGTGACTTCGGCTGTCAGTATATTCTCTGCGCGGTGTTTCTTGATTAAATTCGCGGCAGATGCACAACTGACATGACATACATGCATCCTACTTTCTGTTTCTTGAAGAGCTTGAATGAACGCAACTATAGCCCTTTTCTCTGCTTCACAACTGTGTATCTTGAAAAAATCTTGAACTGTTTTGGCCTTTGCACTTGGATTTGATAAATCGGGATGAAAGAGAAGTGGAAGATGGTTCCTTTTCGCAAGATTCAGACATGCTCCAATTCTTTCTTTGGTGTATCTGACGTCTTCATGAAGTGGGCTGTGCGGATATACCTTTAATCCCATAATCTTATTGAAGAATCTTTCATCCAGTGCATCAGGACTCTGTGGAATACCTCCATAGAATCCAATATTGACAAATCTATTTCTTTTCGCTTGTTCTATTTTACGCTCTAGAACTTGAAGTGATAAAACTGGAGGCTGAGTGTTTGGCATATCCACTACTGTAGTTACACCTCCAGCAGCAGCGGCCATGGTTCCCGAGCGATAAACCTCCTTTTTTGACTGCTTTAAATCTCTGAGATGGGTGTGAATATCAACCATGCCTGGCAGAATATACAATCCTGTACAATCGATATCGATCTCTGCAGTAGGTTCTTGCCCGATTCTGTAAATCCCTTCTATCTTTCCCTTATCTACAACCACAGATCTTCTGCATAGTTCTCCGTTTTGGCAGATTTTACCTCCGCGAAGAATCAACTCTGCAGCCATATATCTAGCACTCCACAGTCCCTGAATACAGCCCTGCTATTTGACGTCTTCGTTCATAACCCCTTTCTTACAGTTGGGTTCACTCACTCAACTATAAGAAACGGGTTATCGAGAGTGTTACGAGATTGATGTGGTGGCTGCTTTAGGATATATAGAGAATGAGGATGACGTATTGAACGAGCAGATTTCTGAAGTGGTACGAGAACATCGAAGGCTACATGGTTTCCCTCAGAATCCCACTGGGAGGATAATTGAGATTATAGAAGTGCAATGGCAACTATTCTGTGAAAAAGAAGCCCTCGACTTGCCTCATGAACACCAGTTTGCTTCCACGTCGGATTTAGCATGAAATCTTACACCTTCTTATCCACATTTTCTAGGATTTTTGCAAGACTTGGTCTCTCTGGAAGTTATTTGCCACGAAACATATGAAGTCGGTCGGGCTGATTATGCCTACAAGCCTCTCATTTTCGTTTTCTTTCAACTGCTAGACTCAGGCACTTGGAAATTATTGGCTACGAAACGCGTGAAGTCAGTTGCGCTTATTATGCCTACAAGCTTTTCGTTTTTATCTACCACGGGCAGCGTATTCAGCTTGGCATCAAGCATCTTGGTGGACGCCTCGGCAATAGAGGTTTCAGTATTGACAAGTGGAGGCTGCTGCAGCATAGCATCAACTACTCGTATTTGTCTGACTTGATTAGATCTGTACTTGCCAGGTACTTTGGCAGTGAATCTTGCCATCGCCTCTGCAACAAGTTTCTCAGTAAGTAAACCTACAACTGTTCCACCATCAGTAACAGGAAGGCCAGAGAAGCCTGCTGTTAGCATGTCCAACCTTGCCTTTACGAGACGGTCAACTGGGCTGGCTACCAATAGGTCTTCCCCTGTCATCAACTCTCCTACCTTCACATTCTCAAATTTTTGGACGAGTTGAGATAGTTCAATCTTGGTAATCACACCGACTATATTGTCATCCTCATCAATTACCGGACATCCGCTCATCCCCCTCTCTAGCATTAGGCTTGCAACATCTGTTATATCATCTTTTGGCGAGACAGTAATTACTGAGATACTCATTGCGCTTGACACATGAAGTCTACCGATAGAAACAGCTACAACCTTGCTAACGTCTAGTCTGTCTGCAATATCGGCATATGTTAGTATACCTGTCAGCTCCTTGTCTTGCGTAACAATTAGCCTATCTACACCCTTCTTCTCGAGTAAGTCAAGCGCATGAGATAATCTCTGATCTTTATCAATTGTTTCCGGTTCTACCATAATTTGGCTTACTTCCAAAACATAGACCTCCTAATGTATTTAATCTGTGACCGGGGTGAACCGGTCTTCTGATTATGCTAATTACCTCCTACAGTTTTCGCAGATATACTGTCCATCTACAAGGGCCAATTCTGTCGAGTACTCGCCACATGCATCACAGGTTCCGCCATACGCGATAAGGTGGTCCTCCTCTTGTTCACCAGAAATGTGCTCCCCCTCTTTGATTTTCAGTGATTCTATCAAGATATCGATGAGTTCCGGTGACCATCGCAGAATATCTCTTGATGTAACAATACCCACTAAGGAATGGTTCTTCAGCACTGCTAATCGACGGATTCTGCTTTCTGCCATAATCCTCATCGCCTTGGTGAGCGCGGTTTGTGGTTCTACATGTATTATTGGTGAAGACATTATTTCTCTGGCTCGCGTCGCATGGACATCACGTTCTTTCGCCACGACTCTTCTTACAATATCCGCTTCAGTAATCAATCCTATTGCGCGTTCTTTATCCACAATAATAATGGAGCCTATATCCATTCGACTCATAGATTTGGCTACTTCTAGGACAGTAGCATCTGGAGAAATACTAACGACGTCCATAGTCATAATATCCCGAATAGCCATCGATTGCGACGGATCAGCCATCTCAATTCCTCAATTAATTCGGCACTTGGGTACCGTTCGAGCTCAAGGTTTTGTTTTCGCTTTAAATGTGTTTATTATCGTGAAATAGAACGAAGGTCATACCTTCTGAACAGCCTATTCAATAATATGCCCTTCTCCTGGCGGAAGAACTCTCATTATCTCCTGTTCTGGTGTTCTGCTTACGATTCTTGCTTGACCTTCTGGTAGCATTTCTTCGAAGCGATGAAGAATGGATTTTACTAGATCACTCTTCTTGCGTCTACCAGGGCCTACTTTAATATTGTACTTCGTATGAGCCTCTACTGCTGTGTAGGGACCTGACATGGGCACAGCATGTTCTCCTTCAAAGAGCAATCCTACGGCCAATTCGATGCCGATATTTTCTATATAGTTCTTTGAACCGTATATCATTACTGCACCTGATGGAAGATACTCTCCAGAGGGAGGGGTGAAACTCACTTGACTTGGCTCCACCCAATAGGCATCCGCACTCACAAGGTTTTCCTGCCAAGCTTTTGAGAATGTGATTGAGAATTTCCCAGCTTCTTTGAGGGTCATTTCTCCTGGTTGTTCATCTGGGACCTTTACGATGACGTAGGGAGCACCATGCACTGCAGCGTGTATGAAGATGTCATTTGGGCCTAAGTGTTTCTTAGCCAGTTCTTCATTTGTTTTGGCATCTCTTCCGCCTAAGACTAGATGACCTTCAGATGATTTGAACCAGCGGTATTTTTCATACCACTGTTTGCGTCTGATTTTTACTGGCTTCTTCTCTTCAACAGGTTCAATCTGGTTCTCATCAAGGCTTTGGAGCCCTTTTTTGGTCTTTTCTATTTGCTCTCTTGCACCTTTCATCTTCCCTTCAATCTTTTTCGCCTTATTGTACAATTTTGAGGCATTCTGTTGGATGCTTTTTTGCATATCTAACTTGGCTCTTTTGTTGTCTATTTCTATGATGATCTCCCCTTTTGCAGGTCGTATCTCAGTAATCATCTTAGCTGATGGAATGTCACTCTTCTTTCCCTCCTCTATTCGTTCCTGAATTTTGTTCCAAGGAACACCATCAGACCTTGCTTGCTCAATAGTATGCAGTATTTCTGCTATTTCCTGAAAATTCGCGTACATTGCCTCACCAGTTTCTCGCAGTAGAATGGCTTCGTCTGCTAGCTCATCCAGGTTCTCTTCCTGTTTCTCGATAATAGTTTGCAGTCTTTCTCTCTCTTCTTTCAGAGCTTCCTCTTTCTTGTCTATCTCTTTCTCTATCTCGGGGAATCCAAAGAATTCGTCAATGGCCTGACTATACGATTCAAATATCTCCTGTGGCATGTCAACATACATCTGAAATCTGAATGGGACGAAAGAAATGTATTCACCGTCTTTGTCGAGAATTATCCTTGGTTCATTTGCCCCCTCTTCTATTTTTTTGAGGTATTTCCTGAACCCACGAAGCAAGTCCGAGATTTGCTTGTTTGTCATGTTCTCAACTGATTCGGTTGGGGAAATTCCTGCTAAGGCACATACTTCTTCACAACTCAAGGAATCTACATTGAATCCACGTGTCAATGTTCGTATCAGACTGGCATTGGAATTTTGTATCACACCTTCCAGATTTTCTAGCTCCACCGCCAGTATATCCCGCCCCCTCTGCGGGGGAAACTGGTAAACTGCATTGGGAATGACATTACGATCTCTCATCTTCTTGTAATGGAGAGCAATGAATATCTCGTCATCAGGGTCCACGAGTATAACATTACCTTTGCCAAACAGCTCAACAATAAGCTTGTAGCTGTTTTCTTCTCCTCCCACTTCGAAAATCACTATTCTGTCCAAATCATATTGTTCGATGTTTGTAATTACGCGATTCCTGAGGTATTTTCGAAGCACCATGCAAAATTCGGGAGGAAACCGGGGAGCATCTCTGCGATACCTTGTAAGATGTAGTCTACAGCCCGGTTCAATGAGAATCTGTCGGGTTCCTACGGATGATTTGTGCACTTTCAGAACAAAGGTGCCATTATACTGATAGACATTGTTTATGAAGGCACCATGGGCCACTTCTCTTATCTCGGGAAGGATTGCCCGAATGTCTGTGTTACTCATCGACTCCTTCATTATATATAGTCATCAGACCGAGGCTTTTATAACACAGTCGATTACCGATTCACATCAGACAGGTGATTCCAAATGGACCCCCTTAGCTCAGTCTTTCACGTTCTCTTTGGCAGATGGAAGGACGACCCAAAAGACTTGAATTATTACATCAAAATCTTCTTTGCCTGTATTAGTGCGGTAGTCTGCGGTATTGCTGGACCTGCTTTTGCAGGAACGAGAGGGATTGTTTTCGGCCTACTGATTTACATCATCAGCCTATATGTACTGGTCTACATCATGGACATGGATCCAGAAGCACTTGGCAGTTACCAGAAACTGGTGACAGATTCCCTGCCCAGTTACCTATTATTATGGGTACTTCTGTGGACTCTCATCTATGCCTTCACATTGCCATCGTCAGTAGTTGAAAATTTGGCTTTCGCTCTTAGTATGTGACAGACGCTCACTACTAAGTTGCTCGTCTCTCTTTTTCGTATATCGAGTTTCCAATAGCTATGGTTTTCACATCACACACCTCACAGATACTGAATTTCTCAATTTCCTCACATAATATTACGAACCGGACAATTCTTAATAGACTCCCAAGTAAGGGAATTATCGACTCAGTAGTATATCGCTTAGATGGTGTCTAGGACATGGAAGACATGGATGAACTAGACGGGAGACTGCTTCATCTCCTTCAGGAAGACGCAAGAAAACCCTTCACGCAGATTGCAGAAGAGCTAGATACTCCTGATACAACGATACATTTCAGGATTGACACACCAGAACCACCTGATGACGACCTCCCAGAGGCTGTCCTCGGTATCGACCTCGGCATCGAGAAAGCTGCCTGCACAACACTGGTGACCGCCAGGAGGGTCAGCAAGACCAAGTACTTCGTGCAGGAAGACAAAATCCAGCGTATCAAGGAGCTCGATGGTCTTGTGGCGCAGCTCCAGCACGAGATGCATACTCGGAAAAACAACGGCAGCCCTCATGATGACCTAGCGGCTCGACTACGAGGACTGAAGGGCAAGCGTTATCGGGTATCAAAAGAGTATGACCGGTTCATGGTCAGTCAAATGCTCGATTACATCACCGAGCTGTCTGAGCGATACACCCTCTACGTGGCTATCGGGCGGCTCAAGAACATCAGGTACACTGCTCGACGCGGCAACTACAAGGGCCGCAGGTTCAGGGGGATGATCCACTCCTGGGCGTTCGCACGCATCACCGAGAGCCTCAAGCACAACCTTGAGCAGCTCGGCTGGCCGGTCCAAGGCAAAGGCGCACGCTTTCAGGCAGTACCTGAGAGCTGGACCTCGATCATGTGCTGGAAGTGTGGCAACAAGGGTGTCAGGCCCAAGCAATCGCTGTTTGTCTGTCATAGCTGTGGCTTTCGCACCAATGCCGATAGGAACGGTTCGTTGAACATCGCACGTCGTTTGATTAAGCTCACTCCTTATCTAAGGGATGAGACAGGACTAGGGCGGTGGGCCACTCCCCCCACGGGAGAAGCGCCCAGCCCCGAAGGCTGTGAGGAAGACCCCGTCTTCTAAGCAGAAGTCCTCACTCTCCAAACAAGGGCCCCATCAGGCCCTGGAGAGTCCGCGGCTGTTCACCATGTCCAGACGGACCTCCTCAGCTACGGTGACAAGGCTGAGGTGGGTGATCATGACCACGCCGTGGCAAGAACTGTGGAAGACCTCGCTGTCGCCGGGAGTGATGACCCGGAATGACGACAGGAGACAGAAGCCTGGACCGCGGGAGGAATCCTATTCCGGTGAACGTGGACAAAGCCCCTGCTAACTCAAGGGCCTATGGGTACCTTGGGAGCGGCGACGCTGGCTGGGGAAGGGTGGAACACAGAAGTTTCCTCAG
>JAWOEX010000040.1:0-33830 GCA_046482545.1 Candidatus Thorarchaeota archaeon
ATTAATAGTCTCAACTGTAGCTGTATACAATTCTTCTACAGTTTCAAGAGCCCTTCTCGCTTCTACGCGTTTGGTAATCTCTTTTACAGATGCAATTATATCCGTACCGTTTTCATGAAGAGAAATTTTCGCTGAGAACCATATGTCCCTACCATCAATCTCAATCTTGTAATTAATGATTTCACTCTCTCGGCTCTGTAAAATAATACAAGGATTAAGAGGCGAACCGACCGCGTCATACGATTTATGCCTTACGATAGGTCATACAACGCGGCCAAAGCTCGCCGCTTTGTATATCTGCTTCAAGAGCTTATGAGCCTTTGCAATACCATTCCGGATGTCAGGTCTCGCCATGGCCGACCGGTGGAGTTCCCCCTCCCGGTGCTGTTTGTCCTCCTCGGACTCAAGTTCGATTCCGGGCTGGGGTACCGTGATTTTGTCGCGTGGGTTGCGTTCCAGCCAGACCTGCTTGCCCGATTGGGCCTTGAACGTCCACCCAGCCACACTCTCCTCAACAGAGCCCTCAAACGACTGGACACCCGGCTCCTCCACCGGCTGTACGAGATCATTGCCAGGAGGCGACCTCCACCCAGACGGGTCGCGGTGGACGCCACTGGCTTCTCCCATGCGACCGGTGGTGAGTGGGCGTCCGTGCGGTTCAAGAAGACGCGGAAACGACGGTTCCATGCCCTTCATGCAGCCGTGGACACTGATAGCTTACTGGTTCATGCCGCCCGGGTACGAGCTCGACCCGGAGGTGATGCCAAACACCTCGTTTCGCTGTTGCGACGGATACCACCTAGCCATCTTGCAACGGTCTACGGTGACAAGGCTTACATCTCCAAGAAGAACGCTCAGTTCGTAACCGAGCTGGGTGCCTACCCGGCTATCGAACCCAAACGGAACCTGCGAGCTCGATCCCGGGGCCACAGAGGATATGGGCGGTTGCTGCGAGAGTACAGAGCGAACCCGGATGAGTGGAAACGGACGCATCAGTACGGCCAGCGAAGCCTTGCAGAGACCGTGTTCAGCATGCTGAAAGTACGATTCGGAGGGAGTCTGAGTTCACGGGGCTACAAAGAACAGCGACGAGAGCTGTTGATCAAAATCCTCCTGCACAACATCCAACAGGTGAACTTCCTGGAGTGTGCTGCAAGATGAATTATTTTACAGAGCCGAAAACAACGGAATATTTATTAATCATCTTTCTAATAAAATAACGAGGGGTTGAATAATTGACAACGAGAACTAGTAAGAAAACTACCGTATTTATCATGATAGCTGTAATTGCTATTGTTCCGTTTCATCAAGCATTTATGTTTTTTGGGTACTATTTCAAGCCGGTGGTAATCCAATCAACAAATGATGCAGTTACTGCAGAAACGGCATTATACTTGAAAAACAGTCTCGGAAGATCTCATTTGATTAGAGCTGACAGGAGAAAAGAAATCCTCACCTTGGTTTCCAGATCTCTGGGCCCAATTTTTTATGTTGGGCATGGTTCAGCTAAGGGGATGAAAATAGGCGAAGGAGTAATGGATTGGTCTCGCTTGGCTAATGCTATAGAGGGATCACCAAGTAGAGAGCACATGGTTGTTGCCTGTAATTCAGCAAATATGGAAGTCAAAGATAATAGCAAATCTTGGATCGTCTTTCGTGGGAATATTGATGCAAGGATTTCTGCTGACGTAGTTTTAGCACTCCATTTCCTTAGACAGGATGATACTGATAAAGTAAGAAAGCACAGTAATCTCGCCATGAGCGGATATTTCAGGAAATTCGTACTAGGAAGCGAAGAGCCTGCTTACTTGTACATTCCGGGCCCTGGTGGAGGCGGTGGCGGGTCTACAAGTTATGACTTCGTTTACGAGGGAATCTATTGGGATGCGTATTCTACCGACCCCGATGATGAAATCTACTACGACCATCCTGACTATACCCACTACTATTCATCGATGGGTGTGGGTCCTGCAGATGCATTCTCATTACATCCAGATGACGTTAGGGCGGATCATATTGATCGTGCCACGGTTGATTTTTGGAAATTAGGAGGGTTGGCTACAATTGCAGAATTTCTCTTTGGTCTTGGAGTTGCAATTGCAATGACCGTTTATGGTTTGGCTCCAGGTGCTACTATCGCAGTAATTGCTGCCGTCCTTGCAGCTGCTGCGTTTTCAGCTGCGTATATCGCTGAAACATTTCTCGAGGATGAAACAGATTCCGGATGGGTTTTCTACAAAGAAATCGTGGACGGCGTGAAGATGAAAATCGGTAGCTTATGGTGGATATTAGTATCCACTGGAGCCGTAGTACCGTTAATATGGACGGATGGTCGCTATATAAGATGAAATTTGCAGTTGAAGATGACCGAAAGGATCTTGGACCCATCCTTTCGGTACCTTGGATTTCATTATTTTGTGCCTTGTTCTTACTACTGGTGACGACCCCGTACTTCATGTCATCAGCTGTTTTGTTTACACACAACCCCGTTGATGAAGCAATTGTGAACTTCCTTGGGCCAGAAAATGTAAAACCACTGTTGTTGTTGTTCTTGTTTTGTGGGGGATTGTTGGGTCTCACAACTCTTTTTCCCTTAAGAAATCTATTTGGTTCGGTAATGAGAACAGGATACGTAGCGCTCACCAGAAAGAAGCTGTATTTTTATGTGTTCTACCCATTTCTTGGGCCCCTTGTATCATCAGTAGTATACAATTTGGTCACACGATTGCCGCCAGGAGCTTCTTTGGTCTGGGGGGCTATCTCATATCTTTTCTTTATGTTTCCTGCTCTGGGTTTCATGTTGTCGTCTTCGATAACCCATCTTCTTCTATACTACAAGGTGAAATCAAAGGCAAAAGAGAATAGTCAAATCCTCAAGGTTCTTAACTATCCTAAAAGAGAAAAATCAATTTCCTTGGAATTAGCTAATACGCTCTAATCTAAACTGAATCTGGTCTTCAAGAAATGGTCATCAGAAGAAGTATCCAATTAGTTATGCAATTACCTGAGCATATTAGAGGTTCTGTAAAATAAATCAAATCTCAAGTGACATGTATGAGGAAAAGTGTGCAGATCTCAGCATAAGACAATCAAAACCGGCTAATTTTGTCACCCGTGGTAATGTTTCTGGGAAAATTATGGGATTTATTTTACAGGGCCCTCCCAAGGAGAAAGTATAAAAGTCAGATTCATACGAGACACAAATAGTGAATCTCTCTATGCATCTAAGGGGAACCATTAAGACATACTTGGCGGGAAAAAGCCGTCAGAATTGCGGTTCTTATAGTTATAGTGCATAACACCGAGAGATCACGACGGCCTTCGTGTGGCTGTCAATTAGGTTCTTTCTGGTGATTTCCAATGATTTCAACAGTCAACTCCATGAATCTCGAATGCTCAAATGTAATGCATCTGCTAGTCACAACACCAGCTCCACTTGATTATCTCAGCTATATTGTCTATACCAATCGTATTCTGGATGATAGACAAGGAGCTGAGATACTAACCTATGACTGGTGATTCCCGCCTTACTTCTCTCAGAAAAGAGATAGAAACTACAACGAGCGAAATTATTTCTCTTGTTGGTAAACGTCTGTCACTGGTTCAGGAAGTCGCTGAAGAAAAGGCCAAACAAGGCATTCCCCTTGTCAATAGGGATGTAGAGCGCCACCTTCAGCAAGAAGTTGTTGAAGCCTGCAACGCGAATTCGCTCGATTCGAAGTTTGGCTTAAGGCTTCTCAACCAGTTGATTGCAGAATCGATTCGAGTTCAAAGACAAACGCAGACAACTGACTCGCATCCAACCGTTGCTGACATTTTTGCCAGGGCAAGGCGTAAGGACAGTGCTGGCGAACAGATTTTGCATCTTGAGGTAGGGGAGCCCGATTTTGGTCCTCCAAATCAAGCAACGAAAATGCTCAAGAAATCCCTCAGAAAAGGGAATGTGGGGTATACTCAAGCGCAGGGAATTCTACCGCTAAGAAGTAGGATTGCTGACATATTCACTCGCAGGCATTCTAGGAATATTTCGCCTGATGAGGTTATAATAACGGTAGGTGGAAGACTTGCGATATTTCTCGCGTTATCTTCAATTGTTCAGACAGGTGACGAAGTAATTATCATTAGGCCATCTTATCCCGCATATTCTAAATTCGTCACAAAAGCAGGTGGACGTCCTGTTTCTCTATGGAGTAGCCTTGACGAATCTTGGAACCCAGACATGGATGCCCTTGAGAATCTTATCAATCCCACAACAAGGGCTATCATCTTGAATACTCCGTCTAATCCCACTGGAAAGGTGTTGAATGAGGCCACCGTTGAAGGGATTGTACATCTTGCTAATGAGAATGACCTCTTTGTGATAAGCGATGAAGTGTATTCCAAGTTCACCCGATTTCCTCACACAAGCATTCTGGAGTTTCCAGGCTGTACTCATATCTGTGTGCAATCATTCTCCAAGACCTACGGAATGACTGGTTTTAGGCTCGGATTTGCAATTTCCAATAGTGAAACAGTCAATGCAATGGCTGATCTTCAGAGTCTTCTAGTAACCAGCGTACCAGAGTTCGTGCAGCATTCTGGTATAGGTGCATTAGATAGCGAAGATGACGTCAAACAGAATGTGGAGGTAATTGAATCTCGAAGGAGAGTGATGACTGACCTACTTGAAGAACTACCGCTTTCGTTCTACGCCCCAGATGGCGGATTCTACTTGTTCCCGCGATTTCAAAATGAAGAACTGAACGGAAGTGAGTTTGCAGAGCGATTACTTGTGGAAAGCGGAGTTTCCATCGTACCGGGGGCAATCTACGGTCGACGTTATTCCTCTTTCTTCAGAATTGCTCTATGCCAAGAGAAGCAAGTATTGATTGAAGCTGCTCAGAGAATTGGAGAGATGTTGGAATGAGGATAGCGATACTTGGGGGAGCCGGAGAAATGGGCTCTTGGTTAGTCGGACATTTTACCGATACGGACCACTCTCTAATCATATCCGATCCAGAAGCCTTGAACCCGAGAAACCTGCATCCTTCATGCAATATTGAGATGGCAGTTGACAACATAGCAGCAGTGGAAAATGCAGATTTTGTGTTTGTATCAGTACCCATGAACAAAACTGCAGATGTTATCCGAGAAGTGATACCGCACATGAGGAAGAACGTCGTTGTATGCGAGATTTCTTCGTCGAAAACCATCGTCCTTGATGCTCTAAAGGAAGCGGCGAAACACGCTATTCAACCATTGAGTATTCATCCGATGTTTGGACCGGGTGCTACGTCGTTGCACAAGAAAATCCTATTGATTCCAATCATCCATCGGGATAATGAACGAGAATTGGTGGAACGCGTATTCCCAGATGCTGAAATTATCCCTATTGACGCAGCCCAACATGAAAGGGTGATGGCTCTTACCCTCTCACTTCCGTATTTCATGAACATGGTTTTGGCTTCAGTACTAATCAAAGAAGACATTCAAGTATTGAAGCGAATGGGGGGAACGACCTTCGATATTCAGAGCGTATTGACTGCTAGTATAATGGCTCAATCGGCTGACTTACACTATTTTCTTCACACACTGAATCCACAAGCGATGGACCTTTTGACCGATCTCCCTGCTAAGATTGACTGCATACTTGGTCCTCTCACGGATGGTAATCAGAATAGATTTCAGAAATCATACGAACAGATTAAGAACACTTTCGAAAGGAGCATGGATTCACTCAGTGCGTACAAAGAGATGTATCGAATACTGGAATGTATGGACCGGGAGAACAATTCGGAGGGGAAATCATGATACAACCCTCCTTCGAAGTTCGAACGAGGAGCAGGACATATCCGATCTACGTAGGGCATGGTATCTTGCAAAGAATGAACCAAATCCTACATAGAGAAGCCCAGAAAATATTCATCGTGACAGATGAAATCGTTTCTGACATATATCTTCAACCAGTACTAAACAGTATTCAAAATCTGGATATTGAAATAATAACTAAGACTCTTCCATCTGGCGAGACAGTCAAATCGTTAGATGCAGCTCAGAATATGTATTCTGTCCTAGCAGAAAACTTGGCATCAAGAACAGACATAATTCTTGCCCTTGGTGGGGGAGTAATTGGAGACCTCGCCGGATTCATAGCTTCTACTTTCAAGAGGGGGATGAATTTAGTTCAGTTGCCAACTACACTCTTGGCACAGGTTGATTCTTCGTTGGGAGGGAAAACTGCGGTGAACTTGAAGTGGGGCAAGAACCTAGTAGGTACGTTCTATCAGCCCCATGCCATTGTTGCTGATGTGGCTACTGTAAAGACTCTACCGGACAATTACTATTCTGCTGGTCTTGCAGAGGTGATAAAGTACGGGGTGATAATGGATCCCCAACTACTGAAACTACTTCAAAAAAATAGGCAGAAGATCTTAGACAGAGACGCAGAAACGGTTACAACCGTCGTGAAACGATGTTTGAGAAATAAAGCTCGCATTGTGGAGAGAGATGAAACTGAGCATGGCACAAGGGAAATCCTGAATTTCGGTCACACCATTGGTCATGCCATTGAAACCTGTTCAGAACATAGTATTTCCCATGGCGAAGCTGTGGCTATTGGCATGCTGCAGGAAGCCCGATATGCTGTAAAGAAGGGTGCACTAGATAAGAGCTCCTTGGAGACTCTCAGGTCTCTATTGCTGTCATTTGGACTACCTACTGTCATCCCTTCTTCGCTGGTTTTGGAAGAATTGAAGGATGTGATGAAACAGGATAAGAAAGTAAGGAATGAAGGGCTGTTAATCCCCCTTCTTGTTGAATTGGGACGGGTGAAGATGAAAGTAGTGGCCGAGATACCCATCTCGAATGTAATGGAGGAAAATGAAATTGCTAGTAGTGATGCATAGAAATACAACGGAACAACAACTGAAGAAAACCCTTGACACTATTGAGGATTTAGGATATGAAGGACAACCAAATCCTGGAGTGCATCGTACCGTAATCAACGTCATAGGAAAGGTAGAAACGGACGATGCTCAGAGGTTGGAAGGACTACCAGGTGTAATGGAAGTTGTCTTGTTAACTAAACCGTATAAGCTTGCAGATATTAAAGCCAACCCAGAAGGCACCACCATTATCGTAGGTGATATAGAGATTGGTGGAAATCGTCCAACAATCATTGCCGGACCTTGCGCGGTGGAATCTAGCGAACAAATCATCAATACGGCGAAGGCTGTAGAGGATTTGGGTGCTGATATACTCCGTGGTGGGGCGTTTAAACCACGCACATCCCCCTATTCATTTCAAGGCCTGGGTGTCGAAGGTCTACGGCTGCTTGAAGAAGCTAGACATCAAACCGGTTTGCCAATCATATCTGAAGCACTTGACACGGAAAGCTTTCCAGCGGTTGAAGCTATTGTCGACATTATTCAAATAGGCGCTCGGAATATGCAGAATTATGCGCTGCTAAAGAGAGCAGGAAGGTCGCAAAAACCGGTAATGCTGAAACGCGGAATGTGGGCTTCGTTAACTGAGCTTCTTGCTGCTGCTGAGTACATAATGTCCGAAGGCAATGAGAAGGTCATTCTCTGTGAACGGGGAATCAGAACTCATTGTAATCATACTCGATACACACTCGATCTAAGCAGTATTCCTGTGCTAAGAACAATGACTCATTTACCATTAATTGTTGATCCTAGTCATGCTGCTGGGGATCGAGACTTGGTAATTCCCTTAGCTCGAGGTGGTCTTGCGGTGGGAGCTGATGGCCTTATGGTTGAAGTACATCCCCACCCCGAAGATGCCTTTGTAGATGGCGCACAGTCTCTTACTCTTGACATGTTCAGTGGACTCATGGATAGCATTGAGAGCGGAGAAATCCTCCCCAGACGCATGAATATGAATCAGACGGAAATAGATGATAGCATGACAGTTGAGACTGAGGCTGTACATAGCATGAATGAATAAGACAAGGGGAATGACATGAACGAGAATCTCTGTGTTTCCATCAATGGGAGAAACCCCCTAGACTGTATGGATATGATATCCTCCTGTGATGCGGAGATAATAGAACATAGGATGGATTACATGGATCAAATCGAACAGCTTCACGAAATCTACGATGCTACATCAAAACCCATCATTGCTACGTGTAGGCCCTCAGCATTTGGTGGATACTTCAATGGACATGAAGAAGAGAGAACCAACTATCTCATTGAGGCTCTTTCTGCTGGGGCATCCTATGTTGATATCGAGATGCAAGCTACTGAGCTACTCTTTGATTCAGTTAAAAGCGAAGCATTAGAAAGAGGTTCTCGAATCATACTGTCAAAGCATTATTGGAACTCAACACCATCAGAATCGGTATTGAAAAAGAACGTCGCCGATATTCAGCAGATGAAACCAGATATCATCAAAATAGTAACAACCGCAACATCTGTGGAAGATTGTCTTCGTGTACTCCATCTTTATCACCCGAACACGCGACCTGAGATACCTCTGATTGCTTTTGCAATGGGTCGTATTGGCAAATTCACTCGAGTGTGTTCTCTATTTCTAGGTGCTCCTTTCGGGTATGTGTCACATGATAGTGGGAAAGCAGCCGCTGCAGGGCAGATTCCACAATCAACCATGAGATTGGTATTGGAGGTGCTTGGTTGAAACGAATTGTACTGGTGGGAAATCCTGTAGAGCATTCGTACAGTCCGGTTATGCATAATGCTGCCTTCAAGGCATTAGATTTGCAGCATGAATACCAATACAGTCTTCTTCCACTAGAGAGTGATGAACTCACGGATTTCGTAGAATCGATTGCGACAGGGCGTTTGGAGGGGGCTAATGTAACGATACCATACAAGCGGAGCATCATGGCTCATCTGTCAGACATATCTGAAGAAGCGAAGTCTGTTGGAGCTGTCAATACTATCTATCGAAAACAGGACAGGATTGTTGGATGCAATACAGATATAGTTGGTATTATCCAGCTATTCAAGACGGCTGAGCTTGGGATTGAGGGAACCTCAGCAGTGGTCCTAGGAGCAGGAGGGGCTGCACGGGCCGTAGCATTTGCCCTTTCGAAGATGAATGCCGAAAAGGTGTTCATATGCAATCGCACTCTAAGCAAAGCACAACAGCTGGTTCGTGAAATCAGTAATCGTTTCTCAGTTATTTCTTGTGCAGGTTCCTACCCTTTAGCACAGGATTTCCTTGAGCAATACGACTTGCTTGTGAATTGCACTCCACTTGGCATGAAAGGCCATTCAATTGGTGAAACGCCAATCAAGAAAGAGTTCCTTACTGAGGATCTAGTGGTTATGGACTTGGTCTACAATCCGCTAGAAACCCGTTTACTGAGAGCGGCTGAGGGCGCGGGGTGTAGGACAATAAACGGAGCTCATCTCCTGATTGAACAGGGAGCTGCATCCTTTGAGAAGTGGACCGGGTTGAACCCCCCTGTTGATGTGATGAGAACCGAACTACTCAAGCAACTGGAGAATGACTCTCAATGACTCAGAAGCGAACAAATATCGGATTGATTGGTTTCATGGGTACAGGCAAGACAACCATTGGGAGCGCCTTGGCTGAATTCTTAGATTGGACTTTTTGCGATACAGATGATATCGTTGAGAGTCGTGCAGGAAAAACGATCTCGCAGATATTCTCAGACGAAGGTGAAGCAGCTTTTCGGGAATTGGAATGTGTAGTTGTAAAAGAAGTTTGCAATCTCGAAACAACGGTAATTAGTTTCGGAGGAGGAGCACCTCTTGACCCCGTTAATCGTCGATTGATAGAAAAAAACTCGTTCGTTGTGTTGTTGAAGGCATCAGCTAGCACTATTATTGCGCGAACATCTGGATCTACTGAAAGACCCCTGCTCAATGTACATGAAGGACAGCTTGAAAATAAAGTGAACTTGCTTCTGAACGAAAGAAATCTGACTTACAAAGAAATAATGGATTTTGAACTAGAGACCGATGATCTGAGTGTGGAAGAGGCCGTGACGAGAATCGTTGAGAGGTTGAAACTATGAAGGCTGTCGTACGAAACTCCTCGATTGCAGGAGAAGTCGCTGCACCATCATCAAAAAGCTATACACATCGTGCATTTGTTTGTGGTCTTCTGTCCAGAGGTTCTAGCACAATTCAGAACCCCCTTTTCTGCGATGATACCCAAGTAACAATGCATCTTTGTGAAATGATGGGAGCTGAAATCCAAAAGGGTTCGGATGTCGAAATCAAAGGCCCCGATAATATCAAGGCCCCAAGATCAGAAATGAACTGCAGAGGTTCAGGAACAACGTTGAGAATTTTCTCAGCATTGTCAGCCCTGGCAGACGGAAGATGTGTTCTGACAGGCGATAGAAGCCTGCAAAGGAGACCCATCGGCCCGCTCATTGAAGCACTCCGCCAGCTTGGTATCAATGCAGAGTACCTTGGCAAAAACGGAAGGCCGCCAGTGCGGATTCATGGTGAGGGGTGCATCAAAGGGGGAAAGGTAACGATTCGTGGTGATATTTCCTCCCAATTCATAACTGCTTTGCTCTTTGCTTGTGCTAAAGGGACAGAACCCACGACAATTCAGATAACTACCAATCTAGAATCGCAACCATACGTGAAGATGAGTCTCGAAGTCATGAATCATTTTGGTGTTGAAGCAAATGTTTCGAAGGACTGGAGACAAATTCTCATTCCGGGAAAGCAGGATTACCAACCTAGTGAATACCAAGTAGAGGGAGACTATTCTTCAGCTTCCTTCCTATTAGCCGCTGCTGCTCTGTCAGGAGAAGTGTCTGTATCAGGTCTAAGAAAAGACACAGTTCAGGGAGATATCAAATTTCTGCAGACTATTCGACAAATGGGAGCACATGTCGAATTTGGCAGTGATCTTGTTGTAAGAAACGAAGAATTGAATGGATTGACGATTGATGCATCCAATATACCTGATTTGGTTCCGATACTAGCTGTTGTTGCGACTCAGGCTCATGGACTCACTCGAATAGTAAATGCAACGCGCTTACGTCTAAAGGAAAGCAACAGACTTGCTTCTATCAGTCGTGAGCTGAAGAAGATGGGAGCCGATATTCGACAGGATATGGATGAAATCATGATTTGTGGACCCGTGCGGTTGCATGGCAAAATGCTGGACCCACATGGAGATCATCGAATCGCAATGGCAGGTATAGTTGCAGGATTGGTCGCAAACGGTACAACAGTTGTGAAAAACGTTGAATGCATTAGAAAGAGCTATCCGAGTTTCATCCGAGATGTCCGATCTATTGGTGGGGAAGTAGAACTGGTCAAGGATAAAGGTATAGGTGATTTATGATGACGTTTTCATTTGGAAAAGATTTCAGAATCCATCTATTTGGCGAGAGTCATGGAGAATGTGTCGGGGTAGTAGTTGATGGATGTCCGCCGGGCTTAGTTGTAATTGAAGATGAAATCCAAACAGAGTTGGACCGTCGTCGCCCTGGAATGAGCAGGCTAGCTTCATCAAGAAAGGAAGGTGACCAGGTTCGCATTCATAGTGGTGTTTTGGATGGCAAAGCAACTGGAGTTCCCATAACTATGACAATTGCTAATCAAGATGTAGATAGTTCTTGGTATGATAAAACGAAGCACATTGTGAGACCGGGTCATGCAGATTACACAGCTAGGGTCAAGTACAATGGCTACAACGACCATAGAGGAGGAGGCACATTCTCAGGAAGAATGACGGCCGGTTTAGTCATGGCAGGAAGCATTGCAAAAGGTATCTTGGATGAAAAAGGAATTGAGGTATGTGCTCACACAGTCCAAATCGGCAGAGTTACCGTTCACTCTGAATTGTCGAATGATGACATTAGGGAACGGGCTTTTTCCAATCCCCTGAGATGTGCTGATTCTGAAGTTTTGGCAGATATGGAAAAAGAGGTTATGAAAGCACGTCAAAATGGAGATTCCGTTGGAGGTGTTGTGGAATGCAGGATACTAGACGTTCCCGTTGGACTGGGCGAACCTTTCTTTGATTCTATTGAGAGTGTTATGAGCCACGCAATGTTTAGTATACCGGGAGTCAAAGGCATTGAATTTGGCTCCGGTTTTCGTTCAGCATCAATGAGAGGTTCAGAACACAATGATCCTGCAGAGATTATTGATGGCAAAATTACCTGGACCAAGAACGATGCAGGGGGCATATTGGGAGGCATTACCAATGGGGCGCCGGTGACTTTCAAAACAGCATTCAAACCAACCCCAACCATTTCAAAACCTCAAAACACGGTAGATATCCAGAAGATGCAAGAAACTGTGATGAGCGCAAGAGGTAGGCATGACCCATGTATTGTTCCACGAGCTGTGCCGGTGGTGGAATGCTTCGCTGCACTTGTTATGGCTGATTTCCTCAAAAGATCTGATTGATTATTACCAGGCTCCTTGTAATCGAACATGAAAATAGACAAGCTAGTCACAGGCTGCTGTGCACTACCTGTGATGTTTAGAAGGCGAGGTCTAGGTTCTGCCTGAAGGGCTGTTTAAAGATTGATACGATTTGGGGGAGGTGTCTGTCAGGATTCTGCGGCATTTTGACCAAAAAACAAATCCTGTCGGAAGACCCCGAATATCATAACCAGCAATATCGAACTCACCACAGTTGCCAGAGATCTCTCTATCAACATCAACGGGAAGATGGCAAATCCAAAAACCTCAGGTGGAATAGCCAGAATATAGACTGCTCCGATAGTCATCATTGAGAAATCAGTCATAGTTCCAACGAACGCCAGCAGGGCTATTCTCCAATGATTTGGTTCTTCATCATCCTCTGTCAAAATATCCTTTTTGTAGAATTGGAGCCCCAGAGCTACGACAGCAGCCAGCATGTATGGGCTTGCAAACCACCATGTAGTCCAATTTGGTATTTCATACAGCAAGACCACGATAAAGAGATACACGGCACAAATGGCCGGACCAGGCAATCTGATACCCCTTATTCCAGTGACTGATTTTCTCGCTAGACCTGTGAAAAGGCCAGATACTGCAGGACCGAGAATAGTAGTTGGCACTACCAAGTATATGCCTCCTACAGCAAGAGAAACAAACGTGGCCAGTACACCGGCTATCAATCCAAATCCACTTCCGCGGACAGGACCAAGTATGACTCCAAAAAGTGGAGCGATGATTATCGCAAGGCTTATTGTACTCGTAAAACCAGTTGCTGCTAGGAACCCACTAAGGGGGATTAGAGCAGATACAGCATAGAGAGCTGCTAACATCATTCCTATTGCCGTTGGTTTACTACCAGTGTCACTAGCAAGAAACTCCGTTTCTCCAACGACATCACTCACTATTACTAGCCACCAAGCAATTCAGAGATTCACCAAAAACCGCATCTTATGACAGTTTCGCTGGGCGAATACTCTCACACTGACGAATGGACCCAGTGAATCAGCCATCGGCTATTGGTGCTTTCTCTTTCAGAATGCTTTCGATTTGCCACGCTCTATAGGTTACGACCACTAGTATAAAGGCTCCACATATTGCCAGAATCATTGGGAACGTAGGATCGTTCTTGGGTACCTCCTCTATGGTGATAATCTCAATGACGAATGTAATTTGCAAATCGCTGTCAACACGTTTCAGATGGAGAATACATGGCTCAAACGAGAAATTTGGCTCAAACCACAACTCCGGCGAGCTCGACAACTCATCTATCATGAACTGGTTCGACTCATCATCAATCCGCAGTTCCATCTGAAAGGGAACTTCTCCAAATTGGAAGGAATGAACGCGGATAGCCGAGATTGATACATTATACGAATCAGCTATCTCATTGAAATCGTAGCTTACCACAGTATTGGATTCATTCAAGGTATCAGCTATTTTCAATTGGTCCAACTCTACTTCACGTGTTTCCGTTTGGTACCTGTTTCCTAAAATACCGCTGAGTAATGGACTAATCAGAGCACTACTGACGATAATGAGAATAATCACTGCTAGTGGTCCAAATCGGTCCAGATTGGAAATTGCGCCTTTCTTCTTCAAGAATGGATTCCAACAGTCCCATCTTATCTTGATGAGATGATATCCGACCCAGAACAATGTAGGAACAGCTATGATGGGCAAGAATAGGAAGATGGGAAAACCAGGATTTAGGGGAGGGGGGACTAGGACATGTATCAAGATTTCTACTCGGACACTAGCCGTCTGATTCATTCGGGAGAAGATGATAATAATAGTCTCCTGAGCCCCCGGGTTGACTTCTATCGGGAGATGTCTCATACGAGTCACGTTGTGAAGCATCAATTTTGTATTGGTCAGATTTGCAACGGATATCACTATGGCTGTATCATTGGTTGTAACCGATGCGATTTCTATCTGGGATATGTGTAGACCTGCTCGTTCGTACGTATAATTCGAACTATGATCTGAAAGGATGAAGCTCGGTTCATCCTCAATGACGGATTCATCCCATGAATGATCTCGCGGAACATATAGCATGGCGATACCTGTTCCAAGAATAGCAATGAAGAGCAACAGAGCTGACACTACAACGCGAGGCGTTTGACATTTCATTTCGACCCCTCCGATTTGTTGTCTAGAACTAGTCAGCAGTGCTTAAGTTATTTTTGCCTGAGCTCAGGTGGCGGCCTAAGCACATGATAGACGTACCATTTAGCTAGGTTGTTCGTCGAAACATGTGTACTTGTTTCTTGAGGGATTGGTCTGCTCCTCAACAAATACCAAATACGTGCCTTCTATGCCCATTGTTACCTTGTATCCATAGAGCATACTGTCGAAGAAATCTTCCTTTGTTAGGAATAGCTTCGTGGTGTACTTCCTTCCATCGTAAACGGCGTCTTCATTGTCCTTACCGTATCGTTCTATGAAAGTCTTAACTGCCCCTGTCAACCCACGCTTACTGTCGTCCGTGACGAGCTCCCCATTTGCGAGTGAGCGAAGTTCAGTAAGCCTTTCGGATTCAACAAGCCATCTCAGGCTTTTGGGAGCAACATCATAGAGGCCATCCCCTTTGTATACGGAGTAATTCCTCCAGATAACTACTGGTGTCATATGAAGTCTAGTCGTAGGTTTCATTTCTTCAAGAATTCTTCGTGCACGGTTTCTTGTGAAGCCCTGGATTGCCTTGACTTCGATTTTGAATCCTTGCTCATCGTCCCATGCAAGAAGGTCTGGATCTCCACCTCTTCCACCACTACCGGCGACCCGAACAACCTCAAACCCCTTGGCTTCTAGGATGTCACGAACATGTCTTTCATGAGAAGCTCCCTTACTATAGTGGGTCAAGGTCTATCCTCACTTTGTCTCAATCTGCTTCCTTCATAAATCATGGGGACCAGACAGAGATTCTCTGGCTGGTTTTTCCCCTACTATGTGAGTTTCCAATTCTATCAGATGGAGCAATGTCGTTCGAATCCACTGTTTAGGATCTGTGGATTGATTCTGTTGTTTGTAACTGTCCGTTCTTGGAAGAGAGGAACAGACTACTTCGGAACTCTGGCAGCTCGTTCCAAGTACTTTCTTGCCGCTTCAGCCTCTTCTTTCGGGACCTCTTTGTGACAGAGCCACCAGTCGAAGCACTCGTATTCCTTCATACGCTCTTCAGCTTCTTTCACCGAACCTGGTGGTGGGACTATCACATGCTCGCCGATGATTTCGTTGTTAGGCCAGTTGGCCGGTAGAGCAGCTTCGTATTTTCCACCAACTTGGAACGCCTTGACCATTCTCAGGAACTCGTCCATGTTACGGCCTAGCTCAAGCGGATAGAACAGTATCGCACGAATTACCTGCTCTGGATCAACAATGTAGACTGCTCTGACGGTTTTTGTGGATGACTGAGCATGAATCAAACCAAGCGTCTTGGAAACGGTGCCCATGGGATCTCCGATTACTGGATACGTAATCTCTACTCCTAGGTTGTCTTTTATCCATTCGACCCATTTCATGTGGCTGATCGTACTGTCAACACTCAAACCAATGAGTTCCGTGTTGAGCTCCTTGAATTCATCATGTCTCTTGGCAAAAGCTGCGAACTCTGTGGTGCAAACCGGTGTGAAGTCGCCGGGATGACTGAACAGAATAAACCACTTGCCTTTGTAATGGTCTGGTAACTTGAGGTTGCCAAAAGTCGTATCTACTTCCATCTCTGGGAATTCTTCTCCAATTGTTAACATTCTTTTCTTTCTCCTTCAACTAGATTGAAGTGCGATTAGTAATTCTAGTTTATGCTTATAAACGTCCTATAATGCCTGTTTTCGTTTTTCCTCCTATCGGGGAGTCCCTATCGGGGTTCAAGCATAGCATTCCCAGAAATGTGTGAATTTCCAGTCTCTTCCTATGTGCTTGTAGTCGTCGTCGAGATCTACAAAGGTTCCCTTCTCGAACGGGTAGAACCGCATGTCGTGATTATCATCACACACTATCAAATCTGTTTGCCCGGGCTTCCTCCAGTAACCCACCAAGTAGATCCAGTCGCCTTTGAAACCCCTTCCAACGCGTTCGTACGGAGGATCCGCAAAGGTGTTGTAATCTTTGTCTGGTTTTACTCTGCCATATGGATACAGCCGCAATTCATCATTGTCTTTTCTTACAATAAGGTCAGGTGTGCCATTGTTAAGCCAGTGCCCTATCAGAAAATGAGTGTAATCGTCGTAATCAAACCCTCGACCTACTTTTCGTGGTTTCCCTTGACCTTTGAACGTCCGCCCGTCAAATGGATAGACAAAAAGATCCCCGTTATCCTCTCGAACAAGCAGGTCGGGAGTACTACCTCCAGTCCAGTGCCCGGGGTAGAGTTCAGGGAATTTGTCCTGATAGAAGCCATCGCCAATTTTCTTTGAGCGGCCCAAATCCTCGAAATCGTCTCCGTTCCAGGGGTAGATCAAGAGGTGCCCATCATCGTCTCTCACAAGCAAATCTGAGGTTCCATTACCTGTCCATTCCGCAACGTAATAGTCCCATTTTTCGCTGAATCCCCTTCCAACCTTGTCTCCGGTGCCTCGGTGATAGAACGTATATTCCTTGAACCGGTAGTACTTGAGGTCACCGTCACCTTCCAGAACAATCAGCGAAGTGCATCCGCCTAGTCTCCTTCCCTCTCTGGGCAATCGATTTGGTTCCCAATACCCCAACAGGTATTCTTTGAAATCAAAACCATTGCCGACTTTCTTTCCAGTTTCAGCATTCGAATCATCGGGCGGATAGAAGGTAGGATATCCATCGACATCAAAGAGAGGATACCATTTCAAATCTTCATTCTTCTTACGCACTATCAAACCCGGCATGTTTATCGTTCACCGTTCTGTCTTTGGTTGGAGCTTTAATATTTCTCTTACTGCTCTCTACGTGCCCCTTTAGAGGTGTTATCTTGTATGAGTAGGATTAAGTAGAGGTAGAACCGTCTGAAAATATGGAGATTCGCCGATGGCATCAGAGATTGTGCTACAATTCATCGACGTGACAATGAAATACGATGACAATGTCCTCTTTGAGGATCTCAGTTTTGCCCTTCATGAGAACGAAACCATAGGAATCACCGGGCCTTCCGGTTCAGGCAAGAGCACTCTTCTACGTATCGCCAACAATCTCGAAGACCCTGCATCCGGGAAAGTTCTCTTTCAAGGGAAAGATGTCACAGAATGGGAACCGACCGAGCTGCGAAGTTGTTTGATTCTTGTACCCCAGCAGGCTAGCATGTTTCCCGGGACGGTACGAAAGAATTTGCTTTGGGGTCTAAAGATTCATGATCGTTCGGCCCCCGATGACGAGCTACGTGGTGTACTAAAAGAGGTCAATCTGGATCCTGATATGATGGATCGAACAGGCGAAAATCTTTCTGGTGGGGAAAAGCAGAGAATCGCCATAGCAAGAGCTCTCCTGCTGGAGCCCTGTGTTCTCCTGCTCGACGAACCTACATCGGCTCTCGATGAAAAATCCACTCTAGCGGTTGAATCAAGTATCAGTAGCGTCATCGAGCAGCGGCAAGTAGGCGTTCTCATCGTGACACACAACCGCGAGCAATCAGAACGTTTCACAGAGCGGGTAATAGAATTAGAAATGAGGGAATGAAAATGCAGTTTGATTTCAATCTAATATTACAATTTCTGGATTCAATTCCACCGGAGATAGTTGATGCAGGTCGCCGTTATCTGATAGCGCTCGTTCTCTTGGCGGTGCTTGTGGTTATTAGCAAGTGGCAAGGACTTGGTATTCAGGATAAATTACTCGTTGGAACCGTAAGAGGCACGATACAGATCATATTGATGGGCTTCATACTGCTCGAGCTCTTTGCACTGCAGAATCTATGGTTGATTTTTGGTGTTCTAACCATAATGTGTGTAGCTGCAGGCCATACTGCAAGCACTAATCTTGACGATGTACCAGGAGTGTTCAAAGTTGCGGTTCCGAGTATCACTGTTCCTACTCTCCTTGTGATGTTTCTCTCGATTCTTCTCGGCGTTATCGAACCGATAGGTGAATTTGTTATTCCAATGGGCGGCATGCTCGGTGGCAATGCTATGGGGACCACCAGCTTGGTTATTGAGCGGATGTGGTCCAATGCTCAGAAGGAGAGGAATCTCCTTGAGACCGCACTCTCACTGGGTGCTTCACCCAAACAGGCAATTGATGCTACAGTTACTGAAGCCATACGGGCTAGCTTCCTCCCGAATCTCAACAGGTATGCTGCACTAGGATTAGCCAGCATTCCTGGCCTGATGAGCGGAATGATTGCAGGTGGAATGAATCCTGTTGCAGCAGCTTTCTACCAGGTCATAATCTTCATCATGATATTCCTCTGCTTGGTGATTTGCGGGATGTTTGTAGGCCGCCTTTTCATGGACCGGATTTTCAACGAAAGATACCAGATTGAGGTTCCTGCGGCAAGAGGGTAAGTGCAACCCGCCTTAAACTGATTAGTTGAAGAAAAGACATAATTAATCAAATCTGCTAATCAATATTGGTGTGGATAGTTGTTGGGATGGACAAGTAAGAAGACGACCTCTATAGTGGCATTATTACTTCTAGTGGGTGGTCTGGCATGTCTTGATTACTCGAACCATTTTGTACATTTGGCGATGGAGTCGGGAACTTTCTGGTGGGGCCGAGGGTCAGAAATAGTTGAGCTGAGCGCAAATTCCACCCAACCCCAAGTCAATGTCAGCATAGACGAAGTCATGCTCAACATAACCCACTTCAACGTATCTCAAGCTAATGCCAGCGTTCTCATCAGGGCGCAAAATGGTACTCTTATCTACAATCAGACAGAAATATCTGGAACGCTGATAGATGGCTTCACCAGTCATTCAGAAATCCCATCTTCTAACATTAGTCGGCAAACCTTTGTTATCACTGTTCTTTGGGAGGGGACCAATACAACAGTGAGTCTTGAATATTGGAAATACGGACTCATTTCTTGGACAGGGGTTCCATATGCGGTTGTTTCTCCAGGTTTCTACATGATCGTTGGAATCGGATTGCTTCTTGTTGTAGCAAGTAGCATCCTATTTCTATACAATAGCTGGCAGTATGGCAGAGCGGAAGATCATAAGCTTCAAGGATTCGATTATCTTATACTTCTGGTTGGGTTCTTGCTTCCCGCGTTTTCAAAAATTTGGTTCGCTCGGGACCAGATAGCCTACATATTTCATTCACCCCTCTGGTACTATGTGCACTATCTGATTGTGGGAGCTGATTCATATGTGGGCTCAACAGTTTGTCCTAGGCCTGACTACTTTGCTATTGCTGCTTTAGTCTGTAATGCGTTACTTGTGATTTCATTCTGGTTAGAGAGAAACAGAGGCTTACCAAAGCGAGTTTTCCAAGGTGTATTCTGGGTCAGTTTTATCGCTTTAATAGGGGCAGCCTTCTCTTCTCTCGTGGCTGCCTATGTTCCGGTGCAAGCAGATTTCCTGTTGGTTCCAGTGCCAATATTGCAGGCAGGTGTTTGGCTTTTGAATCGCGAAGGAAACTGTTGACGCTTCATGACCAGTTGTACAACCCAACATGGTTGAGAATATCGAGCAGAGGATGAAGACACTCGCAATTCCTAGCATTGAAAGAAGTGATACTATTCCCTTCAGTTGCTTGGATATTGTCAGCATTGCTATTCATGATATAAGAAGTGAATTGGAATCTAAGCAAATAGCTAGTCTGGGTCTGCGAGATGGATTCTGCCTTCTTTTTCTCTAGGTATTACCCATCATAGAATCCGGATTATTTGCTTGAGATAGCTTCGGTAGAACCTATGCCGGCTTCGACTAGTAAAAAGAAAAGAAGGGACGCTAGATATAACTAACGTCCCGCTAGTTACTGGTTATTCTAGACAGTGTACGAATCAGTGGTTTCTACATTGAGCGTTGAATCATAGGTGCAGTCTGCCTTTACCACATCCATGACAGTCACAGTATGTGTTCCAGAAGCTACGTCATTCTGACTGAAGGACGCCACTCCATCGGAATCTGTGGTTGCCGTTAGTGTCACGATGGTGCCGTCTGGATGTTCCCAATCGATTGTAACATCGGCCTCAGAAACTGCATTCCCATCAGTATCCACAATCGTCACAAAACATTCGAGGTTCGTACTTGGAAACCTGCCGTGGATTATGGTTTCATCCCAAGATATGTCATCTACGTGAATCATTGATGAGTCTCCATCCCCACCTCCCCCGTCGCCTGTAACTCCAGCTTCGGTAGAAGCATGATATATCATCTTCCCGATCGAAGTGGAACCCAGTTGCATCACTTCTACATTCCAAGCATAGAGCTGGTCAGTGGTTCCCTCTACAGTAATGCCATGATGAGTGGTACATATCTCGTTATCAAATCCATAGACGATTTCTTCCAAGACTTCCTGGTAATGATCCCCAACATCCTGCCCCTCATATCCAGTAGTCCGTCCACTTCTATCAGATCCCATGTTGGCATATTGAGCACACCATAAAGCCTCGTCGTGAGCAGAGTCGTTTACGAAGCTAACAGTGACATCAGGGCGAATAGCATTGAATTCATATTCATAGGCCTCATATGCACGGGTAGTTGCTTTCTCGTGGCAGCTATGATAGCTCATTCGGTAGGTGTAGCTTCCTACTCTACCTTTGTATTCTTCATGCTCCTTTCCAGTGTCACTTGCATCATCATCTGTATGCATAGGATTAGAAATATCTGAAAGATAGTGTGTAAGGAGCCCCATAGACTTACGGGCATCTGATGCATACGCTGAGTCACTGGGTTCGCCTTCATTTACCCAGTAGGTGAGATTTCCTACAACCCAACCATAACATGTTTGAACTGCATCTGGTGCGTCTCTATCAGGAGGGCCTCCTCTGTACCCATAGTCACCAAAGTCGTAGTTATGATTGCTCCAATCTTGGTATTCCATGTCAGGAACTTCTGTCCAGTAAAGATACTCTGCCATGTCTTCCTCCAACCAAGTCACCAAATTCGGATAATCCTCTTTAACATAGGTTTTCCCGTATTTGGCAAATTGATCGTGTGTTCCATAATCGGGGTCGTCTTCATTTCTACTTGCTCCACCATTACTCCAAGCCTTGCAATCGGTTACTCCAGAGACAAGTGGAATTACCAAAACAAACAGGAACAAAGCCAACACAAACTTATTTCTAGTGTTCATCATTTTCTCTTTCCCTAAGCGAGTCTTCTCTTCGGTTAGTTGGTGCTGTGATTTCTCTTCGAGCTTAATAGTATACTCATTGGATTTCCATTCTATAGTCATGACGCGCGTTCTAGATTACTTTTGACCAGTACTTGGTACCGAATCCGAAGTGACTGTGAAGAATCTCAATCAATTGGTATGAATGCTGGTACCCATCGCCCCCAAACAATCACACCTTCTACACTTCAGGTTGGGTTTCTGCGAGCGCAACCCAATTTCTATGGGGGCTAAAAGTCCTATTATTCTCGTTGACTAGAGAGAAATGACTTCACTCTTTCTAACAAATAGCACGGTGTCTTGCTAAGTGAGCTACTCACATTTCCCTTCGAGGTCTCTACAGCCTCGGCGATTTCAGAGATTCCCTTTCCCTCCCAGATATGATAGTAGCAGTGCTCCAGCTGGGTGGATGTTAGGCTGAGGAAAGTTGTAAGAAAGAGAACAGAATGGATTACCATATGGGTTTCATCTTCGGAACTGTCCTTGCCGATTTTAAAGCCGGCAGATCGTGTCATGTATTTCGTCTGCTTGATTTCGTCAAGAGCTTCTCTCGCATTCCAGAAAGCGGGACCATCACACTCATCGGCATCCTCTTTTTTGATGACAATTTTTCCCGTGCCCAGTCCCACCCGGAATCTTATTTCTCTCATGAGGAGCCTATGAAAGAGAAACACAATCGGCTGCCAGCTATCTACGAGTAGTTCAATACTATCGCCTTGCGTCAGCGAGGGGCGAGCCCGGCTGTATTTCCGGAAGCGGCTTTCCACTTCTTCCAACAGACTTCGGATTTTCTCGTCCATTTCTTTACGTTCGCTAGATCCGACATCTCTTGATGCTACGATATCGATGATAGTGGCAATCATCTCTCAATCACCCAATCAAAAGGAATCTGAAACCCATCCACGAGAAAGCAAGGCCCATTGTTATGCTCATGAGCGTGCCGAGAATATACCAATCAGCACATTCCCGATAGGTCGTGTCTCGACTGGAATACCTGAAAATCGCTTTTGCAGCAACTATTACAGAGAGGAAACTCAGAATTGATGAAAATGATAATTCTGCGTCATAGTATGCGATTAGGAATGCTAGATATACCAGAGTTCGCTCCGTGTAACCAATGAGATATCCTCCGGCTTTCAAACCGCCACACTTCCTTGCGATATCCTTACCACTTTCTAGTTGTGAAAACATAAAATCAATGAGCGTTCCCGGTAAGGATAAAGTGAGCAGATAGATGAAGACTAAATCTAGAAATGGTTCGTAGAGTGGCGCTGTTGAAAATACTCTGACTATGAATAGGACGGCGGCACTGATTAGAATTAATGCTGATCCAATTATCCTCTGGTTCTCCATGTATGTGCACATCCTAGTGTGTCGTTACCCTTATACAGTGGTTCAAGTTAACCCTTTCGATTAAGAACTCACATTGTTTAACTTTACATTAAACATATAACCGTCTTTCCTGCTTGACACGGAGAAAGAAACAACGGAATAGCGAAATCATATTCGGGTCTTTGTTGGGGGCAGAAGGTAGTCACTGAGCTAAGAAGTGGGTACCATTTCCCCTAAGTTAATCTTATCTGAGAAGATACGAAATGATTCTCTGACCAGAAGGTGATTTTGAACAAATGACATTTTCCCGAAGTTTTTCCGATGAGGATCTCAGCATATTGCTTCGAATTCAGGATTTTGTTAGAACCGCCCATGCAGATAGCGATAGCCATGACTATTCGCATGTGTTTACAGTTTGTAAGTATGCAATAGACATAGCAAAGAACATTCCTCAAGTAGTTGATCCATTCGTTACGATAGCAGGTGCTCTCTTGCATGACATTGGGAAAACAACAAGACATTTCTCTCACCTTCACGGCGTCTTAGGCGCAACCCTTGCAGAAGAATTCCTAGATGCACTGAGAATTGATACTGAAATCAGGGATGCAGTCTGCCGAGTTGTAGTTCGACATACTCCAACTTCGAATATCCCGCCAGAATCCCCTGAAGAGAAAGTGGTCTATGACGCAGATACACTGGATCGGCTTGGTTTGATGGGCCTATTGAGAGGATTCGTTGGAAAACGAGGGAGCATGGAGCAGATTCTCACCAAATACATGGAGAAGAGGAAGATGGATTATGATAAGCTCAACTATGATTATAGTAGAAAGGTTGGGGATTCCATGCAAAGCGAGCTTATGGAGTTCATTTTCCTAATTGAAGACAGGTTGGCCAAGCGCATGGCATCGATAGAGGATGTAGTTTCAGAAATCGTGTAGTTCACGAAAACAATCCAAGGCCAAGGAATACTGTATTGGCGAACTAGAAAAGTTTGTGGACGTTCAGCCTTCATTCCAAATTTGTTTCTGCTTGTCTGCATGAATTAGCATTGCTTACTCTCACCGACCCTATATAGAACACTACATAAGGTTTATATAGACCACTACATATTATGTAGAATGCTATATAGGTGATGATACATGTTTGGTGGCCGAGGAAGCATGAAAATCAACAAGACTCGAATCAGCTTTGTCATGTTGATGGTGCTTGCAGCTCTAAAGGACCAGCCCGCCCACGGATATACACTCATGAAAAAGCTTCACGAGGGGTCCATGGGCTGGCATGTCAAGAGCGGCACCCTATATCCAGCTCTTCACCGAATGGTGGAGAAGGGTCTCATCACTGGTAGAAGGATTCCACACGAAAGCAAACCAGACGCTACTGAGTATAGCCTTACAGAGAAGGGAGAAGAAGTCCTTGATTCGGCCCTTAGGAAGCTCGGCCCCAGATTCAGGACACAAGGTAGAATCTGGTCCTTTCTAATGAAGCGGGCCGGCAAGGGTGTAACCTCCGATTTGTTGCGGCATACCAAGCATGAACCAAATCCGGTGATGTTTGCGTTAATGAAGCAACACTTCTGTTGTGGAGGACCTCACCGTGCATCGCCTAGGTTCCTTAAGAGATACCGTCAACACCTCAAGGCTGAGCTGGAATGGGTTGATACGAAGCTCAAGGAACTATCTGAATCAAATGAATAGGAGGTGAAAAACAGACCATGCATCGACATCCGTCTAGAATGATTGGCTGTGGTCCCAGTATACCAGTTGGAAATTGCAATTGTCATCCATCTGCGATTAGCAACGAGACCAGAGTCAAGCATCTTGAAGCGATGAAGTCCAAGCTGCAGGATATGATCAAGCAGCTAGATGACAGAATCACAGAGTATCAAAAGGTGGAAGAAGAGGATTAGGCATCTCAGACATTGAGTCTTGATGCGCGGGAAGAGTATCCTCTTCCTCCAATGCTCATCAGTTCAAAAACGGTTTTTTTCTATTTTCTTTTTTTTCTTCGGGATAGGTCCAGTTGCTGAAACTAGTATCTCATATGATGACTGGTTGAAGAAGATTGCGGTCTTCATAGGAAAGACGGTCTAATGACCAACATCGTAGCAGATGGGGACCTTAGGTATCGGTTCTTGGTCCGTAAAGCTCATGGATATTGCCTTCGGGATCTGCAAACATGGCAGTTCTCCGCATCCAAGGAGTATCATGCGGTTCGTGTATTGGTAATGCGCCCTTCTTTACAATCTCTTTATAGGCTTCTTCAACAGCTTTTGACGAAGGAAGCGGAAATGCGAGCTCAAAGGATTGTCCCTGTCTCTTTTGTTTGTAAGAATCATGGTTCGTAAATTGATGCATAGTGGATCTGGCACACACTGCAAATCTGACCCCTTCGTTTTCGAATTCTACATAATCATCCGTGGTATAGCTTTCTTTGAAGCCAAGAACAGATGAGTAGAATTCTGCAAGCTCTTGGACGTTATCTGTCAACACCGTGACTAGTCCGATTCTCGTTTTCATTTTCTTCCACCCGGTTTTTGGGCTCAATTTGGGTTAGAGTGAATGTTGAATATCTGATTTCAATAAGGATGTGTCGGTCGTCTAGTTTTCCGCTTAGAATATGCCATTTTGCATTCTTCGTCTGAATCCAACTGATAGGAGCATGATGATATCGACCCATGAAAATGGTTAAGTCACCAAATATCATGTTGTGAGCAGGTATTTGAATTTGTCTCGTGGATTTGATACTATCAATATGGAAGAAGTACTCCATAGAGCATCCAATCACATTTTCTCAATGGGGCTCAATGATGCTGCTAACCAGCTCTGCAACTGCAACATGCAGTACGGCTTAGCGAAAATCCACATCGCACAATCGGAAATGGGCCAGGAGCCCGACGCGACTTTTATAGGTGCGCCAGATGCCACAGTTACCCGAAATCCACACAGGTGGAGTTTTGGATTCGGATATGGTGGAAAAGTCTCTTGGGGCTCCGGTACAGACGACCTGATAATTCTGGACGCAATGCCCAACGCCTGTGGCATGATGATTGGAGGTCTAGATGAATTGCCAGGAGTGGCTGATCTTGTGGACAAAGTCGACGCCATATTTGCCCGTGAAACCACAATCGATGGAATTGAGATTGATTGGGATTTCGCAGTTGGTAACCACTTCGTAGATGTCTTTAGATTCGAGAATTCTCATCACAGATTCCCTTTCGAATACACTTTCATCATTCACGGTTCAGTTCCGGAACTGAAGGGTGATAATCCCACACAATGGGGGTTTGGTCTCTATTATCATCGGAGTGCTGAGCTGAGGAAGATTGCAAGAACAATCACTACACCCCTTGGTGATGTCCATGTCCTTACAGACGAGGCGGCTGGTGATTACTTGGAGTTCCTACGATTTGCTGAAGAGCTGGCTAGGAAGAAACGGTTGAAAGCGGCCGAGCTGCTATTTAAGGATTTCAAACCCATTTCTAATCCTCTTCACCAAGGACTCCTCAACATGAATGAGATGGTGCTAGGCTGTCAGAGTATACCCGAGAATGGAGAAAATGTGTTTCCCATCGCCCTTAGGGCTGATCAACCCGCCTATCTAGTAGAAGGGAAACGAAATCTGGAGGATTCAACGATAGACCGCCTGAACTTCAGGGAGAGGGCTGAGGAATACGGGGTTCTTGGCAGATTAAGAAATTTAAATATCATTCCTCATGGTGGGGGATATACCTTCCTCGACTTGGTGAAAGTGAAGCGAGTGCTGAAGGGCAAAGATCAAAGAAGGTATTTCGTTGCCGAGATAGCTAACACCAAAGAGGGGACGAAGATCTTTGCATCTCCAGGAGAACTTGCATTCACGTATAGAGGAGAAGAAGTTGTGAAGCGTGCACTGGAGCTGAAGCTCTGTTCCATTGTTGCTAAGATGAGTCCTGAAATTGTTCTTAAAATATCCTGATTATCTATCTTGATACTTTTTGCACTAGATAGCTGTGCCAATGCATACTCTCTTTCAATGAGTAAACGTTTTAGGTTAGTCAATGTGTCCCGAGAATAGGCTAAGGGGTTTGTCTCCAATGAGCGATGAATTTGATGTGATTGTTGTTGGCGCCGGAATTCTAGGCGTTACCTCGGCATACTACTTACAGAAGAGTAATCCAGATAAGGAAATACTGCTGCTTGATAAGATGCCCGCTGCAGGTCAGGCTAACACGGCTATGAGTGCTGCAGCTGTTAGGAATATGTTCTCGTCAAACACCAATCAACTTCTTACAGACACCTCGGTGAAGTTTATTGATCATATCCAGAACGAGATTGGTTATGATATCACCTTTGACAAAGTTGGCTATCTCTGGTTGATGAGTGAAGATCAGTACAAGCACCCAAGCGTTAAGAGATGGATCGAACGGATGCGGGGGGCTGAAGTTCATTGCCGAATTCATAAGAAAGATGATTTGAAAGATAAGATTCCAGCACTCAATGTTGACTTCTCAGGCGATGATGAAGCTGAAATCATGAATCTGGAAGAAGTGGACTATGGGTTATTTGGCGGCGACTGTGGGGTCCTTGATCCCACCAGTCTCGTCGAATTCTACCTAGATCGGTTTAAAGACATAAGCAATGTGTCCCCTCGATTTGGTGTCAATGTCGAGCGTCTACTGCTGGAAGCGGTTCCTTCTCTTGACCTGCCCGGCGAACCCATGGTATGGCAAAACAAGAAAGTCAACGGAGTAGTGACTGATAATACCACACTCCGCGCTGATACGGTTGTTCTAGCCACTGGAGCGTGGTCAAATGAACTACTTGACCCCGTTGGAATAGATGGACAGACCAAGGCAAAGAAACGTCAGATGTTTGTTGTTCATTCAGAAGAAAACAAGGAACTCCGTTCACTCCTGTTCACTGAGGGTTTCAACGACATGGGAGTTTTGCCCTTCACAATTCTACCTTCTGCGGGTGTTTACTTCCGTCCGCAGGTTCAGGAAGAGGGCTTCTGGATTGGATGTGGTGATAAGTTGGGAAGACCATACCACTACGTACAGCCGAAGACGGAGCTTACAGCCGAACAGGCCTATTACGAGAACAGCATCTATCCGGTGCTGAGCAAGTACTTCCCTATCTTCGCGAATTCTCGACCAGTCAACAGCTGGGCTGGAGCCTACAACTACAGTCCCGATCGTATTCCGTACGTCTATCAGAAGCACGGAGTGCTTGTTGTCAATGGTGCTAGTGGCAGTGGAATTATGAAAGCAGACGCTATGGGACGTATATGTGATGCCCTCTATCGGGGTGAGAAGACTGCACAACTCTACAATGGAATGACTATCCCTTCAGATGCATTACGGATTGATAATCGGAAAGTGGAAACTGAGAACGTAATCATATGATGAAGCGGGCATCCAATTAGGTAAGTAGAAAAAGGATTGCGCATAGTCTGTTAGCATGTCAACGGGAAGCAACCCCGAAAACCATGGTCCACCTCAGGAAGGGCAAGTAGCACCGGATTTTGTTCTTCCAGCTACAACTTCTGAGAAAGTCCAACTGCTTCAATACCAGGGACAATTTGTTGTCTTGGTCTTCTTTCCACAGCCGTTTACCACTTTTTCAACTATGCAAATCCGTCAGATTATTGAATTCCATATCGCCTTGCAGACACTTGGAACAATTGTGCTCGGAATCAGTGTTGAACCGGTAGAAGCATTGCGGACGTTTGCTGAGCAAGAAGAAATCCCGTTTCTCCTTCTGAGTGACTTTGAACGAGAAGTAGCAAAGACCTATGGCGTCTTTGAGGAGGAATTGAACGGATTCAGGCATGTTGCAAAACCAAGTGTGTTTGTTTTGGATAAGAAACAGCGAATCTTGTATCGCTGGGTATCGGAAGATTTGACCGAGCTACCTGACTTCGACCAGATATTGGGCGTTATTCAGGGATTCAATCCAAGCAAAGGTATGCACTAGCCGAATGCCGCCTGAGATAACGATATTACTATTATTTGAACCAAGATATACAGAAGAATAAGTCCAGCCCCTTCGGTCTTTGTAACTCGCCAGTCCTTCCGAATGACGTAATAGAAGATAATGGAAGGAATCAGAAAAGAAACGAGAAGGATTCCAGCAGCTATAACTGAAAAACTGATGGGAAAGATGAGCGGTACTAGTCCAAGTCCAAGCGTCATGTTTATGATGTTACTGCCTACCAAGTTTCCCACGAGCAGCCGACCGAATCCGTGTTTTGCACTGTTGATTGAGACGGTCATCTCCGGTAAAGACGTTGCAAGAGATATCACCGTGAATCCAATGACTTCTTCTCCGATGCCAGATGCCATGTTGATGTATTGAGCACCTGTCACCACCCACTGTGCCCCGATTGCAACGGCAATTGCTGAGACTGCTATGATGACAACCTCACGACGCGGGACCTGCTTACCGACATGCTCCTCTTTGTCTGTTTCATCAGTATGACTACCTGGATGGCTTCTTGTGTCTCTAAGCGACGTAAGAAACTTGAATCTCAGGAAGAAATCGATAAAGACGCTGAACTGATAACACTGGTCACACTCATTTCGGCCCCAATAGAGAAAGGAAAGGTAGGCCACAAGCAGCATCAGGAGGATGATTGCCTCAGGAATCACAAGCATGCCGAAAGCAAACGGATTGAACACCATCAGAGCAAGGAGTCCTGCGGTAAGAATCATGATCTTAGTGTCTCTATCAAGTACGATATGATTCGTGGAAAGTGGAGCGGCCAGAGCGGCCATTCCTGTTACCAACGTGATGTTCGTGATGGAAGAACCAAGAATGTTGGCGAACGCAAGGTCTGCTCCACCGGCAGCACTTGCTGCCAAACTCGCCATTATTTCTGGCAGTGATGTGCCAATCGCAACTATGGTCAGGCCAATGAGCAGATCAGAAACACCGAAGGTCTTGGCAAGGGTTGTGGCAGATTGAATCAGGTAGTCAGAACCACTGACAAGTATGGCAAGGCCGCCAATGAAGAGTCCAACGTTCACTGCCATCTCCATAATCTGCAAGGGAAGTCACCAAGAGTGAAAAATGCCGTATTCTATTGATATAACTGACGCATATATCTATTAAGCAATTGGTCTTACAGTGGTCCTTGTAGTGAAAACTAAATACCCATGTGGAATAACATCTTAGAGGTGCCCACGATGACAGCCGAACAGTTACAGCCCGGCAGGCTTTCGATAATTGAGCTACAGAGCGGAATCGAACACGATTCTCTGGAAGAGGCACCAGACGAACCCCTCGGGATTCAACTTGTTGGCATACGACCTGCTGATTTGAGGGCTATATCCACACGGTTTATAATCGATTTGGAAGACCTGCAGGACCTGCAAGACATGGATGAAAGACCGAGATTGCAGGTGGAAGACAGGTTTACAATGCTTGTGTTAAGAGTGCCTGTCGACCTTACTGATGAACATAGAGAGTACTCGACAGCTCCAATCGGGCTCTTCACGAATGGTCGAGACGTACTTGTCCTTCAGGATAGAGAGATACCGCTCCGGAAGAAACGGCTCCTAAGAAGGCTGAAGATGAGTGCTACCCCGAGCGAGATGATTTATTCTTTGCTTCAGATAGTCATTGCGTCATTTGAGTACTCGCTAGACATGATTGAAGCAACCATCAACGAAGTTCAGAAGAATATCATGTCGGAGCTCTATCCGACGCAACTGAATCGATTTTTCCAGCTCTCACGCGACGCCGTATTCATGGAGGCGGCTCTTTCTTCAAACATGAACGCGTTATGGCGGCTACAACGGACACCAAATACCGGGCAGGTGGTGCTTGATGAGAACAGGTTATCTGAACTTGAAGTAGACCTCCAACAACAAATGGAACTCAGCGCCATCTACCGAGAGCTGATTGACAATGCTATGAATGCTTATGACAGCATCGTCTCGCACAATCTTAACCGAGTCATCAAGACGCTCACAAGTATCTCGCTTTTGGTGTCGCTGCCAACCCTGATTGCAAGTCTCTATGGAATGAATGTCCGCCTACCTTTGGAGGACAATCCCTATGCTTTCATTATCCTCATTGCTTTGAGTCTGAGCATAACCGTTCCCTTACTCGTTTACTTGCGGATCAAGAATCTGGTGTAGCCAGATATGTGCTGACTGAAGCAACGGGACTATAGCTATTGTTTAAATAATCTAATTCCGAACGAAATGGAGAGGAATCTAATTGAAACGCGCTTCACCACTTCTAGTAATAGCGCTGTTTCTCGCAGGATTTTTTATTGTGCCCGTAGGAGTCACGAGTACTCCAGCACGCTTGCAGGAAACATTGCCTCAAAATGAAACACTTGAACACCTATCGGAACCATCATGGCTTCCAGCAGACAAAACGGTTAGAATCGCAATATATAACGAGACCAATACTACCGATCCTAGCTATGCCAGTCATCCGGGTGTTGAACACAATAATGCTTCAGGACTTCGAGATATTCTTCTTAGTTATGGATATGAAGCCACTTTGCTGAATGCAAAAGATATCTCCAGTCACGAGCTCATAACAGCAAAATATGATGTTCTTGCATTGGTTGACAATTTTCCAAGAGAAAACATTACAAATCAGATTCAGGAGTTTTGGCTTGGAGGAGGTAGCTTGCTTGCACTCGATGGTTCTGCAGCATTCCTTTGTTACTTTGGAATTCTCCCCCCTGAGTCAGCAGGATCTGATGGCTACTCGGTGTACTGGAACTACAATGGTGATGACATCAACGTGACTGCTCGCCATCCTGTCACTAAGGGATACGAGAAGAATCAAACAATAAATACAATGTCGGGGTATCTTGCTTGGAATTGGACTGCATTACAAGGAACATCCATTGCTAGCGATTTGACAATGCTAGCAAAATCAAATGATGATCCCAATGATGTTACAGCCCTTGCATTTGAGCCGACCTCTAGAGGGGGCAAAGTCGTAACGATAGCCCCCGATAATCATAATGATTATTTGTCCATCGAACTCGGGCAGATGGTCGCGGATGGCGTTGAATGGCTTTGTCCACGACCAAAAGGGCGAATCTTATTCGATGTATCACACGACAACTATTATCCTGTAGACACATGGGATCCAACTGGATATAGCATTCAGCCACGATTTACTCCGTTGAGAGATGCACTGGTGAATAGAACCTATACGTTCGATAAACTCTGGCCTTCATCAACTGGCAATTTCACAGAAGAGAATCTTGCGCCATATGATATGCTTATTTTGAACACGCCCAAACACAACTTCACCTCTAGCGAAGTAACAGCTCTCTCAAACTGGGTTTCTGCAGGTGGAGGGTTATTCGCCATGGGAGAATCAGTAGGTTCTTTCCTACAAGAAAATCAGAACATAAACTACCTTCTGGCAGACTACGACCTCTGGATGAATATTACGGCGAACTTCAACCCATCGATTTTCACTACAACCACTCTTGCAGACCATCCAACTGTTGAAAATGTCAACGAACTGTCTTTCTCTGGTGGGTGTTATGTGAATTCCACAGGTACTGCGTATCCTTTGGTTATGCAAGGTTCAGATACTCTGGTTGCTTCTCAGGAAATTGGAGCGGGCAGAATTATGCTTGCTGGTGACATAAATTACCTCGCCAACTATATTGAGGAAAGTGACAATGCTGCTTATGCTGTAAATGTGGCCAACTGGCTGGTTTCTTGGGGCGCTGATACTATTCTGTATACTGATGAACCCGACAGTGCGAGTTACTACAGAACACCGGTCGCGTCTGCACTCAATGAGCTAGGCATGGACTTTTACCTAGTATTCAGGGCGGAATACCTCAATCTATCGCTTCACCAAAAGGCATGGGATTTGATTGTTGTTGACAATCCTTGGTTCTCTATCGACGTCGCATATGACGCAATATACGAGCATGTTGAGGGTGGTGGTAGATTCGTAATGTCCTCCTATTATGTGGACAGTTATCCTAGCGAACCTCTGTGGCCTTTGCTGGGATTTCAGTTCATTGAAGAAATGCCTGACGACCCCGAACTTTACATCTGGGATTCAAGTCATCCAATTTTCACCGACCCTTACGACTACTCTGCTGCCAACTTTACGCCAACAAGGGACTACGGCGATGAGGGTGATGTTCTTGGTGTATATCCAAATGCTACTGCTTTAGGTGGAAATAGTTCGTCCTATGATGTGAATCATTCTACAATTGTTCTGGGAAACGACGGTCGGACTCTTTACAACGGATATCTCATTGACCAATTCCAGGATGACTTGGATGATTCCACCTATCCGGATAATTTCGAGTTGTGGTTGAATGAAATTGCATTCATAATGCGTCCCACAATCGACAGCCCAAGTGATATGAGCATAGAGGCGTTTGACACTGGCGAATCAATTACGTGGACACCAACAAGTGACAGGCCGCACTTATACAAGATCGAGCGGAATTCGGTCGAAGTGGAGAGCGGCTCTTGGGGCGGCGGACAGATCACATATGATCTTGAAGAGGACAGTCTTGAGTTGGTCACATTTGAACTCACCGTGTACGACGTGACTGGTTCCTACGCCTCAGACATAGTTATGGTAACGGTAGTGGATACTACGAACCCATCACTTGTTGAAGCTCCAGATAATCTTGAGTATGAAGAAGGAACGACTGAGCATTTTGTGAATTGGTCCTTCACTGAAGACCTCCCGGATAGCTGGGTTTTCTACATAAATGGCACTGTTGAAGACAGTGGTGCTTGGGACGGCTCAGAAATATCGGTTGATGCCGGAGGATTGAGTGTCGGTGTCTGGAACCTGACGATAGCGGTCAATGATACTTCGGATAATGTGGCGACATCCACAGTGTACCTCAACGTCACTG
>JAWOEX010000012.1:0-9278 GCA_046482545.1 Candidatus Thorarchaeota archaeon
GCGAATCCTAGTCATAGCCTTTGGGGCAAGCTGGGCTTCAATTACACAGGAGACTTGTCAGATCCAACACCAGTCTATACATGGAACAGCAACCATCCCATTTTCGAGATTCCCCTGGAATATGGCGCAAGCAATTACAGTGGCCCTCGTGACTATGGCAGCACAGGAGACCTGCTACACGTCTTTGATAACGCAACTGCTCTGGCTGGAATCACGGAATCGCCTGAAGACGGAAACGCGACTCTCGTTCTCCGTAATGACGGAAAGACATTGTACAATTCCTATTTGACCGACCAATACTCTGGCGATACGGACGATTCCACATACGAGGATAGGCTAGAGCTGTGGATCAATGAGCTGGCTTTCATGTTTAGACCTGAAATCGACAGTCCCTCAGATGTTGCCCTGGAATTGGGAGATACGGGCGAAAGTGTAGTCTGGCAACCATCCAGCTACAAGCCTGCAAACTACGTCATCAAGGACAATGGTACGAATATCGAAAGCGGTACATGGGATGGTGGAAATGTGTCCCTCTCCCTCGATGGTTTCGGAGTAGGCACACACATCGTTACTTGTACAGCAATTGATGCCTATGGTGAGGAAGAGATGGACAAAGTAATAGTCACGGTTGAGGACACAACCGCACCGGTTCTTGATTCACCCGCCGACGTCGAATATACCGAAGGCGAGACCGGCAATACAATCGAATGGACTGTTACGGATCCTCAATCAGGTACTTGGGAGCTCCTACTCAACGGTACATCTGATGACACAGGTACTTGGTCCAGTGGTGGCGATGCCATTTCAATTGATGTGGACAACCTCGCGTCTGGAACCTACAACTTCACCATGATTGTAGAAGACGGCAGCGGCAATACAGCTAGTGACTCAGTTGTTGTTACTGTTGTTGAACCAAGTACCACGACAACCGGTGGAGGACCATTTGGACTGCCAGAAACCATCTTTGGTATTGATACGTGGATTCTCCTAGTGGCCGCAGGTGTTATCGTCCTGCTTCTGATAGTGGCGATAGCTAAACGATAGAACACAGTAAGTGAAGCGTTGGTTCGCCGACGCTTCTCACTTTCTTTTTTTCAGCTCTGAGCACCTTCTCAAGTCGACTATGTATCCATAATTCAATTGAGATGTATCTGAAAACTAGATGTAGTGAAGAAAAAGAAAAACAAGAATGAGGTCTGGGAGTGCTACCCAGACCGAGATTGAAACTAGTCCTGGTACCCTTTCATGAATCCTTTTCGCTGGTTCCATTTCTCCTCGAGGCGCTGCATGATCTGCCACATTCTGTGCGTGTATTTCCACGCCTCGTCGAACTCACCTTGGTTCATGTCGTCCATGAATTGTTCGGCAACATCATTGATAGCTCCGATGTCTTCAATGATAGTAGCATCAAACTCATAGAGTCGATCGAGTTCACTCTCGTCTATCTTCTCCTTTGAGCCCCATGCGGCGTAACCGTAGTCTGCATATCGTATGGAAGACTCGATTTTGTCGCAGAGCGCAAGCATGCGGTCAAAGGTCTCCCAGGTCTTCGTCAAATCATAGTCCACAACCATCATTTGCAGTTTCTCAAGGTCCTGCTCGACAAGCCGAAGCTGGTCAGCAAGAAATTCTCTCAAAACCTTGTCTGCCTGGCGTCGTTCTTCTTTTTCTTGATATCCATGCCATCCTGGAATATAGTGGGTTATCTTGCCCGTGATCCCTCCCTTGATATCCTTGGCAGCTTTCTTGCGAATCCGTTTTGATATTGGGTCCTGTTTGCCCATTCTAGATTATCTCCTATTTTGATAGGCCTTGTGGGCTTATACACAAGGCTATGTTGAATTCGTACAGTTCATTTGTACTTAAAAATTCAACTAGTGGCTAGCTCACAGCGGACGTGGCTGTGAGCATGATTTGCTGAATATTTACCACAGTTGATATTCCCGTTTGACAAAACCCTTCCATACGTGTGGAAGCTTCTCGATTACTGCTTCTGAGATACTCTCTACAGAACTCCGAATCTTGCTGATATCACAGTCTCCATAGAGCTCGATATTGACTGCACTGGGCTCTGTAATGGGAGCTCCAATCTGGCTTACAAGGTAGCAGTAGACTTGAGAAAGATCAGGATGCTCTTCTACGACCGTCTCAACAATTTCTCTTGCTGCGACGTTGTAGGTTTTCCCGACATGTGAGACTGGGTTCTTGCCTGCTGCTGCCTCTAGGGTCATCGGCCTGTATGGCGTAATCAGTCCATTAGCTCTGTTTCCTCTTCCAACTTGGCCATCGTCACCATGCTCTGCAGATGTACCAGTTACTGTCAAGTAGTATAGGTCGTCTTCAGGACAATCAGCTGTATTCACGTGAACTTCTACTTCATGGTCAGTGGTTTTCGCTGACAAGTCCAACAGCATCTCCTCAATGCCTTCCATTACAGATTCATACTCGTCGGCATCCTTGGTTTCTGTTGAGATTATGGCCGCAGCAATCTGGAGATGTATATGGTTGTCAACCCTCGTTCCCATGACCTTTATATCCTCGCCGATTTGAGGCCATTTATCCTTCGTTTTGGCATCATTGAGAAGTCGTTCTGATTCCAGCACTAACTCCTCTGTGTCAGACAGTGGTGCATAAGCCACTCCAAAGCTTGTGTCATTTGCTCTTGGGATTTCACGCTCAACGTCAAAGTTACCCACAAGATCAGTACTACCGGCACGAATCTTGTAGTCAATTATAACATCCGCGTTAACATCAAGGTGAGGGAGGTCTTCCGACAGCCATTCGCGTGTATGTTGCACAGAAAACTTACCAACCGGCACCTGTCGTTCATAGTCTTCGTTGACTACATCAACAGCTCTACCGCTTAGAAGAACGTATATTGGTTCAATAACGTCTCCTCCACCAAAAACAGTATTCGATTGACCGCCAACAAGAAGAACCTTGTCAACATTATGGTGTTGCACTCTTCCGAATGTGTCTAAGTAATACTGACTAAGCTTAACTGATAATTCCTCTGCGGCCTTGTCACATAGCGTATCAGGATGCCCTTTTCCCTTTCTTTCAACAATCTCGACTTTCCGTTTCGAAACAGGTTCACAGTCGCCGTGAGTTACTCTAACACTCATGCTCTTCATCATCCCATTAGTCCAGTGTCACCTTTGGACACCTTCTTAAGGGTTTGGATACATAATTCGCATAGGTAATACCAATAGTAATTTACATTACCGTGAAGAATAGAAGGCAGCTGAATCATATGCTCTATGATGCTGATGATTTACATAGATTGCGGAAAGATGCAGGCCTAACACAAAAGGAGCTGGCAGAAGCCGTTGGTGTGTCTCAGTCATACATTGCACGCATAGAAAACAAGTCTCTTGACCCAAAACTAAGCATTGTGAATAGAATCGTCAAAACATTGAAACGCATACGGAGCCGAAGCTGCTCAGAAATCATGAGCAAGAATCCGGTCTGTGTAAAAGCTCGAGACTCGGTGTCAGTCGCTATTCAGCTTATGAGAGAACGGGGTTTCAGCCAATTGCCCGTGCAGAAGGGTACGAATACCATTGGCCTAATTACTGAGCGCGACATCATTCGGAACCTTGGACATAACCTCGATGAGCTGTCAGTTGAAGGTGTGATAAGTCCGGGTGGGGTTCCAATGTTTGACGAAGAAACTCCTGTTGACGCCATTATGCCGCTCTTTGACAGATATCAAGCAGTTGTTGTACAGAAGATGGGCAGAATTACAGGTATTATTACTAGGTCTGACCTCTTGCACCTGAATCGGTAGTATTTTCAGGTCGAAATCAGTTCGATGCAAACGTAGAATATATTATAAACCAATAATCAAAAACTGACATGGAGTAAAACAAGTTGGCACGAGAGATGGAGGTTTTGGAGGATCTGCGGGAGGGAATAGACACCTTCGTAGAACGGTGGCAGAAGATACAACGATCGTCTGTGAAATCCGTCCAAGCGGTTACCAATACTCTTGTACAACTTGAGCATCTTGACGGTCCTTTGGGCAAATTGGAAGGATTCCAAGATATCCGCAAGAAGGCGAAGGGTAAGCTCCTAGTCAATCTCTACGATAAGCTCGTTCCAGCATTAGAGAAGTCGATAAAGCAGTTTACCCAACTGATGAAAATGTTTGAAGATCTGAAACAGAAAGTCTCGACCATTCAGACATTCAGTGAGTCTCTGCGCGGGAGTATTGACGAATCTCCCAAGCTAGAGGACTTGGTTGGATTCTTGGATCTTATTATTCTGAGCGTACAACAAATCTTGTCAATGTATGAATCAGAATTTCTTATCAAACTGACAATATTCCGTGATCTTGAGGAATCTTCTTTGGAAATTCCGGTCGTAAGCAATTATCTAACAATATGGCTTGCTCAACCAAACATAGAGAAACAAGCTCTAGAGAAACAGCTGGAAGATTTGGATGAGCATTTTGAGCTTCTCAGGGATGTGTTTGAAGGCAAGACAGGTATTCAGATACCTGACATCTACAGACAGACATCCACACGCTTCTGAAGCCTCATGAGCTATCAACCAAACGACACCCTACACCCTTTCGCTTCTTCAACCGGACTTCTCATGCATTTCAGCTTATCAGTTTGGTCTTTAAGCCCCCCATTTTTCTAGAACATCTTCAAGTTGATTGTATGAATCACTGGTGGTTTATCCTTATCATGCTGATTAACCCGGCGAGAGCGCTCAGACCTTCGGTTTTGCTGAGTTCTTCATAGTCAAATCAGGGTTTCCTAGGTCAACCATTATCCTTAATTGCCACCAGCGAGGTGCACAATTCAGTCCGACCGAACTCAAGACTAGACTTGGTGAAGAGCAATGAGTGACGAAGAGAAAGAAAGTATGGTTGTTACACCTTGGGAAGTCAAAGGCAAAGTAGATTACGCGAGGCTGATAGAAGAGTTCGGAACGGAACCCATTGACGACGGCTTGAGACAACGACTCGTTGACTTGGCCGGGGACGATCATATCCTTCTCAGAAGGAAGCTGTTCTTCTCCCATCGTGACCTCGATTGGATTCTGGATGAATACGAAGAGGGACATGAGTTCGTTCTATATACCGGTAGAGGCCCTAGTGGTCATACACACATAGGTCATCTTGTGCCGTGGATATTCACCAAATGGTTGCAGGACCGCTTCGATGTTCCGCTCTATTTCCAGATTACGAATGATGAGAAATACTTCTTTGAACCAGACTTAACGTTAGATGACGTTCACCGATATACATACGAGAACTCGCTGGATTTGCTCGCATTGGGTTTTGACCCAGACAAGACCTTCCTACTTGATGATATCAAGCATATTGATCTTATGTATGAAATCGGAGCAAAAGTTGCAAAGCGAATAACTTTCTCAACTGCTCGTGCAGTTTATGGCTTTGACAACAGTATGAATATTGGAGGCATCTGGTACCCTGCGCTCCAAGCTGTTCCTGCATTCCTGCATTCTAAGATTGTTGGCAAGAAAACTCCGTGCCTGATTCCGTGTGCAATAGATCAAGATCCACATTGGAGGGTCGCCCGTGATGTGGCCGAGAAGATTGGCTACTACAAACCAGCCACGATACAGAACAAATTCGTTCCCGGTCTTGGTGAAGGGGGTAAGATGTCTGCTTCTGATGAGATGTCAGCGATTTATACCACGGACACACCAAAGAAAGCAAGGAAGAAAATTATGAACGCATTCACAGGAGGACGTACCAGTGCTGAGGAACAGCGACGCCTAGGTGCAAATCCGGATATTTGTTCGGTGTTCAAATACTACATGTTCCTTTTCGTTGAAGACGATAAGGAGCTTGCAGAAATAGAACGCGAGTGCAGGAACGGAGACATTCTTTGTGGTGAATGCAAGCAAAGACTAGCGACCATGGTTATGGAATTTCTGGAAAAGCATCAAGCGGCACGTGAAGAGATGAGAGATCGAGTTGATGAGTTCTCAGCCTCTAGGCTTCGAGAGAAACTGCGAAAGTAGAATTGGCAAGGATCACACCACTGGTTGAATATCTCCTCTAGGGCATGTTCTGCTGGAAATTTCACTGTGGACTATTCCAAGTTAAATTGATAATCTTCATCTTTTTGCTCAAAGCGGATTTGTTTGGAATAAAGCCCATTCGTCTTCCTAGCCTGCTCTACACAGGTGAGTTCCAAGTTGGAGAATCTGTGATAGATTCGTTCGCCGTTTGTCACTGTTCAAGAAGGTGGCCCGTACCAGTCAAGGTCGAGACACGCATTGTCAGGATCGTCGCCCCGGATTGGAAGCGGCTGATGGAGCGCGTGGTTCATCAGCATGAGTTCATCATGAATTTCCCAGAGGTTGAACCGTTCATCTGTGAACCATCCTGTAATGACCGTCGGGATAGCGCGGCCACTAGCATCCTGTAGAATTGTATCAAGATTCTAAAGGACTTCTTGCTTACGGACATTCTAGGTTCATCACCACAAGGAATAAAGCATTCTGAGGTCAGCACTCTATAGAAATACGACTAGGGAGGACATTAGGTTGGAATCAGATAATCAAACCGCTGATGTCTTTAAGTGCCCTATGTGCAACGCCAATGTGAAGATTGGCCCCGATGACGTAGTAATCACTTGCTCATATTGCGGTGGTACCACCACAATAGAAGGCAAGGAAATCGGTGACCATCTCATGGAAGTTGGCGTTCCGGCTGAGGAGCGTGTTCAGAAGTTCCGCAAGTTCTTAGATGAGAACAAGGGAATAAACGGCGCTCTCGTGACGGATTCCAAAATAGTCGAAAATACGATTATCTTTGTGCCGGTTTGGTCTGCTGATGTTAAGGCTGATTCTTGGTACAAGGGCTACAAAACTGTGCAAGTGCCTGTTAAGAGACAGGAGACCTACACGGATAGCGAAGGGAATAGGCGCACTCGGACAAAGACGGAGTACAAGACCGGATACGTTCCGGTTCAAGATGAAATACATACGAATACGACTGAGCGTCTGTTGGCTCGGAAGGGCGCAAGAACGTACGGTCTTGAGCAGTATTTGGATAAAATCGACCTGAAGGATACTGAGCAATATAACTTCGAGAAGATAAAGGACCTCGAGCCCGATATCCTGAATGCCGAAATCGGTCAAGACGAGTTTGAGACAGCTATCCATGGAAGAGTGGCAGATAGGCATCGTTCTGAAGCTAAGAGCGGGCTGTCAGAACTTTTCGACTGCCGAACGGATACTTCGATTTCTGGAACGACCTATCTTCAGGCTCCGTTTGCTCTCATCCGATACAAGTTCGAAGGTGACTTGTACAAGTGTGCCATTGATGGTCACACCGGCGATGTAGTTCTTGGCGAGATACCAATTACCAAAGTCCAACGAGCACTATGGACTATTTTAGGCGTAATTGGAATCATCCTGGGAGGAGCCGGTGGTCAGTTTGCTTATTGGGGCTTTCAGGGAGATATAACTGAGCTCCTATTGGGAGGTATTCTGGGGGCTATCTTGGGTATTGTTATGGCGTTCTTTGGCTTTAGGGCGCTATTAATGACTCAGCGGGAAAAGGAGGGTTAGATATGGTACGATGTGCATTTTGTGACGCAGATTTCGAAGCGGGACGTGGAGATGTATTACTGGTATGTCCATACTGTGGGACTGCCCAGACCAAGGAAGGCGCTGAATTCAAGGAACACTATATGATTCGGGTGCACTTTGGTCAGGCGCAGGCTCAGCGAACACTCCTAGATTGGTGTTCAAAGCAGCTAGGTGCTCCACAGGACTTACCCGTCAGAGCCAATTTTCTGAAATACAAGCTGAAATTCTATCCATTCTGGATCAGCAGAGTGGATGGTCACTCGGAGTACTCTGGTCTTGGCCGAGATGCCAGATTCCATGGACCATGGCCACAGCGGCCTGGAGCCTACAAGCATATTGACTTCTACCACAAACCCGAATCAGGACAATTCACTCGAAGATACGAAATCAGCATTCCGGGTATTCCCAATATTGACGAAGACATCCGTAACTTCCCCATTCCAACGCGGGCCAAGGAATACTTTAGCCACGCACATGCCGAGGAGTATGACGGGAAAGTTCTGCACAGCAAGGTCGATGAATCAACGGCCAAGAAGAAGGCAAAGGAAATCGCCCATCAGAAGCAGACCGCACTGATAAAGGAAGAAGTGGACAAAATCGAATCAAGGAATGAGCAACTTGATGTTGGGGAAACGTTTCTCATTGCAGTACCTATTTGGGAACTACAGTATCGCTACGGCAACAGCAAGTATGACGCGGCAGTAGCTGCAGCAACTGGCTATGTAATCGAAAGCGAGTATCCTCGATCAAGAGCCTTCAGGGCAATGGGTATTGGGTTTGGTATTCTACTTTTGCTTGGAGGGATTGGACTAATTTCAATGGCTTACTTGTTGAACCTTCTCCTGGGAGCTGGCTATGTATCTGGTGGCATGATGGTCGTGCTGGGTCTGATGCTACTGTACAAAGGAATCTCAAGAAAAGAAGCAAAAGAGGAAGTTTAGGTCCGGTCTTCGGAGGGTTCATTTCCCTCCCTTCCTTCTATTGTCTCATTGACTGTCAAGGATGATTACATTGTTTCGCGAATACTAGCTAGTCCATTACTACTATCGCGATGGTCATGGAACAATTACGTGATTTTCGATTGTGATAGGAGTTTCTAATCAACTCAGAACTGCACATTGTATCTCACTACAAGAATTGAGACGAAGCGCTCTTCTGTGCAGTCCCCCTTGTTTTATGCAACTATTGAAAGTGTCTGTGCTGTGTCATCAACAATCTTGATATAACCCATTTCTTACAGTTCTAGGAACTGCATGAAACTTCTGTGTTCCACCCTTCCCCTGCCAGCGTCGCCGCTCCCACGGTACCCGTAGGCCCGTGAGTCAGCAGGGGCTTTGTCCGCGTTCACCGGAACAGGGTTCCTCCCGCGGTCCTGGCTTCTGTCTCCTGTCGTTGTCCCGGCACATCACTCCGGTGACAGTGAAGTTTTCAACAGTTCTTGCCACGGCGTGGTCGTGATCACCCACCTCAGCCTTGTCGCCGCCGCAGAGATGGCCTATTACAGGCAAGGTGAACAGCCGCGGACTCTCCGGAACCTGATGGAGTTCCTTTAGTGGAGAGTGGGGACTTCTGTTTAGAAGAACGAGTCTTCCTTGCAGCTTTCGGCCGCGTGCGTCGTGTTACACCACTAGCCCACTTGCCTAGTCCTACTGAAACGAAATTTCGTACTGGGCCTAATAAAGTCCTATCGCCCTCGG
>JAWOEX010000005.1:0-17926 GCA_046482545.1 Candidatus Thorarchaeota archaeon
ACCGCATGGTGCCGGCGGACCGGTTTCGCACCTAGAATTTCCAGCGCGATGGTGCCTAAGTACACCCCTGATGGACTAGTCAATCTTGAACACGTCAGAAATACCATTCGCGATTCTGATGCAGACTTGGTAGGACTCCAGGAATGTGACACAGGAAGACTGAGTTCAATGAACATAGACACTATTCTCTGGCTCTCTACTCAGCTTGGGATGTATAGCTACTTTGGTCCACCAACGAGTGAACATATCTACGGTGTGGCACTTCTCTCAAAGTACCCCATAATCAATGCGAGCTATCATGTGCTGAGTCATGAGGAACTCCCCCGTGTCTTGATTGAGACCGTCGTTCGAATTGGTTCGGTGGAACTCACTGTGTTCGTCGTACACCTTGGGCTCTCTTATGAGGACCGCACGACTCAAGCAGATGAAGTAATGGCTGTGGTGAACGCAGCTCCTACGCCCAAAATCTTGATGGGTGACTTCAATACCCGCCCTACGGGCGAACCTGAACCGGGCGTTGATAGTCCCGATGACACCATCTATGAGGATATTTCGATACACCTCAATGATACTTGGACAGGAGCAGGGAATGCTCTTGACTCACCTGACGGCTACACTTGGCCTACCACAAATCCCTCCATAAGAATCGATTACATCTGGGTGAGTCCGGATATCACAGTCCTTTCGTCTGCCGTGGTATCTGGTGCTACAGGAAGCGACCACTTGCCTCTTGTCGCAGACATTCGACTCACGTAGGCCAATCGTCTCCGGATAGAAACCCTACTGCAAGCATTGAGTATCCGAATGAGTCTTTAGGACAAGATTAAGGCTATGGATTTCTGATTGAACCAAGCTCGAGAATTACCCCAGTCCATACTGAATCATGGTGTTCGCCAAATTCTGCTATCAGAGGGGTCCACGACCTCTTGAGTGTATCCTCATATGATGATTTGATATCCATACTTTGTCGAGGCAGTTAGTTTCAAGGCGGATCCTCAGGTTCAATCAGAAGTAGCAGGCCATCCTTCCCGCGAACTCTTACCGACTCGCCTGCCTCAACCCTTCCTCCTACTGCCTTAGCTTGCCAGTATTCTCCCCGATATTGTATGTATCCCTTCTGTCCTGGCTCCAGCGAGTCGACTGCTCGGCCAGTAGTACCTAGAAAACCCATTGTTTGAGGGGGTTGCTTCTTCAGCTGAATAATTTTGTACATCATGAACAAGGAAAAACAAGAAGCCAATGCCGTGACCATCAAGAGTACTAGGGAAAGTCCTGGTACCCACAATGGCGTGGTTGGCCACACCTGGGGCACGACCATAAACCATAGTGCCATCCCTATTATGAGGAAGAACACGGCCGCTGGCCCAAAGCACTCAGGTTCATCAGAAATCAATTCTGCCAACAAGAATGCTAAGCCTAAGGCTATCAATGTGATGGCTGTGAATGCCCATTCGATTCCTAGAACTTGCATCTCAGAATCCCCCCTATCCTTCACGCTCTTGTTGCTTATTCGCCCCTTTGGCGACAGCAAACATGCGGGCAATTTCATCTGAGTTCGATGTGGTCGTAACCACCACCAGGTTTTTCTCACGCGCAATCTCGGCAAGCGTCTGTAGTTCACGGATTTTCAGGGCCATTGGTGTTGTCGCGTACATCTCCGCTGCTTGCACCATTTTCTCCGCAGCCATGTATTCTCCCTGAGCGACGATGATTCGCGCTCGACGCTCCCGCTCGGCCTCAGCCTGTTTTGCAATTGCCCGTTGCATGTCCTTAGGAAGAAGGATGTCGCTAATGGCTACATCAGTCACCTTAATTCCCCAAGGGTCTGTCTTTTCATCGATTTCCCGGTGAATTCGTAGTGTCAACTCTTCGGTGCTTGATAAGAGGTCGTCAAGCTCGGCGGTTCCTAAGATATCTCTGAGGACAGTCTTGGCAAGGTTTTGGATAGCGGGAACGTAATTCTCGACCTCTAACACTGCGCGTTCAGGATCCACTACTCGGTAGAAAATAAACGAGTCCACGTCACATCGGATGTTGTCCTTGGTGATTACCTTGATTGTACGAGCATCATATGTTACCGTACGAAGGTCTACCACTTGGAGCCTATCAAGGCCGGGAATAATCCAGAACACACCTGGCCCTCTGGCTCCGATACATCTGCCTAGACGAAATACAATCGCCCGCTCGTATTCTTTCACAATCCGTACTGAGGCTGCAACTACTATGATGACTAGAAATGCGCCAACTAGCAGTGCCATTAGGCCCATGATAAAAAACGGAGCTTCTTGCATTTATGAGATACCGTTTTTTATAAGATGTCTGTTCTAAAAAGATTTGTCATAGAAATCTGACTGACGATAGACTATGCCTCTTTGGAGTTCGTCTTGAGCTGCACTTGCAGGCTTGATTTGCCATGTAACCAAAGTATGTCATCCAATGAATCTCCTACCGAAACGTAATATATCAGAAGACCCCCCTGAGAGTATTATGTTCGAATCCGGCATTTGGACTGCGGTGTTGTTCGATATCATCGGCTGGCCCATTGTCGTGGATTGCCCCGAGCTTCTTGTATGTTCAAGCATGTGACTGATAGGCGATATAAATGATAGATATGATAGAGAAGGTGATTCCCTACATAAGCGGACTGTGGACACTGCCATGGATTGTTGTCGGTTTTCTGATGACTATTGCTCTATCCAAGTGGCTCGGAAAGGATCGGGTCAGCGCGGGGATGAAGAAAATTGGGCTCGTGCTACTGTTCGTGTTCATACCACTTTTGCTCTTCAGGATATTTCTGAATATAGACTTCGGGAGTGAGGAGCTGGGGTTCACCTCCATAACCTTCATCGTATTGACTTTCATGTATCTTGTTTCGTATCTTTTGGGCCACCTTCAGGCCAAGCAAATTGGACTTGTTGGAGCCGAACAGCGGACGTTCATAAAGACTGTTGTCACGAATCAAGGCCGCAGCGCCGCCTTTGTGGGAGGTGTAATGCTAAGCATCGAGGAGTGGAGGGTGCCAGCAGCTATCTACATCAGCATCGTTGGAATCGGGCTGTTCGCTATAGTACCGTATATACTTTCGATTATGCACACTCAGGAAAACGAGGGCAAGGAAGAGATCAGCACGCTGCCTTGGTTCCTAAGGGTGTATCCATGGTATTTGCTCTCCTTCGTTGTGGCGGCGATTATTATTCACAGTAGCACCGGTGTGACGGTAGCGGCCCTTGGCGACGTTGGAACAGTGCTGCATTTCATAACTGCTCTGACAATACCCGCTGGCCTCTACTACGTCGGAGCTGGAATAGACCCCAAGGACCTAAAACTAACCGAGATGAGGAAATTGTTCTCACTGAGCCGCGAACCATCATCCAAGAGGGAATTCCACTGGATTGTAGCCAGTAACGCTTTCTTCACCACCCTTGTTGTAACCCCGCTCGCCATCACCGTGGTCTTCGGGTTCCTGATGTATGCGGCCCTCATACCCAAGGAATGGTTTGCGGTAATAACCCTGAATGCTATTATGCCCATAACCAGCACCAACATGTTTCTGATACCCTACGGCATAGACCGCAAGGGTACCGCCTTGGCCATAACTTGGACTACTATCATAGCCATTCCAGTCCTCATGTTGCTCATACCCGTCTTCATGCAGTTATTCACATAGACCGCCCGGACTTGGTCGCTTCGGCCGGCAGCAAAGAACACCCAAAATGGCGCCCATAATCAAAGACACAGAAATTCGTTTCTTATCGATCATCTCTTCAATACGATCCTCGACCATGAAGATGTCTGGCTTGTTCCTATAAAAGGAAGGTGGATGAAGGAGAAATCCGAAAGAAGTTGGGAAAATGTGACGAGATATTTATTGCCAGCAATTAGTTTGGCGTAGTTGTAAAATCTCATTACCAATACACATTCATGATGAATTTAGGTGCTCAGAGATGAAATCCACGCCTCTATGGGAATAAAATCCCCCTCACTCATTCTTAACGAGCGGTTCCTATTTTTATGGAATCTCTGCATATCGTCGTTCGAACATTACATGTCCGAATGCTAGGGCAAACTATGGTGGAAAAAACCTTGACACAAAATACCGTTGAAATTAAAAAATCTCAAAGGCATTTGTCAGCCAAAAATGCCAAGATTCCTGTGAAACAACTTTTCTTGGATAACTCAGATAATTGTCGAGGAATTTGCATATCGATATAATCTTTGCTTGTGGAATCGTGGGCGGAGGGTTGTCTTATCAGTCGCCAGACTCCTGTCAGGCGCTGCCAATCCATATTCCGAAGGCGATAGAGTTATTATGAATCTTAAGGCGCTTCACAGAAAGAGGAAGTGAGTTCCGCTGCTAACTGTATCGACTGAACTCGTGATGGTCTTCGCGGTTCTAGCTGTGACACTTGTCTTGTTTGTTGTTAACCGTTGGCGTTATGATGTTGTAGCCTTGTTCGCTCTGTTGACAATCGCGCTTGTGGGTCTCATACCCTTCGACCAAATGTTCTTGGGCTTCGGCCATCCTGCAGTGATCACAGTTGCAGCCGTGTTGGTTATCAACCGAGGACTGATCAACTCGGGTTTCGTCGATATCATCATCAACTGGACCCTTCGAGTCGGAAACAACATGGTTGTTCAGATTCTTACGCTCACCGGGTTGGTGACGGTGCTTTCGGCCTTCATGAATAACGTGGGGGCATTGGCGCTTCTCATGCCTGTGGCAATTCGAATGGCGAGGAAGAGCGGCAAGTCCCCTTCCCTTTTCCTCATGCCGTTAGCATTCTGCTCAATGCTTGGTGGTATGATAACGCTGATCGGCACTCCTCCAAACATAATTATCGCAACACTTAGGGGTCAATACGGTGTCGAACCCTTCCTTATGTTTGACTTCACCCCTGTTGGTCTGAGTGTCGCTCTTGCTGGATTCTTGTTTATGTCACTGGTCGGATGGCGTCTCGTACCTCAGCGGGAGGGAGAGATGGTTGAACCCTTCGCTCTTGTTGAAGACTACATAACCGAGGTCTATGTGCCTGAGGATTCCAAGATGGTTGGGAAGCGTATCCGTGACCTTGAATCGGCAGCAGAAGCTGATGTGGCAGTGATATCCCTCGTACGCGAAGACGAGCGTTTTCGTTCACCCTCTATAATGAGAGGTCTGAAAGCAGGTGACAGTCTTGTTGTCAGAGGAGAAGCCACAGATTTGAAGATGCTAATCGATGCTGGCGAACTCAGGCTCATAAAGAGGGAAGGATCTGACAGAGGGGTCCTATCACAGGATGATTTACATGTCGTTGAGGCTGTGATAACGACAGGCTCGCCTTTAAGCGGCAAGACTGCACGACAATTGAAGATGCGTAGTCGTTTTGGTGTGGATCTTCTCGCTGTATCGCGCCAAGGAAGGCGGTTGAGAGCTCGGATTGGTGATATCCGGTTGCGGTCGGGAGACACCTTGTTGTTACATGGGCAGCCGCAAGAGATGTCTGATATCTTGGCTGAGCTTGGATGCCTCCCACTGGCTGAGAGACACATAAGACTGGGCAAGCCGCGACGTGCGCTGTCTGCTATCATCATCTTTGGAGCGGCACTAGCAGCTACGGCAATAGGTCTGCTACCCATTCAGGTTTCCTTTGTACTTGCTGCTGTTGGCATGGTTGTATTGGGATTTGTGTCTCCCGACGAAGCTTACAAGAGCATCAACTGGTCTGTCATAGTTCTACTCGCTGCCATGATCCCAGTCGGACACGCACTGGAAACCACAGGAGGTGCACAGTTAATTGGTGACATGTTTCTAGAGGTGGGAGGAATTCTGCCTCCAGCTGCATTCATCGTCATCCTGATGGTGGCGACTATGCTTCTGTCTTGTGCCGTGAATAAAACCGCTGCAGTAGTTCTGATGGCTCCCATAAGTGTAAGCATTGCATTGGCATTAGGTGTATCGATAGACTCTTTTCTAATGGCGGTGTCCATTGGAGGTTCAAGCGCTTTCCTAACACCCATTGCGGATCAGTCCCATGCTTTAGTTATGGGGCCAGGGGGTTACAGATTCACTGACTACATACGGCTAGGTCTTCCTCTGCAGGTCATCATTACCCTGTTAGCAACTCCACTAATCCTGTGGTTTTGGCCTCTTTAGACGAGTTTCTTGCAGTCCAGTTCAACTGGCAGGTCTTGATTAGGAATGTGAAAGGTAGACGGGCGCTCACTCTTTGGATCGAGTGAGGGGGAATATGAAACGGTACTAAAGACCCAACACTAGTTGAACTACCGAGGAAGACATAGAGCGACTATGAGAGCGAGTGCGTCCTTGACATTTCAGCAAGATTCACCTACAGAATCCTTCTAACCAGTAATAGTTCTGAATCAGGAGCTTGTTGAACTTGGATAAGAGAAAGCGGGTAGCATCAGCAGCTATCATATCCCTTGTGCTGGTTACGGCAGTGATTCTGATAGCCGTAGACCAAGACATATTCGGTTCAGATGAGATTCAGGATGGCAAAGTTGAGTGGGCTCCATGATGGGCCATCAGTATAGGTGATTCGTTCAAACCTGAAATCATCAACATTCTAGAAGCTGGCGGCTCTGCAGCTCCGAGAGATATCTTGGCCAAAGCGGGTTTTGATATCACCACAAAAGCCTTCTGGAAAACTGGAATGAATTACGCTGAGAACCTGGTCAACGAGCTTGAGGCATTGGTCAACGAGGAGTAAGCAAAGCTAGCATTTTCCTAGTCCTGAATTCGATTCTCAATCTCTTTCAGGTGCTGAATACATTCTCTCAGCAGGTAATATCCACTCTCTACAACCAACTTGTATTCCTCAAGGTCTTGAGAAGCGTGTGGTACTCAAAGCGACATCTCAGGTTCTCTTGGTCAGGCCACTGGAAATGAATGAGGAAAATGATGAGTGGCTCGGCTTTCTCTCTAACTTAGATGTAGATGAACAGAAAGCGCTCAAAGACCGCTTCATCTATTCGAGATATCCCATCCTTCGAGCAAACAGCACATACATGCCTACAAGGGCAATCGCTACTCCTATACCAATGGTCGGGTGGGTGATATTAGGATTGTCCAGCAGACCGTTTTCTACCTTGACCATGCCTAGGGAGTTCGGATTTCCCCTCTCGCCACGGATATCATAGGCGACAACAGAAACGTTGTACCAGCCATTCGGGTACTCGTACGTGTGCCAGACGAGGTCTACATCAACATCACCTACATCAGCTTCCCGTAGGACCTTTTCCCGCGACCACCGTTCCATTGATTAACAGTTCAACTTTCCTGATAGCAAAGCACTCGTCCCCTGCACTCACATCTATCACCATGTCACCACCTACCGTTCCATATCGCTATCGGAATACGCATCAAGTATAGCAAGCAACTCCGACTTGTCTACCTCAGGATCCAACCATCGCTCTGTATCTGCTCTAAGAACCCCGAATCTGTTAGTGGTTTTCCTTTTCACATATGTCTACGGGAGTGCGAATTTGGACTGAGGTTTTCTTTTGTTCGAAATATGAGACAGGAAATTCTCTGATAGATTCAATACTCCTCCCAAGTTTGTGTCTTCGCCTATTCATTTTGTCGATGAATTCAAAGGCGTATTTGAGCCAAGCAATGCAGGGAATCGCCAACGCAATAATGACCAATATAGTACTGTATTGTAGATTGGCTATATTTGTAGTGATGACTATCAATCCAAGGCCAATAGCCAAAAGGGTTATTGGATATATTGGATTGAAAATCATAGAAAAAGGTGACCTCAATATTTCAACAATCTTCCTTGTTGTGAAAGGTGTTACTCTTAATGGCAATTTCATTCTCTTTGCGAGAAACAATAGACACAGCATAAGAAGCAATATTATACTAGAGATAATTAGAATAACCAAGGCATCAAAGGTATGCTGTTGTGTTTCAAAAGAGAGTGCATAAAAAGAATATGGTGCTAAAGCTCCAATAAAGGACAGAAATGGATATGCTGCTTGAGTTATCACCATTATGAAACTATCCTTAAGGACCCTACGGATTGATAGAGTTTTGGAGCATTTGATTAATTCGCAATCAATTACGGCATCGGAGAACCACTTACTCGAAAGAGGATATATCAGATATCCACTAAGAATAGCGAGACCAAGGGGTAAATAAAGCAACCAACCCTGCAGCGGCCAAATTGGGATGAATACGATTGCCACGTAGGTAAGACCCCATACTACAGAAATGGAGTTCAGCATCACGAAAAGCCGTTTTCTCTTGAGAAGATTCACCTTGTTTGATTCATCTGTTTCCAAATCCTTGTAGAAATATGAATAACAAAAAGTTAGGAATGGTGGGAGGAATATCGGTCCCGCAAGCAAGTATTCTAGATTGGCTGAATAAAAGCTCAGAAAGCTAATTCCACTTGAAGCCGCGGCTACCCACTCGATTCGCCTCTCAACGTAGTTATCAAGCTTTGGAATTGCGTCCCAATTATATTGAATATCCGGTGTCAAAAGATATCCCCATACTTAGTTCTCCCTTACGTCGATACTATATTAAATCCACGCGTCAATAGTTTCGGCACGAATTTAGTAGTCAACTCCTCAGAATCTCTTCCTCATTTGTACAATAGTTCTCCGTCGTCTTCATCGATTATTCCTGGATACCACTTTCCCAGTTCCTCGTTGACGTACTCGATAACAACCTTTGGTGGTCTCGGGTAGTATAGATCATAAAGGCCACCCCATGACAGCGAGAGGCGGAACTCGAAGGGTGGGATATCCGGGGCGTCAACAAGGTATAACCGTTTCTCAGGTGGAGAACGGGCTCTAGTCTTGAACCTATAGTCCGACATCTGTCCCATGAGATTGCCGTTCAGTGGTGAAAGGTAGCTTCCCCCCTGGGGCAAATAGTGTCTGTATAACTGGTTGGTGTAGAGGAATGTGGTATCTGTTGCAAGCGCCAGGTTGTTGAATGCCTGTAGGATGGTCCGCAACCTGTTTATCGTGACAGAATAGTGGATTCTCTCTTCAGTCTCTGCTGGGAAGAGGAATCCGAGACAGTCGCAGACAACAAGGGCTGTATCCTCAGAGCACAGTTTTCGAAGCGTATCCAAATAGTCCACCATATGGTCCTGGGTCAGGATTGTTGCATGTCGGATGTTGGATATCACTTCATCAGGATCAAGCTCGAACCGTATGGCGGCAGCCCGGATGATGAGCGGGTTGAATCCCCGTTCATAGTCAAGCCAGATAACTCCACCACCAAGGCCGCCATGCTCTCGTGGCAGCTGTGATGTGACTGCAAACTGGTGACACCACTGGCTCTTGCCTGATGCTGAAAGGCCATAGAACTCGACAAGCGAACCTGCATACAATCCACCCTGTAAACGGTTGTCAAGTGTGGGACTTCCAGTAGTTAGCTGTGGTGTATGATTGAGCTCTTCTTCTATCTCGGTTGCTGGCCGTAGCTTGGTAAAAGGTAACAGGTCACGGGCCAGACGGATGAACTCCGCAAGTTTGTCTTCCTTCAGACCTCTAATTCGGAGGTCACCCGGAACCTGATAGGCAAGCATCTCCGCACTTGAGATACCGGCGTCTTGCAGCTTCTGACCAGTCGTCGGACCGATACCCTTGATTTCCTCAAGGTCAGTTGGCATGGTCTCCCTCCTGTGCTGTGAATGCGACTTCGAGGTGTAGGAATAGCGAGCTCAGCCGCTTGAAGTCATGAGTAATACTCACTGGACTTGTGTTTATTCCTTGTAGGATGTGAAGGATTTCTTGCGTACTGAGTTTCTCGTTCCCCCTCGAGTCGAATGCCAGCAGGAACCGCTCACCATCATCCGTATCAGGAAGCTTGTATACTGACCGGCACCTGATACCCTGTGCTTCAAGGGTCATCCGGACCTTTTCTTCCAACGTAGCATCAGCCGACAACCGAGTACCCTCCCAGCATGAGTTTTCGTCTCTCGTTCTCACGACAGCCGTTAAGCGCTTCCACAAGCTCTGGGTGTTTCCTTAGCATCTGGTTGTCATGGAGCACCTCGGCCAAGTGGTTCCAGATATGTATCGAGTCGTCGAGAATCCTATCCCGGATGGCTCGTACCACATCCTTATCGTTCCGCAGCCAGTCAAGGTGTCGCAGAAGGAGAATCTCATCGGTAAGGTGTTTCTCATTTCGTATCCTGTTCACGATGTCCGGTTTCGCAGCCAGGATGGCCTGCTTGATGGCATCTTGCTCAGCAAGGTATGGGATGCTGACGATAAGAGAAGCATCATGCCAGTTCTCTTCTGCACGTGCGATGAGATGGTCCAGTCGTCCAAGCGTTGCTCGTTTGATACTCGGATGTTTGTGCAACCCGTAGCCTGCCGCTACATGCAACTGGAAAATGATACTTGAACACGTTGCGATATTGTCCGCGATAGCCTCCTGAATTTCGGGGATACCAAGGAATCCCCGGATGGCACAGAGTGCATCAATAAGCAGACTGTCTCCCTGCCGCAGCGCTTCAGCAACGGTCTGTCGAATCTCTGGTTCCTCCCAGAGCTCATCCACCCTGCTCATGACAAAACAGAAACAGTGAGCGACCTTGGGATTGAGAATGACTCTGTGGGTCAGCGATGCGATGGTTCCATCGGTTCTGTACAGTTCCAGGAAGCGTTCTTTGTTGATGTTCAGGGTGTCTACTGCTGACCTATCCCGTTCTGATGTTGTAAGATAGCTCAGTATACCGCGGATATCTGTTTGTTCAGAGACACTCACTTCTACTCCTCCATACAACCAAGCTCAGCAAGGCGGCTCACGGTCTCCTGCGCATACGCTTCGACTTCCGATTCCGTTCGTGCACCTGTTACCGTTATCTTGCCCTGACTGAAGAGAGAGATAGAAATCCCGGGTGTTGGCTTGTAGATCAATCCCGGGAATTGCTCAGGTTCATACACGCTGTATTCCAACTTCATGGATGCCAGTTCGATGTTGATGCTTGAACCGGTCGTTACCGTTGCAACGATATTGTGTACCTGTATGACAGGGTCCGAATCGACAGTAATGCGCTTCTCGCGTATGAGCTCCACGGTCTTCCGTATCGCCTCGATTGATACTTCTTTGGATTTGCATCCTACCGCCACTATCGTTCCCTTTGAATACATGACCAGGACTGCTTCAGGCTCATCCATGCGGTAGATGATGCCTCTGTATTTGGGTTCGAACTCGACATTTCGCAGGGATGCAGCGATTTCGTCTAGGTCAAGACGATGTGGAAACTGGGCAGATACCATCACATTCCGAATATCGATGCTGTCGATTGAGCTATCGCATACTGCTTCAACCATCGTCGTTGCCATCGCTATCCCTCCTGTGCTACCATACCACTGCTATTGCCCGAGTTGTGCAGAGGGTTCCCTCGTACAGGAAGCTGCCTGTATGGAGCTATTCTATCCAGACAGTTCAGTAAGACCTTCACATCGTTGTACGCACCGTTTGCCTGCAACAGTCCACATACCCGTTCAGTATTCAGACTGTTGTGCTCGCAGAACGCTTCAACGTGCTTGTAGGGGCGATATTCCCCTGTGGGCTTGCGGTCGAAGACCTCCACCAAATAGAGTACAAGATCTCCAAACAGTCTCGAATTCGGAACCGGGACCGGTTGGTCTTCCATTCATATCACCTCACAGAGAGAGAGCACATTGGTGTCGGTGGTCAGGGGCACCGGTTTGGCCTGTAAGTGGTGGTTCCTCACCCGACGTTCAAAGACAGAGCTGTGCATGTTGTACAGGACTGTTGGACCGAGCGCCCCTGTTTCTCTGACAACGCGGAACTCCTCGTTGCTTGCTTTCATCGCATCCTCGTAGGCTGATACGAACTCCACTGCATCAACCTGATCCTGCTGGAACATCGCTGCGATAGCATAATGCCCCAGCCCATCCTCGATAAGGCCGACCACGCTGTAATCGAGTACTTCGTACCCGGTTTTCTCGGATGCTCGTCGTATGGCGTTTGCCACGTGTGCTTCACTGATCTTCTCACCTGACAGGTTCACGACGTTACCGCGGCGGCTTACGGACCGGATAGTGTAGGGGTCTGTGCTTTCAAACGTCACCATGTCCCCGATTCTATAGCGATAATAGCCCTGCACGTTCGTTATGACTATCTCATAGCGGCTTCCAGCTTTCACATCGGTTAGTGGTAAAACATCTGGTTTCTCGTTCACCTGATCTTCAGGAATGAACTCGAAGTAGTTGGTCGTGGTGAACAGTTGCATGCCCTCAGTGTCAGCACAAAGCTGCCCTGCAAAGACTCCTTCGGATGCACCATAGATATCCCACATGACCAGATTCGGAATGTTTCTCGTCAGCCATTTCCTGTATGGGTCAGGATCTATCCCCGATGCTAGAAACAATCTAAGGTTGGGCCACAATTCGCCGATATCAAGGGTGCCGTCATCCTGAAGGGCGTTCCTTATTCTCGATTCGTGTTTGGTTCCGGCCAGCTTGTCAAGCAACCACGGACCGTAGTGGTTCTGCATCCTTCGAATCAACGCAAGAGATAGTGTGGTTATACCCTGCAGGCCGGTAACGTCACACGTTGCCATGAGTTCGGCGTACGCATGCATCTTCTTGTCCATGTCGTCTATGTTGAACACATCTTCGCCCGGCTCGATAAGCCGCTGGAACAGCGCGTTCTGATTTCTAGCGTATACGCCGGTGGCATACCCAACCGGGACGCCGTTGATGTAATCCATCTCTGGAGCTGCACCAAAGGTCACAAGGGTTCCATCCACTATCTTGGGATTCTCCGGGTCGGCGTTCATGAACGCCATCCAGGTGAGAGCTGTTACGCCACTGACATCCTTGAGTCCCTGCTTGGTGATAGGCAACCGTTTTGGTTTGCCAGTCGTACCCGATGTTTGCAAGTACCAGTAAACAGGGTCTTTCGTCAGGATGCCTCCGCTTGGATCAGCATACGTCAGCTTGTAGTACGGCTTCATACTCTGATAATCCGAAAGCGGGACCCGTTCCCTGAACTGGTCAGGGGTTGTTATCTGCTCAAAGCTAAACTGCTTGCCCAGGAGTGTCTCCCGGTGCCGATGCAGAATGGACATGAGCTTCTCTTCGCTGAGCTCGATAGGGTTGTTCAGTATCTCATCGATGCTTTTCTGTTTGTGTTTCGCGTAGAACGAAACAAGTCGTCTCATAATCGACATCTGTCTTTTATCCTCCGATAGCCCGGGACACAAGGTCCTAGACTATGAGGATAGTACACGGAATAGTATAGTTAAAGCATAGGTTGAGACCACTTACGCGGAATGAGCGCCCAGACAGCGATATTGAGGTTCAATAGACGCTCCACCATATTCATTCTATCTTAAAATCCGTAGAATCGTCTAAGCGGTTCTATGATTGCTCAGTTCGGAAGTGCTTTGCCGATTTTTCCCGGTAAATGGCCTATCTTGGCGCCATATTGTGTAACACAGTACCCGATTGCACATTTCATTCATATGAAGAAGACATGCCGGCTGGTTCAGAAGTCGACATCATTTCAATCTCCAGAACTCCAATCTCTAGAAAGAATGACTGTGAACAGGGATTGGAGATTGTCTTGGTTTGCTGGCTTGTCTGATGATTTCATGTTGAATAGCCATACCATAGATAGAGTATACGAAAGCGCGCTAAGTATGCTTGAATGGGGACATAGTCTCTTCATCGCTATCATCTCTGACAAAATTCGGGAAGGTCAGTCTAGTGATGTCTATTCGCCCACTCTTCCCATTCCTTCATTATGACCAATACACAAACAATACCAAGGGCGCCTAGGGGAAAAAGAGCATCCCGGTAAGGTTTCAGCCAAGAGATATTGTAGTGGGTAACATTCAGGTCGAGCTCAACACTGATACCGAAAGTTCCCGCATCCTCCGCTTTGATCTCTGTCTGAAGAGTCCAGTTCCCCATAACAACAAGTGGTTCCCGTCCGGTCGAGTTCAGACTAAAATACCAAACAGGGGAGAACGAAAAGTCACCACCGGGGCCGACTCCACCAACATGGAGGCCAAAGGAACGACTCTTGTTACCGTACCGTATCAAATACGAGGGGGTTAAACTAAAACTGGAAAGACCAAGATAACCGACGGAATTCACCTTGCCATACCAAGACACATTGTGAAACCTGTATCCTCTCCCCCCTCTCATTATAGGAGAAAATCGCACGGTGGTATTCCTTCGGTCATCCGATTGATTGAAATTCATCGTGATATTGAAGCCAGAGGATTCCATTTCCGAGATACCCTTTTCGGTCACAAGAACATGATAGGAAGCATGCTGTATTGAACGTGAGATGTCCTCCGAAAGGGCAACGAAAGTAAGAGAAACAGTAATTGCAGTGATCACAAGTGCAGCTACTCCCCGAGACTTCCATTCTCGCTGCATCTCTCAGTTCTCCGTGACCAGCGGAGATGGTAAGGGAATGGTATCCTTAATGCTTTCGCTCTCTCAAACTGTGTCTGCCATCTTCACTCACTGAACCAAATTCCTACACCATCAAGTGCATCCGGTTCCGATTGGCTCCAATCATGGTCAGAATTAATCCAGAAGTCGAGAGTATTTTGGTCTTTGTAATAATATGCCGCTTCCCATGTCTCACAGCTTTCCTCTATCGCCAAGGCTTCTATTTTGAAAGAAAGGCAGCCGTTAGAGACTGTAAATCCAGCACCCATTTTATGGTTTGTTTCATACGTATACCAGAATGCCTCCGCTTCACCAACCAGTCCCAGTATCGGACAGACCGTGCCAAGGTTGCCCGATGCTTCGATGTAATGTGGATCATGTTTAGTAGCCTGTTGGTATGCTTGCTTCACTTCTTCGTTCATACCCGCCCGCTGGTATTTCATACCGGCTCTCACGAGCTCAAGGGCTCATTTGTTCATCGTCATGTTATCAACGACCATCAGGCAGCTGTAACAAAGCCAGAATCTGAGAAGCCTCGTTAAACCTCCCAGCAATGCGGTACGCATGATACAGCTGGGTTAGAAGATGTGTATCTCCTGGTGTCTTGTCAACTTGGTGTTCAAGCACGCTCACAGGCAGAGTGCAAAAATCGTTCTTCTCAGAGATTGTTGGATTCATTCCTGCACCTCAGCATGTAGAGGACTCGACCCTATCATGTTGGTTATCGGATATCCCTCCATCTGAATGATGTTCATAGGGTCCGCCCTCCTGTCTTATGCACCCGAATGCATAGCTGACAGCTACGAAATCAGGGAATGGACTACCGAGTTCTATCTTGGCAACATCCACAAGATCAAGGGCGTTCCGCCGGACCGTGGTTGTAGGTAAGGAGTTTTGGGATGTGTCAGAATCATCTCTGTTCTGAAGGCCAGACGGGACTTCGTTCGTCGTCGGTGTTGCTTCGTTGATGTCGGGTTCCATCCTCTTTACCCCCATCCAAGTACAGGATGATGGCTGGCTATATAGGCGAAATCGCTAGTATCAACCTTTCGGTCAACCCCCCTAGGAAGAATGAGCGTTCTCTCGGTCGTTCTAACGGTTCATATGCGCTCCACCATATTTAGACTCTTCTTAATTTCCTAAAATAACGAAAAGCGTGTTATGCGTTCTCAGATTGAAGTCGCTTTGCCGATTTTTCCCGGTCATACAATAATCATCGAAAGTATTAGAGCGCCATATATGGAAACATCACATAGTGGCCATCATCAGTCGCCATCAGATGGTTCAAGAAATAGGAAATAGTGGACACCATTCATGACCTCTGATGGATTCCAGACGTGAGAAAGTTCAATGGTGGGAGAGGCGCATATTGTCTTACTGATATATCTGAATGATATTGTGCTGAGCAAGGTGGGGCATTGGGTGCTGGTCTGATTTCCAAGGTGGATGACTGTAAAGTCCGTCACCGCTCAATCCTTGATCGGGTATCTTAGCTTACTCCCGTCCTTGTATCCTGAGCTGGTCTCGGTTGTGTAATGGGTCTGTAGAACACTGGCATGAGACCGACGTAACTTATCAGGCTGATTGTCGATGCCAGGGGAATCCAGTCCACACCGCCGAGTCCCGGAAGCAAAGCTGTGCTACCGGCAACAGCTATGGCCAGGGAAGCAAGACCACCAATGAGAGTTATGATGTAACCTGCAAGGGTAATTCTGTCGGATTCTCTGCCAACAACGCCCGCCAGTCCTGCAAGAAACAGGAATAAGATAGTGAGAAAACACCTCAGGTTCCAGAGTAACTCCATAGTCCCAAATTCCTCAAGGGAAAGTTGAAGTGATTGAGAGCGGGCAGTCTCTTGAAAGGCACCGCCATAGGAAATAACCCAAACGATGGTCAGGACAGTTACGGCGAGACACAAAAGAGCCGTTAGTAGGAGAAATAATTTGCGTATTATCTTCCTATACAAAGGAATAGAAGCTAGCAAACCAGTTACCAATGGGAGTAATGCCAGCAAAGCGTAATAACCATTCAAACTAATACCCCCAAGGGCCCAGTAATCCATCCCAAGACCCACGTATTCGAAGGTTTTCCCATATACTAGTGCCAGAACAATTGGATATCCTGCGAAAATGCCTAATAGAGAACCCAAGATTCCTATCTTCCGAGCGTTATCCAACATTTCATAATCCACTGCCAACTACCTCCCAGAACCACACCGATAGCATCATTATTTATTCTGTACATCAATTTCGCCTCAGTCGATTTGATTCTGTACTGCCCTCTGAGCGCATCTTCCCAGTGTAAAAGAGGAGACCTAACTATTTGACTCCCATTCCTACTATCCCGCCATAAGAAAGAGCGGAACTATTTGAGACTTACTCTCAGAATCGATCCACGAATAGGAATAACTGGGGAAGCAGAACAAGGCCGTCTGCAAAAATCAGCAAAACGGAACATCAGCTCTTCTCACAAAAACAACTCTACTGAAATAAAATAGATGCTGAGGATGGAGGTACTGCTTCTTGAGGTCTCACACCAAATATTGTCTATTCATCTCTTGTTGCTTGACTGGTTGCTACAAGCGCAATAGATGATAAAATTCCAGCAACCAGACATATGAGTGGACCAAGACCAATTGTGATGGTGGCATGCCTTTCATAGAGTATTGCAGTGTTTATTATGAGATTGTCTATCTGACCGATGATAGTGAATAATTGAGGGTCATAAAAGACTGTAGCCAAGATATATCCAATAACAGCAAGAGCACAGCTAATGCTGGCCGTCAAGATAGGTATCAGGGAATTCTCTACTTTTTTAATGCGCCATGCCATTAGTAGGTTCATTAACCCCCAACCAGTGGAAGCAATCCAAACCAGAAATCGCTTGATTCAGTAGAAAATCCAGTCTCGCTGGACCAGACTGTAACTTGAGCTCCCGTCGAATCAAGGGTACCATGCCCAAAGCCGGACACAAACCCTGATACTTGGTGTGTTCCAATTAACACATCATGGATGTTACCATCGAATACCAACCACGGAGCAGAAACCCCCGCAAACATCAGGAGTGAGCTTAGAATGCATGCTAGCTGAAATGACCGTACCTTCAATATCCTTCACCCTTTGCCTTGAGAAACTATTGACTGCCATTTCTATTAAGCATATACACAAAGCTTCAATAGTTTTGGCGCTATAAAGATATGGAGTTTAGTAATGTTGAGAGAAAGCAGTAAATATGCTGCATTTCTATTCCTGTCATTAATATTGATTTCATTTAATACAGGATATGCGGCAGCCGACTTTACATCAACGAAAGTTGGTCAATCGAGAAAGATCCACCACGAGTGTGTCCTCACTGCTTGATATTGTCCTGTTGATCCAGAAGTCCTGTGATAGCTCCTTAGAGGTCTTCACCTTGATTGATGCATAGACCTTGTTGTACCCTGCAAGAGCATTCTCCCAGTCAAGGTCGATGGTAACGGTCTTGCCCCGGATAACTTGGTGTCGCCTGACAGAGCCTG
>JAWOEX010000002.1:0-55087 GCA_046482545.1 Candidatus Thorarchaeota archaeon
TGATACTCGGTCGCATTTGTTGCCCCAGTCAGTTCGAGTTGGTATAGCTGTAATGTTAGAGGGGAGTCTAACGAGGCAGTCGCGTTGTCGTATAGTCTTGTCGGAGAGGTATAGTTGACATACACGTTCACGGTGGATGGGCCATCGCTTGGAGTCAGAGTATAGTTGAAATCGTAAGTACCTGTAGCATCCGTTGTTACATTGAAGACTTGTAATGTTCCATTGTCCCAATGAATGTAGACGATGGTATTGGGCTCAGGAGTACCATTTTTGAGTAAGGTCCCGTTAAGATGGACGGTTTCATTCAGGTGGTAAACTGTATCGTTTGAATGCACGGTAATCGAAGAGTCATAGTTGGTTACTTCCTGTAGAATGTGGACAGACTCATTTCCTGCTATTGCGGGTGATGGGGGACTTACAGTTGCCCAGACCTCAGCAGTGCTCAATTCGTGAGAGAACGGAATAATGTAGTTATATGAATAGCTTCCAGTGCTATCGGTGTATGCACCAGTCAGGTTGTATGTACCCGTACTATTGTGCCACCAGATAGTCAAATGGGTATTCTGACGGAATTCGGAGGTCTCAGGAAGGTATACCGAACCATTGATTGTGAGTGTTTCGAGAAGATGAACTGGATTTGGATTCGTCTGGAGGTGTATCTCCAAATCCCATCTCTTAACCGTGATAGTAAGATTCTCAGATTGACATGATTCGTATTCGGGAACTGGAGAATCAAATTCGACCCAATATGTTACTTCTCCCTCATAACCTGCTGACACATTGTAATTGAACTCGTAATAGCCGTCTGTACCCGTTGTTTCATTAGCAACAATTCGGGCATCTGTGCCATTCTTCCACCAGAGACTAACGTTATACTCTGCCAACCCATTACCGTGGATTGCATTTCTCAGAGTCCCATTCACAGTCAGTATTTCCCAAATATGCACCGGGTCAGGATTCTGAGGAGCGGAATCGATGCTCAGATTGGTTAAACTGCTCCGGACTTCTATATCGAACGTATCGCTCCAGTTTCCTGCAACCAGACTGTATGAAGAGGTCCAGTTTACATTTGCTGAGAAATTGCCTGTTGGTTGGTCAGATGGAATATTGTAACTTGAAACGAATCCACCAGAATCATTAGTTACTACTGTATCAATCTGTGTCCAATCAAAGAAAATTCCCACATCTTCTCCTGGAAGTGGTGTTCCATTCAGAAGCTCTAGAATGCCTTCATATTGGAGCGTGTTACCTCTGTAAACCTCATGTGGGGAGACGCCTAGACTGAATCCAATACGACCATAGACAGCAACAGTTGAGTTGTCTTCAGACCTTGCTGGCGTTAGCTCTGGATATCCTTCTTCTGTAAATTCTCCTGCATACGATGCCCAGACTGTATGATTGCCAGTGGTCATTCTCAGTGTATCTAGAGGGTCTACGTAGATATCCAGTTCATATGAACCATCAGACTGAATGGTGGCATTACCGTACCATCCCTCATCCCACATAATTTGTATCTGATCGTTATCAAGGGTGCTACCATCGACTGGTTCGCCGTCGCGCGTCATCACGCCGTGAACATGTATGGTATCTTCCCAATAGGCAGTATAGTTGTCTAGACCTAATTTTAGGTTCATTTCAACGGTTTCGCTTACAACAAAACCATCCTCCGTTGAGATAGAAAGCGGAGAACGGAGGGGATCAGGCTCTCCCGTAGCATAGACTGAAGTGTAGTTTGTTACCGAGACCGAGCTTCCATTCCAAGTTGCAGATATATTGTGAGCTCCAGTACTTGCAGTATCTGGAAAAATGTATGTGATGTTTGCCAGAGGCAGGTTAGAACCCTGTTCTATCGTTGCAGAGCCGATTTCGACATCGTCGGTGCAATCATAGAAATGGATTGTTTCTGGGGCACTGACCGGTTGGCTCTGGACCATAAGGAGTGAGCTCAGATTGAATGGTTCTCCAATTATAGCCCATGGTTCATATGAACTTGGCCAAACCCAGAGTTCTACATCACCTTCCCCTGTATTCTCAGGAATATCGGTGATCCCCAAGTCACCCGTTAGGGGGAGTGGTACCACTTGAATCCACTCTCCATCTCCCTCACCAGCAGTAGGTATATAGACTTCTGACCAGAAAATCATGTGTTTCACTTTGACTACACGATGGCCATCATCTGCATCGCCAACTGCATAACCCGCCACCATTCGTGCAGGAATATCGAGTTCTCTCATAAATACAGAGTAAGCTGTGGCGAAATCCATTGGGAGCCCACCACCACGCTCAAGGAACCAGTCAGTGACTTCCCGTCCTTCCTCGGGACGTTGCGGGTATTCATCCTCTCCAATCATTAGTTCAAAATTGTTCCGGAAGTACATGTCTACGGCCATAGCCTTCTCGTAAGCATCGTCTCCAACATCCTCAAACTGAGAAACATTGTCAATGACCCGCTGTGTCAAATCTACGCCTTCAAGAGTTGAATAGAGTGAACTTATCTCAGCAGGAGCAGATGTACCAGGCAGAGCATTGTTGGCAATCCTGTCAATATCTTGGCTTGCGTATGTGAGATTATAGCTTACCAGAATGTTCTCACCCGTCGTGCCCTCAAGAAGGGGACTGAACAACACAGTTCCGTATTCATCAATCTCTAAATCGTACTCCCGCAGTCTGTCTTGAGGGTGTGTTCTAAACGAGTTCTCAATCAATTGGGCTTCAGGGAAAAGAGATGGGATTTCGATGCTTCCTACGTTCGGTCCCACGGTCACATTCAGGAATACTCTGTAGATGGTATTATTCTGAGATTCTGCCTGATCTTGAGTTATGAGGGTCAAAGGCTGGGTGGAATCTAAGCTCTTGCTCCAGCTGGACCCACTATAGCTATCATAAGCGGTTTTCCGCCATAGCTGAGGTGGATTCTGCGGCTCAACAGCGAACAGCACATCTTCGAGATGATCCAACAAATCATCAGGCAATTCCTGATCCATTGGCATGTCGGTGTAGTTGATATCATCAAACCAATTGGTTCTCCCACCGGCCCAGTTCAAATCATAGGGCCACTCCTCCACCTCATCATACTCTTCATGTGGAGTTTGTGTACGTACGTTACCGGTTTGTACAAAGTAGAAGGTGGTCAAGGCCCAAGCTAGAGTTGCTAAGAGAAACATGGTGCTAACTAGGGTTACCAAACTCATTCTACGTTTAGTTACTTTCGTAGCACTCAACTGATCTACCTCACACAATGCAGTTTCATGGGGGCCGGTAAGCACAACCTGAGCTTGAAGTGGAAACCGGCGTGGCTTGTCAGGATATTGTAACCTGAATGAGTTCTAATTTAATGATTTCTTGCAGGTAGGTTATGGTAGAAATCGAAGCTTAGAACTGCAACCCAAAAGGATTTGATGATAGCAGTATAAACCAAAAAGTAATCGTGGTGCAAATGATATTTCCTGAAGAAAAGATTCGATCCCACGCAAAGAAGCTTCTATCGGGCTCAGAACGAGGAGCGCATTCGTTCAGTCATGTCGAGAGGGTATACGATATCGCAAAGAATCTCGGTGAGCGAATGGGTGCAAATATGCGAATTCTTGGGGCTGCAGCTCTTCTCCATGATATTGGTAGACCAAAGGAGGAAGAGACCGGTAAATCACACGCCATATTGTCAGGCGAGATGAGCAAAGAATTTCTCCATAATATTGGTTATGATGAAGAAGAGATTGTGAGTGTTGTTGAAGCGATTCGAAGTCATCGGTTCAGCGAGAACATCGAGCCAACGTCGCTGGAGGGAGAAATCCTGAGCGACGCCGACAAACTCGACGCAATGGGAGCCATCGGCATTTTCAGGGCCATCGCTAGGGCCACTCTCAGGAATCTGGGAATACCTGGATTCCTTAAACATGCAGAAGAGAAACTCTTGAAACTTGTTGACTGTATGTACACAGAAGAGGGGGAGAAAATAGCTCATGAGCGGCATGAGCTTCTGCAGGCATTTGTAGAGAAATTGAAAGCAGAAGTCCGGAATGATTTGGCTCATTGACTTAAGAGCAATTCCAGATAGCTTTCACGTATTGATTCATACTCGCCAGATAGTAATGTGTCAAGTAGCTTGAAGAGCTCATCTCTGCTCGACTCCACCTGCTCATCGTCTTGCACTACTTGTTCAATTTCTAAAAACCAACCGAGTCCTTCGACGGAATCTATGGTTATTGAGACACCGTCCATACGGAAATAGGTGCGTTCTTTCCTAACAGTAGCAACGTCTGTGAAGCCTACAGCTTTGAGGATGGCGAGCATGGTCTCTCCAGAATCAACTTCTACAGAGAGTTCCTCTCTAGTCTTGCTACGCGAATCGATTTTGGCGCCCTTATATGTCAGTTCATACTGTGTTGATTGGACCGTTTCCTCGTTTGAGGTGGTCTTTGCTAGTATTTTCCGTATACGGAGCGCTTCATCGGTATCCGCAAAGGAGTATTGTGGATGGTCAAGGTACAAATCCTCTTGAGACTCACATTTCACCAGCTCGCCGCCCTTGTCAAGAATCGATTCTTCCAATCCAAGGGGATTCTCTATCTCTACCTTGATTTCCACTTCAATGGCCATTGTGAGACCAACCTCAAATTGTAACCGGATATCTTCTTCCAAAAAACATTGCTCTGGAGTCAACCCACTAAGATGGAGTCTGGTAAGACGAAAAGTAGAGAACAAAAGTCACATAACCGCGGTCTGTTCCATTGAGATTGGCTGGGATTACTTTGTCTAAAATTGAACAAATCAAATGCGCAAAATGTGGAAAAGAATATGAAATAGACAATGTGCCGCCAAATGATGGATGCGGTGGACGGATAGATTTCACCTTTGACTTAGAGAATTTGAAGGAGAAGTTCTCTCAGGAGAGTCTTGAAACAGACAACAATAGGTCAACCCTTCAGAAGTACTTTGACTTGCTACCCTTGACAGACAGAAAGGCAGTAGTAACACTAGGTGAAGGGCAGACGGCACTCTTGAGAAGCAAACGTCTGGCAGACAAGATGGGGATAGAAAATCTCTTTCTCAAAATAGAGACTACGAATCCATCAGGATCCTTCAAAGATCGTCCAATTTCTGTTGGAGTGAGCCGTGCTCTTGAGGACGAAGCAAAAACGGTATCAGCGGCCTCTTCAGGTAATGCAGCAGCAGCCATGTCAACCTATGCAGCTGGTGGTGGCATTCGTGCCGTTGTTTTCGTTCCCGAGAACGCACCTAGCGGTAAGCTGATTCATCTACGAACACTCGGTGCGCATGTGTTCAGGGTCAAGAAAGTGCAAGAAGGAGTCGATCCTACGACAACCCTTCTAAAAGCAGCCTGCAAGGAGTTTGGCTGGACACCTTGCCCCTCATTTGGACCATTCAATTGTTTCCAATTTGAAGGGACCAAATCCCTAGGTTATGAAATCGCAGAACAGATGGAGTGGGAGATGCCGGATTGGATACTCTTTCCAACCGGAAGTGGAGGGCTTATGGCCGGGACAATGAAAGGATTCTGGGAATTCCAGCAGATGGGGTTGATTGATAGACTTCCACGCCCAGTTGTTGTCCAACCCAAAGGATGTGCTCCCGTGGTAAGAGCATTTCATGAGGAGCAAAATCCGCTTGATATCCAACCATGGGACTCCAATGAGACGGTGGCTGGCGGACTTGCAGACCCATTTCCTTGGGATGGAGATGCAGCCCTGCGATACCTGAAATTGGCAAATGGGAAGGCAATTGAAGTAAGCGACAAAGAGATAGAAGAGTATCTTGTCGAGCTTGGAAAGCTTGAAGGCATATTCGCTGAGCCCAGTGGGGTGGCCGGTCTAGCTGGTCTGGACGTGCTAATTGAGCAAGGAATCATAGAACGGGACGAGAAAGTTGTCGTGCCCATAACGGGTTCAGGCTTCAAGGACTTGGCAACGCCGGATAGGCTTACTCCTCCGGTCAAGTTGATTAACCCAGATACAATTGAACTACAAAAGGCTCTAAACTGATAATAGCAGAGGTGGAAGAGGTTGGCTACTACAAGGCGGCGAAAGAAAGCGAAGAAAATCGCCCAAGAGTACGGCTATCGGAAATACATGATAGAGAGGTACCTAAAGCTGTGGGGGGAAGAAGAAACTCTCAAGTTCATCAAGGCCTGTGAAGAAGAAATTAGAACCGCCATAAGAGCCAACGAATTGAAAGCACCGATAGGCGAGCTTCTGCGTAGGCTTGAAGATAAGGAAGTGGAGCTTGAATCGATCGAATGGCTTGAGGAGGGATTCTATGCAGATTTTCATGGTTTCTCACCAGGAGCCATGTTTGAGCATCTGATTGGGCTATACTACGTGCAGGGAGTGCCCTCTATGACCGTTACAAGGATTCTAGATCCTCAGCCTGGAGAGATAGTCTTTGATTTGGCTGCAGCCCCGGGTGGAAAAACAACACACGTTGCACAGCTGATGAGAAATGAGGGGCAAGTAGTCGCAATAGAGAAGGACAAATTACGGATAGTGGGTCTGAAAAGCAACCTGATGCGGTGCGGTGTAAAGAATACTATTGTGCTCAGGGGGGATGCAACAAAAATATCCGAGATTCCTCTCACACCTGATCGTATACTGCTTGATGCACCGTGTTCAGGTGAAGGATTGATTCCTATAGATTCAACAAGAAAGACGAGTAAAACTATGGCAGATATCCGTTATTGCGCAACAAACCAAGGAAGAATGCTGGATGCAGCTGTTGATTCCCTTGGAAAGGAGGGTATTATCGTCTATTCCACTTGCTCGATAGCTCCTGAAGAAAATGAATTCGTCATAGATGATTTGCTAAAGAGGCGAGAAGACATAGAGATTATACCCATTGATGTGGACTTTGGTCTGCCCGGATATACTAACCCGTATAACATCCAGATGAACGACAATCTGTGCAAAGCACGGCGTCTCTTACCACATAAACATCAGACTGAGGGTTTCTTCATGTGCAAGCTCAGGAAGGTGAAATAATGTCATTGGAACTAGCTGAACCCGTTGAGTGGAGAAACATAAAGCACCAAATCGATAGGGATTTTGGAAAAGGAACAGCAGAGAAACTCCGCAAGAATCTACTTCTGGTGAAGATATACCATAATTCCAAGCAATCATACTATCTTATCTCACCGCAGTGGAAAGGCCTTGTAGAAACAGATTTGAATCTGTACAAGCCCGAATTCGGTGGAATCTGGCTTGGAGAGATGTATGAGAAAGAATTCAGAATCGGTCTCCATGTTCTGGATGATATATCGGAAATCACCCAAAGTAAGGTGATTGTCTCTGAAGTAGGTGCTGAGTCATTTACTTATGGTCGCAGCATACTGAAAGAGTCTGTCATAACTATCGGAGTTGGATTGGAGAGAGAACAAAAAGTAATCATCCTAAGTAATATGGGAGATAGCTTAGGCTTTGCTCAGTTGACAATCGATTCCTCCAGAATCGACCTTCTTTCTGATGAGAGCCTTGTAGCCAAAAACTTGGCCGATATCGGGTGGTACCTAAGGAAATATACTCATCGATAGGAATCTCTCAAAAGCCTAGAGACTCCACAACACCCTATCACACAAACATGTCGCTTGAAGGGCTCTCTTCTGATTCGATACTTTTTCGCATCTTCTCAAGTCGCTCGATTTCCTGACTTTCTTCTAGCAATTGATCGACATCAGCCTCAACGCCATATACCTCATTGATTTTTTCAAGCATAGTCGCAGCAGCACCCGGGTCCGGCCGACCCCTTGTTGCATAGGTTAAGAGTCCCAAGCCTTTCGCATTCCGCATCTCTAGTTCTGCCAAAAAGAGAGCAAGCGGACCGGCAACAAAGAGACCTTCATCAAGGATAGGAATGGACCAGTTATCGAGATGATCTTTGTATGCAGAAGTTGGGACGCACCGCATATCAGAGGGATCATCTTCCTTGAAGCTTTGGTCTAGGCCGCCTATCAGCAAAGCTTCATCGAATTCGTTTGCTACTACCCATTCCGCCATATGAGAAACGAAGTTCCACTGCTCATTGTTGTGCGGCTGAAATCGAGGTACCATGAAAACCATCTTTTTTTCTGAATAGAAGTAAATTTCGAAAGGAAGGACTAATCGCTCGTTTTCCATTGATACAAAAAGAGGGAGCATGTCACTTCTGATGAAACCAACCCGTTCGGCTTCCAAGGTTCTCGTGAGATGAGCTGTACTAAGGAAGCCAACTTCACCCAAGCCGTGAAAGCCACAGATAAATGTGGAATGCTTGGGAACCTCAAAATCATCCTTAAGCATTATTTCAAACTCGGATTCTCTAGTACTCACGAAAGCCATTTCATCTCAAGCCTCAGTATGAAAAGATAGACATGAAAGCAGCCTATCCCTTTTTGCCTTGACCCAGTCAATCTTCAAGTCGCTTTTAATACTATGGAATAGCAGCATAATGCGGAGGTAGGGCAGGAAAGAATTCCTTGTAATTGGAGTTATTTCAAATCATTGATTCCAATGAATGAGCATTTTGTATCCTCTATAATTGATACTGTTGTTGAAAACACTCTATCACACAAAAAACGCCTGTAGAGAGAGAAGATAGCACGCTCCCTTATATATGTCACACCAAAAACTAATAACTAATATCAATAGTTTACAATGATAACTAATATCAATAGTTTACAATAAAGGTTGAATGAATCGTTGAGTACTCTGAGAGAACTCGAATTTGAGCGTGCATCACCTCAATTGCTTGAGGTGTTGAGACGACAGGGTTTAGCTAGCCTCACAGGTTTCCAGACTGAAGCCTTGCATGGAGGTATCATGAGGGAAAACAATCAAATTTTAGTGACACATGATTATGATGAAGGTTATCAGATTGGCGAGATAGCTCTCCTAAATCGGGTCACATCTAATTTTCGAACTAGAGGCATTATCCTTTGTCCGCATCCACATCAAGCAGAGAAACGACTTCATTCGGTGGCCCAGAAATGTAGCAGACTAGGAATCGAGGTAACCCCAATAATAAGGCGGAGTGATGCAATCGATTTGCCACGAAATATGGGAGGGGTCATTGTGGCAACGTTTCGTTCGCTAAGCATAGCGGCAAGGAACCAACCATCGCTGTGGGACAATGTGAGTTTCCTGCTAGTTGAGAGACTGGACCTTATAGGGCAACCAGGAGTCGGCGTGCACCTTGAAACATCTATAGTGAGTGGGATGGCAAAGGGTCCTGAGATACAGTATGTTGCTTTATGTCCAGAAGTGGCAGATTTGCCTGATTTAGCAAAATGGCTTGACGCATCGATTCTCAAAGACGAGAAACCTGATGTAAACTCCATTTTCAGTGTAAAGGCATTCACAAGCATCACTGAATCTCTATCTGACCTAGCACAATATGTACACAAGAAGAAGGGGCAGGTGATTATCCTTGCGCCCGACATTTCGTCGTCTCAAGATTTGGCAGAGCAGTTGACAGGAGTAGATAGTGGTGAAAGCACACCGCATCTTGACCTCGGGTTGACTCTAGGACATCGAGATGAACTAAGAGATCTTTGCAAGCGAATAAAGAGTGTCCATCCCCGATGCAGGATGACACAGAGACTTGTGAATGTCCTCAGCAGAGGAGTTGCATTCTTCCATGAAGGAGTTGCCAGAAAGCAGAGAAGAGCCATATCAGCAGCTTGGGATGACAGACTGTTACCAGTAATAGTGATGCCTATACGATTTGCGCTGGCAAGCGGTATGACAGGCACGGTAGTCTTCTTGATTGGTGTCTTCGCACAAAAAAGAGAGAATATTGAGCGAAATGAAAAAGATTTGGTTATGCTTTCAGAATGGCAGATGAATAATCTGTTACGAGCAGCCGGGAGAGCGAAGATTGATACTGAAGGATTTGGTATTGTAGTTGTCGATAATGAACAGGAAAGGCAGCGGGTTCTGTTGAAATATTTCAATAGTGGTGATGACGGAGAGTTACTGCCAAGACTCGGAGAGGTCGACAGCCTCATGGATAATCCCGAGAACCTTCAGTTTCTCGTTCTAGGACAGCTATGTACAGATGATGACCAAGAAAGGAAACCACTCTCAATCATCAATAAAACGTACTGGGCATCCACAAACAGAACATTCAGTCCGAAAGAGGAACGTTTTGTTCCGGTAGATGATATTTCGATTAATACATTGCTTTCGCTCAGGGCAACGAAATCCACACTGGAGCGAGCAGATACGATTGGAGATGAAGATGTCAAGATGGTCTCAGTCAACCCCTCCAAGATAGAAGGGCTTGTCCACAGCGCCAGCCGCGATCTCTGGCATTATGTTATACTCAACTCCTCTGAAGGCGTATCTTGTAGCTGTGAATCGTGGAAGTACCAAGGAATGAAGAATCACAGATTATGCAAACACCTGGTAAAATTCGCCAAGTATGCACTACATGATAGTGAATCTAAACCATACGCGAGCGGAGTTTTGAGACATTCGTTAAGGGGGCTTGAGACTCTTGATGAAATGAGAAGGAGCGGCCTTGTAGAAAGGTATGGAGAAGAAGTCCGATGTACTGAACTCGGTAGGAGAGTTGCAGCATTGGGAGTTTCGATTGCCGATGCAAGAACAACAAAGAGAATAATCGAGAAGAGTAAAGGTAACTTCGTAAATACTCTAATCGAACTTGTAAGTACCAAGACAGGAGCTAGTTCGGAACAACTTAGGAGGATAGTCACAGCTGTATCTGAAGGGGGTAACAAAGAGGATATGTACTGTGAGGACGATCTTCCAGGGCTCGTAGAGAACCATGTGGAGGAGTTAATCTACGTGAACTCTGTCTTAGAGCAGATGTTGATTGAAGACGAAGATGGGCTTCTCGAAGATAGACCCGTTGATTTGGGAGAGAAACTGAAACGCGGATTATCAGATATCGGTTGACTTTTTACTTGGTATTTTTGTCAACGGAAATGAAGCAGGTGCACGCTATTGTCCTGCTCTAACGTCGTATGGTGAATCGAGCATGAAGCTGTTTGAGTCAGAAGCGAAAGAAATCTTCCGGGACTTTAGCATGCCCACACCGGGTAGTGGTCTCGCAAAAACGCCTGAAGAAGCCAAGAAGAAGGCTTCAGAAATAGGCAAGCCGGTTGCAGTTAAAGCACAGGTTCTTTCAGGTAAAAGAGGGAAAGCAGGGGGAATCAAGTTCGCAGACACCCCTGAAGAGGCTAAGGAATTGGCAGAAGAAATTCTTGCCATGCGAATAAATGACCTCCCCGTGGAAGCAGTGCTGATAGAAGAGAAACTCGACATCAAGCAAGAAATCTACGCAGGGATAACAATTGATAGAAATAAACGTCAATATGTTGTTATAGGGAGCTCTGCGGGCGGTATGTCAATTGAGGAATTGGCGGAAGAAAGCCCAGAGAAAATCGTTAAGATCCACATCAATCCACATCTTGGCCTTCAACCCTTCGAGGCTCGGCAATTGGCAGTCAGAATGGGATTCGAAGGAAAACAGATTCACCAACTTGCCTCATTTTTCTTGAAGCTCTGGAAAATCGTGGAAGAATATGATGTAGAATTGACTGAAATCAACCCGCTGATACTAACCAAACAGGGAGATTTCTTAGCTGCGGATGCGAGACTAAATATCGACAATAATGCCCTCTACAGGCACAAAGAACTCATAGAGAGTTTGAATCGGGCCCCATTGGAAGAAAACGAGAGGGAGAAACAGGCCAGAGAGAATGATATGGCATATGTTGAGCTGGATGGTAATATAGCGTGTATTTGCAATGGAGCAGGCCTTACTATGGCCACTCTTGATGCAGTAGCATTGTATGGAGGGAAAGCCAGTACATTCTTGGATCTTGGAGGGGGAGCCGATGCAGAAAGAGTAGAGAAGGGAATCGAAATTGCTTTGCTGTTTGATCAGGTGGAAGCAATACTGGTCAACATCATGGGGGGTATCACTAGATGTGATGAGGTTGCTAAGGGTATTGTCGGGGCCAGAGAGGACAAAGGAATCGATGTGCCAATGGTTATCCGTATGGTCGGAACAAATGAGAAAGAAGGACAAGAAATACTGGAGAAAGCAGGTATTCCATTTCTACAAACCATGGAAGAGGCAGCCCAGAAAGTAGTTGAGCTTGTCAAGGAGGCGGAATAGATGTCAGTCTTGATTGATGAAGATACAAGAGTGGTGGTACAGGGAATAACTGGCTCTCAAGGCACTTTCCACTCAGAAGCTATGCTTGAGTATGGAACCAATATAGTCGCTGGAGTTACACCAGGTAAAGGGGGTCAAGAGATACGCCATATTCCAGTATATGATACTGTATGGGAAGCCAAGAAAGAACATGGTGTGACAGCCTCGGTGATTTTTGTACCAGCTCCCTTTGCTGCAGGAGCGGCTATGGAAGCGATAGCAGCAGACCTCGACCCTGTTGTCGTAATCACTGAACATGTTCCTGTCAAGGATGAGATTCGCGTAATCCATGAAGCAAAGCGAAAAGGTATCACAGTAATCGGCCCAAATACCCCTGGAATCATCCATCCAGGAGCAAAACAGAAGCTGGGTATCATGCCCGGTCACGTTTTCAAGGCGGGTGAAGTTGGATTGATGTCTCGGAGCGGGACGTTGACATACGAAATAGCAGCAGGAATGACTCAGGCCGATATCGGCATATCCACAGCGATTGGTCTTGGAGGGGATCCTTGTGTTGGGCTTACTCCAATCGAAGGTGTGAAGCTTTTTGATAATGATGCGGATACCAAAGCCATGGTGCTAGTTGGTGAAATCGGGGGAGATGCTGAAGAGCGAGCTGCGGCATACATCAAAGACGAAGTAGACTTGCCAGTCGTAGCCTTCATTGCAGGACGTACTGCGCCCCCGGGTAAGAGAATGGGACATGCAGGTGCCATTATCAGCGGAGGGACTGGTACAGCCGCAGGCAAAATCAAGGCATTTGAGAATGCAGGCGTGCCGGTAGCGGAAAAACCCAGTGACGTTGCAAAGCTGCTAAGAGAAAACCTTTAAATCAATTCTAAATGAGCCCCCCAAGGCGGGCTCATTACATCTTCATACGTCCGTCCATACTTCACAGGAGGTTCAGAAGATTTCACCGGTAGCGGATTTAGAAAAGAGACGGTTGGCCCAGCACTACCTGCTTTACAAATCAGTATGCAGAGATTGTGGAGCTACTAATCCACTCAAAGCAAAGAAATGCAGGAAGTGCAAGAGCAAAGATCTCCGGCCGAAAGTGAGGACTAGGCGTACATAGGATAATAGCCGCATGAGCCGGTGTCAATGGGCCGGTGATCTAGTTGGCTATGATGCCGCCTTCACACGGCGGAAACCAGGCGTTCAACTCGCCTCCGGCCCACCACCAAATCAGTAAACTAAGCAAGATAATGAGGAATCTACACCATGCCTAAGCAGATATTTGACCAAGACCAGTTCCTCGAATTGAGTGACAAGGCGACCGAATGTCGAGTAAAGAGGCTATCAGACAAAGTTAAGCTGAAATTACGCACGGATAGGTATCTCTACACTCTGGTAACCAATGCTGCTAATGCAGAAGCGATTCTGGAACAGGTCCGCTGCAGAGTTGTTGAAGCTCGCCCTAGTGCAGAAGAGATTTGATCCCAGCATCGCCCAGTTCCTTCTTTTGTACAAATATCGTAAATCTGAGAGGCTATAAGCCTCATTCCGCGCATGTTTCTACGCTATTGACGCTCAAACGGACGTTCTGCCCGTTTTCTAAGCACTCTCCGCTACATTATACAGTACGGCATTATATCTCAATGATATCGTTCATGAGCGGAACGTGAGCAGTCTTACCGCGTGTCTCTAGTTGCTCAGCAAGTACTTCAGTAGATTCCGGTTCCCCATGTACGATATGGAACTCGGGGTCGCCAGGTATGCTCTCTAGCATGTTCATCAAGCCGTATGAGTCAGAATGGCTCGAAAGATGGTGATACTTCAATTCAGCATCCACCTTGTACACCTTATCTCCAATAGTTACTTCTTTGTTTTCAAGCAGCTCGGCTCCAGGTGTGCCTGGAATCTGGAACGATACGAGAATGATAGCGTTGTTCGGATTATCATATAGCTTGCGGAAATAGGTCATACTGGACCCGCCCTTCAACATGCCTGCAGGTGAAATGATGACTGCGTTTTCGTTAGAAGCACGCCGTCTATCATTATTGCTTCTGATTACTCTGGTCCTCTGTAATGCTCGCTTGAACAGCTGTGGAGACCCAAGATACTCAGGGTGTCTGTTCAATATCTCATTGACCTTGCGAGCCATGCCATCGATGTAAGTCGGATACTTGTGCGTTAATCCATACTCCTCAAGAATACACATGATTTCCTGACTTCTGCCTACAGCAAAAGCAGGAATGAGAACTGTGCCATCCCGTTCAAGGGTCTTAATCACACTGTCAATAAGGGCTTCCTCAATCTCTTCACGGCGAGGGTTAACCCTAGTTGCATACGTACTTTCCGTAACCACATAATCATGCTTCGGTAGATTCACTCGTGCACCAGCCGTGAGACGGGATTCTGTTATATTGAAATCACCAGTGAACAGAATTCTCTTTCCGTTGTAACCGACAGAAACCATTGCGCTGCCCGGAATATGGCCAGCATTGAACAGGGTCATCTCAAATCTGTGTCCGATTGGTAGTGTGTACTCGTAACCGATTGGGTGACATTGTCTCTTGATGCGTGCTATGTCCTTTCTAGCGAATGGTAGACGCCCGCGGCTTATATTGTACATGTCCTGTGCCAAAAGCGTTGTGAGATCTCGAGTTGGTTTTGTACAGAATAATGAAAGATCATCAGACTGACTAAGGATTTTCGGAATTCCACCAGAATGATCAAGATGAGCATGTGTAACTGCTACGCCCTGCAGTCCGTCTATAGGTACATGGTCTGGAAACTTGGGCGGATTCGCAAATTTGACGCCATAATCTATAAGCAGGCTCTCTTCTCCGTCGTCGAGCATAAATCCCGAACGACCAATTTCTTTACAAGAGCCTAAGAATTTTAAATGTGACATTTATCGAAACATCCGACTTCAAACCGGCCTGGTTTTGTGAAAAGGTTATCGATTGCACACTGGAAGGGAATAATTCCTTGGTGCAATCTTCGAAACCAAAAACTAAACCAATAATCGAAATCAATATTAGACCTGTATTTGTTTTATGCAGTTACGAATCCACTAACTGCAACGGGAGCGACCTTCGGTGAAGGAGGAAAAAAACAGCAACGAACAGGACAAGGAGTCAGAGGAATCGCAAGGATTCAATGGCGAGCCACAGGTTCTTGTCGGCAACAAGAATGTGATGAGCTATGTTCTAGCCTGTGTTACGTTATTCAATAAGGGAGCCGACTATGTCTCCATCAAAGCGCGGGGCAGGCTGATCAGTAGGGCAGTTGATGTAGCTGAGATAACTAGGAATAGATTTGTTGATGATTTGTGTGTTCGCAGCATCGATATAGGCACAACAACTGTGAAAACGGACAAAGGATCGGATTTGAACGTCAGCACCATAGATATCATCATCGCGAAAGAGGAAGAGTGACACAACACAGCTTTCTTATTACCTTCGCCTGTGGGTTGCATACCCGTTATGTCCCCCATTGGCGATGAAACACATGGAATTATGCGTTTGTACCTTTGACTTAGAATCAGATATGCTCTGTCCAAGTTGCCAAAGAAAACTAGATAGAGGTGAAATCACTAAGTTCGATGTGGATTTCTCCGCTTGGCTTTTTGATAGAGCTGAACAATACTCAGGGATAGAAAATCTTCATCTTCTACGAGCTATTCGAACAAGCAATTACGTGGTTTTGGTAGTTGAACGAGGGCAATCAGATATGATTTTCTCAAATGAAAATCTTGTAGAAGATATAGAAGACGATTTTGGCGAACTGATGGTCATAGAAGGACCTATCAAGATGAGGAGCCTTATCAAGAAGCTAATTGAGCCTGCAGTTGAAGTAGGCATAAACAGCCTTTACTTGCCAGATGGAACAAAAGAGAGCATTGTGATGCTCAGGGAAGAAGACCGAAAGCGTCTGCAGTACGATCCAGAAAACCTTGGGAAAATTATATCGGCAGTAACTGGCTATCAAGTGATTTTCGACTTCCAAAAGGAGGAAGAAGAGAAAGACGAAGAGAAGGCCGATTCATTTTCCGAGAAAATGAAGGAATTCAGCAGAAAAAGAAGATTCTAGGCCCTGTGAATCGGGTGATTCTTCATCAGTTCGCGCATGATGACAGTTGCATAACTGCCCCGTCTCAACCTGAATTGTACGCTTAGCCCGTCTTTTGTAGATTCAATCTCCAATTTCAACGGCTTCACTGAGATTGGATGAAGACCGCCGGGGGAGCTCAATGGTTCCATTCTATCGTTATAGAAATCTCGTAACGATATTTCTTCATCTTCCAATACTTGCATCAACAAGTCTGTTTGTTTCGATGGGGGAAGTTTAGTGGAATAGCCAGGCAATGGAGCTGCTACTGCATACCGTCCCGCCTGAACTAGGGATCGTTTCTCCTGAAGGGTTCGTTCAGTAACGAATAGCCAAGTGTCTCTCCCTGAATGAGGTTCACCCTCCAGTACTAGGAAGTCACCGGCGACCGGCATGTCGATAGGAATCTCGCATTCTGCTCGTTCACTCACGAGTATATTGAACAAATAAGACTGATAGGAGTGCACAAAGAGGGTCTGAATTCGAGGGGGTATTTTTGCAAAAGCCCCGCGGTAATCTTCTGGGTTTTTTGCTAGATGTTCCATAGCTTTCTTTTCGTATCTTAGATAATCTGGAAACGCATCTATTATTTTGTCCGTTGGCGTTAAATCATCTGATAGCGCTTCTCTGGCTTCAGAGAGTTCATCTGACTCGTATTCACTTGTTGTCACGAGAAGTTCTTCCAATGCTCCTCTGAAATCCCGTTTGATGACATATTTTCCGATGATATGTGAATTCGGACGCGTTACTCCGAATCGCTGTACACCAAAGTAGTTCAAAAACGCTTTATTTTTCATCTGCTCTGTGTACTCTAGCGCTTTTTCATGTTCAACTTCGGGATTACGAAGAAGCAAAGTAAATCGATTTCCCCAGAGATCGCCAATCTGGATTTGGCGGGAACAGTACTCGAAATCCCTTAACTCGATGTTGTGGAGCTCAAGCTGTGGCAAATCATCTGCAGAAGACGCAGGTATGGACATAATTTGTGCAGTTATTGCACGTTTGTCTTTCAGTCCGGCATAGGAGACCATCTGCCAAGGCAAATTTAGAGAAGAAGCTAGGATTCTAGCCACATCAGTAGTGCTGAGACCAATTTTCTGCATGGTGAAACAGATGAAGCGTTCCTGTTCTCCCGAGATGGATACAGGTTTTTCCAGCGTGTCTTCATTACCGAAGGCATGAACCTCGATGACATCCCTTTCGGGATTAATCTCCTCAACAACGAAATCTTCGAATTGTTCCTTCAATTTGCCGCCAATGCCAGGAAAATCAGTCGAATAAAACCGCATGCCAAGCTTCTGCTCAAATGGAAGCGCCGGCCGCATAATCATCACTCAAAGTAACTTCAGAGAGCCAGTAATTTTGTCAATTTTGTGATCGCGTGCTGGGCCGATTCCCAGTACGGTTGCAGTACCAGGCGATAATTGTGTCATTCCGGCATCACGAACGAGATAGTGGGCAATATTGTAGCTGTTGGCTTGATTCTTGAGTTCTATAAGTGTGTCCATCGAATCAACCTGTACTGCTATTTTCTTTTGCCCACCATTTAGCCAAGATTTCCAAGCATCTGGCGTTTTCTTACGGGCTGCTTCAGCAGCACTAACTGCTCCATGTGCAGTCTGAACTGCAATCTTCCCGCAACTCATATCGAGGTCGGTTCGGATAACCATTACCTGCTTATATTGGTGAGACATTTTTCGCTACCGCCTGAGAGATAGTGATATGAAAGCCATTGGTGACAGTTAAAAAAGGGTTTCATACGACCTATTCATCAGGTAGTTTCATTGAAAGCAGATGTTGTGGTTGTCGGCGCAGGACCATCAGGTCTGATTGCAGCCAAAGAAATCGCGGATAGTGGATATGATGTACTGGTTGTAGAAGAACACCCACAAATCGGCGAACCTGATCATTGTGCAGGACTACTTAGCACCACAGGACTTAGCTCTCTGAATCTTAATCCCCCAGGATATGTAATTCAGAACAACGTCGAAGGGGCCAGGATGTATTCGCCAGATGGAACCAAACTGACAATTAGTAGAGGGCATAGAGAAGCTCTAGTTGTGGATAGGCGAGAGTTCGATTCATGGTTGGCAAAACGTGCACAGAATGCTGGTGCGAGAATTTTCACAAATGCCAAGGCAATCAATGCCGAATTAAGCACCAAGAACAATTCTGTTGTTTTGTGTCGTGAACACGGAACTGTACTCGAAATCGAGACGAAGGTCATTCTAAATGCGGAGGGAGCTGGCTGCCGGTTTTCAGAAAGGGTGGGCCTTCCGACAGTGAATCAATCCTCCAAGCTTCCAGCTTTTCAGTATGAGTTCAGCAATGTTGATTTGGAGTCTGACTATGTTGAAATGTACTACGGAAGAAAGCTGGCGCCAGGCTTCTTTGCATGGTGCATCCCACTTGGAAATGGCAGGGCCAGAGTAGGGATGGCAGCTCAAAGTCATGTGAGAAAGAGACTTGAATGGGCGCTTCAAAAGCATCCTATAATCAGCAAGAACATCGATGCGGGAAAGATAGATAGAGGGATGGGGGGAGTGGTGCTGGTTGGAACCCCTATTTCTAAGACATATGCTGATGGAATACTCGTTGTTGGTGATGCTGCAGGAATCGTGAAAGCCACAACGGGTGGAGGGGTAATTATGGGAGGAAAAGCAGCAAAGATAGCAGGTAGAGTAATCGCGGGGGCACTATCCAATGGAGTAACATCAGCTGAATATCTGAAGGCATACGAGTACCTCTGGAAGAAAGACCTCCTGAAAGACCTCTTTGTAATGTATATTGCTCAAAAAATGATTTCATTACTCTCGAATCAAGGGCTGAACTTTATCTTCAGAAAGGTGAATGACCATGGTCTGGTTGACACCATCGAGCAACACGGTGATATGGATAGGCAATCTGAAGTAATCACTCAACTGTTGAAAGAACCACGCCTTGCTCTCAGTTTGTTCGGAGTGATGCGTTATATTCAGCCATTCTATTAGTTGATTGCACAGCTTTATGTGTTTATTGAGCAGCTGGTCGCGTCAGGATGCCACAGAAATGACAGAATATGGCAAAATCTTGGAGACTGCAATGCAGGTCTTGGAAGATATACCCATATGTAACCGCTGTCTAGGCAGGCAGTTTGCTTGGTTGAGCACAGATAGTGATAACGAAGAAAGAGGGCATGCAATCAAACTACTCCTCTCCATGTACGCCGATGAGTTTGTCAGAACCGGAGAGAGTAAGAAGGGGTACAGACTAATCAAGACACTGGCAGAGAATGGGATGTTCCCACCAGCAAAATCCCTTGCAGACAATAATTCACTAGACTATCAAAAGGGCGAGCATTGCCATCTCTGTTCAATTAAGGGTGTATCAGTGTTCTCTCGCATCCCCCGTATAACGGAAGACGCAATTGACATCGAAGGGGAAATCGAGTTCGATACATACTTAGTCGGTTGTGTACCTGTGCCTGAACTCGTTGAGAGACAAGATGAGATTAGAGCAAGACATAACCTTCTTCATGGGGAGCCTTTGAAATCCGACTTCAACCGTGAGCTTGGAAAAAGCATCTATGAAGCAATAGGCAAAGAGGTCGATTTTGAGCGCGCTGACATCGTTTTCATCTACGAGATGGAAAATGACAGGTTTCGTCTTCAGATCAATCCCCTATTTTTGGGGGGCAGATACAGGAAATTGGAAAGAGGGATACCCCAGAGTAGATGGGATTGCCCGGAGTGCCACGGGAAGGGTTGTGAGGCGTGCGATGGAACAGGAAGGAAGTATCCAGATTCCATATCAGAGTACATTGGCGTTCCAATACGAAAGGCAGCAAAAGGAACCGATTTCAAGTTCCATGCTGGAGGACGAGAGGATATTGACGCACTGATGCTCGGATCTGGACGGCCGTTTGTTGTTGAAATTTCAGAACCACGAAAGCGGGACCTTGACTTGGAAGAGTTACAGGAGAGAATAAATCAAGAAGCGGATGGTAGAGTTGAGGTCATCAAGCTCCAGCCATCAGACAAGGATGCTGTTCATAGACTGAAATCAGAAGCATCAGAAAACATCAAAGAATACGAAGCACTAATTCAAACCGATGCAGACATAGAAGAGAGTTCACTATCAGAAGCAGAAAGCAAGCTTTCAGATATTACGATTAAACAGAGAACTCCGAATCGAGTAGCTCATAGAAGGGGTGACCTAGTCAGGAAAAAGCGGATATACGAAGTGAGAGTGGAAAAAATTGGAGAAAAGAAGTTGAAAGGCTTTTTCAAGGTGCAAGGCGGAACGTACGTCAAGGAACTGATTTCGGGCGACGAAGGTAGAACCAAGCCCTCCCTGTCAGAAAAACTTGGAGTGTTATGCGCCTGTGAGGAACTCAACGTCGTTGCGATATATGGCCTGCCTGTACACCATAATCCTTAAGTGTTCACTGAAAGGGGCCTTAACGGGCCTCGGGTAATTAGATGTGGTCATATTCAGAAATCCGAGATAAAAGTCCAATACCGAGATGATAGCAATGGTCAAGAAAAGCCATGGATTCCGTAGAAGAACGCGAAAGTTGATGACTAAAAAAGTCAGAGACAAGGGGCAGCAGCCCGTTAGTCAGGTTTTGATTGATTATGAAATCGGCCAGAGAGTTGATATCATCATCGATCCCGGTGTACACAAAGGCATGCCACACTACAGATATCACGGGCGAACTGGTGAGGTTGTCGAGAAAAGGGGTCGTGGAATTGTCGTTAAGGTTAGCCTAGGTAAGAAGGAAAAAACACTTGTTGTTCGACCAGAACATCTCAGGCCATCAAAGAGCTGAGGGATTGCAAATGCCGAGTGAAGTTACTGATAGGCGTGAAGTATCTCTGCCGCAAGTGAAGAAAATCCTGAGAAAGAGGAAGAAGCAGGGTGAACTGTCTTTTCAGCAGACGATAACTATGGAGCATGCTAAGCTCTTCTCAAAGATGGCTCCAGCAGTAGCACGGGATTTCATCAAGAGGATGGAAGGTAAATACGAACTCGATAGATCCACTGCAGTACAGATAGCTAATATCGCTCCCACTTCCTTGGAAGAACTACGCAGTATTCTCGGAAAGCACTATACAGGCCTCACTGAGGAAGAAATGATTGAAATTGTTGACCGCGTGAAGATGAAACGGAAGTAAACCGGTTTCAAATTCTGGAGCATTTTATCGCGAATATGATACATCCCGATTGACTTTTATTGACAGGCACTGCACTACTGTTTGATGCATCAAGTTACTAGTTGGATGGAACTGCTATGGAGAATACACGAGCCAAGAAATACGAAAGCCACGCGTATGTGTTAGCAGTGGCACAACCAAAGGGGTTCCGTCGCGACTCAAAAGATAGTGTGTCAGTGGTACAAGGATTAGGTGAAACATATCTCACACTGCTAGAGATGGTACCTCGCCCCAACGTGAATTTTGGTACGGGAGAACGCATCTCATTGAAGAAGGGCGCAAGAAGCAAGATTGACCATGTCAAAAGAAGAATTTCCTACGAGGATTTGACACCTGAAAGCAAGTCGGAACTTCCTCTTGTTGTGGAAATCATTGTGACGAAACACGAAGCGAAATTCGTCAAATGGTACAATCAGGCAAATCCGATTACAACAAGACTGCACTCGCTCCAGCTGCTGCCCGGAGTGGGTCAGGCATTGATGTGGGCAATACTTGAAGAGCGCAAGAAAGAGCCGTTCAAATCCTTTGAGGATATATCCGAGCGAACTAAGCTACAAAGTGCAAAGAAGGCAGTAAAGGAGAGAATCCTTGAAGAACTGAAAGGGGATGTAAAGCGCTGGCTCTTTGTTAGGCCACCTATCCGAGAATAATGGATTATTTTCTTGTGCATGGGTGAATATTTTTGTCTGAAAAGAGAATAGAATTCCTGTTGCGAAAATATTCTGTCAGGCCAGACCGCAAGATTGGCCAAAATTTCCTAAAAGATAGCAGAATAGCTTCTACCATGACAAAGGCAGCCCATTTAGGAAAAGAGGACCGAGTTCTTGAGATAGGCGGGGGGTTGGGTACAATAACCCGTTGGATAGCAAAAGCAGCGGGAGAAACTTGGGTAGTTGAGATTGAAAGGGGATTGGTAGAAGCCCTTCGATACTCACTCCGCAATTATGATAACGTCCATATAATCCATGGAAATTTTCTGGAGATTGAATTGCCACCGGTCAATAAGGTTGTCTCAAATCTTCCGTACAATATATCGTCGAAAGCCATCTTTCGGATACTAGAGGAGATGGAAATAGATGAAGCAATACTGACGTTCCAGAAGGAATTTGCTGAGAGATTGGTCGCAGAACCATCAATGATATCTTTTTCTAAGCTTACCATCAACGTTCAATATCATGCAGAAATTGAATACCTCAAGACAGTTCCGGCTGAGAAATTCTATCCCGTCCCAGCTGTAGACTCCGCAATTGTGAGGATTGTCCCTCGAGAGAGAAAAAACACAGCTGAAGATTATCGCATTTTCAAATGGCTGCTACGTGGTGTCTATTCCTTCCCTAGGAAGCAGTTTGGAAAGGCTCTACGAATGTGGCTTGAAAATATGAATGAGAATCCAGCTATTGCAGCATCAATGTTGGCGGAAGTTGATCCAGAAATAGATGGGAGTAGACGGCTAAGGTCTATCACTCTTGAAGAACTGGTCGCTCTATCTGATATCCTAACACGGATGATAGATGAGGGAACAATAGAAGGTCCGAAGGAGTGAGACCAAATGGATGACGAGGGAATCGATGTCACTGTATATGAAGGGGTGTACCCTCCGGCGGAGGATTCGTATCTCCTCATGGATGCCATCGAGATTGATGAATCTGATTCGGTACTGGAGATCGGCTGCGGATGTGGATTTATTACCACTGCAATTACTAAGATTGCTAAGAACGTAGTCGCAACCGATATATCACGATTAGCCTTGGAAAACGCAAAACGAAACCTGAAGGCGAATACTGCGAGAGGTAATTGGAGCCTTTTGCAGGCTAATCTCCTTTCACCGTTGCGCCAGACTCCTGAGTTTTCGGTCATACTGTTTAATCCACCATATCTTCCCAAGGAGGTTGATGGAACAAATCTAGATCATGCCTTCATCGGAGGGGAAGAAGGTATAGAGATTACCACCGAGTTTCTAAAGCAAGCAATAAAGAGACTCTCCTCGGATGGATTAATCTATACTATCGCTTCATCTGTCGCAAATCTCGATACCTTGTTTAGAAGCATCAAGGCCCTTGGTTTAAAATGCAAAATAATCAAACGGAAGCGTATGTTTTTTGAAGAAGTACTCGTGCTAAAGATTAGACAGCGCTAACATCATACAAGACAATGGTTTTATTGATGGATTAGGTCGGTCGGAAGAGCAGCTCAGAAGTCAGAGAGGTATTTCAGGTATGTCAGGCAGCGAAGAAGAGAAAGAATCCTCGAATGGAGAAGGCGAAGGAAAAACTGTAGAAGAGAATGGCCTCGTATATGTTGACTACGTAGGCAGAACTAAGGAAGAGGGCGAAATCTTCGACCTGACGCTTGAGGATGTCGCAAAAGAAGAAGGAATCTATAACGATGAAGAACGCTACAAGCCAATGCTGGTTGCCATTGGAAAAAATTGGTTGTTACCAGCGTTGGAGGAAGAGCTTGTCGGGATGAAGGTAGGTGAATCCAAAACAGTTGAAGTACCGCCTGAAGATGGTGCTGGACCACGAGACCCTGATAAAATCAAGTTGGTTTCAAAGCGCCAACTCCAGAAGCAAGGTGTGAGCCCCAGAAAAGGGGCAAGGGTAGAGGTCGGTCGCGAGAAGGGCACAATAACGAATGTCCTTGGTCGGCGAGTACGAGTAGATTTCAATAGCCCCCTGGCCGGGAAGACTCTTATCTTTGATGTGACAGTCAGAGGTATTGTTTCTGGAAAAATAGAGAAGATTAAAGCTGTCATGAAAAGGCGGATACCCGGTTTGCCCGAGGACAAATATGGCGCCCGAATAGAGGGAGAGACTGTGTATATTGATCTGCCAAAGGAATCTAGGTACATCGAAAACGTGCAGTATGCTGAGATTGGTATTGCCAGAGATACACTAAAAGTAATCGAGGACGCTGAAGAGGTCAAAATAGTCATTACATATGAGCGCCCGGAAGCACCTAAAGAGGAAGACGAAGAGAACGAAGAGTAGGTTTTCATGAAAGCCAAGCCAATTGATGCATTCTATTCAGTAGGAGAAACCAAACTCGCTTTGACTACCATGAGAAAAGGTTTTAATACTGATAACTAAAGGCGTTAATTGTTCTCGTTCTCCAAGGAATAAGTCTTGTTGATAGGGAGATTAACATAAAAATGCAAGAACATAGACAACCTCCACAAGAACTGAAGACTGGTACCACTACTGTTGGTCTAGTTGGAAAAGATGTTGCTGTTCTAGCCAGTGATCAAAGAGCCACAATGGGCTATCTGGTGGCTAGCAAGACCGCAAAGAAAATCCACAAGATAACAGACAGAATTGGTGCCACAATCGCGGGATCAGTAGCGGACGCACAGTCCATAATTGACCTACTGCAAGCTGAGGCCAAACTCTTTGAGATTCAACGAGGGCGACCTATGCGAGTCAAAGCATTGACACGCCTCTTGAGCAACATAATGTTCCAAGGTAGGGGCCTCTACGTTCTGCAATGCATAGTTGGAGGATATGATGGTGATGGACCACAGGTTTACTACAATGATTTTGTTGGCGCCATCCTCTCAGATGATTACACCGCCACGGGTTCCGGTTCACCGATAGCCTTTGGTGTTTTAGAATCGGAGTATGAAGAAGGACTTACGAAGAACAAAGCTATCAAACTAGGTGTTCGTGCAATAGGAGCTGCAATCGAAAGAGATGCAGCTACGGGAAATGCCATCCTTGCAAGTGTGATTGACAAGGACGGCTACCAAGAAGTTTCACAGAACAAAATCAAAAAGATCTGGTCGAAATAGGAACTCACGCGTAAGTCCTTATTATTTACTCCTTGCTCCAGTTCCTCTTCGGTTCTGGGGTACTCTCTATACCTTGGATAACTAGAACACACAGTATTACCACTTGAATTGTGAAGTGACTTTGAATGGGCAATAATAAGAATAATGACCGTGACATCCGTGAACGTGTTCTAGAGGAGCTACCTCGCTCAGCGGTCATAGACTCAGTCGAGTATGAAGGGCCTGAGATTGCAATTTACAGCAAAGCTCCAAAGATCCTTCTTGATGACGGAAATATAATCAAATCTCTAGCACGCAAAATGAGAAAGCGTATAGTCGTCAGGTCTGCTCCTCAGGTAAGGCTCCCACACGATGAAGCTGAGAAGACCGTTAGAGAGCTCGTACCTGATGATGCGGAGATTACAAGTATTGATTTTGATGACTCATGCGGTGAAGTCCTCATTGAAGCACAGAAGCCAGGATTAGTCATCGGAAGAAGTGGTAGTACACTAAGAGAAATCACTAGGCAAACCTTCTGGCGCCCTAATGTCATGCGGACCCCACCAATTGAAAGCAAACTCATCAAACAAATCAGGTACATTATTCAATCAGAAGCTGACCAACGAAACAAAATCTTCAGGAATATCGGTCAGAGAATTCACCGAGACAAACTTGTAGATAACGGATGGATAAGGCTTACTGCCCTTGGTGGGTTCAGAGAGGTTGGCCGCCAGTCTATGCTGCTTCAGACATCTGAAAGCAGTATTCTCCTTGAGTGTGGTGTAAATGTTGGCGCTCCAGAGAAGGCATTTCCAAGGTTGGACATGCCTGAATTCAGCATTGATGATTTGGATGCTGTCATAGTTACTCACGCTCATTTGGATCATTCTGGGATGGTTCCGTTTCTTTTCAAATACGGATACCGAGGGCCAGTCTACATGACCAAACCGACTCTCAATCTGGCAACGCTATTGCAGCTGGATTACCTAGATGTGGCTGAAAGAGAAGGGAAACTGCGACCATATAGAGATAGAGACGTAAAGGAAGCGATATTGCACACGATAACACTCGGATATGGAGAAGTTACAGATATCGCTCCGGATGTGCGACTCACGCTCCACAATGCAGGACATATACTTGGTTCAGCTATCATTCATCTTCATATTGGGGATGGACAATACAATCTGGCCTATACAGGCGACTTCAAGTTCGGACGTACCAGACTGTTGGAACCGGCTTCATTCACATTCCCACGTCTAGAAACGCTCATAGTGGAAAGCACGTATGGCCACCCCACAGACAAGATGCCGTCCCGGCAGGAAGTAGAGCGAAAACTCGCTTCTATCATCAAGAGGACAATCGATAGAGGGGGCAAGGTACTGATTCCAGTGCTAGCTGTTGGCAGGGCCCAAGAGATGATGATAGTCATAGAGGACCTAGTTAGCAAGAACAGAATTCCAAGAGTACCAGTGTACGTAGAGGGTATGATTGGTCAAGCTACAGCCATTCACACAACCCATCCAGAAGCCCTCAGCAAGAAAATTCGCGAGAAGATTTTCCATCAGGGTGTCAATCCATTTTTGAGCGATGTCTTCGTGCAGGTTGACAACCCGGATGAGCGGGAGGAGATTGTTGAGGGGGACCCCTGTATCATCATGGCCACATCGGGAATGCTTGCTGGTGGTCCCAGTGTTGATTATCTCCGGCTACTGGCAGCAGACGAGAAGAATACCATGGTGTTTGTTAGCTATCAGGCAGAAGGAACACTCGGCCGGCGCATACAAAAGGGCTGGAAAGAGATTAACATGCGGAATAGAGAAGGTGACACGCAAGTTGTGCCTGTGAACTTGGAGGTAACAACTGTGGAAGGTTTCTCAGGTCACTCAGATAGAAAACAGATTCTCAACTTTGTAAAGCGATGTAATCCAAGACCAGAGCGCGTGCTAACCTGTCATGGGGAAGCATCCAAATGCATCAATTTGGCATCAACAATACACAAGGCACTAAATATAGAAACGAAAGCGCTCATGGTAGCAGAGAGCATCAAGCTGGCTTAGTTGTTCATCAAAACCGAGTAACCTTCTTAAAACTTGACAAAGGAAGGTGTGACGATTACGCAGTCATCATTGACAAGGGCGATATCCGCATTGTAACCCCTTGTTTGCCCTCTTATGCGCTCCACGACCCTTTTGAGCTCCAGCTTCCCTTTGCCGTTGTTATGCATCCTTGAAATATCGAGCAGAACAATGCGGCCATCACGAACTTGATTTACAATAAAGGGTACGTCTTCTTCAAGCGATGTCAGTTTTCTAGACCGTATAAAGATATTTTCTAATTCCGCTAATTTCTTACAATCTTTTGCTGGATTTTGTTCGCCCATAGCATGAGCCGGAGAAAACAGACCGAGACTAGAACCGCGTGTCTTATCCGAATCTTCTTCCTCTTCATCCTTTTTTCGACCAAGCCCGAAAGGTAGCTTCATTCAACTACACCTCAGAATTGATACCGGTAATTCAATACGTAAAGAAAAGGGCGTGTATTATCGTACATATTTTCTTGCAGAATTCTTATACTCAGTCTTGCAGTTAGGCTAGTTGAATACCATGGAAATAGAGACTCTACAGGAGAAACTGAAGGTCCTCAGTAACCGATATGCAATCAGAATTTTACAGGTGCTAAGCCCAAGAGAAGGAGGAGTGGTACGCAGTTGGGGCTGGGATGATTTAGCAAACGGAATCCTCCAGCTCCAAGGGTACTCACAGCCGAACACAGCGTATGAGGAGAAGACCGAGGTTCAAGCTCAGTACGAAAAAAGGAAAGCAAAGATAACTTCCGGAGGGACACTCTATGAGACAATGGCCAAACTCGTCGAAGAAGGATTGGTGCTTGAGGAAGGAGAGAGACGCAAGAAGAATCGTGCTTTCCGAATTACCCGAGAAGGCCGAATGACTCTTTCGGCCCTGCAGGCTATGGAGGGGTCACTTGGTGCAACAACAGAATTGCAGAAAACAGCAGAGAGGCTATTGAAGCATAAGAACTTCTTGGGGCTCCTTCCGGGTCAGCGGCAATTTCTTGTAGAAGTGAAGGATTTAAGTGGAAACATGGTCATTCAAATGGGATCTGGTGCTGGGAAGACGTTTCTTGCCATAATCCTCCTGCTTTCTCGAATTCGTGATGGGGCGAAGTGTGTATATTTGGCACCCTATACATCCCTTCTCCGGCAGATACTCGATGAATATGGTATGCTCTTTGAGCAACTCGGAATCGATGTCGCAAGGCTAGACGGAACAACTCGACCAACACATCAACAGCTGAAAAAAGCCGATCTTGTGGTTGCTATCTACGAATCCTTCCTCTCAGCAATGATGGCAAATCGCGCATGGACAAAAAGCATTGATTTGGCTGTAATCGATGAGCTTACTGAGTTGGATGGAGGGAATCGATCACTTCGAGCACGATATCTGGGAAACGCCCGCAGCACCAGACTGGACTGTCTCATAGCAATTCTCAAAGAGCAGGCCAATCTTGTTACACTTTCCGCCAGATTTGGAGGCACCCAGAAAGTAGCAGAATGGCTAGATGCTGCAGTATTTCATCCCGACAGAGTTGTCAGGCCCGAGGAGTTCATTGTCAGCAGAGAAGATAATATACTCAGTATAGAAAGTAGCGACAACTCACAACAGTGGGAAGTAAAGTGCCAAGAGAACATTGATGGAATTATTGATTACATTGGTGAATACAAAGATAAGTCCATTCTAATAGTTGTAGGATCCAGAGGGCGGACCGAAAATATCGCGAGACGCTTGGCAAATAGGTATCCAAGAGAGATTGAATCTGAAACGGTGGATATGATAGTTGGAAAGGAGGGTAACATGCCAATCGTCCAACGACTCAACAGGAATCTCCGAAAGGGTGTAGCGTTTCATCACGCAGGTCTTGCATCGGATATCAGATGGCGGCTTGAAAGAAGCATAAAAGAACGAGAAATCAGAACCATTGTATCAACAACAGGTATTACTGCTGGCATGAGCTTTCCAATCGACATCATCATTATAGTCTTCGATAAATCCACTAGTTATATCGCATCTAGACCCCAGTATCTCCAGATTGCAGGCAGGATTGGCGAGTACCATCTCGTTGAGAAGGGTGGAGCAGTATATCTCATTCATGAAGAGCCAACAAGGGAACTAGAGGACCATGAAAGCTTGAGATCGAAACTCTTGCTGTCACCTCTAGAACTGATTGAACCGTCGGAGATGTATCCCTCACTAATGTTGGGTCTTATTGCGATGATTGCGATGAATCTTCAGCAATTCACCATTCAGGATATTCGACATGAGTTCGTGCAGTTGGTGCAGAGAACACTCAAGCATTTCTTGAACGAATCTTATCTCAACACGATGGAGCAAAGGTTCGACATATTGTTCGATTGGTTGCTAAATCAGGAAATTCTCTCAAAGAGTGAAAACACAATTGCACTAGTGGATGAGGCGAAAAAGGCAATCGAATCGGGAATGTACCTTATCGACTATGTTCTCCTACGAGATAAGATAATGAACCTATCAGAGAAGAGCACATTGGATGATCTGACGAGCGTACTCCTTCGTTTCAATCTTGTTCAATTCCTGCGACCCACAACACGCTTTCCCGAAAAGATTGAATTGAAAACAATGGGGCTGGAGGAGCCAAGCGACTGGTACGCGGATCTAGTTGAGATGCGCAGCAGGGTGAAAAGAAAGGCAATTCTAGATTGGTCAAACGAACTGAAGATGCCAACTATTATCGAGAATTCTCACAACCTTGCTCAGGAAATAAAGATTGGAGGGAAACCCGCAGCGGGGAGTGGACTTGCTGAAGGCGATTTGATTAGGCTTGTAGGAGTTTGTAGCAATCTTGCAGGTGGGATGAGCCGATTCCTACGTGCTATTGGCAGGGTCAACTCTGCGGAACAAATGGAGATGTGTTCCGTACGCCTTAGATATGGTGTGAAGCCAGATTTGGCAAGGACAGACCTCTTTGAGTTAGAAATACCAAGGGGTACAGAAGCACGGACTCTTACAAGAGAAGAAGCAAGAATACTCTACAACAGAGAATACAAATCAATCCATGACTTAGTTTTCAAGGATATCGACAGGAAGAAGGAAGGATATGCTAGAGAGCGCTTTGCACAAAATTGCGGTCTTGATGAAGACGAAGGGGTGAAGATCTACAAGGCTGCGCTCAAATATGTAAGAAGGCAAAATGAATGAGGCAATCTATCTGGTTTTGCCGAACTGCCAGAGTTCATCGTTAACGTGATGGTGAGAGAGTACTACTTTACCACTTTCCGCAGCACGCATTTTTTCAGCATCCATCGTGGCTACACCGATAGCAAGTGGCTTCCCATGACGCTCGTCGACTATTGCCACTACTTGGCCTTCTTCCACGTCATCGTCCACAGAGACAACACCCGGTGCCATTATATCTGCACCGTTAGCTACGAATTTCACCGCGCCCATGTCAACTGTAACTTCAGAAATATCAACGATGCCACTCAGGAGAGCACGTAAAGTTGGGTAGAGTGTATCTTTCTCCTCCCAGAATACGATTTCGCCGTTTAATAGAAGCACTCGCGAATCATCATCCAATATCCCTTCTTCGAAACGGTCTTCGCCGAGATTCTGTACGGAAGACCCCAAAATAGTCCTGATACGTTGTAGTTCTTCCTTGTGTTCAGTTTTTTTGAGCAAATGGCGCCGCTTGATTCGTTCGAAACTTGGCATGGTATCATCCCATGCGGAGATGGGCTTTTGAAGGCTACGAAATCGGTCTAGGTTATATCACCTGTACATTCTTAAGAAGAAAACAGACCTGCCCGCAAAGGTCGGGTTTAATAGGCCTACGGAAGTTTCTCGCTTAGTGATATATGTTGAATGCTGGTAAACCTATGAAAGTTTTGGATGAATCTATTGGTGCCCAGGTTTTGGTGGAGCTAAGACGGCAGCGAAAGATTCGAGGAAAATTGCTCAGCTATGACCAGCACCTCAACTTGCATCTTGAAGATGCAGATGAAATCACTACGGACCTAGAAAATGGAAAGGACACAATCAAAGAAATAGGCAATGTAATCCTGCGAGGGGATAATGTAGTTGTTGTGAGCCCAACCCCGCAGAGGGCTAGAGAATAGGTTTTCTCCTAGGTGTAGATGTTCAGTAAACAACGTTTTTAAACCAAGACTCACGAGCTCATCTCAGTAGCTCGGAGTAGCATGTTCCGATATATGATTCGAATCTGAAGTGGCAACTATGGGTAAAGGAACTCCAGCCAAAGGTAAGAAAGGCAAGACAACTCACATCCGCTGTAGAAGATGTGGTAGAAGATCATACAACGTCAAGAAGAAGCGCTGTGCTGCCTGTGGGTTTGGTGCTTCCAGCAAGATGAGAGACCCATCTTGGTCCAACCACAAGAAAGTCAACGGGACACGCGTACACTGAAAATAGACAATTTTCGCGTTTGGTTGACCAATTCAAGTAAGGATGCTATTTTCCGCCTCCCCATCATCCATTATTGATGGCATTAAACAGAGAATCAGAACAACAAATCTACCAAGAAGGTATAGGTCACATCAGCTCTCCTTTTCCAAAACCACGCTACAAAAAATGATTGAGATGCTGAGAATGGAGGCACGCTTTCTGTGAGGTTCCGACTCAAATCTGGGCGATTGTAGGTACAGCACGAATCATACTTTCGCCCTGCTCGCCTCGGACAGTAGTGGCGGCGAAGGAGTACTATACATTCTGATGAGCAATCCCGGCTGATTATTCAAGAAACTGCAGATCATCATCAAGCATGCCAGTCTCCGTAGCGCGGACAATTTCCGCTTCTCTCCGAGCAAAAACCGCTAGACCATCCAGTACACGGGATGCAGCGACGGTGAAACAGTCAGGCAGAGAAATTGCAACTCGGCATTTGATCTTTGCATCTTCTCCCCAGACAATCCCTGTAGGAATGATTTGCACGACAGATGACTGGATTAGGTTCTCTGTTTCATTCAAAGCGGACATCCAATCCAGTTTCCTGCAAATGATGGACGTGAATTCACTTAGAGCAAGCTCTGTGCAGGCGTAACGGTTTTCTTCTGAAGACATCTCTTTTGCAAGAGGTTTTGCAGATGGTTCACCGAGCGCCAGCGCAATCAAAACACCTGCATCAAGAACTAAGGCTTGTTGGACCTCACCCATTATCAAGGCGCCTCTCGGAGATGAGATCGTTATAGGCAGATTTGAAAGCCACTCCATGTAGTGGGGTAATGAATTCAGTCCAAGCTTCAATGTCGACTTTCTGCTTGTCGTAGACATCGACTAGTGCCTGAATTACCGTATCGAAGTCAACACGCTCTTGGTTTTTCTGTTGAATCTCACCAGCAATTCTCAACAGTTCCCGGCGAGTCGCCTCTTTGATTGATATGGTTGTCATGAGTGATAGGCTATGTTGTGTTCATTGCAATACACATCAATGACTGTGTTGAACACAGAATTCGTTTTTTCAGTATAGGGCATCAAGAGAAACCGAAATAATACAGATTTCGGCATAATCCGGGTCGGAAGTGTAAGATAGCTGTAATTTCCTCAAGATCCGTTCATGACTGAAGACAAGAGGATTTTATTAGATCAGCTACGAGACTCCCTTTCAGTAGGGCTAGGCAAGTGGGCTAGTGCGGTAGCGCGAAGCACACCCAGCATTTGAGAGAGTAATTTTATCTATCCTTTTCTTATTTCAGACATATGGTCAAATTCAAGGGTTTTCAGTTCTCTATAAGCGAGTTCGCCGGAAGCTTGGGCGACTTCGGAACATTGATGCCATTCACGGTTGGTTACATAGTCCTCTGCGGCTTCAAACCCACAGGGCTAATGTTAGGGATTGGACTGACCAATATACTCCTAGGCCTCATCTACAACCTCCCCTTGCCAGTCCAACCTCAGAAAGTGATTGGGACGGTAGCTCTAGCTGAGAAGTGGGCCATGAGACGGGTTCTCGGAGCAGGGTTCGCCGTAGGGTTAATCTGGGTGATATTATCATTATCAGAAAGGCTCAGGGACATCTTGGAGAGAATTCCCAGCAGCGTAGTCAGGGGGATCCAATTAGGTTTGGCCTTCTCTCTCGCTCTGACCGCGGGCAGTATGATGGAAGATAGTCTAATTCTTTCTTTGGCAGTCTTGGCTCTGGGACTGCTACTTCTCCGAAGCAGATACCTCCCATCCGCCATATTCCTGATGCTTTTCGGATTCATCTATGCAACAGTAACGGGAAACCTCAATCTAGGACAGATAACAATAGGCCTGTCACTACCAGAGGTAACCCTCTTCTCCCTAGGCGACATGGTCTATGGATTCCTCTATGCAGGCTTAGCTCAGATATTCCTGACACTGACTAACGCTGTGGTATCAACAGTAGCCCTTATACATGAGCTATTCCCCGATAGAAAAGATGTCACTCCCCGGAAGCTGATAGCCAACATGGGAGCCATAGATACCACTACCCCCTTCATAGGAGGGATGCCACTATGCCATGGAACTGGAGGGTTGGCGGCGCAATATCTCTTCGGTGCGAGAACTGGAGGATCTATGCTGATTGAGGGCGTTATAGAGATAAGCCTTGGATTATTCTTCTCCAATAGTCTTCAAACAATATTCGAAGCTTTTCCCGACTTCATCATAGGTGTGATGTTACTATTAACCTCACTCGAACTTGGCAGGATTGCATTCAAGATAGAGAAAAAGAATGAGATACCCGTGCTGCTATTTACAGCGTTGATATCCACCGTCCTGAATATTGCATACGGATTCATGGCAGGAATACTACTCTACTTAGCACTGAAAAAAGACATAGTAAAACTTGAACCAGAGAAAACCAAGACATGAATCCTATGTTTTGTAGATTATCGCCTAAAGATCATTGTTTGTGGTAAGTAGCATTACATATAATGGATTAGCAGGGGAAGGGTGGAACACAGAAGCTTCATGCAGTTGAGTGAACCCAACTGTAGGCACCTCATCAAGGACATAATCAGTTGTTATGCGCATTCCGTACTCTGGTTGCTTCAGTTTTGTGAGAGGTCCTTAGCTCTGGTATGATTCTTATCACGTGAGTTGAGGTATGCAATGATAACATTGCTGTCTAAGATAACGGCCACGTTCAGCTGCCACCCTAAACGATTTCATCCACTCTTGATGAGAGGTTCTCACTGCTAGGTCCCAAGTCCTCGGCCAAGGAGAGAACCTCTTGGATGGTCTTATCGGTCAGGGGAACTTCGCCCGCCTGTATTTCACTAACGATACGATCGTAGTTTTCCGTGCCGATTTTGAACACCAGTTCCAGGATTTCCTTCTTGGTGAACCACTTTCCGGTATCAAGATAAACGCGAGCCTGTAGCTCTTCCAAATCAGCTTGTAGGTCAAACGTCACTGTTGACACTGGACACACCCGGTAACTTAGTTACCGAAATTGTATACAGGTCTGTAGAAGTTTCTGGGATTCCTATAAGAGATGAGATAACAAGATAGAGGGGGCACGCATTCGAGTCTATTAGCCAAAGTAGTATTGTAGAAGACGCGATATGTTGAGGAATGAGGGGCGCTTTCTCTGAGGGGCAGACTCAAAGCTCGAATGTGTGAGGCATTATCTCATCAAGATTCAGATTCCAAATCTATATGAGGTTTAGCACTGAATTGTGCACAAGTCCGTACGTAATCTTGGGGCGCGCAGCAAATATGGATAAAGACCACAAAATCACAGGATACCTCATACCGGTGTGTATCGTCATCAGTACGCTCTTCACACCATATGCCGTCCAAGAATATCGAACAATGATTTTTGCTCATGGATTTATCTGGTATTTTCCGTTCTGGAGATTTTACAATGGCTATGATGAAAGAGGTACGTTCGCATTTGTCAGAACATTTGGAATGGGATTTCCTTTTGTTCAGCTGGAACCACTGATTACGGGCGTGATTCTTGGAACAGGGATGGTCCTAGCAGGAATTATGCGAGTAGTAGTAAATGACAGCAACAAGTATTCTATGGAATTGGCTTCAGTAATCGCAGCGTTGATAATCGAAATTGGTATGCCAATTCTTGCAACACTAACTATGGAAACCGATATGGCACCCTCGTTCTTAACGGGGTTGGTGCCTGTTCCAATCCCTGCTATACTTGCAATCATTGGACTTGTCTACATTCATAGAGGTAGGGTTGATTCTCATTCGCTTTGATACAAATGAGACCTCTAACTATGGTTATACATACTCATCGAACTTCCCCACAGTCGATGCATATAATTCAACCCTCGGTGGATCACCGGACTGTTTTGTGACCAAGCTTGCAAGTGATGGCCAGTCACTTGTTTATTCCACATTCCTAGGAGGGGGAAGCAATGAATGGGGACAGAGTATTGCGGTTCAAGATGGCTATGCTTATGTCACGGGCTTCACGTACTCATCAGACTTTCCCACCGTCAATGCATATGATTCGACGCATAATGGTAGTAGTGACTTTCTCGTGACCAAGATTGCAACTGATGGGCCGTCACTGACTTATTCCACCTATCTAGGAGGTAATAATGATGATGAAGGGCAGGATATTGCAGTTGAAAATGGCCATACCTATGTCACGGGCTACACATGGTCATCAGATTTTCCCACCACCAGTGCCTACAATTCGACTCACGGGGGCAATAGAGACTGTGTCGTAGCAATCCTTTCTCAGGACAGCGATTCCGATGGATTGCTGGACTGGGAAGAGGATATTTTCTACGATTGTGACCCGTATTGCATTGACACGGACAACGACAATTTCCTTGATGGCTATGAAGTAGAGTATGATACCAACCCGACAAATCCAGCAGAGTACCCAGCCATGCCACAGGTATGGTACGATAAAATCTACGAGAACCTTGATGGGAATGCAACCCTGCTTCAGCAAGTACTTTCTTGGCTTGACGGAAACCATAGAGCCATCGAGACGCTGTTCACGTACGTGGAAGGAAATGCCACGCTTCTGCAGGAGGCAGTTGTTGCTCTGGATGGAAATGCAACCCAATTGGGCCTCGTCGCGGCTCTGGCAACAGACAATCAAGAATGGTTACAGAGTCTCAATTCCACAGCGATTGGAAACATCACTGAAATCAGAGAGGTGCTTGACCAACTAGGCGTAACTGTTGGCGATACTGATTGTAACGGGCTTGATGACCTAGATGAGATCGCTGAGGGCACAGATATTCAGTGCATAGATACCGACTGCGATAACCTGAACGATGCCTATGAAATCGAAATAGGTACCGATCCCTTGGAGAAAGACACAGACCAAGACGGTTATGACGATGGCCATGAGATTATGAGCGGAACTAATCCGCTTGATGCTGCGGACCACCCCGGAACGGGAGTATCGACTGTCATATTGGCAATGGCCGGTACTGCTGCGATTGTCGTTTTGATAGCAATCGTCCTGTTCATTTTGTGGAAGCAAAGAGCGAGCAGCTAGAGATAGTCATACATTCCGTCTGCCCGCCTAGGACAGTACTAGCGGTGAGCTGAAAACTCAACGATAGAGAATTTCATCGCTTCTTGATATAGACACCGACTATGACCACCACTACACCTATCGCGGCACCAGCCCCAAGTACGGACAGCATCGGGTCTATTCCTTCAGGGTTTGTTGTTCCGGTGGTTGTAGTTGGTATTGTTGCAGGAAATCTTACAGAAATCTTACACTTTTGCACTCGGATTTTCAGAATTTTTGTAAAACTCGCATAATCATGATTCCACTCCCTACGAGCGTGTTACTAGGTATGCTTCTTGTAGGATTCTATGACCCTCGGACAGAAAACGAGTCCTTCAATGATCTAGATGAAACATGAGCGAACGGAAACGGGAGAAATCGCAGTGCGCTTTCAGTTCTGCTTGTTCGGTCATTGAAGCCAGCTGGGTGCATCTTCGGGTGGAGGGTATCTTTTGATAAAGAAATAGCCCAAAATGAGAGTTAGAGGAGTTGGAAAGATCGGCCAGAATGGGAAGCCTGGATTTGTGAAGTCATAGAGGAGGTTGGGTATGTTCAGTATCATAGGAGGTATGAATCCAAGACTGCCCACCGCGAAAGCTCTCCTAACTGTTAATTTGCGCTTATAGACACGATACATAAAGTATGCAAAGAGAATCTGGGGGCCGCCGATGAAGATAAGGAGCGGCAAAAGAGGGCCAAAGTTCGCAAAGTGAAATTCGATATAAGGGGAAGATTGTAAATCACGAAGTTGAAACATCCAACCGCCAGCCCATATTACGAGATAAGAAGGGTCGTATTGAACCCAGTTAGGAAGAACAAGGGCACATACCGATAGAATAACGCCTACCTCTGCAGGAAAATAGTCATACCGCTCCTCTTCTTTTGGTTCTCCTTTGGTCACTCCTAATCTCCCCTTGTTTGGTGCATCCATTCACTGTAGCGAGACAATACTTTGAAGTATTGGTTTTGTCAGAGTTAGGATGTCCATTTATCTGTCCTAGGAGTGAAAAAGATTGTGTAAAGAAGCAGCATGGAAATGGATTGTAGAACATGAATCCAAAATGGTAGCAGTCAGCGACAGAGTTTGGGAATTTGCTGAGCTTGGACTCCAGGAATTCAAGTCTGCAGCCTTGATTGCTGATACATTGGAAGAATTCGGATTCGAGGTAGAGCGCGGAGTCGCAGATATGCCAACGGCATTTGTGGCTTCTTACGGAAGCGGCCATCCGGTAATAGGCATCATGGGAGAATATGATGCACTACCCGGCTTGTCACAGAAACCAGTAACGCATAAAGAACCACTTGAAGAGGGGGCGCCAGGGCACGGTTGCGGCCATAATATCCACGGCGTATCTGGAATGGCAGCGGCTATTGCAGTTAAACAGTCCATAGAATCGAATAACATCGATGGGAGTATCAAGTTCTTTGGTTGCCCAGCCGAGGAGAACTACAGTGGCAAGATGTTCATGGTAAGAGATGGGCTGTTCGATGATGTCGATGTTGCGTTGAGTCATCACCCAGGGGCCTTCAACTGGGCAGGTATTGGAAGCTCTCTAGCGGTGAACTCGGTGAAATTCCATTTCCATGGTGTTTCAACGCATGCAGCTGCTTCACCAGATCGGGGTAGAAGTGCTCTGGATGCAGTGGAACTTATGAACACTGCCGTGAATTACATGAGGGAACATGTCATACAGGAAGCACGTATCCACTATGTTATTGAGAGAGGGGGGATGCAACCAAATGTTGTTCCGGCCTATGCTCGAACATGGTACTATGTACGAGCTCCTGAACGCAATCAAGTAGACCACATTTACGAATGGATTTTGAGAATAGCAGATGGTGCCGACTTGATGGCCCGAACAACTCATGAAGTTGAGTTCTTGGAGGGCACATACAATGTGCTTCCGAACAAGAAACTCAGTGATATAGTCACAGTCAACATGAGAGAAATTGGCACGCCTCAATACACGGACGAAGAGATGGATTTTGCAAATGAATTGTTAGAAACCATCCCTAGGGAAGAGAAGATGGCAGCCCTGAGACAAACAAAACGGCCTGGCTGGGAGGACCTAATGGATGTGACTATGGACAGGTCAATCCCTGATCCTTGGGATGAGGGTAGAATCTGGCCTGGATCCACTGATGTCGCAGACGTAAGTTGGGTAACACCCACGCTAGAGTTCAATACTGCAACATGGGTACTCGGAGTTCCAGCACATTCTTGGCAAGCGGTAGCGCTAAATGGAATGAGTATCGGTCACAAGTCGCTGATTTTCGCTGCCAAAGTAATCGCCGCTTCATCTCTTGACCTGATTATGAAGCCAGAACTATTAGAGAAAGTATATGATGAGTTCAAGGAGAGGAAGCACGGCCGGGTTTATGGATCGGCTGTTCCTCAAGATATCAAGCCTCCCTTGGAAGCAGCTAAGGAGGCTGCAGAAGCTTCGAGATATGTTCATACCAAATCTTGACAGCTCTAGGTGCAGCACGAATCATCCTCTCGGACTGCCCGGTTAGGATATCCCTAATGTGTCTATGATGAAAGCATAGTTGAAAGCATAGTCCTTCATGTAATCATAACGACCACTCGAGCTGAAGTGTCCGGTCTCCATCTTTGTTTTGAGTAGGAGGGGATTAGAATCGGTTTTCTTATCCCGAAGTTTTGCAGTCCATTTTGCCGGTTCCCAATAATGAACTCGTGGGTCATTGTACCCGGCGGTAATCAAAATTGGTGGGTAGTCCTGTGCCTCAACATTATCATAAGGAGAATATTCAAGCATCCATTCAAACTGCTCCTGGATACGCGGATCGCCCCACTCCGTATACTCGAAAGTAGTAAGTGGGATTGTGTCATCAAGCATCGTGTTAATTAAATCAACAAATGGAACCGATGCCACTATGCAACCAAAGAGGTCAGGACGGAGGTTGGCAATACTACCCATCAGCAAACCCCCTGCACTTCCTCCCCAAGCACATAACTTGCCATTTGTCGTATACTCTTCTGCTATCAGGTGCTCGGCACAAGCTATGAAGTCGGTGAAAGTTTTCATTTTGTGCCGCAGTTTCCCCTGATGATACCATCTTTTCCCAAACTCTCCACCACCACGGATATGCGCGATGCCGAATATGATACCCCGTTCAAAAAGACTCAATCGTTTCTGATCGAACCCAGGATCACGTGGATACCCGTAGGAACCATAGCCGTAGAGCAACAAAGCAGCACTCCCATCAAGGGGTACGTCTTTTCGATACGCTAACGAGATTGGTATCAGACTACCATCAGGAGCCGTAGCATGTTCTCTCTTAGTAGTGTACTGTGACGGATCAAAACCCGCAATCTCTTCCACTTTCTTCGAATGTAACTTGTGGGTGTTCATGTTGTAGTCGTAGGTTGTTTTGGGAGTAACGAGCGAACTGAAATAGAAGCGGAGAAGCTCAGTGTCATACTCAGGATTCCCGAAGTAGAAGACATCAGAAGTCCATGACAAGGAAAGGAGAATCTCATAGACGTTCCCCGGAAGCTCGACATCGTGAACCTCTCCAGATGCGATATCATAGACAGTCAGCGTGGGATGTCCATCGCTTCTTGCAAGGATGGCAAGATGATTCCGAAAGGTGACCAGCTGTGGTTGTCTTGCTTCAAAATCCCTCTCTAGTACAGGCTCCCAGTTGGCTGTATCGAAACTATCAACTGGGGTTCGCATGAATCGAAAAGTGGTCTCCTCTTCATAATTCGTGAGAAAATAGAAATACCCCTCATGGTGTTCAACAAAGAATTCTGTTCCATCATTTCTTGGAAAAAGAACAATTAGGTCTTGCTTCTCAGGGCGCAGGTCAAGATACTGGAGTTCTATCGTTTCTGAAGTCATGTTCATAAGATAGATGAAGAGACGGGAGTCGTCGGCCGCTTTCTCCAATTTAACCATAAATCGCTTATCATCTTCTTCGATGATTTGTACGTCCTCTGCTCTTTCTGTACCGATTTCATGACGAGAGACAGCATACTCTCGATGAATATCATCGAGTTCGGTATAGAAGAATGCGCTATCATTTTCAGCCCATTCCAGCTGAGAGCCAACGCCCTCTATTCTATCAATCACCTTTCCCGTATCAATTGAAACGACGTGCGCCTCATATGTCTCATCTCCTGAGAAATCAGCAGTATATGCTAGAAGTCTCTGATTGCTGCTAATCCTCAAAGTTCCAATATTGAGGTACTCTTGCCCCTCTGCAAGTTCATTCTCATCCAGTATGATCTCTTCTGAAGCTTCAAGAGAACCTTCTTTCCGACAGTGTACTTTGTAATTCTTCCCCTCTATCTCTCTGTAGTAATAGTAGTGATCACCATACTTGATGGGGGCGCTCTCGTCATCTTCTTTGATACGGCTCTTCATCTCTTCGAACAACTGCTGCTGGAGCTCTTCCGTATGTTTCATCATCTCAACAGTGTACTCGTTCTCGGCTCGCAGGTACTCAAGAACATCTTCTGTGTCTTTGTTTCTCAGCCAGAAATAATTGTCTTTGAGTATTCTACCATGAATTTCAGTTTCGTGGGGGTCCTTCTTGGCAACAGGAGGGGTTGACATGCCTAGTCGGTTTGATGTCTATCAGATAAGCGTTTTCAGATACATCACTGATAGCAGGAAAATAGACCAAGAAATTCTCACACAGAACTCGCTCTGCTCGCCTCGGACAGTCTATCTATTGGACACTAAGGGCACAAGTCCATCAAAATCAGAATCGTAAGTTGCCAAGTACTCGATATCGTTCTTGTCCATAAATGCGATGATACAACAGTCTGTAAAGCTCAATGGTTTCTCAGGCCAGCTTGCGAGCGTCATCCATTTTTCCCAAGCTATGTCAAGGGTATCAAACCCGACACGGGCGAACTTGATAAAATCAGGTCTGTGGCAAATGAGGTAGTATGCCTTTTCTACAATGGATTTTTGGTGAGTGTGATTCCATAATGTAGTAAGCACTTCATCGAGGACGTAGTCAATTGTTATGCGCGTGCCATACTCCGGCCTCTTCAGTTTTGTGAGAAGATTTCTAGCTCTGGTATGATTCTTATCACGTGAGTTGAGCAACGCAATTATGACATTGCTATCTAAGAAGACAGCCACATTCAACTGCCACCATATACAATTTCATCGACTCTTGATGAAAGGTTCTCACTGCCAGGGCCCAAGTCTTCGGCTAAGGAGAGAATCTCTTGGATCGTCTCATCAGTCAAGGGAACTTCTCCCGCCTGTACTTCGCTAACAATACGATTGTAGTTCTCCGTGCCGATTCTGAATGCCAGTTCCAGAATGTCCTTTTTGGTGAGCCGCTTTCCAGTATCAAGATAAAGGCGAGATTGGAGCTCTTCCAAATCATCCTGCAAGTCAAACTTCACCGTTGACATGTTGGGCACACCCAGTAACTAAGTTACCGAATTAATATATAAACCTGTAGAAATTGTGCGCGTCCAGACAAAAGTGGGAAGAACGCAATACACTGAGGGGGATATTGCTTTCTTGAGGCTCAGACCAAATCTGACAGCTCTAGGTGCAGCATGAGCCATACTTTCAGTCTGTCGCCTCGGAAATCACGAACAGTAGGAAACAACCAATAGATGAAAATCGTACTTCGACCACAAAGAACAAGATTGAATATACTTTGTTGCCGTAGTTTAGAGTGTGGAGGTCCCATATCTTGCCTCAAGAAGAAATCAGCCCCGAAAGGTTTTCTAGAGCCATTAAGGAGTTGGTCCAAGACGACTCTGTGATAGCATGCTATCTGTACGGATCGTACGCAAGAGGTGAAGAAACACCTCTCAGTGACTTGGACTTTGCAATCCTTTGGGAAGAAGAAGGCTCTCTTGAGGCCAGAAAGAGAAATTTGTTGCGGCTCTCACAAAAGCTCTCTCGAAGATTTAACCTTGATGTGGATGTGAGGAGCTTGAATGAAGCATCTCTAGAGCTACAATATCGGGTCGTATGCGAAGGCAAAGTAGTTTTCTGTAACGACAAGAGCAGACGGCTTGAATTTGAAGACCGAGTAGTGATGGAGTTTCTTGACTTCAAGCCAATGATTGCGGTGTATAATCAGTACATGCACAAGAGAATCGAGGAGACCGGCAAGCTATGAATAACATGGAGATTATTGATACTCGCCTCAGCAAGTTAACTGAGACGATGAGATTGCTGCGAGGATTTGCTCAAGAGGAGAAATCTGTGTTCCTTGAGGATCGAGTTAAATTGGGAGCTGCAAAATACTATCTCTTAGAAGCGATTCAAGTTTGTCTCGATATTGGGAACCATATCATCGGGTCTATGGGCTGGGAACGGCCACAAGACTATGCGTCTGTGTTCAGTATCCTCGAACAGAATCAGGTTCTGCCAACGGACCTTGCTGAAAAGCTAGAGGAAATGGCGAGATTTAGAAATCGAATCGTCCATCTCTATGGAAATTTTGACAATGAAATTCTCTACTCTGTTCTCAACGAGGACATCAGTGACGTTGATTCGTTTGCTGACCATGTTCTCAAATTCATGAAGACGAAAGAACAGAAGCAGAGCTAATAGAGACTTTTGCATAGTGTGAATCGAAGTACTTCCTTTCTCTGAGGCCTAACACCGAATCTTGGCAACTCCAGGTGCAGCACGAGTCATATTTTCGGTCTGCTCGCCTCGGACATTAATCGAAATGAAAATGCAGTTGTAAAATGGAGTGAGTTCCACTGTTACCAAATAGCATTCTTAACCTGCGGATATGAATCAAAGCTTGACAGGCACAGAGATTCCTCTATTTTCGAGCATATATTTCAGATAATCCGAATTGATGATTTCGCGAGCTGTCCGTGTATAAGAGCTCACTTGAACTGTTTCTATTTGACTTGTTTCTGACGGTTGTATGTCATATAACCCAAACAAGTCTGTCCTGTATATTGGAACTCCAACTGGAAAGCGGCCCTGCACAAACCAACATAAGTGGCGGATCCAATACAAACTTCCTGGTCAACCCTACCCTTCATAATGAATACGCCCCACCATATAGATTGGTACTATAAGAGAGTTGGTTTGTAGAAGATTCCGTTACGGAAACAATCCTCAACCGTACTCAATTATTAATAGGATGAATCTTATTGAATACTGATTTATTCTGTCAAGACTTTAGGTGGCATCTTAGCACATAGCGGAGATTTGATACGGCATGATGAGAAGCAAGGCTAGAACTGAGAAAGGACTAAGAATTGCATCGGTACTTACCGCGATATATTTCGTAATAAGAATTAGGCATAGGGTTATGGACAGGGTCAATTGCCGTAATATCTGATGCAATTCATACCTTCTCAGCGGTTGGCGGAGTTTTGCTGGCAATGTTCGCCGGAAAGCTAGTGGAAAGGCGAGCCGGACCAGAGAAGACATTTGGGTACCTCAGGGCCGAAATTATTGGGTCTCTACTAAACGGATTTTTCCTGCTTGGAATGGCCTTTTTTGTTCTCTGGATGGGGTATAATCGGCTAGTAGATCCCATAGAACTCCCTCCGTTGCCCATGTTGATATCAGCTGGAGGAGGTATAATCACTGAAGTAGTTTCAATCTATTATCTTTACAAAGGCGAAGAGATGAACCTTAATGTAAGAGGTGCCTTTTGGCATATTCTCCAGACCTTCGTAAGAAGCCTAATCTCCAATGATAGTCTAGATTGGAGATTCGCCCACCTACTTTGGTCTTTTCTATTCTAAGTCTGTGCTGCCTCTATTCCTCAGCTTCCCATATCTACATTCTCATACTCAACGGGATTTTCATCAAAGATTTCCTTGCAGTTGGCGGAACAGAAGTAATACATCTTCCCATTATGGACGCTAGTAAGCGCTGTAGAATCCATCTCCACATCCATCTTGCATATAGGATCTGTTGCTACTCTAGTCTTAGCTGTACTAGGACTCCCCACCTTGGGTTCCTTATGCTTATCATGACCATAGCTATATCGTCCCAGTAGTAGGGAGTTCGTGACGACACTCACGCTTGAGAATGCCATTGCTAAAGCGGCAAACTCAGGCCGGAGTATTATACCAGTAAATGGGTATAGGACACCAGCTGCAATTGGCAATAGAGCTAAGTTATAGATTAGAGCCCAGAAGAAATTCTGCTTAATCTTCGACATGGTCTTAGCTCCAAGATCTATCCCTCTAACTACATCCATGAGGTCGTCTTTCACCAGGACAATGTCACCCGTTTCCACAGATACGTCAGTACCGGAACCCAGAGCAATTCCCACATTGGATTGTGCCAATGCTGGTGCATCATTCACTCCATCACCAGTCATCGCAACCACATGTCCTTCGTCCTGAAGGTTTTTGACCTCGCTGGCTTTATCGCCAGGCATTACTTCTGCAAGCACATCCTGTATTCCCACTGAACGAGCTATGGCGCGAGCAGTTCGCTCCTTATCACCCGTAATCATTAGTACATTAAGCCCCATATCTCGTAGTTTCGAAACAGCAGCAGCAGAGCTATCCTTTAGAGTGTCAGCGATGGCAAACAGAGACAGAGGAGCTCCATCCCTTGATGCAAATACTGTTGTTTTTCCTTGCTCTTGCAGCCGCATAATATGCTCTTCAAAGCAGGTAATGTCGATGCTGTTCTCCTTCATGAAGATGTCATTCCCAACAAGAATCGTTGAACCTCCAACAACGGCACTTACTCCCTGACCTGTGACAGAAATGAAGTTCCTTGCTTCTGGGATTTCAATCTCCTTCTCTTCGGCATAGTGAACTATGGCCTCCGCCAAGGGATGCTCGCTGTTCTTCTCAACAGCCGCTACAAGTTGTAGTATTGATTTATCATCGGTGCCGCCGGCAGAAATGATGTCTGTTACCGTAGGTTTCCCTATGGTGAGAGTGCCTGTCTTGTCAAAGACAATCGTATCAACCTTAGGGATTGTTTCGAGACCAGCTCCAGTCTTGATGAGTATGCCTTGTTCTGCTCCTTTTCCAATACCTACCATCAGAGATGTAGGTGTCGCTAAACCGAGGGCACAGGGACAGGCCGCAACAAGAACTGCAATCATGAAGCTGAGTGATCGCACCCATTCCTCACCAATGAAAGCAAACCAGGCGAAGAAAGTCACTGCAGCCATTACAATCACTACTGGTACGAAAACTTCCGCGATTGCATCCGCCTTGCGCTGAATCGGGGGTTTCTGAGTCTGAGCTTTTTCCACCATTCGAACAATCTGAGAGAGGACAGTATCTTGCCCCACCTTCGTTGCACGAGTCTTGAGAACACCATTCTTGTTAATCGTAGACCCGATTACAGAGTCACCTGCGTTCTTGCTCACTGGTATCGACTCTCCTGTCACCATAGATTCATCAACAGAAGACTGTCCATCGATGACTTCGCCGTCAACAGGAATCTTCTCACCGGGTTTTACAAGAAGAATATCGCCAACTTCCACATCTTCAATGAGAACAGTCATCTCTTCTCCATTTCGAATCACAACCGCAACCTTCGCCTCCAGGTCCATAAGCTTGCGTATGGCCTTGGATGTGCGACCCTTTGCTACGGCCTCCAAAAACCTGCCTAGAAGTATGAACGTAATCAACAGTGCAGCCGTGTCGTAGAATGCCACATAACCTTCAAGAATAAATGTGGCTGCCACTGAGTAGAAGTAAGCTGCACTTGTCCCCAGCATTATCAAGGTGTCCATATTTGCTTTGCCATGCCTTGCTGCTCTGAGACCCGATTTGTAAAAGGGATATCCTGCAATGAATTGGATTGGAGTTGTGAGGATGAAGTTCATGACTTCAGGTCCAATGCCAACTGGCAAGAGTGGTTCTAGAACCTGAGGCACTAATGTAAGCATAAGCACAGGTATGCTCAATACGAGAGAGAATGCGAGTAGTCGTGAGTAGTGCCGAATCTCATGCTGACGAGTCGATGCCTCCCGATCAAGGCCGGTTATGTCGTGCTGCCTTACTTCAAAATTAATCTCCTTCAATGCCCTTTTGATTGTCTTGAATGTCACTAGGCTTTCATCGTATTCTATGAGAAGCCGCCCAGAGTCTACGAAAGGATTCGTGCTTATTATGCCATCAATCTGACCAACTTGTTCTTGAATCAAATCCCACTGGTTTTGTTCGGGCTCGGGAGCAAGTGTGATTATCATCTTCGCTCTAATGGGTTTGTATCCTGTCGATTCTATTGCTTTCTCAAGGCTCACCCTATCGACCTTTTCTGGTTCGTATTCGACAACAGCCTTTTCATCAAGCAGGTTCACAGTCGCGCTTATGACACCATTCTGATTCAGTAGCGCCTTCTCGATTGTATTGACACAAGACGCACAATGCATTCCTTCGATTCTGATGGAAGCCTGTGATTTCTGAAGGGTTGTCTGATTCGTTTTGCTCATTGATTTCACCATCTAAAAGGGATCGCAATCGTGGACCTGGCGACTCCCCATGTATCTGCATAGATATGTCTGTCTCGATATATTTATATTGTTGTCGGTACGAATACGATTGTAATAGACAGTCAATCTCGGATGAGACTGAGGAGTTAGATAACATGGAAGTAGATCCTGTTTCCGGAATGAAAGTCGATGAGAAGACTACAAAATTCACGTCAGAATACGATGGAAAAACGTATTATTTTTGTTTGGAGATGTGCAAGAAAGAATTTGATGAGGATCCCTCAAAATACCTGACTGACCAGTGATACGTCAACGATACGAGAGTTGGACAAGAATCCCCAGAAAATCTCTGACTCAATTCTGAGTTGTTTCTGCCATCCAACTTGTCCGATTCCCTTTTTCCAATCAACAGTGAATTGCTTGTTATATACGAAAAAAGGACAGCCCAGTAGCTATTCCAGTTAGATTGTTAGGCCCCTTGAGTTGGAGTAACCAACCGTACATGAGTCACCTGGTATCCGTGATGATGAAGACTTTATTCGCGATTTCGTCATATACAGCAAACTGAGAATGACCATGAGAACATGCATTAGGATTAGACAGAATTTTACATTTACCTCTTTCGACACCGTTTTTGATCAAGCACTTGTATTGACAAGATGCTTGGTCGAAAGAAAAAAAGGAAATGGAGCAGATTATTGACTATTTCTAAGCTGTTTTTGTTCGCGTGTTGTTCAAAGTCGAAGTTCATTTTGTTCTGTCTGCTATGAAAGCGGCGGCACAATGAGGACAACAAAATGCCAAGACCTTGCCATCAACTTCCTTATGATAGCCCCCATCAAAGATTCTAACTCCACAGCTTGCACATTTGTCCAAAGTTGGTTCAATAGCTGATGCCGTTATAGCGGAAAAACGTCGGAAGAGCCTCTCGCAAAATTTCTCACCTTTTTCGGATAGATAATAGACTTTCTTTGGCCTCTTGCCTACAGATTCATCTATTTTATTGACTAGGCCCTTATCTTCTAGCTTCTGAAGAAATGGATAAAGCGTGCCAGCACTGAGGGTCTTTCCCGTTCTACTCTTGAACTTCTTGATCAGAGCGTAGCCATGGTTTGGTTCTTCACTCAAGAGAAGAAGTATGTAGAATTGAGAGAAGTCGGATAGGATCTCTTTCATGTCCTCTTCTCGTCCAATGTTATCTTTGTGGTTTGAAGTCATTTCGCCATCCCCATTTCATTTTTCCTTTGATGACATAATTGAAAAGCCCATGAAACTGCTTGTCTCCGTTTACGGACTGTGTCAGCATCTAGCTGAACTCTCTTTTACAAGGAATTAAGACTTATGCTAAGGCCAGAAGAGGAAGCCCGTTGCACAGAATCTGCGTTTCTCAGATGGGTTTATTGATATCTGTCAATATCGATTTATGCAGAATTATCGCTAAGGCGCCTAGTTCCTGGTGACCAGAGAATGGCAAGAATTCCGCCTACGATTCCGAGAATGAGGCCTAATCCCATTCCACCCATCCCTCCGAATATACTAAAGGCAGATAGAACTATGATGATTGCACCCCAAGTCCCGTGTTTACTGGGATTTCTCCTTAGCATCTCTGAAGATACAATTATTCCAGCTCCCAAAATGATGCCAACCACTCCGAAAACATAGCCAAATGAACCGAAGTTCATGAAGTGGAAATGCTGTTCGGTCGGATGCATAAATGAATCATACCAGTTCATCCATTCGACTGACCAATTTAATCCCATAAATAATACCCACAGTAATCCAACAACAGCGATTACCAATCCTGCAAGGATTGATAATACATATGCCTCCATGGGCCTTTCATTACTCTGTGTCATTTTCCTAATCTCTCCTTATCCCGACATGGCAAGAATCATATGCAGGCCAAAGTCGGAATTCTCTTTTTGACGTATATTTATGGCGTGGGTTTATTAATATATCCATGTGGATATATCCATGTTGATATATGCTAGTGAAAGCGGGCGTTTTTGCGAACTATATATTATTCTTTGAAACTTCTGTCGCATTATGTGTTGTCTCAAGGTTGCAAGACTTATAGGTCATGCATCGTTTCTCATACTTTTCTGTCCAAGATGGGGCTCATAAATCAGCTTCACTTTTCACTCTGATAGAGCCCTCTTGTTGTTCCTTCAATTTATCATGAATTCAGTATCTTCCGGAATTCAATTTCAAGTTTGGATCCGCAATAAGGACACTTAGCGCTCACTGGTCCAACCCACTCAACCTGTTGAGAATGGATAGAGGCACCACATTCTGAGCACTCATCTGGAATTTGAGGGATTGCCAGTTGTGACACACTCTCGGGTTCCGAAGAGTCAGTATTATCCAAACCTAGTTTTGCAAATATTGTTCGCCACGGAATTTTAGGTCCACATCCCATTGATCATCACTTCCTTTAGATCACGCTTCATCAATACAATATTGCAGTACCCTATTAAATATATCGAGATAGATATATCTATTGAGATATAAATTATTCGCGTTGTTATCGGAGTTGAACATGTATGTTGCTTCCTAAGAAATAGTAAGCAAAGAAATATCTATATGAGACAGAGATTCTCTGGACCATGTACACACATTACAGTCTTTGCTGCACCTGAAATTACTAATCAGAAAGCGATTCCCTTCGTTTGAGAGAAATTTGCTTCTATTCCTTCTAGAACAAGCCCTAAACACAAAGCTAATTGATCTCTGATTTCTTTCGAATGAAAATGACAACTGCAACAGCCATCAATGCGAAGGTAACCCAGAAGAATGGATTCCGAAGGAAATGCAGTATAGGGGGGAGGCTCAGGCATAACGGCGACGCTTTCGAACTAGGTCGAGGAGGTGTTCAGTCTCCAAGGTTGATGCAACTATTAATATTAGGAAACCAATGCCGACTTATGCCAATTGTCAAAGTCAAGTTATGGGAAGGCGTATCGAAGGATGCTGTAGAACGCATAATATCCGGAATTACTGATGTCTTTGTTGAAATAGGGATTCCGGAGCGAGCTGTTGAAATAGTTGTTCAAGAAATCCCGAAATCCCACTGGGGAGTAGGGGGCAAACCGGCTTCAAAGGCTATGCCAGACGAGGAACCGCCATAAGATTCTCAGACAGTTAGATTTGATGCGTCACGGATGAAGGCACCCATTCTCTAAGATCCGACGGCAAGTATTGTGTCTCCATCAGTAGTATTAACCACATAGTCGGTCTCTTCTCACATTCATTCTATTAAGACAAAAAAGATGCTGAGGATGGAGGTACTGTTTCACTGAGGTCCTGCTCAAATCTTGACAACTCTAGGTGTTGCACGAGCTATATTTTCGGTCCGCTCCCCTCGAACGGAAGGAAGTGAAGGGAAAGGTGTATTCTGATAGGCAAACTAGTAGACTATTCAAGAAATTGCACATCATCAGTAAGCAGGCCAGTCTCGATGGCGTTCACAATTTCAGCTTCTCTTCGAGCAAAGACGGGCAGTCCATCCAACACACGAGAAGCACCAATTGTGAAACAATCAGGCAAAGCAATAGGAATGTGGCATTTGATTTTGGCAGCTTCCCCCCAGACGATCCCGGTAGGGATGATTCGGACAACAGATGAATGGATTAGATTCTTCGTCTCATCCCAGGCTGACTTCCAATCTAGCTTTCTGCATATGATATACGTTAATTCACATAGAGCGAATTCTGTACAGACATAACGATTCTCTTCCGAAGGCATCCGCTTAGCAAGATCTTCTGCAGATGGTTCGCCGAGGGCTAGTGCAAGCAGAACGCCGGCGTCAAGAACCAGGACCTGTTGAGACTCACTCATTGTCAAGACGCCTCTCAGAGATAAGGTCACGATAAGCGGATTTGAAGTCCACCCCCGCTAATGGCGTCACAAATTCATTCCAAGCTTCAATGTCGACCTTCTGCCGATCATATATATCAACTAACGCCTGAATTACTGTATCGAAGTCAATGCGCTCTTGAGTTTTCTGTTGAATTTCACCAGCAATCCTCAACAGCTCTCGCCGAGTTTTTTCTTTGATAGATATGGTTGTCATGTTATGAGAATTATTTTGTGTTTACTGTAATAAACATAATGACTGTGTCTTACACAGATAATGTCAAATAATTGGTAGCATCCACAATAAACAGATCACAAATAGATGCTCACGTCATCATCTACCTTGTTTGCCCTAACGTGGATTTCACTTCCATCCCGATATGGAATTTCGACGCAGTTCCAATCCCCCACTACCACATCACATCTTGACAACTCTGGGTGCAGCACGAGTCATACTTTCGGTCTGCTCGCCTCGGACAGTAGTAGCGGTGAGCTGAACACCTAGCTGTGAGAGATTATCGACATTTCTTTGAAAATACAACCACTAAGACTATGGCTAACCTTATCGCAGGAGCGGCTGCGGCAACGAACCACATCGAGAGTTAGCCTTCAAATTCGTCTGTTTGTTGGTTATTGGGCTTGGGAAGTTGCATACACTATCTGATTTCTGAATCCTTTGACCAGATTACGACAGTGATAGAAGTTCCGACAATTAGTGGAACAAGCTCCACTGTGGGAAGTCGCTGAATGAGTGTCTGAATCTCTTCATAGCCCCAGTAGCAGGTCAGTGAGCCGTTGATAGAATGATCCGAATGATTCGATTCGGAACCACTCTGAACGAACCACTGGCCAAGTTCTCCTTCAAGTTTTCCAATCTGAGTATCATTGAATTGGTTTTTGTATCGAATCGACATGAAGCCTAGAATACGTACCGTAGCATCGTCCTTGACTCCAACGGATAGTGATCGAGGTTGAGCAGCTTCATCTAATTCCTGGACTTGGTAGAAATCGACGGATAATAGGTCAGTAACAGAATCATATCGTATGTAGAAGCCATCAGAAACAATATTGTGCGATGGTGTTTTACTGTTTATTGAGGTGACCATAGGAACAACAGTCGCCACCTCTTCTCTCGATGTGCCATTCGTCACTTCCAAAAAGAATCCGAAGCGCACTGTTATGTTGTATTCCGAGCTCTTTCTATGGGGATAGGGGTTAGATGGGTCTATGCTTGTCCCGTTCATATAGTCGAACCCGTATGCAAACTGGAAGAACACTCGAAAAGTCTCAAACCCTACAGCTTCAGGTATGCTTGTGTTTCCAGGTTCAGAAGGCAAATGTGCGAGAGGGTAGTGGATACCATCAACACTGGGACTGACATAGCCGCCTGTTCTGGCTATGTGTTCAAAGGTCCCCAAGTGTACTTCTGTCATCCGCCACCTCTCGTCTGCAAGATACAATCCTGAGAATATCAGGCCCGTAGTAAACAGCATGATTGCTGCCATCTGTGCGGCATTCCACAGTATACTCCGGTCTATTCTCGTAGCCTCCCTTGAATCATGAACTCCTTCTATCGACCATTTGTGCGATATGTCTAGTCGATTGTATAGTATCTTCCCTCCACAACAATAACGAAATCTACTGGCTTTGAACGTTCTTTTCTACATTCAAAGTAGAGATAGATTTTTTCGCCGGGTGATAGATTGGCATGGACATCATCGGAATATTGAAGTTCGCCAAGAACACTTCCTTTTTCGCTATGGATCGCTTCTTGGAGCTGCATCCTTTGGATTTCAATCTGATGCATAGGCTTTGTATCAATGCCAATGAAGTCGAGTTTGTGATGTGCGGTCCAAGTCAACCTGACTATTAGGGGCTCTGTAGTCTGACGAGCTAGGGATTCTGCAATCGGTATGACATTATGAGACCATCTAATCCGGGGTATAACAACTGCAATCTCACTCCAACCATTAATGGTTTTGATATCAACATGAATAGAGAATTTCTGATCTGCATCAGCTCTCATGACTAGTCTGGCACCACTCTTGAACTGAGCATTTTCAAATTTCAGGATGACTTCATCACCTTTTTCGCCTGAATAGTAGTCTCCATCTTCGCACCCTAACAGATTCGCAATATTAGTCTCGTTGTTTGCCCATGCCTCCTCCGGGGGATGGGGAGACATGTAAGACATAATATCACCGCTGGGCGTTATACCAACCCGAGTGGCGGCATCATGACTTACGGCGAGCAGTTCAACCTCATCGAGCGAAGAGACCTCTTGTTCAAATTCAGAAATCATAAGATGACGCATGCCATAGCGAGGCAGCGGATTGGTTGCAAGCTTATATCTATCAACCCAATCAGATTCTCCCCCAAATATCTCGGATTGGGGCAGTAGGTTATTATCTAGAGCGTATCCCGTACCATTCCATTCACTAACGAAAGGACATCCGCCTCCGTCCTCATAGATGTAGTCATACATGTTCAAATCAAACATGTTTCCACCATAAAACCGGAGGGCCCAATTATCCCCATATGGCTGAGTCCACGACACATGATGGGTTGTCTTAACTATATGAGTATTCGTAAACTGAATCTTCGCAGACGCTCCGAATACATCCTTCCTCTCCACATCGAAACCGAAAACATGGGTATGACTATCACTATCAGTGATTTTCAGGTTCATTCCGTTGAGCTGGGGTATCCGCCATTCCCCTCGATACTCATCACGGGTTTCAGATATGCCCTGTGCCCCGTCTAGTTCATCTACACTCATTGTATACCATTTATCGATGAATTCCCTTTGGAAATCGCCTAAATCGTGCCAGAATAGACCATCATGATACATTATGGAACCACTCTGGTAGATATGCCTGAATTCTCCTAATCGGGTCCTTACATCTCCATCGGTTGCGACAGTCGGATCCTGGATGTCCAATTCAAATGTAATCGTATCTTCATAGGTATAGGAGCCCCCAAGACCGGTCGCTTCTATTTCTGATTCGAAGGTCATTTCCTCCTCATCATAGTTGCTCATGTAGAACTCGTGTATTACGCCGGGTTCTGAGTCAACAAGTGCGACAGGATGCCACTGATTGATAATCTGTTCGTTTTCAACTACCAAATACGTGGTGCCGTATAACCACACCATATCGCCTTCATCATCGGGAGAATTTTCAGGGGTTTTTCGTACTCCACGTTTTCTGCACGCAGTCTCGAACCTATGTTGATCTATCAAGACTGGTGGAGATGACTTGTCATTTTGAGAATATACTGCAATATGATTGTCAGGAATGTCGATGTTCTTAAAATCAGGTAGCAAGTCAACACTAACTGAATGATTTGAATCTGGTCGCATTTCAACGAGTAACTTCTTTTGGTCTTCTGACTCACTTATCCTGAATTCCTGGTATGCATGTGAACCGGCTCCTATATCTTCATCAATAGTTCTTGCAAGAAGATAGTAGTCGCCAGGGACAAGCCTTGTTTCCGCCATCCCAAGACCATTAGATAATAGCGTGCTCCATTTTTCTATAGAACCCACTTCGTGAATTACTATTTTCACATCTTTTGCCGGATCACGTTCTCCTGCAATATCAATGGAAACCGGAACCTTGCTATCTGGGAAGTTTCCCTCATTTGGATTCGTAGCTCCTACGAATAAAGCTAGGAGCAAAACTATCATCATAACGCATACTGAAATTGACCTTCTATTCCCGAAACTCATCTCTACCAAACTGTGTAGGATACTAGATTTAGATAATATAAGGCCTCCAAGGTCGCGCTAGAAGCCGCCAAGAGCCCCAATCTAAGCCATTTCTGAATCCAAGGAAGAAACAACTTGGAAAAAGACCAAATACTGCAAAGTCTAATCTAAACATTCGGACAATAATTCATAATGGATAATGCGACAGGAAAGTACCAGAAAAGGCGAATTGGTAGTGAAGACAATAGCCATGTACAGAACATGGTTTTACCGTTCCACAAAGCACAGCTATGAAGGTTTCTAAAGTGAAAATCAAGACAGAGCTCGATCTATTATTTATGGCCCCTTCAATGCGAAGAACAATTGAGAAATGCTGAGGATGGAGGTACTGCTTTTCTGAGG
>JAWOEX010000007.1:0-33800 GCA_046482545.1 Candidatus Thorarchaeota archaeon
AGGGTGTTGATGCTTGGGCCCGCGGTGTCCTTGAACGGGTCCCCTATCATGTCCCCAAGTATCGCAGCTTCCGCAACCTCGTACCACTCCTCAGTATCCTTCTCGTATTTGTCGTATTCTGGCGATTCTATGATCTTCTTGGTGTTATCCCATGCACCACCGGAGTTATCCATGAGTAGTGCGAGGATGAACCCGATGATGACTGCACCACCAAGATAGGCGGCCAGGGCTTGGAGTCCGAGAATTGCTCCAGTAAGGATAGTGACGCCAATGGACAGTATTGTACCTGGCATCAGTTCTTTGATTGCACCAGTTGTTGCGATTCCAATACAGGCGTCGTAGTCGGGTTTGGAGGTACCTTCGAGTATGCCTGGATCCTCATCGAACTGTCTTCGAATTTCCCTGATTACCCTCCCGCTGTTCTCCTGAACACCGAGAATAAGAATGGCTGAGAATACCGGGGGAATCAGAGACCCGATGAAAGCTCCCGCAAGGATGAATGGATCTGCTATATTGACAACTCGTCCTATGCCTGCTGTTTCTATGAATGCGGAAAACAGTGCAAGCACAGAAATAGCAGAGGCACCAATTGCGAACCCTTTCGTTATCGCCTTGGTTGTGTTACCACTTGCATCTAGTTTGTCACAGGCAACTACTGCTTCGTGAGGAGCTTGTGCTTGTTCGATTACGCCTCTTGCATTATCTACAATCGGGCCATAGGCATCTGTAGACATAATGAATCCATTGGTAGACAGCAGGCCTACTGCGGCAATTGCGACCGCATATATTCCGCCTGACCATCCGCCAAGTCCGGGTGTTGTTGCATTTGCGCCAAGAATGAAGGATAGCACCATGGCTGCAACAACGCCGAGGACAGATGGCACTGCACTCAACAGTCCATAGGAATACCCTGATAGAATAAGACTAGCAGGGCTTTCATCTGCTGCATCAACCATGTTGAGAACTGGTTTGAATGAGCCAACCCCACGGTCGCTTGTGAACACATCAGAGGTGAACCCGATGACAACACCACCAAGGAGTCCGAGTATGGCTGAAAGAGCCAGCACCAGGTTAGATCCTAGAAGGTAGATTACCAACGTAGCAAGGACTGCAAATAGTATCGTGGTAAGGTAAGTTCCCCTGTTCAATGCTGGTCCGGGATCTTCTCCTTCTTTCGGTCGCACTAAAAACACTCCGATCACTGAGGCTATTGTGCCAATGCCTGCAAGCATCAATGGTAGCAGGCCGAAGGAGATGGTAGTTGGTGTAACAGCATCAATAGATGCTCCAAGAATAGCTGCACCAAGAATTGCAGCGACATTACTATCAAAAATATCTGCACCACTTCCTGCGACATCTCCTACGTTATCACCAACCGCATCTGCAACAGCGGCGGGATTACGTGGATCGTCTTCTGGGATATGGTGTTCAATCTTTCCTACAATATCCGCTGCAATATCAGCAGTTTTGGTATATATACCGCCGCCGGCTTTAGCAAACAGAGCAACAGTACTAGCACCGAAGCTGAAACCAACAACGATTTCCCACAGCTTAGGAGTGCCAGCCACTGGAAATACGAATTCCCATACCATATAGAGAATTCCCAGCCCTATGAGGGCAAGCCCAGCTATACACAAGCCCATGAATGAGCCAGCTCTGAAAGCAACCTTAAAGGCGGCATTAAGACCTCCTTTGTTTGCGGCTGCTGCTGTTCGTCGATTAGCTCTTGTTGCGACGATGATTCCAAGGTAACCAGCTATCATACTCGCTAAAGATCCAATGATGTAGGAGACCGCAATGGGTACGGAGTATGGCCATTCGAATACAATAGCGATTATCGCCGCCAATACAAGAGTGAACGCGGTGAGCAGCTTGTACTGCCTTTTGATGAATGAGTACGCCCCGTTTTCAATATAGGAGCTTACCTCTCTCATCCGTTCGCTGCCCTCATCTGCTTTTTCATTTTCTTGAAAAATCCAGATGGCAACGATAACGGCAAGCAAACCAGCTGCAATTGCTGTTCCGATGAATAAAGGGTCTGCCATTTGTTGTCACTTGGAAAAGTTGGCTAGGACTATCCCATAAGAGACTTTTGGATTAGATAGGCGATTCGCAAAATGAGCGAGAATTTTCTTGGCGTATATCTTGGCTTAATAGCTCACTTTATTGGGTACCGTGGAAATGTCCGGCAAGGAGAACAAACAGCTTTGAGGTTCGGAATTGTCCCACTAGAATTTGAGCCTGCTGCCAAGTTGGTCATTGGAAACGGCACACCCGACTTCTCACGGTTTGATGTTGTTGAACTTATCCGTTCTGCTCTGAAAATTGAACACATAGAGGTCATAGAAATAACATTGGATGTACCCCATCTGATTCCAGGATCTGTCACGACTGAGACTATCAGTAGCCTCATAGAACTGCGAGAGAAAACAGGATGCTCCTACACAGCCCACCTTCCATTATGGTCACTGGAACTGGCTAGTCCCAACGAGTATGTACGCAAGGGCAGTGTAGAGAGCACCGTTGCTGCAGTGGAACTCATGGAACCCTTAGAACCAGAATACTATGTCTTGCATTCGACGGGTGCATTGGCCGCTGAGTTCTCTCGTCTCGAATTCCCCCAGAACATAATGGATATCTTTTCTTCATTCATGGCAGGATTTTCTGCTCAAAGCATCGAGGAGATACTGGAGCAAACCGGCTTGAATCCACACCGTTTAGCTGTGGAAAACATCGAGTTTCCCTTTAGTCATACCCGGCAAGTAATTGATGAGTACGATTGCAGCATCTGTTTTGATACTGGCCATCTGTTGACAAAATTTTCAGGTGATGAGCCCGTGGTTGATTTTTACAGAGAACATCGGGATCGCATTGTTGAAATCCATCTTAACGACGGAAGCTACCGGGAATGCGATGGCGTTGCGGTGCATGAGGATCATCTGGCGCTTGGCGACGGTGAGATGCCTGTACGAGAATTTGTCTCAGAGATTTACAATGATAGTTTTGACGGTCCGCTGATTTTCGAGCTCACCACAGAGCAGGCTCGACGCTCCCTTGAGTTGATTACAGAGCTGGTGCCTGAAGCACTTGAATAACCCAATGAGAGAATGAATGGTGGGCCCGGGGTGATTTGAACACCCGGCCCCCGCCTTATCAGAGCGGTGCAATAACCAGTCTATGCCACGGGCCCAATACTTTCGGTGGTGTTGCTGACACGGTACCCCTCGTTCTTGATAAAAAGGTTATGAATGTGAAGATTCTCCTTATTGTAATTACAAACGAGAAGGTCATATAACCCCGAGGTCTTATTCATTCTCCTAGTTGCTACGTGTACATTGGTGGTACAGATGTCTCCAGAAGAGAACCCTGAAGGAAGAAAAGTAGAGGATATGGCAAACCGCCTTGAAATCGCCATGACTGAGGGCCAAAAGAATCCAAGAGCAAACGGTGAACTGAATGATTTGAACAGCATGAGCGAACTGCAAGAATTGAGAAAATTTCGTACTGCAATCGTTGAATTCTATCGACGAGACTGCCCTTACTGCGAGCGTCTTATGCCCATACTGGAGGAGCTCGCATCAGACTACCAAGAAAAGGTATATTTCGGCAGGATAAACGTCGACGATGTTGAGGATACAAGAGAGAGATTCGATGTGTTTGGGGTACCTCTTGTCGTTGCCCTGAAACGAGGTATGCCCATTGCGCGGATTGAGGGATTCCACGAAATCGATGTATATGACCAGTGGATTTCGATAATTCACAGCGGGCTTCGGCCGATGGATGTGACATCGGGATTGGAGACTCAGATGCTCTAGATGGCTATAGTTTGAGCTTGAACACGTATTCTGAATCAGCAACTGATAGCCTACTCTCGATGACCTTACCGGTTTGATGCAGGAATCGAATCATCGGCTGGTTACGTGGATGGACATAGGCCACAAATTTGTCTACGCCCTTGCTTTTGGCGATACGCATCAAATGATTAAGAATGAACGTCCCGATGCCCCTGCTCTGATATTGGTCTTGCACAACCAGAGCGAACTCGGCCTCGTTCGTACTTCTATTCAGCAAATATCTTCCTGCTCCGATGATTTTCTCAGATTCTCCTTCTACATCTGGCCTAATTGTTGCTACTATTGATATATCACGTTCTTGGTCTACATCATAAAACTGCTGAAGGGTCTGTCTCCGTATAGACTTGAGCGGTGACAAGAACCTGAAGAATATACTCTCTTCAGATAAATCGTAGAAAAGGTCCTTTATCCGGTCCGTATCATCTGGTCGTATCAATCTCAATCGTACGTTGATTTCCTTCCCTTCGGGACCCTTGAATGTATCCTGTACTTCGTATTCTGAAGCGAAATACGTGCCTTTCGTCTGGAATGGTACTTGATCTTCAAAGACATACTGCATCTTTTTCGCTGTTTCAAGTAAATCGTTTCTGTAATCGGGGTGGGCGATTGCAATGAGTGAAAGCACGCGCTCACGTATTGTTTTGCCATGCAAGGTGGCCAGTCCATACTCGGTAACAACATAGTCAACATCGCCACGTGTTGTTACTACCCCCGCCCCCTCGCTCAACCTAGGAACAATACGGGACACCTTTCCACTCTTGGCCGTCGATGGCATGCAGATAATCGCCCGACCATTGGGCGACCTAGCTGCCCCTCGGATGAAGTCAACTTGCCCGCCAATTCCGCTATAGAACTCGTGTCCTATCGAGTCGGCACACACTTGTCCGGTAAGGTCTATTTCCAGAGCTGAGTTAATTGCTACCATCTTGTTGTTCTGCCCTATGATGTACGGATCATTCACATACTCGGATGGACGAAATTCGAAAAATGGATTCTCGTCAACATAATTATAGAGACTCTCCGAGCCCATGACAAAGCTGGCTATGACTTTGCCGCGGTGTAAATTCTTCTTCTTACAGGTTATCACACCCTCCTCTATCAGCGGAATCAGGCTGTCACTAAACATCTCCGTATGGATGCCAAGGTCTCTAACCCCTGATTCCAGTAGATTGTTACAAACTGACTGGGGAAGAGCACCGATGCCGAGCTCTAGGGTGGACTCGTTCTCAATGAGTCTGGCAGTATATGCACCTATCCTATCAACGACTTCGGTTATCTCAGCAGATTCGAAGTAACGTAGCGGTTCGTTGAAAGGGACGAGATAATCAATGTCGCGCACGTTGAGGAACGTATCCCCTAGTGTGATTGGCATTCTATTGTTTACTTGGGCAATAATCACGTCGGCACTTTCAGCCCCGGACTTGGTGATGTCCACCGAGATTCCGAGTGAACAGTAGCCATGTTCGTCAGGTGGGCTAACTTGAATGAGGGCGACATCGATAGGCATTCGCCTTCTTCTGAAGAGGTTGGGGATGTCACTTAACATGATTGGCGTATAGTCCGCTCTGCCCTCGGCTACAGCGTCACGCATATTCTCGCTGATGAAGAAGGAATTGTGCCTGAATTGCTCTTGGAATTGGGGATCAGCAGAAGGTGTATCCCCTAGAGTCAGTAAATGTACTATCTCATTATCGGCCATATGAGCAGCGCTTTTCGCAAGCTGTTGGACTAGATGATACGGTACTCCACAGCCGGTACCTAGAAAGATTCGCTCCCCTCGCTTGATTTTCTTGATAGCTTTTGCGGCACTCAAGATTTTGTCGCTGTGCTTCTCCTTCCAATTTTCCGGCATGTATGTTACCTCGGTTTCTACGAATATTCGATTTCGCGTGCACATATAGACGTTTCCAACCGGAAGTGCACTATTTGTAAAGGCTGATTATTCTGCTCTTCAAAAAATCTGGGCTATTCCTTTCGGGGGAAGGAATAAATAGCGGCCAAAAACCTATCGGTCAAAATATGCACCTACTCTGTACGAGGTGGAGATAAAATGTCAGATGAATTAGCCAACCCGGCCCCGCTAGGACTGATTGGTTTCGGTATGACTACGGTTCTCCTGAACTTGAGAACTGCTGGTCTCATCGCATCCAGTACCAGTCTGGGCATGATTTTCGCCATGGGCATCTTCTATGGCGGATTCGCTCAGATTATTGCGGGTCTAATGGAATTCAGAAAGGGGAATACATTCGGCACTGTTGCATTCACATCATACGGTCTCTTCTGGATGACCTTCGTATTTCTGCATGTGTTTGCATCACTTGATCCAGCTTGGGCAGCGGCCGTGGACAAAGGCTCCATGTCTGCGTACCTATTTTGTTGGGGTGTTTTCACTTTCCTCATGTTCTTTGGTACCTTGAAGACCAACCGTATGCTTCAGATTGTCTTCTTCACCCTGTTCGTTCTTTTCTTCATGCTATCTGCTGCTGACCTTCTCACTTATGTCGGTTTAACAGATGCAGGCTCAGCATTGGCAGCTGCGGCTGGAATTGAAGGGGTATTCTGTGGTGGTAGTGCATTCTACCTCGCTATGGCTGAAGTAAATGGCTGGCCAATATTCCCTGTTGAAGAATGAGATCAAAACGGGCAGAGCTGCCCCAACTAAAGGGCAGTCTCTCCCAATCTTTCCTTTTTTTGAACAATTGATGGTTTCTTCCAGCCTTGCCTGATATGGCGTAAGGGGGTATCCATCTCGTCATCAGAATGCAACTATTACAGTCACCTCTTCCCCCTCCGGGAAGAAGTTTTCGGACAATGGGGCCCTGGGTAAAAAGTCATACCAACATATCGGAGTGATTCATATTATTGTTCCTGATTGTCAGGATCCGTGCGTGTGAATAGCGAATTGACATCTCATTTGACCTTCTCACAACAATTCCGCCTACTTTTTCCACAGAGCTGGGCAATGGATAAGCTTCATAAAGGCTAAATTCTGCCAACGACAAAAGCTATCGACCGTACATCAGGTGCTTAATGATGTCTGAGGAAAAGAAGATCCAAGTAGTCATGGACGAAGATCGGAGATTCACGCCTCCTGACAGCTTCCGCAAAAAGGCTTACATAAATAGCCACGAAGAGCGAATGAAGCTGTGGAAGGAGAGCTTGGAAAACACCGACGAGTTCTGGCTTGATATTGCGAAAGATTTGTGCTACTGGAAAAAGGAACCGACCAAGGGTTTTGACTGGAAAGATCCTGAAGAAGCCCGTTTCACATGGTTCGAGGACGGTGTTACGAACATGGCCTACAACTGCCTTGACAAACATGTCGAGGCTGGAAAGGGAGACCAGGTTGCACTCATTTGGCAGGGAGAACCCCTTGATGAGTCGAAGACCTACACCTACAGTGAACTTCTCTCAGAGGTGAACAAGGCTGCTAACGTCCTGAAGAACCTTGGTGTGGGGAAGGGTGACAGAGTCGCCATGTATATGCCGATGATTCCTGAACTTGCTATCATCATGATGGCATGTGTACGGATTGGTGCTGTCCACAGTATTGTTTTTGGAGGATTCAGTTCCGAATCTGTGAAGGACAGAATCCTTGACTGTAATGCAGAGATTCTTATCACATCAGACGGTTACTATCGTAGTGGTAAGGAGATTGTGCAGAAGACCAAGGCTGATGAGGCTGTTGAGGACCTAGATATAGTTAAGACGGTCCTTGTTGTCCAGCGTTTGGGCAATGAAGTTCCATGGGATGATGACCGTGATGTCTGGTACCACGAGGAATACGAAAATGTAGATGACGAGTGTGAACCAGAATGGATGAATGCTGAGGACCCATTATTCATTCTCTACACAAGTGGTTCCACAGGAAAACCCAAGGGTGTTCTACACACCGTCGGAGGCTACATGGTCTACACAACAAAAACCTTCTTGGATATTTTCGACTGGCATGAAGGCGATGTCTACTGGTGCACAGCCGACATCGGGTGGATTACTGGTCACTCCTACATCGTATACGGACCACTAAGCGCTGGTTCCACTTCAATGATGTATGAAGGCGCTATCTGGCCCGATCCTGATAGGTTCTGGTTAGAAGTAGACCGCTGGGAGGTTAATCAGTTCTACACTGCTCCAACTGCTATTCGTGCTCTCATGCGATATGGCGACGAACCAGTTGAGAAACATGACCTTTCAACTCTCAACCTACTCGGTACCGTTGGTGAGCCAATCAATCCTGAGGCATGGCTATGGTACTACAAGGTTGTCGGCAAGGAGAATTGTCCTATTGTCGATACATACTGGCAGACAGAGACTGGTGGTGTTGTGGTGACACCCTTACCTGGTGCTGATGACCTCATTCCTGGTAGTGCTACCTTCCCATATCACGGGATTGACCCGATTATCGTTGATGAAACCGGCCAACCGGTTGGTCCCAACGAGGGTGGCTACCTATGCATCAAGCAACCTTGGCCAGGTCTGATGAGGACAGTATATGGTAACCACCAGAGATTCATCGATACCTATTGGTCACAGTATACGGACCCTGACAACGGCAATCCGATGTATTTCACTGGTGATGGTGCTCGTTTCAATGAGGACGGCTACTACTTCATCGTAGGTAGAATCGACGACGTGCTCAAAGTATCTGGACACAGACTCGGTACCGCAGAAATCGAGTCAGCTCTCGTGTCTCATCCTGCTGTGGCAGAAACAGCTGTTGTGGGATTCCCACACGAAATCAAAGGTGAGGATATCTATGCCTACATTACACTCAAACAGAGCATAGAGAAAACGGACGAGTTGAAGGATGAGCTGAAGAACCACGTCCGCTCTGAAATCGGTCCGATTGCTACACCGGCGAAAATTCAGTTTGCTGATGCCCTTCCCAAGACACGATCAGGGAAAATCATGCGTCGTATCCTGAAGAAAATCGCTGCTGGTGAGGTAGACGACCTCGGCGACACTACTACCTTGGCTGACCCAACAGTCGTTGAGACTCTTGTCAAGGAACGTGTAGAGTAAATTAGTTCATCGGAGGGGCCTCTGGCCTCTCCCCTTCTTGTTTTTTCTAGTAATGATTAAGCAATAAGCAACCTCTTTTTCTTGGAGAACCCTTTTCTATTATAGATAGGTCACAATCTTCAAAACAAACAGGCCGTTCCTGTTTCAGGAAGAGCCATGTCTATTCTGTTTGAGCCATACCAGATTGGGGATTTGGAGATTAGAAACCGCATCGTTCGAAGTGCTACAACATCGGCTTACGCTGATGAAGAAGGTCTCGTTCGAGACCTTGCTATTAATCTTTATCGCGACCTTGCGAAAGGAGAGGTTGGCCTGATAATCAAGGGCCATCTCTATGTCCTAGAAAGTGGGAAGGCCCATAAAGGAATGGCCGGTATTAGCAGTGAGAAACACGTACCCCGATTACATGAGTTGACAGAAGCAGTACATGAACACGGTGGCAAAATAGCAGCTCAACTCAATCATGCCGGAATCTATCATAAGCAGAATCGGGCTGGGCCTAGCGAATACGAGGGAAACGGCTGGAAATCAAGAGCTCTTACTGAGCAAGAGATATTGGACATAATACACGCTTTCGGCGACGCTGCTGAACGAGCATTGCGTGCAGGTTTTGATGGAATCCAAATTCATGGTGCTCACGGCTACCTGATTTCTCAGTTTCTTAGTAGACTTGTTAACCACCGGCAGGATAAATGGGGCGGAAACCTAGAACACCGCATGCGCCTGCTGTTGCGTGTATATGATGAGATACGAGAGCGGGTGAAGGACACACCGGTGTTTCTGAAATTGAACTGCGATGATTTCAGTGAAAACGGCTTCACAATAAACGACAGCAAGATTGTTGCAACTGCAATGGCCAGACATGGGCTAGATATGCTTGAAATCAGCGGCAATGGTGTTGGCAAGGAGAAGCAGTTCGAATCCCGCGCAAGTCATGAAAATCTTAAGTTTTCAAACCTTCCTTTTGCGGGCTATGCCGCCGAGATTCGAGAGGCTGCAAAGCCACTACCAACATCTCTTGTGAATGGCTTTCGTGAACTTAGTACCATGGAGTATGCAATTGAAGAAGGGATTAGTGACCTAGTCAGCATGAGTCGCCCCTTTATTAGCGAACCAGATCTAGTCAAGAAACTGAAGCATGGTCAAGAAGAAGTGGATTGCACCCGCTGCGATGCCTGTCTCGGTGAGGATGTCTTTGGTGAGATGATGCTTCGTTGTCATCAGGACTAAGGGTACTGAATTGTCGGCCGGTTTTCTAACTGTAATATTTGAAGGCGGCAATCAGCTGAATGCAAGGACCGTTGCAACCAACCATGCGAAGAGAAGACTATTGAGAAGTATACCAACTAATTCGTCTCTTGTTGCCCTGTACGTCCATACCGATATTACGATAGACACCGTGAACCAAGGAGCAAAAGCATAGAAGAACAGGAACGAGAAGCCAATAAGCCCTTGCACAATCGGTACACCGGTTGCAAGCCCAACACCATATTGCAGGCTAATGACCAGCAAATAGGGTAATACTTTAGCAAAGACACCTCTAATCGTCCAGCGAATATATCCCTCCAGCTTATCTGCTCTTCCCTTCATTGTTAGTAACCACTTCGATTCAACCATGAAATATGGTAGGAATACTAGACTGTAGATAGGCCATAGGAGGGCACGCGATACGGTAAAGTCGTTCAATCCCGGCAGAAAACAGCGGAAGTCAAGCGCTAGCCCTAGGTCCACTATCAATGTCCAAGCATATAGCCACGAAACCATGGTTAGAACGAGGAAGAGCACTCTGATTATACGCTCTTTGTCGATTGATTCTATACTCTTCTGAAGATTCCATCCAACGCCACTCTTATCCAGCAAGCGGATGGCAACAAGGACCAGAATGGTAGTACCTAGTATCCAAGACATAACTGGCAATGCATATCGCTGGGGGAAGCTAACAAACGATTCCAGAAGAGTCCCAACACCAAGAAGGGGAAAGAAGCCAGCAAGCCCAATGGTTCCACAGATGAATCCCTTGTATAATGGCAGTTGCCCCTCTAATGTCTCCTGTTCTTGACGATTCTTCAGTGGTGAGAAAAATGGATGTTCGGCAATGAATGCAGCCAGTGGAAGAATGCTGACAATCAGTCCCACGATTCCAATGAGGCCGCCCAACAGCCAGAATGGATAGATGAGATTCTCCTTCGGAAGGAAATCAGTATTGTAAGTATCCGATTTTAGCGATTGACCTAACCAGTCAACGCTCTCTTCGATAATCACGGGATCAACCGTTTCGAAGAGATGATTTGTATTCGCGGTAACCAACTTTCTTGCTGAACCGTCATCATGTGAGCCATAGGTTACTCCCGTCTCGATTGTCTCGGTGCCAAAGCATTTCTTGAGTGAGCTTCTATCAGAAGCTTGCCTGAACAACGAATCAAACAAACCAACGGTAACCAACAAGTTACTTGGTCGTGTGGTATTATACCAGTCATACACGTAGCCACCAACGATTACCAGTGCCCCGACTTGCTTGCTTGTCTCATTGAGCACACTTCCCGCAATGCCACTTCCCATACTATGACCTATAATACCAAGAGAACTACTGTCAACAAAATTCAGACCGGACAAATGGTCAAGGCCTGCTAGGCCGCTCCCACTGCCGGCATCTGAATTTCCATGCCCATTCACATCGATTGTGAGGGTTACAAAGCCACGACGCGAGAGTTCGATACCGAAGCCCATAACCCACTCCTTGTTCTGCAATGCCCCATGGATGACAAGTACTCCTGGGAATGGGTTGGACGAATCAGCTTCTTTCGGTTTTTGAAGTGTACTATGGATGAGTGAACCATCTTCTGCTGTGAAATCCATTTCAGTCACGATTACTGTTCCGAAATTATTCTGGACAGACCATGACAAGATTGTTCCGGATACAAGTAGTATCACTGCTATACCGAGCACCAGCTTTCTCAGATGTTGAACATCCATTTGATATCTGCCTCAATTGTTAGCATTATCTTGTTAGTACAGTAAGTGGGATTAATATTAAAATCGGTTTGTTGTGAAAGTACCTTCCCAACGTTGCAATAGATGTTTAAGAATGAGCAAAGGGTTCTTCTAGGCACCTCTTGATGACATGCCTTGTATCTTTGAAGAGCTGCAGAAGAGAACCATCAAGAAAACTGCTAATTTGGATTGCAGTACTTGTAGACATGTTGTCTACTTCGCAAGACACGGTTTTGATGTAATTAGCTTTGGTACTTTTCAGATTGCAGTTGCACTGAAAAAAACAACTGTTTCCTAACAAGAACTAAGTATCTGATATGTGCAACCACCAGAACGGAGATTTCCTTTTCATACCCCGACCAAATCTTTGGTTGTAGAACTTCTGCTAAAGCCATCCAATCAGTCTGAAGTATTCAGTCAAAAAATTGAGGAAATCCGGTCTTTATGAGGACAACCAAGAGCGATAGCAACTCAATTATTCCTGCTACAACAAAGGCTATGATAAAATCACTATGGAGTAGGACAACACCCAATACAATCGGGCCTAGCATCATTCCAGCATTACCTAGCAAATTGAAAAAGCCCATCCCTGTGGCCCGGTCAGCTGAGGGCACGGAATCCCCAACCCATGCCATAGTAGGTGGCGCCGTTAGACCGGAGAAGGTTCCCAAAAGAACAAGAGATACGATAAGAGGATGCAACCCTATCTGAGCTGCTAAGCCTACCGATAGTAAGGTAACTGCGTAGGAAGAACTACCAATAATTATCAATTTGCTTCTCCCAATTTTGTCGGAAAGCTTACCTATCGGATATTGTAGTAGAATGAAGGGTGTTGCGAATAGACCCAGTATAACCCCTCTGAAGGACTCGGATATACCCAAGACCCTGACTAACAATAATGGTAATGCTGTTAGGATGAAACCCATGTGTAGTCTATCCACAAAATTAACTATGGCAGGGATTTTTATTTCTGGACACCGGTCTGCAATCATTATGCTTTCTCGAATGCATTCGCGGGCATTCAGATGTTGAGGTTCTCTTATTCCACAGAGTGCAACCGTTCCTACGATTAAACTGAAGAACGAAGCAATATAATACGGTTGAAAGACCCCGTATCTAGCAACAATCCCACCTATTACTGGCCCCAAGCCCATAGCAACAGCCAAAAAAACCCCAAATATCCCCATATTCCTCCCGCGATTATCAGAAGTAGAAATATCTAGAACAAGAGTCATTAATGTCTGCCAAGCTAGTACCGCAAATATGCCTTGAGTAAACCTCATTGCCAGAAGGATGGAATAGATACCAGTAGTGGTCATGAGCCAATAAAACAAAGAACCTCCGAAGCCACCGACTACTATGAAGATTTTTCTCTTAGCTATTCTATCAGAAAGTATGCCTACAATTATTCCGAATATCAGATACGATAGATAAAGGGTCGAATCAAAAAGAGAATACTCGAATTCGGATATTTCGGGGAACCGGGCCAAGATGAATTCTGGTTCATTCGTATACAATAGTGCTGCTGCAGAAACAGTCAATAGCACTAGGATACCCGATAGGATAATCTGTCTGATGTTTGTTGTATCTTGGTGGGGAGTTTTCATTGACATCCACAAATTGACCTTTTGCACGATATGATAATAAATCTCGGAAAATTGAAAGAAAAAACGTACATCACTACAGGAAGAAAAATAGCCCAGGAAGTATAACGATTCCCGCCTTTGGATGTATGTCATTCAAGCCCCAATACAGGAAAAATCAGTTCCTTGACTTTCTCTATCACATCATCAACTGCGCGGCTGATGTTTGGCTCATGTTTACAGTCCCTCTTGGTAGGTCGATCTGTCCATCCCCCCCTCTTGACCTGCTGGTCGTAGCTTCTACAGAGTTCAATCCATTCTGCAGGCAGAAGTGGGGGTAATGGCACACCGGCCAAATCAGAAAGAAGGATTGTCCAGACTTTCGCAGTTACAACGGGGTTGTATCCGCCCCCTCCTACAGCCACAAGTTTTTTCGTTCCCAAATTGGTAAGCTGCTTGACCGTCAAGGCTAGCCTTCTATATGTATCAAGTGTCAGCATCATATCGGCAAGCGGATCTTCCTTATGACCATCTGCACCTACTTCCCAAAAAACCAAGTCCGGCTTGTATTCTAACCATATGGGAACCACCAAATCCTCAAATGCTCTCCAGAACTCATAGTCATCAGTCAATGGTGGTAGGGGTATGTTTACTGAGTAGCCTTCTCCTTCACCTGAACCATTCTCTTCAGGCCTGCCAGTTCCGGGATAGAACCCCAAGCTCAGCTCATGCATCGAGATTGTCAGGACATTAGGATCAGTATAGAACGCCTGCTGTGTTCCGTTTCCATGGTGCACATCGGTATCCAAGTACAGTACTTTCTTGTCTGGATATTCTTTCCTGTATCTCTTGAGAGCGATTACGCAATCATTGTAGTAGCAGAAGCCTCCGGCTTGACTTTCAAGTGCATGGTGAAACCCACCAAACAAGGAAAAAGCAGTATCAAATTCACCTTCTGCAACAGCCATTGTCGCATCGATGGTCGTACCTACTGGATAGCTGGCATACTTGTCCATTTCTCTGAAAACGGGACACTCCTCACTATCTAGACCAAATCGAGAGGCGAAGGCTGTTCCCATGTTGCTGAATAGCTCCATAGTCTCAATATATGAGCGGTCATGGAATATCTCAAGTTCTTCTCGAGTTGCTAGCCGCATTGGATACAACTCAATCTTGTTACTATCCGTGATACCTGCCATGACCGGAAGTTTCCATGCAAGGTCAAGCCTAGCACGGTTCCAAAATGGGTTGGGTGCGGGGCGTGTGCTTTCAAGATGGTCAATGCCATCAAGTTTGAGAAGATTAGTCGGGTCAAAGAAAAGCGTTGGAGTTGCCATGGTTTTTCCCCATTAGTGCTCAAGTTTATGATTCGAATGTTCCTGTGACTTCAAGTTCGCCATGATAGCCCTCTGCCTAATATAGTACATCCTATGTTAACAGATTGATACGAATGACTTGAAGCCTACGGTCGCGGCTATCTATGCTATTTCCTTTACAAAACTACGCTTCGAAATCCTCATTATCCCATGAGTTAAGATTCTGATTATGTCAAAGTTCGAGCTGCTTGAGGAGAGTCTAATAGGAAACCTAGGCGAAAGCATTCCCTATTCGCTCTGGCAACACCATCCACGAATCGACAGGACCCCGGAAGGGCTAGCAGAAGCCGAAATAGAATTCATGAAGAAGTACGATGTTACCTGTGGAAAGATAAGCTTCCATGGGCGGTATCCTGTTGTTGACTGGGGCTGCGAGGCAGTTTATGACGGAGCCATATCTGGTTCAACCACCTGTGAAAATTGTGCAATTCAAGAAACCAGCGATTGGGAAGAACTGGAGCCAGTCGATGTTAATGCTGGCGAATTTGGGAAGCAGATTCGTGCTATAGAGCTGATTCAGAAGTATGCCGAAGGGCGGGTTCCTATCATGGCAACGATATTTGATGCACCGATGGTGGCCTCGAAGCTATGTGATGGCCAATTCGTTGATTACATAGAGCAAGAACCAGAGCTCATGCATCACGTTCTAGATATGCTTACTGATGTCATGATTGATTTCGCACGGGCTACCCTACAAGCTGGCTCCCATGGTCTCTTTGTTGCTTCACAACACTCTACGACATCTGCTGTAACAGACAAGCAATATGCTGACTTTGTTTTTCCGTATGATAAGAAGCTCATCACAAAACTACGGGGAAAGACCAAATTCCTTGTGGTACACCTTCATGCCCGAGAAGAAGGAGAGGCAATCAGATTTGACAAAGTTTCTCGTTTACCCGGCGTCAGCGCAATCAATTGGGAGGATCAAAGTGTTTCGCCATTGCTTGCTGAGGGCAAGAAGAAATCGAGAAAAGCGGTCTTTGGTGGAATCGACCACAATAACGTACTAAGGACGGGTGAACCTAACGAGGTACGTGAACAGGTATTGGACGCTGTGCGGGATGCAGGTCTACGAAAACTAGTCGTTGCTCCCGGATGTGTTATACCCATTGACACACCACCAGAGAATTTTCAGGCGGTAGTTGATGCTGTACAATCCATCGATCCTTGGTCCCGGGAATGGGAGGAGTACGCTTGAGCAGGAACCAAGAAGTTGGTGAAATGCTCAAAGAAATAGGGCTACTTCTTGAAGTCAAAGGAGCCAACAAATGGAAGACGCGAGCTTATAAACGGGCCACAAGAGCTATTACCTCCTACGGCGAAGATATCGAATCCGTATACGCCAGAGGAGAGCTGACTGAAATACCCGGCATTGGAGATGCCATTGCAGCAAAGATAGGTAGCTACTTGGATTCGGGCATAGTATCAGAGCTTGAGAAGATCCGTTCTGAGATACCTGTCAAGGTTATGGAGTTGGAGGCCATACCCGGGGTTGGCCCCAAGACTATGAAGCTTGTATACGACGAACTCGGCGTAACAGATTTGGACTCCATGGAAAAAGCGGCTGAAGAAGGTCGAATTGCAGCGCTGAAGGGAATGGGTAAGAAAACTGAAAAACAAATTCTCGAGGGCATTGCATTGGTTCGCTCAGGACTGGGAAGGACTCTGCTTGCTGATGCCCTCCCATATGCAGAACAACTCGTTGATTACTTGAGAGAATTACCGGGAGTTACTGAGCTTGCTTTGGCCGGATCAATCAGGCGCAGGAGAGAAACTGTACATGATGTAGACATTTTGGTTTCAGCCGATAATGCTGAGAAGATCATGAAGGCCTTTGTAGAAGTTGAATATGTAGACGAGATTATCGCGCATGGAACAACTAAATCATCAGTACGGCTGGATAATGCGCTCCAGATTGACCTACGAATTATCCCGGCTGAAAGCTTTGGTGCAGGCCTTCAGTATTTTACTGGGAGCGTCGACCACAACGTTCAGCTCCGGTCAATTGCCCAGAGTAAGGACATGCTGCTCAATGAGTATGGTCTCTTTCAGGGTGAGAAGAAGGTGGTTGGCGCTGATGAGAGAGATATCTATCAAGAACTGGGATTGGATTACATCCCCTCAGAACTCAGGGAGGACAAAGGCGAGATAGAAGCTGCCCAGAAAGGTCGCCTACCAGATTTGACAACCCTTGAAGATATACGCGGTGATCTTCATTCGCATACTGACCAGTCTGACGGGTCGAATACAATCCACGAGATGCTGAGCGCAGCTGATGAATTAGGCTACGAGTATTATTGCGTTTCTGACCACACGCAGAGTCTGACCATTGCTAATGGCATGGATGAAAAACGCCTTCTTGCTCGGATACACGAGGTTGATGAAATCAACGATTCTGGCCGCTACAATTCAACTGTACTAAAAGGAGCTGAAGTTGACATCCTAGAAGAAGGTATGCTGGACATTACAGATGATGTTCTTGAACAGCTTGATGTTGTTACCGTTTCCATTCATAGCAGAATGAAAGATGACAAAGCCACCATGACCAAACGAGTGTGCAAAGCTCTAAAGAACAAACATGTACACATCCTAGGCCATCCAACAGGAAGAATGCTTCTGAAACGGGCCGCCTATGAAATTGACCTCGATTCGGTCATGGAAGTTGCTCACCGCAACAATGTTGCAATGGAGCTTAACGCATATCCAAACCGTCTGGACTTGAACCCAGGAAATCTCAGGGCTGCAAAACGGGTGGGCTTGAAGATTGCCATAAACACCGATGCACACAAAATAAGCCACCTTGAGCACATGAGATATGGTGTATTTCAAGCACGCCGAGGCTGGATTGAACCTAGTGATGTCCTGAATACGCTCACACTCGAAGAGCTCCGTGAAGCATTGAAGAAGTAGTTTTCATACACTTTCCGGTCACAAATTGTGACTACCGATTGTGACCCCATATAGTGGCTTTCTATTATATACTAACTCTGAGTGGTATGTCATGTGAACCATCATGAACCGAACTGTAAACACCCCCCGCTCAGAGAAGAAGAACATCACAGGAATAGCATACCAGTCTACCGAAGCACTCGGTTATGCTTACGCAACTATCAGGAGATGATTGCATGAACTACAGGAAAAATACAATCCAAGCCAACGGTCCGAAAAAGGTCATGTCTACGAACGCAATTGCAAACCGTTACTTCTCGAGGTAGAATTGCAATGAGCAATAAGGTCGCTAGGTCCACCCTTACTGCATCGGAAGAATCTCGTAACGAAGAAAACAGATTAACCGTCGAAGAAGTGCTCGCGTTGGAACCAACGTGATTGCTTACTTCCGTTCTTTTGTCATACTACCTATCCTGTATCATGCATCACTCTTTTCTTAGCCAAGAATTCGGAATCCTTTCTTTCGAATCCTTCTGCATACAGGTAATCAAGAATTTCTTGGTGTATGTCTTGGATCCAGAATACCACCTGCTCTGTTTGGACTTCGCACATGGCGCCTTTTATCACGTCACGACCATATCCCTCTTTGTAGCTGAAAGATACAGTTGTTGTACCCTTGGTGGATTGATTGGGTATCATCTGCATGAATCCGACCACCATATTGCTTTCCGGCTCAGAGAGAGCATAACATTCTCCCCCTCTAATGGTGTATTCCCATGTCATTCGATCCCGATAACCCCAGTAGGTGTCCGGCTCTAAGTAGGTAAAGAGTGGAATGTGTTCTAGCCGCGCTATACCAACGTCAAGATTGAATTCTGCTGCGGTAGTATCAGCGGGTCCTTGTAGCTGGAGGATAAGAGATTGGATACCGTATCCAAGCCCCTCCACGAATGAGATGGCTTTTGTTCTATGAGTCTTCGGAGCAATCGCAAAATGGGTGATAGCTGGATTCAGTTCCAGAAACGTCTTTTCGGATTCTTCAACAATCTGGGTTCCTATCCCTTGATTTCTCATCTTAGGGTCTACAGCAATTTCCCATATTGTGCCCCAACCCAGATTTCGCAACATGAGATTGATTGCAACACCCACAACCTCCTCATCAACAATCGCCACCTTCCAGAGCTTTTCGAGGTCACCACTGATTTTGCAACGGTCCCAAGATCGAGAGAACCCCTCAAAGCTCATTTCAAAATCGGGGAACCCTGTTTCATACACACCGTAAGCCGCGGTCTTCTCACCATTTTTCGGAGGCCGGATTGTAACTTTGGGGGCTTCTTCGGACATCAATACCACCTACTGTATTAGCGTCTGTCTTCTACCAATGGGCTTGGGTGAAGATGACTCCAGATAGTAAGTCTTCAAGACATCCCCCCAAAATAAGCCTGATTCTTTGGCAACAGATTCAGCAAAAACATGGCACATATACAGAAAAGGTAAATCTTACAAAAAGGTCAAAAAAATTCGGGTACAAAAGTGTAAAAAATCTGCAAGATTTCCTGCAAGCCTGATTCGGACAACAAACGAGGGGAGTTCATTAAGTCAAGTACGGAACCCGGGTCTAGTAGGACTGGGGCGGTGAGCCACTCCCAACGGGAGAAGCGCTCAGCCCCGAAGGCTGTGAGGTGGACTCGTTCCACTAAGCAGAAGTCCCCACTCTCCAAGCAAGGGACTTCATCGAGTTCCGGAGAGTCCGCGGCTGTTCACCATGTCCGTAATGGACCTCCTCTGCGGCGATGACAAAGCCGAGGTGGGTGATCATGACCCCGCAGGGGTAAGAGCTGTGGAAACCCTCGCTGTCGCCGGGAGTGTTGACCCGGGAACACGACAGGAGACAGAAGCCAGGACCGCGTGAGGAATCCTATTCCAGTGAATGCGGACAAAACCCCTGCTGACTCACGGGCCTACGGGTACCAAGAGGGCGGCAACGCTGGCAGGAGAAGGGTGGAACACAGAAGTTTCATACAGTTGCTAAAACTGTAAGAAATAGGTTATACAGACACATCGAATAAACAGAACAAGTACTGAGAGACATAAAACCTGACTGAAGAATGGAATATTGTCGTTTATACTTGCCACTCTACAAATTCAGCGAACCTCATTGCGTTTCATACTTGCAACAACGGCAATAGCAGCGATTGGGATTCCGATTGCCAGTAAAACGACCGCCAGGATTGCAAGTAATCTTCGGTTTGTAGGGGTTGTATGTGTCGTGTAGTTTGTACTCCACAGCCTTGAGACACTCTGAGATGTGTTCTCCCTAGACCATACCCCTAGAGAATTCTAAGCATAGAACCTAATATCCCAGATTACCTTACTGTTGTTGCAGAGTGTATAGTTGATTGGATCTGATTCATAGACATTGCCCTCTTCATCTTCCCTATGCATACTCATACTCACATTGCGCCAGACACCCTCGGATCGATTGCTGTAGCTGCCAATCACCGTTATTACTCCGGCTGAGCATCTACGGTGTCGGCCACCTGATTGAGAGCAGGCAGCTCTATGATAGTGACACCAAGAAGTTGCATTCGACGTATATCATCTTGAACCGGGTCAAGGACTTTTCTACTCGGGCTGACCTCTCGGAGTTCTCGCTGTTTGCAGAGAAGCTCAAAGAGAACAAGGAGCGGAAGAAGACGAAGCAGTCCTCGAACAGCTGACCGGGGGCAGGTGTTAAGGCTGTAGATTTGTTATGCTCGTGACACTGTCTACACTCCCAATATGGGTGGTTGGATTCCTGCCATACGGGTAGGATATCGACATGATGCATACATGATGGTCTGTCTCCTACACGAACTAGCAGGAAATTTTACAGAAATCTTACACTTCTATGCGCCGATTCATTTAGGATTCTGTAAGAATTCTAATACTCTGGATTGATGGAGAAGATATCAGTAAACAAAACACCAGAAACACAGCCACCAACCCTCTTGAGTTCATTCTCAGCTTTCCTCTTGGCTACTCCCACCAAATAGCTATTGAAAATCCGCTTTTGAAGACATTAACCGGGTTAGGTGCTACGTATCCGACCAGCCCGATAGCGGAGGCATGTCCTTTTTTGACAGTAAGGAGCATAACCTCAGTACTATCCATTTCACCAAACCAGAGAACACCGTTTCGACTCTACGTACGCCCTACGAGCAGGGGATGCCTCTTGCACTCAATCGTGAACTGCTGACATAGAATCCGCTGATTGATATTAAATACGAGAGAGGGTTGGACGAAATAACACGGGCAGTGTTGGATAATATAGAGCATGAGGAATGATTGGTAAAAGTGGTGCCGAGGACGAGATTTGAACTCGTGAACTCCTACGAGAACGGATGTCTCATCGGAGGCTCGCCAACAGATCTTGAGTCCGTCGCCGTTGGCCGGGCTTGGCTACCTCGGCATACGAATCTGGATAAGTGGAGCTTTGTTTATAGCAGTTTTCCTTGAGCAAAAGCCTCCAACCCATAGTAGAGAATTTGGAACCCGTCGAGATTTCTCATTCTACTGAAACTTCTCTTAGGAAGGGTTTGATTTCCTCATAGAAATCCAGCAAGGCTTTGGCTTTCGGGTCCTCGCTTTGCAGAATGAACAGCCTGATTTGTTTTCCAACTTTGATTTCCTTGATAAGCCCCATATCAACAAGTGGTTGAATGACACGGTGGATTGTGGAATGAGCGAGGTCTGTTTCCGTTGCTATTCTACTCAAATTGAAGAATTCCTTTGGTCTATCAAGAAAATGTTGAACGACTCTAGTCTGTGCTCGAGACGCAAATAGTTTCTCAAGTAGTTCTCGCAATTATAATCAGACTCCAATTCATTTGTTATTGTTGTGTATGACAAAGCTACCAATTCTCTCGCCGTTCAGGATTCGTCCTAAGTTACCTACATCTCTGCCATCAAAAAATACGGTCTTGATTTTTGAACGCCTTACAATTCGAATTGCTACAGGGTCGAAAAGGTGGTATTCACCTGCACGAGTACCCCCTCGAGAGAGTATATCGTTAAGATCCTCTATAGAAAGCTCCTCCAACAAAACAGCATCACCTTCATCTGGGTCTCGATTATAAACCCCCTCAACATTCGTTGCATTCAATAGAATGTCTGCTCCAGTTATCTCTGCGGCCAGTGCTGCTACTGCGTTTGTAGATTGACCGGGGGTAAGTCCACCCATGAACACAACTCGCCCGGATTGCATTGCCGCCTCCAGTTCATCAATGCTTTCTACCACCTCAGGATACGCTTTGTCTCCTAGAGCTATTGTGAACAACTCAGCGTTTTTTCGGGCAAGATCAATTCCTAAGAAATCACAATTGGATTCACTGCCTCCCAGAGCTCGTGCGGCGGCAATGAACTCGCGGGCCGATGCTCCTCCGCCTGTGATAACCACAAAATCATGTCCTGCCCTGAGGGCCTCCTCTATTGATTTCGAATATTCTCTTATCACATCAACCTGAATACGATTGTCTTGATACAGGAGTGATCCTCCAATTTTAAGAACGACTCGCATGGTCCGGCCTCTCGCAATATTTCGCATTACTTTGCTTGCTGATGGCAACCTAAAGAAGTTTTCCTGAATAGACACACTTTACGATATTTCGACACCCCATGAAGGGTTGATTTCTTTTGAGGTTTAGGTTGCTTGCCACCAGACGACTTATGAATAACATATTTGAATGAATCGTCACTATAGTTAATGAGATATGATAAATCTTCACAAGTATGACAACTCTGCATGGTATTGCTGGAGTTGCTGCTGTGGGTGGATTGATTATTGGCGCGTTGGCGATGAAAAGATACTATCCCTGACTGGAGTGGCCAATTTGGGTTGTCCATAAGCCTTTTAGGAGCAATGAGTTTTCCGATTCAAAGGCGGACCTAGGTCCACACCTTGCTGACATCAAGGAGAGTCAACGATTTTGCCAAAGAAGTTCAGTCCCAAAATTCAATCTAAGAGATGGAGACCAGAATCCGAAGAAGCCATTCTGGATTTCTGGAAAGTTGAAAACACATACAAATTCAATCCTGAGTCAGATGAAAAAATCTACTCAGTCGATACTCCCCCTCCGTATCTGTCTGGGCCAATGCATATTGGTCAGATGCTGCATTATTGTCAAATAGACCAGATTGCTAGGTATAGACGAATGCAAGGTCTAGAAGTCAACTTCCCTCTTGGAATAGACCGGAACGGTTTGCCCGTGGAGTTGCGAGTGGAGAAGGAGTTCGGTATGGATATGCATACCACTCCAAGAGGAGAGTTCGTAGCAAAATGCAGGGAACAACTGGACAAGTATGAGGACGAGGTGCTCGATGGCTTCAAGCGCCTTGGAATCGGTTTCAATACCTACGAAGATGAAGGCTCTTATCGAACCGATAGCCCCCGATACAGGGCTCTTACCCAAGCTACGTTCATCGAACTCTGGAACAAGGGCTTGGTCTACAGTGACTACCGCCCCAACAACTGGTGCTTTGAGTGTGGAACCACTATTGCTGATGCGGAAGTGGAATATACTGAGCGTCCCACAACACTGAGCTATCTACGATTCGATGTGGACGGAAAAGAACCACTAACTATTGCTACTACTCGCCCTGAACTGCTATGTGCATGTGGAGCTGTTTTCATCCATCCTGATGATGAACGGTATGAAGGCTATGAAGGTGAAACAGCAAATATTCCTCTTTTTGACAAGAAAGTACCAATAATTGCAAGTCCTACTGCGGATACGGAATTTGGGACCGGAGCCCTCATGGTGTGTAGCTATGGTGATCAGGCTGATGTTATGGCATTCAGAGATTACACATTGGAGCCCGTTGCTGCTATTTCACCGGAAGGCAAGATGACTGAGGCTGCAGGAAAGTATCAGGGCATGACGATTGAGGCGGCCAACAAAGCCATAATCCAAGACCTAGATGAAAAGGGGTATCTGCTGAAGCAGGAAGAGACTGTGCAAAGAGCTCCGCTCTGCTGGAGGAGTAAGACCCCCATAGAGTTCATTGCTATGGATGAGTACTATGTGAAACAGACCCAGTTCGTTGATGATTTGAAGGAAATTGTGGATGAGATAGATTTCTATCCCTCTCATCACAAGCAAATCCTCATCAATTGGCTCAACAGGGTGTCTGTGGACTGGCCAGTAAGCCGACGGAGATACTACGGAACTGAGCTTCCTATCTGGTATTGCAATAGCTGCGGGGAGCCTGTTGTACCTGATAACGACGAGTTGGAATATTACCAGCCTTGGAAAGAAGATCCTCCATTTGAGAAATGTCCCAAGTGTGGAGCAACAGAGGGTTTCAAAGGCGAGGAACGAACATTTGATACATGGATGGACTCGTCCATTTCATGTCTGCAGATAATCGAATATATGCGTGATGAAGAGCTGTTTGAGAAAGCCTTTGGAAATGTAATCAGACCACAGGGGAAGGATATTGTGAGAACCTGGTTGTACTACTCTCTTCTTAGAACCTATCAACTCCTTGAAGAACCAGCTTTCAAAGAGGTATGGATTTCTGGACACGTTGTGGATGAGAACGGGGAGAAAATGAGTAAATCGCGTGGCAATTCACCACCCCCCCAACCATTTATTGATGAGTACGGGGCTGATGCAATTCGTATGTTTGGAGTTCTGGAAGCAGGGCTGGGCAGTGATATCCGCTTCTCGGAAAATCGATTGGCGGGTGTATCTAAATTCATGACAAAGCTTTGGAACATAGCGAGATTCATATCCATGTTTCCAATACTCGATGGGATGAAGTTTGGTGATTTGACACAAGTAGACCAGTGGATTTTAGCAGAGGTAAACCGTCTCATTGAAGTAATTACTCCTGAATGTGAGAGACTCGATTTTCACAAACCTGCTATAGAACTCCGTAGTTTCACATGGAATTTCTTTGCAGACCACATCCTAGAATTGTTGAAGGGCCGCTGCTTCAATAGTGATGATTTATTCAATAAAGCGGAACAGAAATCTGCTTGGTACACCCTGCATCAAACCCTTCAGATAATCCTAAGAGCCATGGCTCCAATGACTCCGTTCATCACCGACAAGATTTATCGTGAGCTCTATGATGAAGAGGGTATTCATGAGCAGCGATATCCAACACCCAATGACGAATGGACTTCTGGCATGACTGATTATACTGCTCTTCTACGGAGCGCCAATGCTGGTTTCTGGAAGTTCAAGCGAGAAAACAATCTGTCTCTCCGTCAGGGTCTGCCTGAAGCTGTTGTTCCAAAAGAGCTGAACCCATGGGAGAAAGATCTCATAGCAATGCATGGTATCGAGCAGCTGAGATTTGGGACGCCTGATGGGGCAGACTTGGTACAAGTGGAGCTACCCGATTCAGATCAGAGAATATACATTCGCCCTCCAGCTGAAGATTGAGGCATATCTTTCAATGGGATTGATTGCATAGAGATCCGTTCATTCTCTATGCAATTTCTACCTTGTTGATATGTTCTGTTTTGCATTTCATGCTGTTAGAGACTAGGCAATACTTCCCTGCCAGCTCTAATGCTCTCTCAGCTTTCTTTTTGAGACGCTCAGTTCCAACCTTGACTGTAGATCTTAGAATGATTTTGGTGAATTCAAAACCCTTCTCAACTCGTTCTAGAGTCCCTTCTCCCTCGCAGTGAAATGACTCGAACTCAAACCGCATCTTCTTTGAAAATGTAACGAATGTGGTCATTAAACACGTTGTTGCAGAAGCCACAAACATATCCTCTGGTGAGATTATCCCCTTGGGTCCGTCAAACTCCGGCGGAGATGCAATTTTGATATTCGCTTTTCCCTCGATTTTCAACTCTCCAACAACATCGTGCTCCCAGTCTACTGCCACTTGGTATTTGTGAGTCTCTTCGCTCAACATAATCACAAGAATAAAGAAGAAATCACGAAGAAAAAGATTCCCAAAGGGCTTACTTAACCACAATCTCGTGTTCGTGTTCCCTTGGACACTTCATGCTGTTGGCCACAAAACAATACTTGTCGCCGAGCTCGAGGGCACGCTCGATTTTATTTCGTAGGGTTTCGTCCTTGATGGTAATTGTTGATTTCATATTGATTTTCGTAATCTCGAAGCTTCGTCCGACTTTCTCTAGGCGACCGGTGGCTTCTACCTCAAATGCCTTAAATTCGATGTGCATCTTCTTTGTGAAGACCGCGAATGAATTCATAAAACATAGAGCGGCTGAAGACACGAAAAGTTCTTCAGGATTGTATAGGTGTGATTGCTCTTTGAATACAGATGGCCTTGAAACTTGTATCGGATCTTTTCCTTCTACAAGTACGGCACTTCTGCCATTGTAATCCCAGATAATCTTAGCATTGTAATAGTGATTTTCCTCGGTCAATATTATCACCAGAATCTTCTATTGTGCAGTGATATGAAAAAGGATTTGTATGTAACTGATAAGCGGGATAGATATTTCAACTGGCAGAATTATGAATGTCCATCCTAATTACAGTCTTGAATACGAACAATCGAGGCGAAGTAACAATGAGTGACAGAGAAATCGAAGTGGATCTGTGGAGCACAGATATGCACAAAGTTGAGATTGGTATAAAAAAACAAGAAGAATACAGAGCCAAGTCTAGGCACTTTACAAAGGATACTGACATCCTTGGCAAGGTATCAGGGGCCATGGAAGGCTACATCACAATCAGGATTGATCCATGGGACCAAGAGCCCCCATCACAACGGCTAATCATGAGGCTTTTTACAGAATCCATGAACTGGAAAGGATCCTTAGAGGAGCTGGTTGCCCAAGCAATGGCCCGCACACTAGCAACTGGACATGGTGTGCCCACCTTCACTATTATTCTTAACAACAAGGATTATCTTGTCCCGCTTGAGCGCGCATTCTCGCCATCATTGCTTAACAAAGAAATCTATTCCTTCATGATTATGGATGACGGGGAATTCAAGGCATATCATATCATCGCAGACCGGTTCAGCTTAGGGGGTAATTTTACAGTAAAGGATCATTATGGGGAGAAAATTGCTTCTATTGATGGCTCAATAATGGATTTCGGAGGGAAGTGGAAAATCAAGACTTTTGAAGACAAACCTGTTCCCTTAACGTTTGAGCAAGTATTGGTTCTATTTTGCGCATCTATTAAACATCTCAATAAAATAAAGAAGCGACTTGAATCCTGTGCTAAGCGTCTAAGCAAGAATGACGCTGAAATGGACATCAACAGACAAGAAATACGTCTATATGGGAATCCTCGACGGCTTGAATATTGAGTTGTCAATAGATTCTCTGCTTTCGAGACGCATAACCGATATTAGCTCCAATCCCTGTTGTTCTAGTATATGCCTATGTTTCTACTGATGGAGGACCTTTCCCTACTTTGCCTAATGTATTCTCTAAGTCCTGCTCCATTACCATCTCAAGGTACCATGTCACACCCGCATCCGAATAGTCCTCGATCCAAGTGCTATTGTCCTCTCTTCCACTACGCTGTCCCATCATTATCATGTCGAATGGCGTTTCTTCTGTTCGATGCCTATTCACGTAATGAAAAATTTCTTGAAAATCCGCCGGTGACATGCGTTCATCATGTCCAATGGGGAAGACACCATCATATCGTGCTGCTCTCTTGACAGGGGCTTTTCGAGAGAACCAGCTTGCACACCAGATTGGGATTCGTGGTTGTTGAACCGGGCACGGCTTGAATGTGATTTCCTCGATATGGTAGTGTTTTCCATCATAGGAAAATGGCTTTCCACTCCATAACCCCTCAAGTATCTCAAGGCTCTCATCCAGCTTTTCTGCACGAATGTGGACATCAGATTCTTCCCCGAAGCATTCGAACTCATTTTCCGGAGGATGTCCAAGCCCTACTCCCAGTACCAGCCGACCACCTGACAGGATATCCAGTGAAACGGTTTCTCGTGCTACCTTCTGGGGTCGACGTCTTGGAAGCGGTGTGACAGCTGTCCCTATGTTCATTTTCTCAGTATTGGCAGCAATAGCAGCAAGTATAATCCAAGGATCAGCCACCTTTTTTGATGCCCCGCCCTCCGGATATATATGGTCCCACAAGAAGAAACCATCCCACCCCGATTCTTCGGCTGCCTGAGCAAGCTCTACGAACTTCTGTGGATTCCCGTCGAGCGCGAAATTGGCAATATAGATACCCGTTTTCATTACGGTTACTCTCTTTCGATTTGTAGAAGATATTTTGTATTAAGGTTGCGAGGACCTTCTCAGCCAGAAAATGGTGGACCGGGTGGGATTTGAACCCACGCCCTCTTGATTGCGAACCAAGCGATCTGCCAGCTGATCTACCGGCCCACGTCTTTACCGAAGCCTAGAACAAGGCAATCCACGCGACTCTAGCGATGGGCATTCCCTACACCGATGTCAACTTGATTCATCTTAAAATCCTGCCGAATCCACTATTGCTTGTTCTCATTTCTGGCTAGACTTCTATTCCAAATGCTTCAGAGAAACGTTCTACTTTCTTAAATTCCTGAAGGAACTCTCTACCCTTTTCTGTAAGGGCATAAACGCGTGTATTCTCATCGATATCATTTTCAAGAATAAGTCTCTTTTCCATAAGCTCATCCAGATACTGGGTCAGGCGGTCATGTGACAGATTTGCTTCGTAGAGAATCCTTGTAGGGCCTACACCATTACTGCCTTCACGCTTTATCGTACGCATCATATCAACCAAGATTCGGATTTTTGATCGATATTTCGTCATGTATTTCTCCCCGTCCTGACCAGCATCAAAAGTAGTGCAGTAAAGCCTAGGAATTGCAGAATCTGACTGAATAAGTATCCCCAAATTGTATTAACAGCAACAACAGGGGCGATGTGGCTTGCTAGGATTAGAAGAAAGGCGATGAAAACATAGAGTGCGACACTACTTCTACCTGATAGATAGTTCATGAGCGATTGCAACACTACCACTATCAAGACGAGTATGGCAACCATTTCAAGGCTGGGATCGAGTAGGAATGGCAAGGCTAGTAGCGTTGTAATTGAGGGTGCTTTCTCAGCGCGGATATGACGCGTAGATATGGCAAAGATAACGTATGCCATTATTCTCATCATACCATAGGCAATAGTCACTATCACAATGAGAGTGCTAGAGCCCGTTGCGCCTTCATTCTGAAGTACGAAGAAATAGAGTGTTCCAATGACCCTTCCCAACATCCCTGCGGATAAGATGAGGAATCCTGTGGATAAGTCTGCCAATCGCTTTTGTTCTGTGATTCTATACGCGTTGTTAGCATAGTGAGATACAGCTAAAGCAATGATTCCGCTGATAGTCTCCAGAAGGAGATCAACCCTCACTAGATGAACAATCGGTTGCTGCATACTAAACATACCTCGGCTTATCCGCGATGCTGTTGTGTTGATTTCATAGAACGCATCCTGCCTTTTGTACTCTACTCCGATGTCCCAAACATGTCACATTACTGTATAAATCATCCAATCATATCAACAGATTGTGGAGATTTTCTTGATTTGCGGAGAATACACCCAAATGTGGTCTAGAACAAGAATGGCGCTATATTGGCAGTGTCTGTAGAGCCTAACCAAGATAGAAGAAATCGCCAACGGCGGGTTCAAAACCCGCCATTCCACCATCCTTTTACTAGTCTTGCTTATCTTCCATGAGTTCTTCCAGCTTAGAAAGCTGGTCCTTGAGGTCTCTGTTTGCTTTCTCCAGCTCCTCAATACTTTTTTGCATCGAATCAATTTCTTCAGGTTCTTTCTCTTTACTCAACGCCCTGATAGCTTCTCTTGAGTATCTGATGACTTTCGCCATGACTGCACTTTCAGCAATACTACGCAGAACCGGAATAAGTGAAGCATCACCGTAGTCTTTGATGGCAAGAAGAGACATGACCTTCACTCGGTAGGATTCATCATCCAAGATTTTCTCCAATTCCGATTTGATTTCGGGCCGCTTCTTCTTGTATCGTTTACCCAGCTTCGCAAGGACTTTTGGCACGGTTCTTCTAAGCTGGTCAGGGGTACCTACTTCCAAGTACGGCATGACGACATCAATTGCTTCTTCCTTTTCTGTTTCTCCAAGGCCTTCGATGTATCCCTGTTTGATGATATGATGCCAGCTCTCAGGGGCCTTCTCCAGTCCTTCTACAAGCATATCAAAGGCGTCCTCGTGCTTCATCTTACCAATCGAGTTTGCTGCTGAAGAAACAACGAAGTAACTGTCCTTGTCCTGTAGCAATTTCTTGAGAGCTTCAAACGCGCGATCGTTTTGGTAGAACTCACCAAGCGCCTTAGCAACACCGGTTCGAGCCTTACTATGCTCTAAATCTGTGGCCAGCAGTAGCTGGTCAAGGGCGCTATCATTCTTGATTGACCCTAGTACTTCTGCGATTTCTACCTTCGTGCCCCAGAACTCATCCTCTCGCAGGGCCTTGCCAAGCGCCCGAATAGCTTTGGGTGTGGCTTTCTTGCCTAATGCTTGTGCAGCTTTTATCTTCTGCATAACATTAGTGCCATTCTTCAGCTGCTCTATCCACATCGGCTCTGGTTTTTCAATGGTCCAGTCCATGAGTGTTGTATAGTCCGGGTCGATGATGATTTGCTTGGGTTTCACCGCGACCGGATAATAGAATGAATGAACACGCTCATCGATTTGCATCTCATACCGTGTACGTTCCCCTTCGTTATCCACAAATTCCACCGTCAGAGGGAACTTGAATACTTCAGGTGTCATTTCATGCTCCTGCGTTTGCTCAATCCGTACCTTTGCATGCTTGAGTTTTTCATCGTAAGAACACTTGATTTTACATTCAGGATAACCGGCCTTGTAGAGCCATTGCTCAAAGAACCAGCCGTAATCCTCACCGGTCATCTTAGTAAAGAGAGATTCAAGGTCGTGCGTGTATACTGAGTCATATGCATATCTTGTGAGCCATTCGCCGAGTATTTCCCACCAACGTTCTTCTCCAACCAGATGCTTTAGCATATAGTACCGCCATGCCCCTCCAGGGTATAAATGACGGTCAAAAACGTCCATACCCCGCTCCCACTCGTTTTGGACTAACGGCCTACGATACTTCTTCTTGTCTTCCTTGAAGTAGGCTTTCTGCTTACCATATTGCTCGTAATAATACTCGTCATCACCTTTGTCATGACGTTTCCATTCGTTCTGCATTTGCGTGGCCCAGCCTTCATTGAGCCAGCCATGACTCCAAGTCCTGCAGGTAACCAGATCCCCGCCCCAGCTATGGGCCAACTCGTGGGAAACAAGACCATCCGAATCGAAGTCTTTGTGCGCTTTCTCATCATGAAGTGTTGCGTCGGTCTGAATTGTCGCACTGACATTCTCCATTCCCCCAGCAACAAATTCAGCTGCTGTTACTTGGGCATACTTGTCCCATGGAAAAGGTACGCCGAGTTTGTTTTCGAAGAATTTGATCATTTCAGGAGTTTTCTCAAAGGAGCGATAGACCGTCTCCTTGTCCCACTTCGGATGGGTGTAGTAGCTAATCTCAAGCCCATCTACTTCTTCCTTGAAATCTTGGGCCTTGCTCACCCATATCATCATGAGGTATGCGGGAATGGGCTTCTCCTGATACCAGTGGAAGGTTTCGCTTCCGTCATCGTTCTCTTCCCTCTCCTCAAGCACGCCATTGCTCATGGCAAAATAACCCGCGGGAACTGTAAGAATTGTTTCAGTTGAAAATTTATGGCTGGGATTATCGTACACCGGAACGATGAACCTAGCATAATCATCCTGAAGTTGTGTCCATGCGCTCTTTTCACTATCCGGAAATTCGGGACGTGGGTACGTAAAGAAGAGTCCAGCCCGAGGCTTCTTGATGGAGTAGACAAATGTGATTTCTTCTTGGTCGCCTACTCCAAGTGCTTCCTTGAGATACACAATCATTCCCTCTTCATCGGGTTTCATCTCCCATTCCAATTCTTCCTCATTGGAATCTCGGATAGTGATTATATCAATCTCAGCTACATGGAGATTCAAGGTATCAAGCTCGTCCACAATCGATTCTATGCTGAGTTTGGAGATGGCATCAACGAATTGTTTTTCCAAGTCCACTTGCCAGTCCATCGTCAGGTGGTTTATTTCATAATGGCGGGGTGGCGCCCATTGTGACCGTGCGGTTGGAAAGGTAAAATCTTCCCTGTCGTCCATCAATGCTTGTTCGGCTTCCCTGATACTGCCACGCATAAGCAATTTCAGGTATTCATGAAAATCAGTCATATCAAATTCCTCGACTTGTCCACATTTGGGACCTACAACATTGACTGGAAGCCGATTTCATGTAAATATTTGCTATTCCGCCGGTTATAATGGGTTGTTATGGTGCGCTTGGTACAGAACCGGGAGATGCGCCGTTTTTAGTGTCAATTTTGAATACCACCCCTCAGATCTGACGCCTCTGTCTTGTATGGATGGCCTCTCTGGAAAAAGTCGCCGGAATTGGTGTGTGAGAAGAACAAATGAGTAGTCAACTCGCTATTCACACACACGAATCCTTTACAATTAAGACAAAAACATGAATCACTCCGCTATCTTGGTATGACTTATTCTACAAAGATGTATGGATGCTAGTGTTTATATCCCCGTGACAAGTACTCTGGCATCAACTTACCCCGAACATCGGGCCAGTAGAACGCATGGAGAGAGTCTCAAGAGCTCGTTCCTTGCAAAGGTTTAAAACGGTTTGAATCGGGGTACAAATGCTTCGTGTCCAAAGGTGTCATGCCTGAGGCTGTCGGCGAATGCCGAGCGATGACGGTTCAATGACTTCCAGACACGAATATATGATGCGGACTTGAGATAGACTGGCATGCGATATGCTGGAATCCCCTCAGGTCTAAGATACGCTCAACAGTGTGCAGGCCAAGGGTAAGCTTTCTGCTAACCCCGCGCGCCTGTACTTCACAAGTTCATAGTGTGCACAACATTATGCATGGTATTTTTCCTTGCCAACATGCGTAATTGGGATCAACTCTAGTTGATCCTGCTAGAGGACACTGCTAACGGCTTGGGGCTAAGACATGCAAGTGCAACGGACTCACTTCCGAGTCTGTCGCGAACGGCTCAGTAACGTGTCGTTAACCTACCCTGTGGAGGCGGAAAACGCCGGGAAACTGGCGCTAATCCGCTACAGGAGCGATGTTCTGGAAATGATTTCGCTCTTAAATGGGTGCTTCGGTTATGTGAAGCATTCCGCCGCAGGACGGGACGGCACTGGATCATACTTGTAAGTGGGGTAATTGCCCACTTAGGTTATAACCCGAACGGGCGATGTAAGTCGTGGCCCGGAGAAGGGCACTGAGACAAGGGCCCTAGCCCTACGGGGCGCAGCAGTTACGAAACCTCACCAATGCGCGAAAGCGTGAGTGGGCCAAGCCGAGTGACGGGGGATAACTCCGTCTGTGGCGGATCCGTAGGATGGACCGCTAGAAAGGAGAGGGCAAGGCTGGTGCCAGCCGCCGCGGTAAAACCAGCTCTTCGAGTGGTGTCCATGATTATTGAGCTTAAAGCGTTCGTAGCCGGTTTAGTAGGTCCCTGCTTAAATCCGGCCGCCTAACGGTCGGCCTGGTAGGGATACCGCTTTACTTGGGGACGGGAGACGACGACGGTATTCCACAGGTAGGGGTGAAATCCTATGATCTGTGGAGGACCACCAGTGGCGAAGGCGGTTGTCGAGAACGCGCCCGACGGTGAGGGACGAAACCCAGGGGAGCGAATCGGATTAGATACCCGAGTAGTCCTGGGCGTAAACCATGCCCGCTAAGTGTTGCATTGGCCACGAGCCATTGCGGTGCTGTAGCAAAAGCGATAAGCGGGCCGCTTGGGAAGTACGGTCGCAAGACTGAAAGCACAGGTCACGCCGACTTGTGCCAGGAAACTTAAAGGAATTGGCGGGGGAGCACCACAAGGGGTGGAGCTTGCGGTTTAATTGGACTCAACGCCGGAAATCTTACCTGCCCAGACAGCCGAATGAGAGCCAGGTTGATGACCTTGCTCGACGAGCTGAGAGCTGGTGCATGGCCATCGTAAATTCGTGCC
>JAWOEX010000013.1:0-116317 GCA_046482545.1 Candidatus Thorarchaeota archaeon
GAGTATTGGTCAACAGACGAATTGGATATTGCTTTTACTTCAAATGCCAGCATTTCATTCGACTACGAAGCGTTCTTACTTGAACACAGATTCCACAACTCAAGTTGGACAACAAGCATAGAAGAGGAAGGAGTAGAGTATACTATATATGACAATCAGAGTGCAGAACTTGGAGTACATACGTATGTGGGGACGCAGGGGGACTACCAGCATTTCAACGTGACAATCAGGTTTCCAAATGACTGGGAAAACGTAACTGTGGAAGATCCCTTCCTCAATGACGTAACAAATGAGTGCATAATCACACAGAATAATCTGACTATTCCGACTTTCCTTCTTGAATCGCTTGGTTGGTGGGAAGTAACATTTCAGTCACCTAATTATGCGAAATCAATTAGTTCGCAAAAATATGTGGATTCATCGGAATGGATAACAGCCGACTTGTTCAGACCCGGGAACATTACTAGGACATCTGTTGAACTTGGAACCGAATCGGAAACGCCGGTGATAGCGGACCTAGTGAATCTTACATGGTACCTCCCAAATGGTTCAATCTGGTGGAATGAATCAATTTCATCGGGAATAGCAGGATCACTGAACTCCAGTTCAATAACGTTTGGTGCAACGAATACTACTGCAGGTGAATGGTACATCGAAATGGAGTGGATGAATGGTACTGAGATAGCTTATGCATCATCTTCCTTCTCGTTGTATCATATTGCTAGCTTAACGCCCGAATACAGCATTGTGAACGGCGACGTTGGACAAACTATAACCAATGCGCTCCGTTTTCAAAATGGGTATACTGGAGAATACCTGATGAGTGATGACGCCACTTTGGTTGGAAACTGGTCGGGAGATTCAGTTCAGTTTGCTCCCAATGTTGTGAAGAATTGGTGGGAAGGCGATTTTGATACTTCACTATCGGGAGGCGGCAACTTCACAGTTCTTGTACAAGCATCAAAACCATTCTATGACGAGGTGAATTGCACCTTCCACATTGTTGCCACGTACACAACCCAGATGGAAACCGATGCTCCTTCAGATGTTCCAACTGAAATCGGGTTAAATGAGGTATATACTCTGAATGTATCATATCAGTTATCGAATGACACAGGCATTGAAGGGGCAACAATCAGCGTCAATTATACCGGACCTACCGACGGATTAGATATTGATTCTCCTGTGCCACAATCCGCAGGAGAGTATCAGGTGACAATGACTGGAAAGAAATCAGGAACGTATGTGGTCACCGTTGAAACCTCAAAGAGCTTCCATGATCCTCAATCTGATTCATTTACATTGATTGTCGAGGAAACTGGCACCACACTCACACTAATCAATGGAACATCGTGCTTCGTGAGATATGGCAATGACTACAGGTACGTCGTTCAATACAAGAACTCCTCGGGTGATGGGCTTGAGGGTGCAAATATCAGTATAGAAAATGTGGAACCATCGTCGGGTCTTGAATATGCTTCGACAAATTATGTAGGAGAAGGACTCTATTCTATCCTTCTAACTCCAACAGATACTACCACATTTACGATATTAATCAAAGCCACGAAGGCAAATCATGAAACTCAGTACAGTACATTCACCCTTACCGTAACTGAAGTCCCCACATCCTTGACACTGAATGCAACCAGTGTAACAATCTCCGTCCAAGAGCAATTCGTTCTTGGTTTAGTTTTTGAAGACGAAACGGGAACACCGATTCCTGGTGCCACTATTGTAGCCCAGAATACACCTGCAGAACTTGATTTCTCTCCGGTGACAGATTATGGCGACGGCAATTATTCGCTTGTCATCGATCCCTTATACGTTGGGTCATATTTATTGTCGTTTTCAGCTTCTAAGGACAATTACCTGTCTGGATACGAGTCATTCTCACTGAACGTTGATGAAATCGGTACGGCGTTGATTCATCAAAATGGAACAGCAGATAGCATACGGTTCGGTGGGGAATATAACCTCGTTGTAAGATATGTGAACAGCTCCGGATACGGCCTGCTTGGAGCAGGTGTAACGGTTTCGAGTGTATTGCCAGAAAGCGGATTGGAATATGGCACAACACAGGAAATTGGAGATGGATACTACGGGCTTCTTTTGACTCCGGATTCTGCTGATACGTACACAATTGTGGTGAAAGCGAACCTCACAAATCACGAGACTCAGTTTACGACCTTTTCACTTACAGTTAGTGAAATTCCCACCAGCCTCACTTCTATACCCTCCAGTAGTACAATCGCTTTCGATTTGAATGAGACTGTTAAGCTGATATTTGAGGATGAGAATCAAAACCGTTTAGAAGGGGCCACCATAACGGTTCTGAACATCCCGGAAGGGCTGGAAGTTTCAGGAATTAGCGAACAAGGTAATGGAACCTATGAAGTTGTTCTCAACCCAAGTGAAGTCGGGTCTTACTCAATCCTACTAAGAGCCAGTTTGGAGAACTATCAGAATTCTACAGTTGGTTTTAGTCTACTGGTGAAAGAGATTCCAACCGAGTTACTATTCTTAGAGAGCGATGGATCAGCATCCGTGAGCTTCTCCGACCCTTTCACTATAGAGATGATTTATGCCCGAACAGATTTGAATCAGAATGTCACTGAGGCCAATATCAATATCACCCTAAGTCAACCAGATGGGCCTGCCTTCACTCTCACGTCTGTGGGTGAAATCTATAGGATTATGTTTGACACCGAGTACATAGGATCGTGGATTATTAATATCAAAGCCACAAGAGAGAACTACGAACCTAAAACTCGCGAATTCAAACTCACAATACAAAAAATCCAAACTGTAATTACAGATATAACATTGCAGGATGATTTCTTGTACGATCACACCTACACTTTAGACTACGATTACCTTGTTAGCTCCAATCGAACAGGAATCAATGGAGCAGATGTTTCTGTATCAGGGATTGATGATGACTGGGTTGAGATATTCTCTCCGGGAGATGGACTGTATAGAATCAATTTAACTCCAACAAGCCTTGGTACCTATTCAGCTGTCTTCTCGTTTTCCAAGATGGGTTGCGCGTCTCAGACCTCATCGCTTGAATTCCATGTTGATGAAGTGCCAGTAGGTATTTCGCTCCTCGATGAATTAACTGATATTGCACAAGAAGAGAAAACACTCAGAATCCGATTTTACGAAAGGGAAACAGATATCCCTGTATCAGACGCAACGGTTACCTATGTAATATTCGGCTCGGAAAGGGGGTTGTGGAGAGAGGGGACTTTCACTGAAGAGGAGGATGGCATCTATTCAGCTACATTCACCATGCCTCCTGCAGATAATCAAGATTACCACATCAAAATCAGGATGGACAAACCAAACTACGTGCTGGAGGAGGATTCCGGAGTATACCCGATTAGTCCGTATCTCAGTGACGAGGCATTCATGGGTCGGTTTGTCACAACCTATATGCTACCATTTTCCGTCATAGGGGCAGGGCTGGTTATTGCCTACGGGACGTATATCTTATACAGAAGGAAGAAACATGAAAGAACAGTTCAACAGAACCGTATCAAGAGAGTCTTCACAGATGCGCAGAACCTGCTTGGAGTATTGATTCTTAACACGGAAAGCGGTATTCCATTGTACTCTAGAATCATTAGAGAAGAGCTTGATGATACAGTAATCTCTGCATTCATATCCGCAATAACTCAATTCAAGTCAGAATTTGATTTAGCATCGCCGTATGAGGAGTGGGAGGTGACACCCATTTCAGACCTGATTCGTATAGTAGCCACCAAGGATCTGATATGTGCGTTTATCGTCGTACGGGAGCCAAGCGAGACACAAAAGGAGAAGATGAAACTATTTGCTCAGAAAGTAGACTCTATCTGGAGCGAAGTCTATCAAACCACACCATCAGAGGTGCTTGATTCCACTACCAAGAGGGAGTTTGATAAGTTATTTGATGATGTACTAGATGCATCGCTGCTCAAGACACACGAAGTGGTCGATGAATCACAGCTTCCCGAGGAATTGAGAGACCTTGAGGACAAAATTGAAGGGATTGATGAAGATAGTCTCGATTTGACCAAGCTAGCACAGAGCTTGGTGGCTCGTGGCCTTGAAGAGAGAGAAGCATACACCCTCATAATGGATGCCTTAAAGAAACGTGCAATAGCAGAGACGGATGAGACCGCACCCGATAGGCTCTAAGGTTCCCAAGAGACCCTAGGTCGCAGGCTTTTCAAGGCGTTTCGCATTGATGGCAACAATCACGGTGCTGAGGCTCATCACAATTGCTCCAAAGGCGGGTCCAGGGAGGATACCAAAGCCTGCAAGTATGCCTGCAGCCAATGGAATTGCCACGGCATTATATCCTGTTGCCCAAGCGAGATTCTGAATCATTTTGGAATAGGTTCGCTTAGAAAGGCCAAGAATATCCACCACATCTCGCGGATCATTCTTCACGAGAACTATATCTGCAGTCTCCACTGCGACATCAGTGCCTGCACCAATAGCAATTCCCACATCAGCCTGAGCAAGTGCAGGAGCATCGTTGACCCCATCCCCGACCATAGCAACCGAGCCATATTCCTCTTGGGCTTGTTTGACTCTTTTTGCTTTCTCATCTGGAAGAACTTCAGCGTAGAAATCGTCAAGGCCAAGCTCGCTGGCCACCCACTCCGCGACGTACCTGTTATCTCCTGTCAGCATAAGGCATTTGATTCCTTTAGATTTCAAACTGTCAATAGCTTCCCGTGATTCATCTCTGATTTTGTCAGCCAAGGCCAATGCTCCGATGGGCTCCTCATCTTTGACAACGTAGACTACCGTTTTGCCCTGCTGCTCTACAGCTTTGATTTCCTCATTTTCGAAGCCCCCGGTCAGTTCTTTAAGGTACTCAGGGCTTATGATCTGAAGATTTTGACCTTTTACCACTCCTGCCACGCCTTTTCCTGGAATTGCCTCGAAATCATCAACATCAAATAGCGGGAGATTCCGTTCCTTCGCACTGTTCACAATGCCGCGGGCCAAGAGATGCTCCGAATGGTTTTCTATTGATGCCGCGCGTTGAAGGATTTCTTCTCTATCCATGCTGCCAATTGAGAGAATGTCTGTGACTCCGAAAGATCCGACAGTTAGCGTGCCAGTTTTATCGAATATGACCGCTTGCACATTTCTGGCACGTTCAAAGGATTGCCTATCTCGAATCAGAAGACCAGAACGAGCAGCCAGCGAGGTTGATACGGCAACAACAAGGGGGATAGCAAGACCTAGGGCGTGGGGGCAAGTTATCACCATCACTGTAGCTGCTCTCTCAATGGCAAACCCAAAGTCTGCTCCCAGAAATGACCACGATGCGAGTGTGATTGTCCCAACCGACAGTGAGATTATAGTGAGCCAGAATGCCGCTCGATTTGCTAGGTCCTGCGTCTTGGACTTGCTCTCCTGTGCTTCACGAACCATGTCCACAACTTGGTTTAGGTAGGTGTCTTTGCCCGTCTTCTCCACTTCTATCCGTAGTGACCCTTCTTGGTTGATTGAACCACCAATAACCTCATCGTTCTTGGATTTAGAAACTGGTTTCGATTCACCTGTTAACATGGCCTGATTGACGGTTGATGCGCCTTCAATTATTACACCGTCAACTGGAATTTTCTCACCTGGGCGGACAAGGACTATATCTCTTGGCTTCAAATCCTCAACATTCACATCTTCGATTGAACCATTTTTCACACGGTGTGCGTCAGATGGGAGCACTTTCACAAGCTCCTCCAATGCTCGGGAAGCGCCCAGAACTGATCGCATCTCAATCCAGTGACCAAGCAGCATGATATCGATTAGTGTAACAAGCTCCCAGAAGAACAGCGAACCCTGAAGCCCAAAAACCACTGCAGAACTATAGCCAAATGCGACAGTAATTGCAACGGAGATAAGCGTCATCATCCCGGGTTGACCATCTCGTATCTCGCCTACAAACCCCTTGAGAAACGGGTATCCTCCCCAGAAGTAAACCACTGTTGAAATACCAAAGAGAACATACAGGGATCCTGGAAACTGGAACTCGATTCCGATAAACCCTTGGACCGCGGGGGATAATGCCAGAATTGGGACGGTTGCCAGAAGTGAGCCTAGGAACCGCCTCTTGAAATCATGCATCATGTTTCGATGATGATTCTCTTGGTCGTGTTGGCCTTCTTCATTTGGATGATTACGCGAAGCATCTTCAGAGTGCGAAGCCATCTTCTGGGTTCCTCCAATGAATGATTATTCTATTACCGGCCGCATATAAATCATACAGAATCTGAGCTTGTTGGGATCTCGGAGGTATTTACGGGAAAACTCTCCAAATGAAAATGGGGGTGTATTCCTCTAATGTCAGGATAGTCTACTGAATGACATCACCCGAGTTTTTGGGCATTTCATCAAAGTATGAAACTCCTTGAGTAGCGGCTTCGGTCTGTTTTCTATCGATTTATATAAACTGCGGAGATTCTTTGAGGGGGCTTTTCAATGGCCGGTTTCTGGTTTCTATTCTTCAAGCTAATCACTCAGATGATAGTGCGCCCATATCCTGTCTCCCACAAGATAGGCACCAGACGACATTTGGTGGGTTCAAGAACATGCTTTTGGGTTATGCTCTTCTTGAATAGAGCGGAAAGAAATAGGGCTCTATGGAAACAGATTACAACTAAGAACTTTATGTTAGTTCCCGTCGGTTACCGGTTCCGCGTGATGAGAACACCGGGAAATAAAATCGGTGGTAAAAAGGGGCGCCAGAGAAACTCTGCATGTATTATCTGCGCTGATACAATTTGAATCTACACCTTATATAGTTGAGAAACATCTTCATCGTAATAGGGCAGTTGCAAAACCTGAAGCAATGGATGTTGTTTCATTGTAGGAGAAAGGGGGGACCCTTTCTCTTGATGGCAATAGATTCAAAGTAGTTGCGAAGGGGCGTCTACTCAGGTTCTCTTCTTAAGATAGACACCAACAAGAAGCATCAGCACGCCAGAATGGCATCTCTATCACCTTAATACTATCAGTTACTCCGACAAATCACCAAGCCATTAATCCCGCAACGAGTTACTCTTTGGTTCCACTCCTTGGCCGATTTTACGTGAGAAAGTATTGCTGCTAGTGACAATAATAAAAATATGCTCGGAAGAAGAAACATTGGTTTTCTGATTATTGACATGAAATTGCACAAACAGATGAGGAAAGAGATACGAATTTTTCTCTATCCAAGATAAAAATGCTTGTTCAAGCGTTCAGCTCCCATTTCCGTTTGCACCCTATCCAATCGGTAATTAGTCCGTTCTCCGAAAGTTATCTGTCCACACATGCATGTTTTCTAGGTGCCTAAACAACCAGAACACTATTCATGGGGATCATTGAATCTGATATCATCCTAGAAAATAGGCTAGTGCACAAATAATGAACAGGATAATGCCGATTACTCCAATCAAAATACAACACCAATTATGGTGACCCATACTATCAGCTACAAGTTTCCACCTATACTCCGGACCGAGAAAGTCACTGCGTATTCTGTTCTTTACAGTAATCTCCGCACTGTTCATCCTTATGCGCGAGCCTCCCTTCTCAATGATCCATTCTAATCCTAAGAGGTTTTTTGGACTTAATTGTGTTACTGCGGAAAATCAGATTTGGTCACTCAAGGGGCAAACAACAGAAACGGCATCACAGGGAGAGCCATCTCCCTCTTGTAAAACTATAGTCCCAAAGCTATACTAGAGGAGCTACGAAGTCACACTTCTTCTTGAGCTTTCTGGATGGGGGTTCCGTCATCACCTGAGGAGAGAGCAAACCAGAGATGTCCTATCAGGGATTCACATCTCTATCTCCTTGTGGAAGCATGATTCCTTACCAAGGTGACATGCCACTCCAGTCTGGTCTACAATATATACAATAGAGTCATTGTCACAGTCGGCAAGGATTCTCTTGACTTCCTGTACGTTTCCTGAAGTTACTCCTTTCTTCATCACTCGACCATGAGATCTCCGAAAATAGTGAGCATAACCAGTCTCTAGCGTTTTGTCTAATGCCTTTCTATTAACGTATGCAAGGGTGAGAATCTCGCCGCTGTCATTGCTCTGAACAACGACAGGAATCAGACCATTGCCTTTTTTGAAATCCAAGTCTTCAATCTCAATTCTAATCAACTTCGTATCACCACTCCGTTTTCACACAAGTATTTCTTAATGACCGGAATCGGATAAGAACTGAAGTGAAAGACCGATGCCGCCAGAGCAGCATCTGCAACACCTTCTTGGAGGACAGATAGAAAATGAGCGGGTTCACCTGCTCCGCCACTTGCAATAACAGGGATTCTTACTGAATGTGCGATTGCTTCAGTTAGTTCTACATCATATCCGGTCTTTGTTCCGTCTCTGTCCATTGAGGTGAGGAGAATCTCTCCAGCACCCAACTGTTCGACTTTCTTCGCCCAATCAATACTGTCAATTCCAGTTGCTTTTCTTCCACCGTGAATGTACACCTGAGCTGCTGGCGAATGTTCCTTTTCCATACCCTCATTGGCTGGTGAGAGCCGCTTAACATCAATTGCGACCACAATGCATTGTGAGCCAAAAACGTTCACAGCTTCAGCAATAAGATTCGGATTTTCCACGGCGGCGGTATTGAGGGTGACTTTGTCGGCTCCCTTCTTGAGAACCGATCTGATATCTTGAAGGTTTCTTAAACCTCCACCTACTGTGAATGGGATATCGAGTTTGGATGCAATTGCAGCAACAGTGTCACCAAGAATTTCCCTGGATTCCACTGATGCTGTTATGTCTAAGAATACTAGCTCATCCGCCCCATTATCCCTATATCTGATAGCAAGCTCCACCGGGTCTCCAGCATCCCTCAAATCAACGAAATTGATTCCTTTCACGACCCGCCCATGATTCACATCTAGGCAGGGGATTATCCTCTTTGCAAGAGTCATTGCTGCTCCTCCAGTGCATCTATTGCTTCTTTAAGTGAGAACCGCCTTTCATACAATGCTTTTCCCACAACTACGCCTCTTACCCCTATATGCGAAAGCTCTGCAATGTCCTTCAAAGAAGATACACCACCAGCGGCCATGATATTGAGGTCTTTTCGTGAACACATCGTAGTAAGCTTTGCAATATCTGGCCCCTCAAGAGTACCATCTCTGTCTATCGCAGTAAGTAGAAACCACTTGAAACCAATTTCTGAAAGATGACTGATACCTTCATAGACAGATGTTTCAGTTTCTGTTGACCACCCATCAATACAAACACGATTTTGTCGATAGTCGAGAGCAACTACGATGCTTTCCGGACCATACTCTCTCAGTAAACTAATTGCATTCTGCATATTTCTGATTATCATGGAACCCAGAATAGCACGGCACCGATCGTTCCGTAGTAATTTCGTTGCAATAGTGGGCGATCTTAGTCCTCCCCCAATTTGGAATTTGCAGTCGACCTTATTGATGATTTCTTGAATTCTCTCACGGTTGTTTCCATGCCCTTTCGCCCCGTCTAGGTCGATTATGTGTATCGTCTTTGCACCACTATCCGCCCATAAAGACGCTATTTCTAGAGGAGTTCCCCAGTCAGAGTAACTGCACTGTTTCTTGGAATCGCCCTTGCGTAGTCTTACAACCTTCCCGCCCATCAAATCAATTGCTGGAATGATTTCCATTACCTTAACCCTCCGCAATCCTGAGAAAGCATGACAGGAGTTTTCCACCATCAGACCCTGACTTCTCCGGATGAAACTGCGTGCCAAAGAAGCTCCCGTACTGTACGACCGATGGAAACAAGATTCCGTACTCGGTTTCCGCCATTATTACAGACTTATTACTCGGTTGTACGAAATAGGAATGAGCGAAGTAAAACCAGGAATCTTCATCTACTTCAGTCAAAAGCGGGCTATTGCCAACAGACAAGAGCTGATTCCACCCCATATGGGGCACTTTCACTGTTCTTGGAAATCTATGAACCTTCCCCGGTATTATCTCTAGGCCTTCCGCGTTTCCTTCCTCACTGTATTCGAAAACTAGCTGCAGTCCGAGGCAGATTCCTAGTATCGGTACCGAGGATTCTAGATACGTTTTAATGATTCTGCTGAATCGCTTGATTCGCCTAGCGGCTACAGAGAAACTCCCGACCCCGGGAATCACAAGTGCCTCAACATTGCCTATCTCCTGAGGGGTTCTACATATTTTTACTTCGGCTCCTTTACGTTCTAGAGCATTCTGTATACTAAACAGATTACCTGCTCCGTAATCGATGATGGCCAGAATCATAGACACCCCTTTGTGCTCTGTGGTAGATTCTTTACATCTCGATATCTGATTGCTTGCCTCATAGCCAAAGCTACCGCTTTGAAAGCAGCTTCAGCCTTGTGATGGTCGTTCTCACCATATTCTACATTCGTGTGCAAGTCAATTCTCATCGAAGCCGCAAGAGTTCTGATGAAATGTACCAAATCCTCTGTTGCAGTATCTTCTATTCGTGAACGTTTGAAACCAAGATCAATGACCGCATAGGGACGTTCAGCTAAGTCTATAGCTGCCCGGGCAAGCGAATCCTCCATTGGTACAAAGGAAAATCCGAATCTTTCTACATTTTCTCTGTTCCCGAGGGCTTCACCTAGAGCTTGTCCAAGAATCAAGGCGGCATCTTCTATGATATGGTGTTTGAGATCACCTTCTGCAATCATTTTGATATCTATCAAGCTGTGTGTAGAGAACGTTCCAAGCATATGCGAGAAGAAAGCAGGAGTAACCTGCAATTCGTGCTTACCGGTACCGTCAAGATTGACCTCAACAGTGATATCCGTCTCACGAGTCCTTCTGCTAGAAGTTGCTTTCCTCATGCAAGAACCTCCTTGAGTGTGCTTACAAAGCGATTCATGACTGGCCTTGGTCCAACAGTAACTCTGATACAATTCTCATGATTGAGAATGTGTCCTATATCACGAACTAGTATCCCCCTTCTTGCAAGTCCAGCAGTAACATCTCTTGATGACTGCTTCGTCTTGAACAACACAAAGTTGGTTTCCGAATTGAATGCCTTGACTGTTGATAGTGCATTTAGCTTTGAAATCAGACACTTTCGTTCCATTACCACAGATCTAATAGTGTTGTTCACCAAATCTTTCTGACTTAGAACCCGCGAAGCAATGTCTGCAGCAAGTGAACTGACCGGAAACGGGTGCTGCATGGAATGCTTAACCGTTGAGATAAGATTCTCTTGCCCCACGACATAACCTAATCTGAGACCAGCTAGGCCCGATGACTTGGAAAACGTACGAAGAATTACGAGATTCTCGTGCGATTCAGTAAGTTTGACAAGACTGGTACCTGCGAAGGCAGCATACGCCTCATCGATAACAACCAAGCTGTTGGTTTCTGCCAATAACTTCTCAATATCGGTGGAATCGAATGAAACCGCAGTCGGATTGTTTGGTGAACAAAGGAATACCAATTGGCACGTGCTGTCAATCTCGGCAAGCAGTGTTCCCAAGTCTAACGTAAAATCACTCCTCAGAGGAGCCTCGCGGTAGGTTGTATTGTTTGCCAGCACGTATCTTCTGTACATCGCAAACGTTGGCCCAACAGACACAACCTTGCTACCTGGCCTTGCTATGCATCTTACAAGAAGATCTATCAATTGGTCCCCTCCATTTCCAATTAGAACCTGCTCAGGCCTGATATTATGTTCCTTGGACAGCAGGTTTTCTAGTGCATCTATGGCCTCAACGGAGTATCTTCTCGGGTCACTACTATTCACAGCTTTTACCATGATGTCTCTTAGAATCTGGAGATTAAGGAAGATGTTTTCATTGGCTGACAGTCTTACAATATTCTGCGCCTGGAAGGCCCCCTCACCCATATTTGATTCATACTGTGGTGTACGTTGGGCTATCCTCTTCAGTCTTGTGTGCCACAACGAACTGCCCGAGGTCATTCAGTGAACCTCCCCTCTACAGCCTTCCCGTGGTTTGGGAGCCCTTCGCTTTCAGAAAGAGCCTCAATATGAGGTGCTACCTGCTTCAATCCGGACCGGCTAGATTCAACAATCATGTATGCCCTCACGAAATCGTCGACGGAAAGTCCTGAGAAGGCATTAGCAAATCCTTCGGTGGGTAGAACATGATTTGTACCTAAACAATAATCACTGGCGGCAACAGGTGTGTAGTCTCCAACAAGAACCAATCCTGCAGAGGTGATTCTCTCTGCTATTCCGATTGGTTCAGCGGCCATGATTTGAACATGTTCTGGCGCATATTGGTTGATGAATTCCAGTCCCCGCTCCAAAGTCTGACAGAAATAAATCAGACCGTTTTGCTGAAGCGCTTCAAAGACAGTCTCAGATCTTGGCAGAGTAGATACTTTTCTCTTCAACTCCGCCTCAACCTCGTCTGCTATCTTTTTCGATGGAGTTATCAATATAGCCGAGGCATCGAAATCATGTTCTGCCTGTGATATCAAATCGAGTGCAATAAGACACGGTTTGGCTGAGCTATCTGCCAATATTACAATCTCGCTTGGTCCGGCAGGCAAATCTATCTGCACATCACCCGAAACAATTCTCTTTGCCAAGGTGACATACTTGTTCCCCGGCCCCACTATCTTTTCCACTCTGTTGATGCTATCTGTGCCATATGCGAGTGCCGCTATCGCTTGAGCTCCACCGACTCGATATATCTCATCGACACCGCATCTATCAGCTGCCACTAATGTCAACGCATTCACATTGCCATCTTTATCTGGAGGCGTGCAGAGAACAACTCTTTTGACACCAGCTGATCTAGCTGGGATAGATGTCATTACAACTGAGCTTGGATATGCGGCACGTCCCCCCGGAACGTAGCAGCCAACACTTCTGAGAGGGCTTATTTTCTTCCATGTTCTAATACCATTAGATTTGAAACTGAATTCAGCACGTTGAAGATATCTCTTACTCGTAGAAGCCAGTCTTCTTATGGCAACCTCAATCGCGGCAAGTTGTTTATTGGTTACCTCATTGTATGCATTCTCAATATCTTGGTCCGTGATTCGGAATCTACCGTCCAAATTTACATCATCAAAATCTTGAGTGAATCTGTCAACAGCTTGATCTCCTTCTAGCCTTACTCTACCTACAATCTCTTTAACGTCTTCGTAAGATTTGCCTCTATTCACCATCTTGCTGGGCCACCTTGACCCAAGCACATCTTGAGGAACGGAGTTTACTCTTCTGATTGTCAGCGTTTTGTCCGTCATTGGTTGTAACCTCCGGCAGCTGAGATTGAATCAAGTGGCAAGACTTGCCTTGGCTCATAGACGACAAGCCCTTGAGCCAATTCTCGAAGTATGGGGATGAATTTGAGATACTGCTCTCTAGCAATGACTGTGTTAACCGCTACCCATTCCTCATCATCAAGAGGCGATACAGTAGGTCTTTTGAGAGCAGGCAGCCTTTCCAACAACTCATCCAGGTTTTCTTTTTCCACATTTACAAACATATGGAGCTTCTTTCTGCCATCAACTACCCCCTTCAATACAGTCATGATATCCATGATTTTTGATGCCTTGGCTGAATCTGAGAGGGCGTCTCTATTTGCAATCAATACTGCAGACGATTCCATGAGAGTTTCAATGGATTTGAGGCCATTTCGACGAAGGGATGTTCCTGTATCAACTACTTCCACAATGGCTTCAGCGGCAATCGGCGGCTTTGCTTCGGTTGCTCCAAAGGAAAGGTATACCGACACATCCGGATTGTCTCCGGTTCGCCACCACGGAGTTACCACTAGCGGCTTCTCATTCCCAAAATGTTTCTGATATGCTTCATTCTTCCTTATCGTATCTACGGCGATATTAGGATATTCGGTTGCTATCCTCAAGGGTTTCTTCTTTTTTCCAAACTTATCAAGAAGGTCTGACAGGGATGAAACATCATCCATCGTCTTTTGCACCGCAACTACCAAGGAAATGGTACTGTATTCGAGATTCAACAGATTCTCTACTTGTGCTTCCGTCTCAGTGAGCCAATCTACACCGGTAATACCAATATCTTGGAGACCTTCTTCCACATAGATAGGTATCTCCTGTGGTCGTAGAATTCTAAGTTTGATATGGTGATCGTTTATGGAAGGACTGTACGTACGCTCTTCACCTGATATCCTATAGCCAGCACGTTGCATAGTTTTCATCGTATCTTTCATCAAATGTCCGTTTGGTAACGCGAGTCTTACTTTTTCCATAACAAATCACCTAGAAGCAACTCAATAGTTGTACAATTGTAGGGCAACTCAAAATACTCAGTCGAGACTACTCTCCACTTCACATTAGTTGTCCAGAAAAACAGTACTTGCGGAGAAACCACTAGAGGCCTTCGTATGTTAATCTCTATGACGCTTGCCTTACAGATGAACACAATCGCCACAGATGAACATAATACCTCATGTGTGGTTCACCATGTTTTCTACCGCTGGGCGGTGATATATAAGCATTGTTGTACAGATATGTACGTTGAGAGCTAATCTGGACTCGAACCTCATCTTTCTATGTACCGGGTAATACTAGCTTTCGTAGATCAGAGGAATCTTCTTCGGAATGAATAAAACCCTCTTCGGGATTCACATCTAGGGGTTGTATCAATTACTTCGCATAAGAAATCGCGAGTCTGTCTGATTGCTACTGGAGGAACTATCTCCAGCATATATGATGATGAGCTGATGGCATATCGACCCGGCTTGTCTGCTGATAAGCTACTTGACGCGCTTCCGGAGGGTGCAAACGATATCGAAGTGATGAAACAAGATCTGTTCCAGCTTGATTCAGCAAATGCTCAACCTCACTACTGGATTGAGATTGCACGGGCAATCAAGAAGGCCGATGAAGAAATCGGAGACCTCGACGGCATTGTAGTGCTTCACGGCACTGATACAATGGTATATTCAGCTTCAGCAGCAAGTTTCTTCATTCAAGAATTTGGCCGTCCCATTGTGTTCACCGGGTCCCAGATTGCAGCCAGTGTCCCTTGGAGTGATGGGCCGAGAAATCTCCTTGATGCGCTCAGGGTGGCTGCTTGGGCTGATATTGGTGAAGTTTGTATTGTCTTCAATGGCGAGATTCACAGGGCTACACGAACACGGAAAATCCGGGAGCGAGCACTGGATGCTTTCGATACTTCTGATCCAACACCGTTAGGTCTCCTAGCGCGCGAGATTGTACTATATGAATCGAGGATAAAGCGTACGGAATCCATTCCGAATTATGATTTTGCCCTTGACGACGGCGTATTTCTTCTGAAGACATTTCCAGGCATGAGTCCCAATATACTGTCCAGAATAATAGAATCGGGGTACAACGGCATCGTGATAGAGGGGTTTGGGTCAGGGAATATACCGACGAAAGAAAACTCCTTAACTGATGCAATTGGAGAGATTGTTGAAGCCGGCTATCCCGTAGTCATCAGCACACAGTGTGCATTTGGCCAAGCAGATTTATCATTGTATGAAGTCGGCAAGGCAGCTCTTGATGTAGGAGCAATGAGTGCCCATGATATGACTTCAGAAGCCGCACTTGTCAAACTGATGTGGGTGCTTGGCCACACCAATGACTTGAACGAAATTGAAGAAATGATGATTACCAATTACGTTGGGGAAATTTCTTTTTCAGGAGCAGTTGGCCTTCGTGGAACCTAGCTGATAATAGCGGTGAAACGTCAGTTTTAAATCGCCATCAGAGTGTCTCTTGCCTGTTCAATGAGCGTATAACACATTCATTGTCCATACAAGTAAGAAAGCCCGGATAGCCAAGTGGTTGGCCTGTGACATTTCGTCACAGGTTCGCAAACGGCGGCAGCCTGGAATGGGTACTTTCAAGAAATCCCCCTACGGGCAGCTGCTGTCCTTTGTGGACGCGTGCGTTCGAATCGCACTCCGGGCGCTCTATTTAGAGGAATGCGCGCCGCTTCATGATAACTATTATAAGGTCTCTACTCCAGCCGGAAGTGAATCAGACCAGCCAGTAATGAGGTTGTAGACCATGTCCGAACAGAAGTATAAACACATTGTCCGATTAGTCGGTACCGACATTCCCGGAGAAGAAGATTTGCTCCAAGGACTGACTCAAATTACAGGTGTTGGTCTCAGAGTGGCAAAAGGGATTACTCGCCATTTGGGACTAGACGGATCGACAAGAATCGGTTTTGTGAGCGAAGAGCATATTGAAAAGATAGAGGACGTGCTCGATGATCTAGTTAGCAAAGGTTTCCCCAAGTGGTATGTGAATAGACAGCGGGATCGAGTCAGCGGGAAGAATCTACATCTTCTGGGGTCTGATTTGAGATTTGCACAGCGGACTGATATTGAGCGATTAAAGCGGATTCGATGCTGGAGAGGCGTTCGTCACCAGCTGGGTCTCAAGGTTCGTGGTCAACGAACAAGGACTACAGGTCGTGGTGGCATGGCCGTTGGTGTATCCAGAAAGCGAATCAAGCGAGAGAGACGCGAAGCCGAACAAGAAGAAGAAGAAGAGTAGGAGTGATAAGCAATGGGAGATCCACGCAGGCAACAAAAGCACTATGTAATTCCGAAACGCCCTTTCGATTCTGATCGCTTCGAACGCGAGTTGCAGCTAATCGGCACATATGGCTTGCGTAACAAGAAGGAGCTTTGGATTCACAGAACCAAGCTCTCAGACTATCGACGACAAGCTCGGAACATTCTTGCCCTTCCACCGGAAGAGCGGCAGGAACCAACAAGGGAGCTGATTCGGAAACTAGATCGGCTCGGTGTTCTGTCAGGTGAAGTTACACTCGATACCGTACTTGACCTTACAGTCGAAGATCTCCTAGAACGCAGACTCCAAACAATTGTTTTCAAGAAAGGAATGGCTTCTTCGCTGCATCATGCCAGACAACTGGTTGCTCATGGTCACATTGCCCTTGATAGGGCGAGAGTGATGACACCAAGTAGAATCATCAATGAGTCGGAGGAAGAGCGAATCGATTATGCCCCCGGATCACCACTCAAAGATGAGTCACATCCTGCGAGAGTAGCAGCAGCTGAAACAGCTGAGATGATGGCCGAGACAGGGGGGGCCGCACGGAATAGATATAACGAACCGGGTCAGCCCGATTAGGAGATAATACGAAATGAGTAAGAAAGACAATCGGGACAAATGGGCGATTGCCCACATTTATGCTTCATACAACGATACTATTGTACACCTTACCGACATCACGGGTGCTGAGACTATTTCACGCAAATCTGGTGGAATGGTTGTAAAGGCAGACCGAAACGAATCGTCACCTCACGCTGCGATGCAGGCCGCTTTCCAAGCTGCACGAGAAGCAAAGGACAAAGGCATCTATGGTATCCACATTCGTGTACGTGCTCCTGGTGGACATGGTCCAAAAACACCAGGTCCTGGAGCACAGGCAGCCATTCGAGCTCTAAGCAGAGCCGGGCTCAGGATAGGTATTATTGACGAAGTTACGCCAATTCCCCACGACGGCACAAGAAAACCAGGTGGCCGACGAGGTCGTCGGGTCTAGTTGAGCGTTATAGCGCTCATATTTCGTGTTTTCAAGGCATATGCCATTCTTCGATAAGATTAGTAGGTCCACCACTGTTTCGTTTTCCTACTCTAGCATGAGGTCTAGTAAGATGCCGTTGCGCTCTGAGTGGTGGCAAATACAACTTCTCTGAGATTTCTCGTGGTATAATCTCCTTGATCTTTTCCCCTTCTGGATCTCTGAAGCCACAGTTCTTGCATTTGTAACCCTTGTTACGGCCCGCACTTGTCATACGTCGAGAGCACTCTGGGCATATAGGGTTGTGATATCTTACTTTCTCGGTCAAGTTGATTACTTCCATTCCTTCAACGTTCGCTGTCATACCATGAGTGCGCGAAGCAGGCCGTATACCCGAGTGTAGTATGATTTCATCTCCGGCTATCAGTTTCAGCACAGTTTTTCTGAAATCTCCCGTTGGTTCGTATGCTGCACATTCGATTGTTCCTGTAGTATCTGATACTTGGAATATTGCATGACCACCTTCAATCATCTCTGGTCTTGCTGAGACCTCCCCCCGGATGGTTACGGCCATGTATGGTCTTAGATGTTGTATCTCAAGATGGTGCCTAAGATGTTCTCCTGTTCCTTGATTTGTTCTGAAAAGCAACCAACGTTGCCTTTTCGGGGTACTGCGCACCATTTTCCCAGCCCTAACAGTATCGCCCGGTTTTTCCCCCCGTACGCCATAGATGACCGGATCCGGACCATGTGGAGCAATTAGGACGCGTCCTGTTCGATGATCGATGTTTGAAAAAACAGCATCATCCATTTTCTTATCCATGGTCTCTACTGATTCCGATTTCACTCCCCTTTCCCTTGAATGGTTCTCTAAGCTGCGATAGGCTATGTATTCATAGGTATAATCGTCACAGAGCTGGTTACCAATTGCAGAAAGGGCACCTATGAGTCCGCGCTTGTTCCCATAGGCATGGAACTGAATATTCACTTCATTGAGAAGCCGACGTACAAATGCTATTGGGATTACACGCCAAAGTGCCCGTCTCGACAAGGTACCAAGGATGGGTGGCACTTGACCCTTAACTAGAACAACTCCGGGATTGGTATTCGAGTATTCTTCTTCTATGTAATTCTCAATTTCTTTTTCTAGGATGTCTAGAATTCCGTCAAAGTGTTTTTGCTCCACTCTAAGTCGAAGGGCAATTGATCCATTTCCCCGCGTTCTGTAGGGGATGTTCGGATTAAGTCTAATAAGATTAGGATAGTCAAGCCACCGTACACCAAGATAATCCAGCTTTTCGACGATGATGCTGGCAAAATGAGTAGTACATCGTCCTCGTGGACTATCAATATCATCCATACCAATGTGCAAAGTCTTGAGTGTCATTATTCATCCGCTCTACAATTGTCACAGATGGTGGCTTCTCCTTCCTTGATGCCATGGTCCTCACAGACAAGTTGTCCGCAGATATCACATGCTCGTGAAGCCAGATACTCCTTGCAAATGTAACAGCGCGCTTCCATGCAGACAAGGCATAACCCCTCTTTCATCACTAAGTCCTTGTCACATACATAGGCTCCACACATATTGCATTGTGTCAGTGTGGTGTCTGCCTTTCCACAAATCTCGCATGACTCACCCGGACTGAACAACATGACATCCACAATAGACAAGCTGAATGACAAACCTGAAATCTATTGTGGAACGACTTGTATACACCATGGCTGAAGTGGTCAACAGACCCCCTCGAATACTCATCTATCACGCTGGGCAGTGTGATCCAAAGAAATGTACAGGATTGAGACTTGAGAGAATGGAGAAAGCCAAGATCCTCAACCACATACGTCAGATACCTAGGGGCTCTGTTGTTCTTAATCCCATTGCCGAAGTAGCATTCTCAGTCGCAGATGTGGATTTCGTCCTTCGCCGTGGCATTGTAGCTCTGGACTGTTCTTGGCGAAAAGCTGAATCGATTTTTCATGAAGCCCGTCAGGGTATCCAACGTGCTCTTCCCTATCTCCTTGCAGCCAATCCTGTCAACACCTACAAACCGATTAAGCTTTCTACTGCTGAGGCTCTAGCTGCAGCACTGTACATTGTGGGGATGGAAGGGAGAGCCAAGGACTTGCTGTCGGTGTTCAAGTGGGGCTCCAACTTCATAACCCTGAACAAGGAATGGTTGGATGTGTATGCTAAGTGCAACACCAGTTCAGAGGTTGTTGAAGTTCAGTCTGAGATTATGGAAGCTCACCAGAAATAATCAAGACTGATTGCTGAAATCTGGTCGGAAATCATTTTATGTTTAAATGAACCGAAGGAGCCATGCAATATCGTAAACACAATAGCCTAGAACTCTCAGAAATAGGTATCGGCTGTTATGCCCTGAGTGGTGCTTATGGTTTTGTAGATGTTCAACGTTTCAAAAAAATGATTCAACATGCCTATGAAATGGGAGTGAACTTTTTCGATACTGCAGAAGGATACGGTGAAGGCGAAAAGATTCTGGGCAAGGCCATCAATTCTTTTCACGAGGATGTCAACATTGCAACGAAGGTAGGTGTTCGCGAAAGAATCAAACCTAATCTCTCTGAGTCTTACATTCGCAAAGCCTGCGATCGAAGTCTCAAACAGCTTGACACTGATTACATTGATTTATACCAGGTTCATTTTCATGATTCAACTACACCAGTAGAAGAAACCATCGGGGCACTTGATTCGCTGGTGAGGGAGGGGAAGATCCGTCACTATGGTGTTGGACACCTTCCGAGGCATCAAGTGACGAAGTATTGCGGAAAGGGGACTCCTTTTTCAATTCTGATGGAACTAAGTGCGGTAACACGAAATTCACGGGAAGAACTCCTCCCTCTTTGTAACACCTATGATGTTGCCGGAATTGCCTTCAGTACGACGGGTCGTGGTATACTTACCGGTAAATATGGATCCAACACGAAATTCGAACCGGGTGATATGCGGAATGTCGACCCTTTGTTTCAACGTGCACGGCTTGAGTCGGCTCTGCGAATCAAAGAGTGTTTCAAGCAGCTTGCACAAGGCTACGGGGCCACTTCTGTTCAGATGGCAATTGCTTGGGTGCTCGCGCAAGATGGCATCGTTTGTGCTCTTACAGGTACCTCGAAGATTGAGCACCTCGAGGAGAATCTGGGAGCAAGCGGATTGAGAATCAAGCGGACCGACTTGAATGAGTTGGAAAAGATATTCACCGAGGAGGATAAATGGCTGGTTAAGGAAGAAGAGCAAATCATCAAATCGATTCTGAGTAATCCGCTACCCAATGACCCCCAACAAGCTTTTACTGACCTTGTATATGTACTCGAAACAAGTATAGACTTGGAATTGTTGAATGAGCAAACAGTTCATTCTACTTTCATGGAACTCTGGCCACTCAAACAGAAACTTGACCAATCCATTCAACCCAAGCTGGTTGCTATTCAGAAGAAGCTTAAAGATTTGTTCTCCTAGCTTGGTTTCATGTTTCAAATGTAACCAAATCTTTAAGCTACATGGAGAGTAATAACCAATAGAAAACAAAAGTGGCCTTGGTCCGAAGCAATAACCCCAATTCTGTTCCACCAACTGTGTTACCACTGATTGGTCTCGCGACATCAGACTGTTGCTCTCTACCCGGCGCCTCAGGTCGACACGTCACAGGCGCACTCTTGAGATTGCTCCCCAGTGTTGGGCCGTTTCATCGTTTCCAAGTAGATCCTCAGCAGAACTATGAAGCGCTGCATCATGGTCAATTCTTGCTTGGACGTGTCGTTTCTGCTCCCAGAGCGAGGTTCTCACCTCCCTGCTTTCGCAGGACTGGCGTCGACACGGAGTTGGGAGTTTCCTCAGCGTTCTATCCAAGGACAAACACCGTCAGTCACTCTTTCGCTCCAAGGCCATTGGTAATGCTGTATTCTACGCATAAAGGGTTTCACCTATTAGCACTGCCTTTGAAACTGAAGAAGGAGAGGGATTAGAGTGAATTGGTTAATCCTTTTTCCACATTGAAGGATAGCGCCCTCGTTCCATGAGAACCCGCTGCGTGACAGCAACAATGCCTGTACTTTTCTTTGCTATATCATTGCTATTGCACTGACTGCGAGACAAGGCAACAGCTTCACCTTTCATCGTTCTGAGAAGTACCAAGCTACCTTTCGTGATGCCCGTTGTAAGTCTAACAATACCATTTGCAGCCAAATCAGCTCCATGACAAATGGCATCAACAGCGCTATCCCTTAGTTCTAGGTAGGGGAGGTGCTGGAGTGCATATTCGATAGGAAGAAGATATTCGCGCAGTTCGTCCTCGTAGCCATCCTCCCTCCAGAAGCAGTAAGCGTCCTTTAAATCATAGAGGGAACATGTATGCTCTTCCTCCTTGAAGGGGCCGACTCTCGTGCGTCGGAGTTCTTTCATGTGACCTCCCGTCTTCAAGGCTTCTCCTAGATCATGACAGAGCTTTCGGATGTAGGTCCCAGCTTCACATCCAACCTTCATGAGAACAAGACGCCCTTTGATTTCAAGGATTTCATTATAGTAGATTTCTCTAACCCGCAGTACTCTCTTCACAGATGATCGCAATGGTGGCTTCTGGTAGATTTTACCCGTGAACTCTTCGACAACCCTACGGATTTCTGCTTCTGGAGCTTTCTCGTGAAGCTCGAGAATAGTGATGTATTCCTTGCCAGCCGGGAGAAGGGCTTGCATCGCTTTGGTGCCGTCTCCAATTCCCAGTGGAAGAATCCCGGTCACCGATGGATCAAGAGTACCGCCATGTCCCGCCTTATCTGATTCGAGTATCTTTCGTGTCCAAGTTGCTATTTCATGACTGCTCGGTCCTGCCGGTTTGTCTAAACTCACCACTCCTTTGCCAAGGAGATGTTCAATCGGTATACCACTTAGGTTTCCGAATCCATATTTCGAGTTTGTGGAATCAGTAGCCTTGACTATGATCTCTTTTGGACGGTCTGCCGGCAGGATGCCCATAGGATTATCGCCCTAAATCTGGTTTCATCTAAACCATTCTGACCTTGCTGCGGAACTTCTCAACAAGTCCTGCATTCTCTAGAGCCTCAAGGACCATGTCATCATCTGCCCCTCTTTCAATATCTATAATCTCTTCCAAGGGTTCCAGATGTTTGATGTTGCAATCTCGTCTTCGAACACTAGATACGTGTTTCGGACCTGTAATCATTACATACTTGCCATCCATCTCATCAACAACTACACAGTAACTGCCAGCTTCACGCCCAGCAGTCTTAACACAAATTCTGCCTGTCTCGTATAGTACCATTGTTCTCACCAATCCTCAAACCCATCCCTCGTCGACCTGAACCCCCAAGTCACCTCAAGGATTCATTCTTGGGAGGGGAGGATATGTGGCTACTTGACCAAGTCAATATCAGCTTTGCGCTAGCCACGCAAAGGAGCATTAGTTATCCTGATTCAGGTTTCGAATTGCTGTAGAAATAATCGATACAACCCCTTGAAGGGAATAGAGTTCGGTGTTCAGTATCAGATCGTATACGGAATAATCAGAGATATCGATGCCATAATATTCCATATACCTTTCACCTTCACTTCTTTCTCTGATCAGGGTCTCTTCTTTTGCCTCCTCGAAAGGTGTCTCATCTCGGTCTGCTATTCTTTGTACTCTGACATTCAATGGTGCAGTAAGTAATATGCTCAGATCAGCATGTTTTCCGGCCATCCAAGCTGCCAATTGCCCGTCAAGAATCACGTTCCCCTTCCTGGCTTCCGCCTTGAGTGTGGCATCAAGCTTTCTATCCACATCACTGTTTTCTTCGGCATAGGCACTGAACTCCTCCAAATTCATCCCCTTCTGCGCAGCTAATTTCCTGAAAATCTGGCCTGCTGAGACCCTACGGAGATTGAATTCTTTTGCAATTCTATCCGCGACAGAGCTCTTGCCTGTACCGTGGAGCCCGCCAAGAGTTACTACAAGAGCCATTCTACTGCTCTCTTACCTGTCTTTTGATTAGCCTTCGCACCGCTTTTGGGCTCAAGACCCCACCGTAGGGCCTATTTGGCCGCTTTGATGATTTGCTGGACTTTCTGTTTAGATTATGTTTCGCTTCTTTCGGAAGATTCAGCTTGGTACCGGTAATTGGGCACCGTCCCTTCGGTGAGTAGAATTTCTCCCTGTGGACAACGTTGCGGCCCCCGGGGGTGGTTATTTTCCTGTTTGCTCTTCCTCTTGTCAATTCTCCTGGTCTAGGCATGATTAATCACCATTGTTCGTTTTGTTCACGAGCATCGTTTCATCTTTTAAGGGCAATGGTGCACATAACCTGTTTTCTTTACAGTTGAGTGAACCCAACTGAGGAGACCCATACTATGCCATCCCCTTTGATCGAAGTGGCTTTCTTACATCACTTGAGTTCCCATAATTCGCTGAAGGATTGATGACAGACCAAGGCCTGATAGCAAATAGAACCCCCAGAAGGTCATACCGAATCCAGCAGGTGTTGGAAAACCAATCCAGCCAACAAGGAAGGGCAGTACTTTGTGAACGCTGAAGGGCAATACCGCGACAATCAAATCCCCTTCTGGACCGCTGAAGAAAGATCGCAGTATTGTGAAGAACAGAGCAAACGGGATAAAGAAGAACAGAGACGGCTTACAACGCTCAGAAAGCATTTCCCGCTGAATCTTCTCTATATACCCTCGTTTTCGCTCCAGCTTCTTGAGCATGTTTTCGTCTTGGCTTTCTTCTGCTTTTTTCTGGAGCTCTTGGAATTCCTTGATTTGTTTCTGATGCCGCTTGAGTGTCCGCATATCAGCAAAGCGTTTCATTGCAAGATTGCTAATGCTTGATATAGTAACCGATACGAAGACCACAAACAGGGCAGAAAGCGGTAGTTGCCTGAAAATGGCAAAGGTAGCGGTAAACCAATTCATAAAATCTGCGATTAAGTTTTGCATATCTGTTTACTCCATTACTGTTTCTGCAAGCTTTGTAGCGGCTTCTTCTGCTTTCCCCTGGTAATTCTTGATGATTCTAATGGTTGCACCAGTAAGGGTACCTGCTGCAGCTGCAGCTGCCCTACACATCTCTTGGTGACTTGTGATTTCAGCCGTCAGCTGTACATCTCTGTCACGACTTTCGTCTTGGGCACGTCTACTGGCGATGTTTTTTGGTTCTGCTTCAATAAGCACTATGGTCTTTGGCATGATGGCCTTGACAACCCATTCTGGAAGTCCGATTAAGAACCCGTTGGGTGTCTCTATCAGGGTATGAGTATCAACAATAACGCGAGATGCTTCTGCTTTCTTTGCAATTGATTCACCCGCCAGCTGCTGAATTTCTCGTTGCTTATCGGTAGGAAGTTTTCGGATTTCGTCCCGATTTACTACGAGGCCTCTTGCTGAAGCAACCTCAAACATCTCGGTACCGAAGTTGATTACCTTGACTTCTTCGCCGAATTCTTTGTTGATGTATTCAATAGCACCATCAATGACTGTGGTCTTACCAACGCCTGGAATTCCAGTCGTTATAACTGCATTTCTTGATTTTGCCATACCATGGGTCACCTGCCGTATCGTATTCGCTCATCAACTATCCGGCTTTTAATAGTTCCTTCCCTCGGAAATGGGGATATTCACTTTTCCGGGCAGGCCCTTCGGACCCGTTCTCCAGCTGGGCACAAAGCAACATGAGTGACTAGAGGATACCAAGCAAACCTTCGACACCTTCACCGCCCATAGAGGAGAGTTGTTCCTTGGCGATTTGCTCGTAGTACTGCTTGATGATAGATACCATAAGCAGAATTCCAGTTCCGCTTGCTAATGCCCCCAGAACATCTGCAGTTGCTGCTATACTACCAATTATGACTCCACCAAGACCAGCTACTACAGGGATATATCTCTGCAACAGTCGTTCTAGCACTTTCTCGCTTCTCCTGAAGCCAGGGACTATGTATCCCGAATCCAAGAGCTGACGAGCAACATCCCGAGGTGCTATTCCTGAAATCTCAACCCATATAGTGCTGAAACCCCAGCAGAGGAGCACCATAATAACTGCGTATACGATGATATGAAGAATACCGTCGAACCCTTCATTGATGACGCTAAACAGTCCCTGCGGCGGCGTTATGTATCTTGCCAATCCTCCATCTGCTATCAAGCGTGTGCTATTTGGATCCTGTTTGAACGTGCCTATGAGGTTAAGAAATGGATTATTGCCTTCACTATTGAAGTTGGTGAATATTATCTGGCCAAAGAAGAGGATATTCGCATAAAGGGCCTGCGAGAGGATAACGGGGATATTCGAGGTATAGAGGAGCTTGATGGGATATCTTGCCTTCATTCCTCGATATCTTGCATATTGAAGGGGTATTTCTACACGAACAGACTCCAACCATAGGACCACAGCGAAAATGCCAAAGGTCACGACAAGTGACATGATGCTCGGATTGAAACCGTCTCGAATTAGGAACCAGCCCAAGTCGACGACTGGACCTTGGTCACCACCAATGCCAAACCACCGTAGAAGATTGGTGAGAAGTGCTGATATGATACCCTTTGGGAGATTCGTTGGATTTGCCTCAGGTACTGATTCTAGCTCCACGATATTGAACATGTTATAAATAACCTGTCCAGCAACATTGGTCATGATGAATAGTGAAACACCGGAACCAAGTCCCCACCCCTTCTGTACCAGCTCGTCCATGAGTATGACGACGACACCTGCTATGAAGAGCTGCAAGAATACAAGGACCTGACTATTCGGTGAGAGTTCTCCATATGCCCCACCGAAAATGTAGGCGAGAGCCTGGAATGCTGTCATGAACAGTGCGAGTACTTTCTGTCCACCAGTGAATAGAGCGCGCTCCTCAGGATTTCCATAGTCAACATCAATAATCTTCGACCCTGAAAGCAGCTGCATGACAAGTCCTGCTGTGACAATAGGCCCTATACCGAGTTCCATCAGCGTACCACGTGAGCTGGCTAGGATGACCCTCATTGCCCATAGGTAGTCAGTACCGGTTTGTGGATCTACGCCATAAAGAGGCATGTGTGACATGACTAGAAAAATTATGAGAATCAAGAGAGTCCATATCCCTTTTTCTCTGAACGACACTTCTCGATCTGGTGCCTTCACCTGCGGCATGATTCGCACGAAAGGTGAAAGCAATCTGAGGAATGTAGATGTCACGAGTAGGAGTTCTCCTGCAGGTTACTGTGGGTGCACCTTGATTGTGCCTTTAAACGTATTGATGAATGAATGCCTCTTTTTTCTGGAAACTAGCCATAAAATAAATTGCTTAGCGATAACCCTTCAATTAACCCGTCTGTTCTATATGACGAATCTTCTGCTGACTGAACAACAAAGTGGGTGTGATATGTGCATAATCAGGAAAAGGGATGCGGCGTTCAATCTTCCTTCAGGTCGATTGTACCGCCCACATCATTGATCTTCTTCTTGGCACTATCAGATATATCCTCAACGCCTCGAAGATCGAGTTTTCGTGTAACTCTGCCTGCACCAAGCACTTTATCGATGCCCATCTTGGAAATATCGATTTCATATCTCTCTCCTTTCTTCTCCCCAAGACCATCTTCGACAAGCTGGTCGGCGCGCATATCGATATCCCGTACATTCAGTACGCTGACGTCTTCAACAACCCGCTGGGGCCTTGTGAAACCATGTTTCCCAAAATAATGGGGATCTTCAGCCATTACTTTCTGGTAGTGATGTTTCTTGGATCCTGCTGCACCTTTTCCCCCTCGCTGCCCTGATTTCCGGTGACCTTTAGTAAACCCGTATCCTGAACCCCGTCGTCCACGAGTTTTGTTAATCTTCTTTTTCTTGCGATTAGCCATTATTGTATCTCCTCTATGCTTTCTTTAAACGGATTTCGAGCACGCCGTTTCTGATTGACGAACTAGCGTCTTCTTTCATCACTCTACTTGGTAACTCGACTTCTTTGTAATATGGCTTGTTTGGATTATCGACATGTATAGTAAGGTGTTGCCCCTTGACGCGGACCTTAATATCATCCTTATCTACACCTGGCAGTTCCGCCACAACAATAATCTCATCCTTTTCATCAATGACATCAACTAGTGGTTCATAGTGACCTGCCCTTGGAGTTCCTTTCTCTTGGAAATCAGTATTACCGAATTTCTTGATGACTGGCTGGCCATCCGGTCCGACGCTCATAGAGAATCCGAAGACGAACGGATTGGTCTGTCCTTGCTGTTTGATGAACTCATTGAGTGATTTTCTATCAAGCATGTTCTCATCTCTCATTTGTCTCATCATCCGCTCCATCATCTTATCGATCTCTGCAAAGACCCCTTCTGGAAGGAACTCACCGAACCACTTACGTAGTTCTTTACGTGGGTCCTCATCGTCATCATCATAGTACCATGACATAGTTTTCACCTCTTTTGCTTCATCATATCATTCTCTTGGCAAGGTTATTAATGTCGGGGCCGCGGTATCCGAGAACTCCACCTGTCTTAATCGGCTCATTGATTTTACCACGATATCCTCCACTGGGTGGACTCAATCTGAACAACGGTTTCAGCCCTTTAACGTCCGATAGTTTGGCCTCACCAGCGGCAAGTGCTTTTGAAAAGTCTTTCATGGATTTGTACTCAGAGTGCTCTTTGACGTATTCATCGCTCAATCTTCTGTTTGCGGAAAGCCGACCGCGTTTTCTGACAAGGATTTCAGCGATTTCAGAGTCTATCTCTCCCCAAGTAACATAATCCTTGACTTTGTTAATCATTCCTCTCATAGCTGGGGTATTCTTTACAACAATGGCGCTGTGATTTCGTCCCAGCCGTAGCTTCTTCAGGGCATCTTGAATCTGCGGCCTCACTCTCACGTCACCGCGTGTGCGAATCGCTAGTAACATTTCTCCTTCATTGCTCACCTGTAACCACTCCTGATTGTCTAGCCCATTCTTGAGGGGGGAGCATTCTGTAGGTCTGCTGTAGTGCGTCAACAAATGCCTTGGCGAAGTTACCTGAGATTCTAGAACGCCCTCGCCGCTCCGACCAAATATCTTCGACACCAGCTATACTAAGTACAGTCTTTCCAACATCTGCAGTGACTAATCCTGTTCCCTTCGGAGCTGGCTTCAGGGTTACTCTTACTGAACCCGATTTTCCGGTGACCTTGAAAGGAATACTATGCGAATCGTCGCATCGACATTCCCAAGACCCACAGCCACGTCTGAACAGAGTCAGATTGAGTTTGGCTCTTGCTTCCGCTGCTCGAATGGCAGGAACGAATTCTGCTGCCTTTCCAGTGCCTATTCCAACTATACCTTCCCCATTACCGACAACAACGCTAATCCTGAAGCTTCGTTGTTGACCACTGTCTGACTGTCTGCGCACAACAGTTACATCAACAATCTCTTGCCGAAGGTCGGGATATAGCATATCGGCAATCTCTGGTTCCCGTATGGTGTAGTTATTCTCAACTATTTCTTGAAGACTGTTGATATGTCCTTCCTTGACAAGACGACCAAGTCTGGTCTTCGGGACCCAGTCTTCTAGTGAATCTCTATTCCTGCTCATTTCTCATCAATCCTCTATTTTTTGCGCTTCTTGTCATGGCTTTGAACCAGTCTTCTTCGATGCTTGATGGGCTTAGCCCGTGGTGGGTGCTCCTCGGGTTTCTCGCGCTCCTTAGGCTCATGTTTTTTCTGTATGGCCCGTCTTTCCTTTGCATCCTTCTTCATCTTTTCAAGCTCTTTAACAGAGCTTTCCATTATTATATTGTTGACCTTTTCAAACTGTTCAGGAGTCTTCTGAACTTCAACCCCTTTCCGTTCAAGTCGGTCAAACATATGACTATCTTCGTCAGATTCATTGAAATGCTCATAGGCAGCTGCAATGTGTTCGCCTGTTATTCGAGAATCGCTTGGCAATATCTTTGGGTCGTGGGGAACGTCTACTCCGGCGTCAAGTGCTCCCTTCAAAACCGCAAAAACTGTAGACCCGCTGACCGGTGGATTCAGTCCAATGTCCAGTACCGCTTCTTGAATCCCTTCTTCCTTGGCCCTGTTTGCCGCGAGCAGACCAGTCAGATAGGCTGCCGGCATGTTTCCCATGCCCATATCCCAGCCATAAGCATATAGCTCGCTAGACACCGCTGATGCTACCGTGTGATCTCCAGAGCGCTTTGCTATGATAAACTGTGCAATAGTTCGTGTATTGGTCCTCCTAACAACCAACCGTGGCTTTCCAGACAACAGAAGCTTGCGCCTACGATAATAGTCAGTGCGGCCTTCACGGCGCCGTCTGAATTTGACTTTGTATGTTGAACCACGTGCCATTATTCTCCAGTCTCCAAGTTTCTTTCTGATATGTAGGTCCTAAGATGTGCAACGTTTCTGAATGTGTTACCCTTTGCCTTTCTGTAGAGTGTTCTGTAGACCGAAGATGTAATCATGCCTTCATCACGCAGCCGCCGAAGCTCCTTTCTAATTGGTCTGATTCTTCTAATCCAACGATCCTTCTTCGACAGCTTTGCGGTAGCCTTACCTTTCTTGCGGCCAGGTCCTTTCTGCTGTCCTTTTCTTCGCTGGTTGGCCTTGTGTCGTGCTCGACCTCTGCTGACACCCTTCTTTGCCTTCTTCTGAATGATACCTTCGTCAATGAGTCTTCTGATGTCATTCTTGGTGATGGCCAAGCTTACCTCGTCTACCCATTCCGGATCAATCCAAACACGGGATTTGCCAACTCCCATCACCTCTGCAGCTAATCTCTTTTGTGCAGTGAGCTTCATTTCATTCCACCTCGATATCTTCTAAGCCTTCAAGCTCTTCGAATAGCTCTTCTTCAATGATAGCTTCCTCAACACCCGGATTGAGAATCCTGAGCATCATGGCATCAGCTTTCTGAATGATGTTCTGACGCTTTCTCTCACCAACAGTACCACCAATTCGGACAGCTTGCTTCGTGGGGTCAAGTCCCTCTAGGTCAGCAGGGCGATGAACAAGAACTTCTTCATACCCTGAAGGATGAAGCCCGCGTACTTCCTTGGGGGTACGGAAGCCGGCTGATGGCATCTTTATATGCCCCTTCTTCTTTTCACGAATATCACTATCGATTCCACGAACCCTTCTCCAAGAATCTTTCACTCTTTTCCAGCGATGAGCTTGGTTATGTCTAAACTTCGGTTTGCGTTCTCTTTTCTTCTTGGCAATCTTCCAGAGGCGCTCATCAATCTCTGGTTCAGTATCGATTTCAAGGCTAGGCTCTTCTGATATCTCGGCCTCCTTTGGTGGACTCGGTTTCTTCTTTTTCTTTGGTTCCTTGGGAAGCATCTCCTGAGCCTGTGCAATCATCTCACCAGCTTTGTTCTCGCTTATTCCATCAACCTCGGAAGCGATATTCGCTGCCTTTGCTGTTGTCAAGTCCTTGAGCGTCTTGTATCCAGCGTCAACCAGTCTATCTCGGAGGGTTGGCCCCACGCCAGATATATCGCTCAATGAGGGTTCTTTCTTCTCTTTCTTCTTCTTTTTTGGTTTAGGGACAATCTTTTTCGCTTCGGCAATCATCTCACCAGCTTTGCTTTCGCTTATCCCATCAACCTCGGAAGCAATATTCGCTGCTTTTGCTGTTGTCAAGTCCTTGAGCGTCTTATACCCCGCATCAACCAATCTTTCTTCGAGAGTCGGACCAACACCTGATATATCGTTCAATGAGGGTTCTTTCTTCTTTTTCTTCTTTTTTGGTTTAGGGACAAGCTTCTTCGCCTGAGTAATAAGGTCCTTAGCTTTGCCCTTGCTGATACCTTTCACTTCTGCAAGTTCTTCAGGTTCAGCTTTTGCTAGATTCTTAAGTGAGGAGTAACCGCCTTTGGTCAGTCTCTCTTGTAACGTCGGACCTACTCCGTCCAAATCCTTGAGAGTGGGTTCTTCTTTGGAATCTCCTGTCATTTTTCTGCCTCCCTTACACTATTGATTCTATTTCGTCACCCTTTCTCTTCCTGATAACATAGATACCGTCCAGGAAGATTCGTCTGTCTTTGTCTCTGATTTTCAGTGATTGCTGAATATTGGCTGCTGTTTGAGAAACGGCTTCGATATCTATTCCACTAATGATTACATCATCATCAGTAGTCTCGATTTCCACATCTCCCATTATTCTTGCTCGACGAGGTCCTTGTTCTCCGATGAAATTATTGATGATCACTTCATCTCCTGCCTGTTCCACACTTATCGGGAAGTGACTATAGACAATCTTCATCTCGTACGTGTATCCTTTCGTGACACCAATAATCATGTTACGAGTGTGAGCAATGACAGTACCGACCAATGCCCTCGTCTTCTTACGAGATATCGGAGTTGTAGCTACTAGCTCATTTCCCTCGATGGATATGTCTACAAGTGGTTCTGGGAATGTTCTTTCAAGACTACCCAGTTCTCCAGTCACCTTGATGGTTTTGCCGTCTACAGTAACATCTGCCTCACTGGGAATTTCTATTCTTTGATCGTATGCTGCTTCTGTGGACAATTTCGAACCTCCTTCAATATACATAGGCCAGCAATCTTCCGCCAATTCCACGTTTTTTGGCTTCTCGGTGTGTCATCACCCCTTGAGGGGTAGTGATTATGAGAACTCCATAGTCATAGGCAGGCAAGTATTCTTTCTCAAAATCTTCGTAGCCATCATGCTTGACAGGGAATCTGGGTTTGATTACGCCGCACTTGTTTGTACGCCCCATCAATTGTACTCTGAATCTCCCCGCTTTTCCATCGTCAATGCGTTCGAATTCTCCGATGTACCCTGTCATTTGCAAGACTCGCAATACTCGCTCAATCAAACTTGACGCTGGAGCGATGGATATTTCTGGTTTTCCGACTAATTCCGAGTTGTAAATGGTTGACATCGCATTGGCCAATGGATCTAGTAATGTCATCTTTCGTCTTACCTCCTTAGCTGTATTTGCGGAAACCGAGTTTCTCTGCTACCTCTCTAAAGCAACGTCGGCAAAGATTCAGATTATATCGACGAATGATGCCCTGATGTGTACCACAGCGCATACATGTCCTGTTTCCTTTGCCCATCGGCTTATTCTCCTTCTCATCATTGTTCGTCATCATCTGTCACCTCAGAAGAGGTATGTTCGCTCCCTTTCCTTTTCAAGAATCTCAACACCAAACTTTTGCTTGATGAAAACCATGCTTTCCTCCGGTGTCAGTCTATGGCGATAGGGTATCTTCTTCTTCCGTTTTCTCCTTCGCTTTATCCTGAAACCTGGTCTCTCTACACATACAGTGATATTCATACCTTGAATACCGAGATTTGGGTCGTATTCGATACCTGGGATATCGATATGCTCCTCTATGCCAAACGCGAAGTTACCGCTTTGGTCCCAATTCTTGATTAGAAGTACATTCTCCTTGGCTTCAAGGGCTCTTTTCAAAAAGCGGATGGCCTTATCATGTCGAAGTGTAACTCTAACCGCTATTGGTTCTCTACGGCGTATACCGAATTCTCGAACGGTTTGTTTTGCCCGTGAGTATGCGGGTTTTTGATCTGTAAGTTTCTCAAGGACAGTCTCCGCCTTCTCTAGCTCGTCTCCGCCACTGGTGCACATGTCCACAACTACTTTGGCTATCTTTGGCTGTCTCATTGGATAAGCTTGCCAATCTTCGATGTACAGTTCTTCATGTGGTATACTCATCTAGAATCGTCCCCCAAGCTAATCTCGGGCTTGTCTTCCCCTAATGCAAATATGTAATCTAGGGCCGTTTCAAACCTGTCACCTTGCCTGTCCTGGATTGTGACAGTACTCGCATGAGTACCGAGCTGTTTCTGAATCTTAACGAGGGTTCCTTCCATGCCAACGTTTTTTCCACGAGTAACGAGTGCAACCACTCCCTCCTTAAGCGGAATGACCTTGAGTATGTCTTGGTCCGGTACTGAAATTTTGAGTGTATCATAGCGCGAATACTCAGAGGGATCTTCCCCTTCGGGAAGTAAGATGTTCTTTCCATCGTGGAGTGTAATCTGAACCCTGCCCCCAGGAGCCATCATCTTTTTCTCAATTCTGCAGATTTTCATCTTTCCTTCTTCATCATCAATCGGATGCAGTCGAAATCCCCCCCTCGAACGGGGCAAGAGGCGGAATATCTCATCTGAACTTTCAATCTGTACAACATCCATAAGGCCAACGGGAAATCGTGGATCTTTGCGTATAATTCCATCCACTTTTAATTGCTCACTGGACAGTATTGCCTTTACTTCCCGCATGTTCTGAGCATATTCAAGAACCTCTCTTAGTAACAGGGTTAACGTAAGACAGTGTTCCTTTGGATGTGGTCCTGGAATCACCCTTGCAACGAATTTGGTTTCCTTCCTAGGAATAGGCCAGTTCTTCGGCGCTGGCAAACGTTTCTGGTGCTTTTTTTGTCCTCGGCGTACCATATCTATTCACTCTCCATGCTTCGCATCATTCTCTTCTCTATTCGTTCTTCTCTCTCATCGTCCATTTCGGGTTGTAGAAGCATGAGATTTGACGGATGAATCGGCACGTTTATCTCGGTACCATCCGCCTTCTCAATTGTTGCACTGTCGAGGTATACTCTCACTTCTTTGTAATCGAGTCGCTCCACAGTACCCTCTGTTTCTCTGAATCGCCCCCGCATGATTTTAACCAAGTCGCCTTTCTTGAGCTTCATGGATCTAAAACCGTATTCTTCTCTTAGGAATTCATCCAATCTCACATTGAACATATTCTTGTGTGAATGTATACTGCCCTGATGAATGCGTTTCCGCTGCTTGCTCGGAGATTTTGGACTGTCTTTTGTCACCTGTATCAACCTCACACTATCTTGGATGCAATGGCCGCTACTCGGGGCCACTTGAGAGTCACTTCCTTTGCCATAGGTCCTCGCAACTCTGAACCCTGTGGTTCTCCACCTGGTTTTACGAGAACGGCTGCATTATCTTCAAACTGAATCCACGACCCATCTGGTCTTCGGTAGGGCTTTCGCTGCCTGATGATTATTGCTTGAAGCACCTGTTTCCTGAGTTCCTGTTTTCCCTTGATAACACCGACATTCACCAAGTCGCCAATGCCTGCCTTGCCAATTTTTCTGACGTTGCCTTTGTAACCGAAAACAGTTATGATTTCCAGCTGCCTAGCTCCTGAATTATCGGCACATAGAAGTCGTGCACCGATAGGGAGTCCCCTAGCTATTCTCGGCATGAATCTCCTGATTCCTCTCCCAACTTTTCTCGACATTGTCTACTCCTCCTTGGCTGAAATTGACGGTCGTGCTGACACAACAACACATGAAACATTCTTACTCAATGGTCTACACTCGACTACTTTCACCATGTCACCTTTCTTGAGCTTGATACAAGGTGGTAGGTGTGCATGTTTCTTTGTTCGGCGACGCTCATACCGAGAGTACTTTCTGGCAAGAGATAGGTAATCCATCTGGAAGGTAATCGTGTTGTGCATTTCCGTACTTGTTACAACCCCCTCCATGATCCTTCCTCTTACGGGCAAGTGCCCATGAAACGGACAGTTTGGATCGTCACAAACGTCCTCTGGAGGTTCTACCCCGGGAATACCAATATTTCTAACTACGTTTTCACCCTTTGCCATGTTTACCATCTCCTGAGCCTCTGCTTCATTCGTTCCTCAGGTCGTCCTTGCAGAATCTTTCCGTTGACCCTGACCACTCCACCATCTGGAAGTGTAAAATCGAATACTGCGGTCTGCTTTGGAATCTTAACCGTGCCAGCAGTAGTTTTCAGTTCCAGTATATTCTTGCTTTCTGTAATGACCTGTCCTTTTCTTGAAACCAGGGTCGAATCCGTTGATTCTGTCACATGAGCATCCAATCCCACCAGCTCGTGTCTCACAATGTTTTCGGGTTGAATTCTCATCGGGATACCCCCAGTTCTTCTTCTCTTTGAACAGTGAGAATGCGCGCAATAGTTTTCTTCACTTGTCGGATTTGATAGGGATTCTCAGTTCCGCCACCTGTTGCGACTTCTATACGAAGACTGGAAAGCTGGTCATACAGGTCTTCTAGTCTTCGTTTGCGTTCCTCAGGTGTGAGGTTTCTGATATCTTGAGTGGTAAGTCTTGCCATACGCTACTCCTCTTCCTCTGTTTCTTCAGTAGATGGATCGAGATCATCCAGTTCCTCGAGCTCCTCTAGAGTGCTCTCGGTATCTGCTGCTGATTCTTCTTCCGGTTCTTCTTTAGTGACTTCGGTTTCCTTTTCCTCAGGCACTTCTTGGGCTGGTTCTTCTTCTACGAGTTCCAACTCGTCAAGCTCTTCAAGTTCACGCAATTCCTCAAGATCAGTAATACCCTCGGGCACCTCTTCGCCCTCTTCAGCCTCTTCCTCTTCCTCCTCCTCTTCTTCAGGTTGAGCAAGAAGACGAGGCTCTTCTCTCTCCCTATCTTTCGGTTCTTTAACGTGAACCGTACCAGGGAGTTTGGCGTCTGCTTTCATGATTCTGACTTTGATTCCAATCGAACCAGGCTTCAAAATCGCAGTATCATCCGCTTCATCGACGAATGCTCTAGCTGGTTCACCAGTTTTGGTAATCGTACCTTTCCGAAACTTCTGATAACGACCGCGCCTGCTTGAGAGCTTGCCTTTTACGATGATTTCACAGCCTTCTGCACCAGCCCGCATTATCCTGTTGATGATCCAGTACACCATTCTTCTGAATCTGACACCGCGCTCCATTTGTCTAGCAATTCTGGAAGCCATCACCTGTGCGTTGAGCCATGGGTTCTCTATTTCACTAACCTCGACTTGCGGGTTGTCTATCATAAACTGGGTTTCAAGTGTATACGTCAATTCTCTCACATTTGAACCCCGTCGACCGATTACAACACCTGGCCTCGAGGCGTAAATGATGATATCTGTTCTCATGGGTCCTTCCTTGATTTCAAGGCCACCATATCCAGCTGTATTCAGCTCACGGCTTAGAAACTCGTCAATGGTGAGTTTCTTCGCATTCTGCTCGATGAAATGTTTGATAGCCGACATTTTAGCCAACCTCTTCAAGCACGATTTCGACATGTGACGTGTGTTCAAAGTACTCAGTACTTCTTCCAAATGCCCGTTCGATATAGTTCTTGTAGGTTCGGCCCTTTTGTGTGGCTGCATGCTTGATTCTAAGGCGGTCTATGTCGAGACCCTTATGATCTGCATTTGCCTCTGCGTTGACTAGGACTTCCCTAATCTTCTTCGACGCCTTTACCGGATGTCCGCCTGTGTGCCATTTTTTCATTCCTGAGTGGTGGGCCCCTTTCTTCTTGTACTTCTTGTATGGAATCCAGGCCTCTTCGTCTATGACCTTGTCAAGAAGGTCGAGAGCATCATGTAACATCTTCCCCCTGATTTCGTTACATATCTCCACACAATGTTTGGGGGAGCATCTCATGTTTCGACCACTAGCCACGGCTGTCTTATCCGGGTCTAGGCCTATTATGCTATATCCGTAATTGGGCATAACGGTTCACTTCCCGTGTTTTTGACTCCAAAAGGCACACGTCATGTCAACTCGGTGAGCCGACGAGTCATATGGCGCCCTCAACAAGGCATCCATAACCTATCCGGCAAACGTATACAGGCGGTTCGCGCACGCAGAACAAGCTGCCTGCACTGCTCCTTCGGTTAGTGAATTCTTGTGTTCTAAGAGCGACATGCAGGTGCGGCAAGAATCTACTTTTAAAGCTTATCAATTAGCGAAACTGACTAATCATGAAACTCACTATGATTGGAATAGAATGCGTCTAGGGATTATCTCCGAATTCCTCCGTTACTCGTCTTAAACGACCACTGGGAATCGAGCTCTCAACTAAATCAATTCCCTTCTGCGTTAGCGTAGCCCTGATGTAATGTACCCCTGCAGATCGGATGTAGATGAGATTCTTTTCTTTCAACCGTTTTAGACTACCCAGAACTATCTGTGTTAGTTCATCATCTGTCAGATTAACCCTGCCTGTAGGACTCTGAATTGTCTCGGTCATTTTCAATATATTCTTCATACTGCTCAATTGCCTTCTGTTGTTATCGTATGGATTTGTGAATAGCCACAACAACACTATAAGGTCAACTACACTCAAGCCTATGTTTGGGTTTCGCGTAAGCAATCGTTTTGCTACGAGCTCTACCATCGGCATCGGTCTTCGCTCTCCAATCTCGTAAGTTACCTATTGAATGAATCGTGTTCACTAGACTAAACTGATTTTGCTTCTACTTGGAGCGAAGATGTGTCCATTCCGCATCAGCTTTTCAAGTGACGATTCGACTGATGATTCGGATACTCCTTTCTGATGAAAGTATTTGATGATATCATCTAAATTCGCGGACCCATCTCGTTCTCTCAACATCTCTACTATCTCATCTGAAACATCGACGTCTCTCTTTGTTGATTCCTCATCATCTTCAATTCTTCCTACCATCTGAACAGACCACGGTCTGGGAAAGATAAGATTCCCCTCATTAGACATTTTGCTAATCTGTTCCTCAACCCACGACCATTCCAACTTGTACTCCTCACAGAGTTTCTCAATACGTTCCAACGAACAGGCCTGTCCCTTGGCTTCTTTCGCCAGCATTTTGAGGAGCCGGCGTCGTTTTCCAGTGCTTGGTGGTGGTTCTTCATCTGTTTCCAGATCCTCTACCGTTAGTCTTTCTGCAGGCATCAGGGCCTTGACCCGTTTCTTCGACTTCTCAACCGCTGCATGGAATTCCTCATCTCCCCCAGCATTATATTCTCTAACAGCTGCGGATGCCCTATCATGACCGTCAAACACAGTTTTCAATGCCTTCCTGATGTCAATTATTTTTCCGCAGTAGCTACACCTTCTCTTCTTCTGCCCCACCGGTGCCAGAGTGAAATGATGGCACTTGGGACATGCGAAAACGAAGTAGGATTTCACTGAACCATCTCCTTACTAGTAAGCTCTTGTAATGCTTTCGATTTATAACCTGTTTCTTATAGTTGAGTGAAACCAACTGAGCCAATCTGTTTTCATATGAAGGTTATCTTAGTCTTACAGCAATTTTGCACTCTGGTACGTCAATCCACTTCTCTCGAGGGAGCTATTAATCCTCTTCAATTGTCATCAAATTATCTTACATGAATATCGTTATATCGTAAACGCTCTCCAAGCTACTTGGAGAATTCTTCGATGCCAAAACGCGCAAAAAGGATAGTCATTGATGAAGAACTGTGCAAAGGCTGTCACATATGCATCTCTGTTTGTCCGCAGAATGTCCTAGAGAAGTCAGATGAGGTGGACAACAGAGGATTTTTTCTTCCTGAAGTGAAGGATTTCCAATCCTGCATCGTATGCAGGTTATGCGAGATGGAATGTCCCGATTTTGCAATTTCGGTTATAGAAGAGAAATAGACCAATTTTCGTGACTCATAACTTGTTAAGTTCCTTTTAAGGATAGAACTTAACTATAATATTACACCATCTGATATATTCATAACGAGATTGTCTCTTTTCGTACAATCGGCAGGTGCTCAAATTGGCAGAACGCAATGTTCAAGCACTCTTGGATCTCAAAAGTGACCTCAAAGAACAGCTTGAGGAGGCGAGGGCGACTGTAGAACGGCTTGAGTCATACCTTGACGCTATTGACTCCATTATAGGAAAAGGCAGCTTTACGACTGCAGCCTCCGCATTTGCAGCCAAAGAGCCACCTTCTGGAACCCTCGAACAGATGGAGTCCACAGCGAAGACTGAAGCCGAAGATGAGGAATTCAGGACTATTGAAGTGATGGATAAGGCGGGAGAGAAAGATCTTGCAACGATTGAACTGCAAGGTAATACATTGGATATTCTTCCAGCTGAACATGCGCTTTATGATATTAAGAAGGGAGCATTTGCCCGTTTCTTTGTTGAACGGATTCTGGGCCAGTTTCAGCAGAGCGACAGAAAGAGAGTTGAAGAAGGCGAGATTGATTGGGAACAAGCATTCGATTTCGAAGTGCATGCTGATGATGGCATCCTTGAAGAGATAATCATTCGTAACTATGGCGATAAGAGTCGCTTGGCGGAAATACAGAATACACTGCGATGGGCGCTTGAGAAAATCTATAGACCCCGCTAAGCGGGAATTCATAGTTTAAAACGCGCCTTCCAACTCACCCTCTGTTTCCTATGCAAAAATGATATAACTCCCAACACTGTCTTTTGTGGTGAGCAGCTTTGAGAGACGCGGAGTGCCAGAAATATGTATCATGATGAAGACAGCCAGCTCGTGGTAAAGCCTCAAGAAGTTGTTCAAACCATCCGGGATGCTCACGAATTTTTCACTGAGGCACGAATTGATGAGCGATATGGAAGCATGGCACTGGATTTGATTCGCCGATACATATCTGAAGAGGGTATGCCGCGAGAGCTTGACCCTTTCTTCGCTGCAGCACTTTATTTGGTTAGCAGACATCCATGGAGCCATCCAAATCCCTTAACCAAGACTGAATTTGCCAGCAAGTTTCGCATGAAAGAATCCAGCTTGGAGTGGTATACTGAAAGTATCGTTGAGAAGTTGGATTTCATCATTCTGCATGACAAGAATCACCTCCCTTTTTTCATTGATTCACAAGGTACCATATCTAGTGTCATGTATTCAGTTGTTAGAATGAGTGTGGGGGAAGCAGTTGTCAACAGTATTGTACGTGGGAGTCCTGTTTCATCACATGAGTTGACCGAAAGAATTGTCGATCAGCTCTGTGATGTAGTGAAGATTATTCCTCCAGCATTTCAGCATGAACTTCGAGGCGTAATTAGAAATAGAATTGAAGCTGAAAGTGAGCGTTTGACTGAGAAGCTGGGTGGGCGGGAAGCAGTCCTCTAACTGTCTTCCGGTTCAACGGTGACATCCTCGACGACCTGTTTTCCAGCAACAACTTGATCGATTGAGTGTATCACCGCACCAGCTTGTTCAAGGATTTCCTTGATTGTATCGTAGTCGAGGTCATTTCCTTCAAGCGTTATTGATATGCTCTCTGTGTTTTGATCAACTTCCTTAACTGTAATATTAGTCCCATTCACACGCTCTTCGCGAGAAAGCATCATGGCCAAATCAGTAACTCTGGGCGTGTGAGGTTTCAATACATCTAAGACGATTCTTCGTACACCTTGTGGCAACTAGTCTCAAACCCCGATGATGACCGTTTAAGGTCAATTGTACCGTTGCGACTAGCACTTGACCATTACTGTTTAAAGCTTACTACAGTTGCATCATTATCAAAATATTATTTCTAGGATGCTTCGGCAACTGAATGCCAGCTGGTTTTTGGCGCGGAAGTGTTCAGCATGTGCCAATTCTTATAATCGTCTATTCCCCGGCCCCTATTGCAACTTGTACTGAGTTGTACAGGGAAGAATCGAAGAAGGAACCACGATGAGTCAACAGCACAAATTAACTGACAAATCTATTGATACCCAGAATAAAGGAGAATATTCCAAGTTAAAAGCCGATCTAGAAAGAGAGGTTGAATCATCTAGGCTCGTCGATATTGACCTCAGCGATTTCAAGAGTCACCCCCTTTGGAAAATTTTGGTAGAGACGGCGCGCAGAAATCCGATGTACGGTGGACTGTGTGGCTATATCCGCAACAGCATTCTAGAGAATGAACCGAATATTGGCGTTAGGGAGCTGGCAAGTCGCCTGTCAATATCCATCGGTGAAGCCCTTGTCATACTCGACGAGATTCGCAAGTAGTCGTTGACTGCTCTTTCTGCATGTAGCCAACAAACGAACTATAAGTATCTGCAAAACAGTCCTTCTATAGAAGGAAGCTGCCATGTTAGAACAATCTGAGTTCAGAGATCGCAGGTATGCCAATGCCGTTTTGAAACAGATCAAACAGTTGAGCTCGGGAAAGGCTATCAGAATTGTTCACGTGTGCGGCACCCATGAACACACTATAAGCCACAATGGCATACGTACAATTCTACCAGATGAAATCGAGCTAGTTGCAGGCCCTGGCTGTCCAGTTTGTGTATGTGCGGCTGAAGATATTGACAAGGCTATAGAACTAGCAAGACGTGACCATATTATTACAACCTTTGGTGACATGATGCGAGTTCCAGCTACTGACTCAACGCTTGCTGAGGAACGAACAGCTGGTGCTGACGTTAGGGTTGTCTACGGACCGAATGATGCAGTAGAAATTGCAAGAAAGAACCCTGATAGAAAAACTATCTTCGTCGGTGTTGGTTTCGAAACTACGGCCCCTACAATCGGAGTAGAAATTATGAGAGGCCCTCCTGATAATCTCTCGATACTGACATCACTCAAGTTGATACCTCCTGCGATGCATCTGCTGGTCAACTTGGAAGGATTCGACGTGGATGGCTTCATAACTCCGGGTCACGTATCTACTATCATTGGAACTGAAGTGTATCAGAGTATCGCCGAGGAACACAATGTCCCCTGTGTTGCAGCCGGTTTCGAACCTTTAGATGTATTAGAATCAATCAGAATGATCCTGATTCAGATTAGAGAGGGAAGGACGGATTCAGAGAATGAATATTCGCGGGTTGTTCGCCCTCAAGGGAATCCCGCTGCTCGGAAAATCCTTGAAGACGCTTTCAAGATTGATGATGCTCCTTGGCGAGGCCTTGGTGTCATCGCGGATTCAGGATACTACATTAGAGACGAATTCTCAGAACATGATACAAGAAAACAGTTCGACTTCCCGCAGAAGGAATCCGTAGACATACTACCTGGTTGTGTCTGTCACGAGGTTATCTTGGGTATGACAGATCCCGTTGAATGCAGACTCTTCGGAACGCGTTGTACGCCGGATAATCCCTATGGTCCATGCATGGTGGGATATGAAGGGACATGCAGAATCAGGGCCGAAAGCATGGCTCTCCAGCAAGATTAGTGACATATGGGTGTCAAAAACTCTCAAATTGAAGTAGCTCTTCTCTGGTATTCGCATTCTTGAAGCTGTCGAGGCTAGGATCTACCTGTTTTAAGATTTCCACAGAAACGAATAAGACATCTTCTAGTGCATTCACAAGGTCTCTCATCTTGAGTGATTGACTATCAAGCAACCTCTTGGCCTTGGAAGCTGCTGATGTAGTCTTGTATATTGAATGGAGCGGTTCAATGTATCCTGAAGGCCATAGCGGTACCACTGCATCATGATTGTTTCGGAGCCCCAGAATCAGTTCAATAAGAGGGGGTTTCAGCAGAGGTGTGTCGACTGGAAGCAACTGACAGAATTGCTCTTCACAGGATGTGAAGGCAGCCAGTGCCGCAGTGAGTGGACAACCGGGATACCCGTCTGAATCGAGGACTACAGGAATATTGTTGATAAGCGGCTGAATCTGCTGTTTTTGTTTGTCGTTTGACACAACAACAAATACCGAGTTGGAAATCTTCTGTGCAAGCTCAACCATGTGTGAGATGAGTGGGTTTTGATGGAATCTTGCCAATGATTTGTTGCTATGAAACCTATTTGATTGTCCTCCACTGAGTATTGCAAGACAAGTATCACTCTCCATTGTAGACTCCCCAGGTTGGAGCACAATCAGTCAATTTGCGTGAATACAACAAGTCAATCTTGCCGCGGCACATGGATAGTCATAAGGATTGCTTATCTCCTTATATTTTCCTCTTAGTACCTTGATAAGATACTCATCTATCATGGCCAAAATCTATCCGCCAATATAGTGCTGTGATGATATAGCGGCGCTTTGGCTAGCCGATATAAAACACAAACAGGCCGCTTTCTTCCCCTTGTCTGAAAAATTTGCTATTGATTACTACCCTCTCAGTACTCTTTTTACCCACCAAAGAGATAAAAAGAGTAGTTGAGGGCCAAAATCTGAGCTACGATGCCCGGCAAGGTGTGGAACTATATCACAGAAAAGCTGGATACTGATGGAGCCCTTCACTTCTCACTGCTCGATCCAGACCCGCTGAAGATGACTGCTGAAAAATGCATTGAACTAGCCACCATAGCTGAGGATGCAGGTACTGATGCCATAATGGTTGGTGGCAGTACGATATTCGGGGTAGTTGACCCTGTTGTAGAGGCCGTTACCGAAGCCCTAGATATTCCGACTATTCTCTTCCCTGGTAACATAACCGGCGTGTCAGAGCACGCTGATGCAATGTTCTTCATGAGTCTTCTAAACAGCACCAATCCGTATTGGATTATAGGGGCACAGGCATTGGGTGCAGGTAAGGTTAGGCTTTCTGGCATTGAAACCATTCCCATGGGCTATCTCCTTATCGAGCCTGGTAAGACCGCAGCTTGGGTGGGTGACGCGAAGTGCTTTCCGAGAGACAAACCAAAACTTGTTCTTATGTACGCGCTAGCTGCTCAATTCATGGGTTTTGATCTGGTGTATCTAGAGGCTGGCAGTGGTGCAGAGGGCGGTGGCGTACCTACTGAAATTATTCAAACGGTGGATCAATATTGTGAACTACCGATAATTACAGGAGGCGGCTGCAACGACCGAGAATCAGCTGTTAGATTGGTAGAGGCCGGAGCCTCAATTGTGGTGCAGGGCACCTACATTGAAGAAAACTGCCGCGAAGACCGAGGTAAAGGCTTGGCTACCATCATTGAAGGTCTTAAAGATGCAGCTTCGGACCGTGTATGAGGATTGTTTAAATAGTCTGAACATGTGAAACAGTCTCAGATGCATCGGGAGGATTTGGAATCTTGTCAGCTAAGACCGAAATGCTCAGAGAACTGCTTGAGGACTTAAGCCGTGCCTCCCAAGGCAATATTGAGGCCAGTATCATAATATCGCGATCGCAGGGCCTTCCAATTTACAGCTGGTTTCCGGAAGATTCTTCTGATGATGTACCCACTGAAGATGTGATTGCGGGGCGATCAATGCAGATTCAAATGGAGACAAGGAAGGTATTCAAAGAGCTGGAACGGGGCTCTATGGTGCGAATGCTTGTCGAAGGGAACAATGGGTACGCTATAATCTGCGGAGCCGGCGATGAGGCGATTCTTGCGGTATTAACCAACAAGAGAGTTAACCTCGGCTATCTTTTCTTTATGATGTCTCGCATAGCAAAAGGGATTGAATCCGCTCTCGCATAGATATGTAACCTGTTTCTTAAAGATGAATTCACTCTGTTCTTTGTTGTGAGGGATATTTGTTCCTCGTGCTTTCAACCGTTCCACAATTCTTTAATTGCCTTTGAATGCATGCTTTTTGTGAGTCGGCCTCTCAGACGGTGACTGTTGTGTCGGAAGAAGAAAAGAATACTACAAATGAAGAAGAACAGGACGAGGACGAATGGGCCAAGTGGAAAGAAGCGGGCATTGTAGCTAATGAAGCTCTAGATATTGCACGTGAGATGATTGAACCAGGTACCAAAGTCCTCGATATTGTTGAGGCTGTTGAGAGCTACATTTTGGAGAATGCCAGTGGGATATCTTTCCCATGCAATGTTGCCATCAACAACGTTGCCGCACACTATACCTCTCCCCTCGGCGATGAAACCGTTATAGAAGAAGGCGATCTCGTGACTATCGACTGTGGAGCACACATCGATGGATGTATTTCAGATTCTGCCTTTACTATTGCTCTTAATCCCGATCATGAGGATTTGGTTCAGGCGTCAGTGGATGCCACGAATGTTGCTATCAAGATGTTTCGACCTGGTGCTAAGCTCAATACGATTGGGGCTCTGATAGAACAGACAATCGAGGATGCAGGCTTTAAACCAGTGAAGCAGCTAACCGGACATCAACTGAGAGAATACGAGCTCCACGCAGAGAAGCAAGTGCCATGTGTATCAGGCAAATCCGAAGTGAAAATTGAGGAAGGAGAGATCTATGCGGTCGAAACCTTCGCGAGCACTGGGGCAGGGAATGTTACTGATGGTCCCGATGCGTTTATCTATCAACTCCTGCCTGTACGCGTGCCTGTACGGTTCAGAGGATCCAAGAAGTTCTTGGCCATTGCTCGAAGTGAATATGGTGAATTCCCTTTTGCGGAGCGCTGGCTGGCAAAAGAAATGAAGCACGCATCACTCAAAATGGCAATCAGAGAGCTGGAAAAGAATGGCGTGCTTATCGGTCATAATGTTTTGTCTGAGAAAGAAGGCGAGTTGGTTTCTCAGCACGAACACACCGTCATAGTCACCGAGGACGGTTACCTCCAGACTACCTAGTCATCTGTAAAATTCTGAGAGGCCAAAAATATACTCTCCTAGACTAGGTACCGCTACTATTATTCAAAGGTTCAACAGATACCAGTTAGAGACCCATGTTATGGTATATTCTGGCCTATCACTTGTTCGAAACATGGACCACTACACAGCTTCAACTGAATCGTTTACGGAAGCTATGAGAAAGACAGCACTATCGTCTTCCCTGTCTATGGCTCCAGTCTATTTTGATTTTCTCGGGCGGAAAACCTAAATCCGATAGCACATCTTCAATTCTGCCACGATGATCACCCTGTAGTTCAATGTGACCATGTTTGGCAGCACCTCCACATGCTAGTTTACTCTTCAGCTGTGAAGAAAGATCGTCGAGATCTATGTTCTTATCGAAATTGCTCACAATAGTATACATTCTTCCCCATTTTCGGCGCTCGACGGTTACTTCTATCTGTGCCTCTTCTTGTGCAATAGTCTCACAAACGCACAAGTCTTTCGGTAATCCGCAGTTTGGACATATGCCACCTTCGTCTTCGCTCAGTAAAAATTCCACCTTCATTCTTAGGTTCTTATTTGCTTGGGTGTTTACGCGCAATCATGGCATATAAGTGCTACCAACTAATAGATGTACATCCATGACTCAGAAGACTCTGATTGTTGACGCCTTAGCCGCGGGTTCAGGAAAGCGAACCAGTTCAAGGGACTCCATTGGCTGTGGACCGAGAAGCATTGCAGGCATATTTGAGAAAAGCGACATACCGTGCAGAATCAAACGAGCTGAAGAATTACTTCAAAAACCTGCCCGGATGAAGAGGTTCTCCCACATCGCTATTTCAGCCATGACCATGGACCTGCCGGCTACCCAATCTCTCATTGGATTATGGCGCTATCGTCAACCATCCGGCAAAGTGATTCTGGGGGGTCCCATCACACAAGCACCGGAACACATACTTAAATCATTGAAGCCAGATGTGCTTGTTGTGGGTGAAGGGGAAGCTACCCTTGATGAACTACTCTCTGCTGGATTCCTTGAAGGTTCTGTTTCACTATCCTCCATAGACGGAATCGGTTACTTGGAAGAAGGCAAACCGGTACTTACAGATCCTCGCACACCCCTTTCTGAGCGGGATATTTCCAAAACATACATTCCCTCAACTGTACGAATCGTTGACTACACGACCTACCCTGCAGCGAAGGTGTATGTAGAAACTGTTAGAGGTTGCTCCAACTTCAATCGAACGAGGATTCAACTACCTGACGGAAGAAAATGTTCAGAGTGTGGAAATTGCGATTCGGATAATCCCCGTGTGCGAATGAATTGCCCTGAAGGAATTCCGCCAGGTTGCGGGTTCTGCAGCGTGCCCTCTGTATGGGGACCTCCTAGGAGCAGGTCTGCGAATTCGATTGTAGACGAGGTTCAAGAGCTTCTAGAATTGGGTGTTCATAGGATTGTTTTGGAGGCTCCGGGTTTCTTGGACTATTTTCGTGGAAGATATCCTCTAACGAATCCATGCAATCCGCCACCGAATTTGGATGCTATATCCGATCTTCTGGACCGCCTATCCGCATTGCCACAGTTTGCGAATGGAACAGCTCACTTGAGTATCGAGAACATCAAGGCTTGCCTGTTCGATGAGAGTGTCGCACAGATTCTTTCACAAACGGTTCCAGAGACCTCTCCCAACATAGGTCTTGAAACGGGATCTGAAGAACACCGTCAGAGAATTGGAAAATGTGGTACTATATCCGGTGTGCTAGATGCTGTCGAAGTGGCTTCTGAGTACAATCTCAATCCGTATGTCTACTTAATCTATGGGTTGCCGGGTGAAACTAAGGAAACCGTGGCAGAGTCAATCAAGCTCATGCACAAGCTTCACGAAGCCGGAACAAGGCGCATAATCCTTTATGGTTTTCGTCCGTTACCCAGTTCAGCGTTCGAGTCCTTTCCACCTCCACAAGTGGGCGAGCCGGTGACAAAGCAATTGAGGAAGGAGGCTGCCCGGATTAACCGATATGAGAAGCAGTCCTATATGGGAAAAACAATTCGAGGCGTTGCAGCCGAACCTTCTTGGTCACGTCATGGTTACACTATGGTCTACCCTCTCGGAGAGGGACCAATCATCACCGTTCATGGTGGATTCACTCCTGGCACACTACTCGACGTAAAAATCACTGATGTTTTGAGTGAGAATCTTCTTGCGGGTAAAGTTGTACGTTCTTGACCGTAGTCTCATTCTTTCTCAGAGTATAGTTTGTGCAACGCTAAGCAAAGCTTCATATGTCCAAAATCAGCTCCTTTGTCTGTGGTTACTATCAGCTAGATGTTGCCACATTTTACATAATAGCACAGGATGGTTATCCAATAATGGTCTACGTATGTCGCAAATGCAGGAAAGAAGTCACTACCGAAGGTCTAGAAACCTTGCCGGGTGTCAAATGTCCATATTGCGGTAGCAGAATCCTATACAAGGTACGCCCTCCAGTAGTTAAGCGAGTCAAGGGAGTCTAACCCTCCTTTTCCGCCTTCTATGGCTTGAATATGAGATAGGCAGCAGCCACAACTGATGCCAAAAACAGTAACACCAATAGAAATGACATTATCTTCCGCTTTAGACTATATCTCATGAACTCTATTCCTCCTTTTCAACAAGAATGTCTCCAACCTTTCTGAGGTCTTCGATTCCTCTGATCTCTTCTTCGTACAAAGGTAGCTCTGTAATGTGCATATCATGAAAGAGATCTCTAATATCAGCTAGGTTTCTTTGCTGCATTTCACGACGATGACTGCAAAAGGTACAGTCTGGATTGGGGGGGACAATCTGGTTTACTATTATATTGTCCGAAGGAATGTCCCATGCTGCAAGACTCCCGAGCAGGCGCTGGGTTTCAAATACTGCCATGGCTTCGGGAATCATGACAACAACAAACTGGGTAATATCCGGATTGGACAATTCATCTCGTGCTAGTTTGATTTTTTCCTTTGTTTGCTGGAGCATTTGCCATGATGTATCTTCTTGTTCTTGATTTCCGAACATGCCTTTCAAACCAGACATCATTGAGCTAAGCCGTTGCCTGAGTGTCATGATTCTCCCTAACCAACTGTCTAACAAATCTGGCAGTTCCAGAAGCTTCAGGGTGTGGCCCGTTGGAGCTGTATCGAAAATCACCCGGTCATAGGAAGCATCTTCCACAAATTCCAGAATCTTACCAAATGCCATCGCCTCATCTGATCCTGGCGGCGACATTCCCCCCATATCTCCCATAAGCTGAGATGCCATCTGGCCTTCAGCACCAGCAGTTCCAGATCCTAGCATATCCTGAAACTGTTGCATCCCCTTGTCCGTATCAATTTCCATTCCCCAGAGCTTATCCACACCTTCAATTGGTATGACATCACCCCCAGATAGGTTCTGATTAAAGCTGTCACTGAGACTATGGGCTGGGTCAGTAGATAACACCAATGTACGGAAACCATGTTCTGCAGAAAGAAGGGCCATTGCTCCCGCGCAGGTTGTCTTTCCGACACCACCTTTACCACCTGAAAGGATGAATCGCACAGTATCATTGTATACAATGTCATGCAGGGTCATCAGTGGACTCCACTTGGAATCTCCTGTACAGTAGTCTATTAATTCTTTCATCAAAGCTATTTTCGAGAAAGACAGTCATCTTGCTCGTATCCGTTTGAGGTAACCTTTAAGCCGGGCCATTTCACGTCAACACCCCGGTAGCAATACCCCCGAAGACCAAAGAGGAAAAACCTGATGTCATTTCCACAGATTAGAACCTATCCGCAGGAGTTCACGTCTACCCTTCTCAGCCTGCTGAATGTGGAATCACCGGGTTTTCTACCATCCCCCAATAATGAGTTGATGGAACGGTTTAATCCTAACTCAATTTTCCTTATCATGATTGACAACTTCGGCCTGTTCGAAGCCGTTGTGTACAAGCCCGAGGCCCTGATTAAGAAGCTCGAGGCCGTAGCCGTCTTGGAGACTGAAGAGCCCTACGCCATACCCCTTATTGACACAATTCTGAATGGTCCTGAAGAACAGGAATTCAACCTCTTACAGCATGTCTCTGGGAGTGGTAAAGTAGTACAGGCCATCTGTCGAGAGGACGACCAGAAACAGTTCGGTCTTGACCCGTTGTTCACCATAACTATCAGAAACGATATGTCTGCTTACGTCGAGTCTACGAAACACATCTTCCGAAGCCAGCTACTTTACGTGCACTTCCTTGATTTTGAAAGCCTATACGCAAAACACGGGCATCGTACACCTCCGAAGAAGCTCTTGAAGAAAATAGTACGACGTACCGATAACTGGATCAAAGTCTTCTGGAGACAGGCTCGGAAAGACACTCTTTTCGTCGTAGTAGGCAATCACGGTAGGACCAAGATTCCACTTGATTATGATGACAAGTTGGCTGAGTGGCGTAATGCCAACGCTCCCATAGCCGTGATGTTCCAGAAGCGAACTAAATAGCCGTCAGAATTCCTGGTAGGCCGAATGCTATAGCAATCGCACCGAGAACGAGACACAATTTCCAGAACTTTATCCGCTTGGTTAGTCTGAGTAGAGATTCCATTGAAGCTAAGCCTACAGTGAACACGATGATTTCAGTGATAGCCAAATCAATCGGAGTCATTTGTGGTGGTAGGGAGGCACCCGTAATCATCTCAATAGCAAAGATACCAAGAACTGCAGGAACACTCATAAGAAAACTGAGCTTCATTGCTGCCTCTTTATCGACCCTCTGCATGAGCAATGAAGAGATAGTAAGGCCAGATCTGCTGAGTCCCGGCAAAATCGCAAATCCTTGTATCAATCCGGCAACAGCAGCATTTTTGATTGATGTTGCCCTAGTTGTAACGTTCTCAGTACCGCTCCTCGTGGGCAGATAGAGTATGATTGCCGTAAACACTAACAGCATCCCGACCATGGTATTCAAGGTCTCACCGTGGAAGGTGGATAGGCTAGACTTGAGTAGTATATACAGGGGGATTGCCGTAACAGCGGTACAACCAGTAGCCACTAGTAAGAGCTTGAAAAGATTCTTGTCCTGAACTGTTATGATAGACAGTATTTCTCTGGGATATCTAACAAGAACCGCACAAGCAGTTCCAAGATGAAGCCATACAATCAGGGTTAGAAGACTTTCAGCTGGAAATGTAGCGAAATTGTAAACGAACAGCATTGTTTGCCCTTCGCTACTGATGGGTAGCCATTCAACAAGTCCCTGAAGTAATGCCACGACCGCCTGCCATGGTTCCATCTAGTTTATCCTCTAGCGCAAACCAGCTGGCGAAGACTTAAAAGCTCCTCTAAACCTGCCGACCCCGAGAGTGTTGGTGCGAAATATGGTTCTTGACAATGGACGATTTCTAACTCAAGAGCTGGCAAATATAACCCAGATGCTTGAGGAACACTTCCGGTTTGCTCTTTCTGCAAACAAGATAGTAACACAGAGCCTCAATATGTGGCTTGACGAGGGAGAGAAACTTTCTTCAGACAAACTGGAGAAAATCACCTCCATAGAAGAAAGAGCAGACCAGTTGAAGCGGTCCATTCTCAATGAACTCGCAAAAGCCAACTCACTCATACAGCGCGAAGACCTTCTGCGACTTGTTCATTCTAACGACAAGCTGATTGATGGAGCGGAAATAGCCTGTTATCATTTGGCTGCAGTGGCCAGTAAGTGGAATCCCAGTGACAAACTCAAGAGAGTGGTTTCCAAGATAGGTGAAAAAATCATTTCCACCGTAACCGAACAGAAGGAAGGAGTGCGGTTTCTCTCCATTAACATGGAGAAGTCAATGGAGAAGGCAAATCAGATTTGCAGTATTGAGAAGGAAATCGATATCCTCCAACGAGAAGCTATCACCTTATTATATCCTTCAGATGTTGATATAGCTATTGTCCTTAGGTTCAGAGACTTCCTTAACACACTCGAGGAGATTGCCAATCTGAGTGAAGATGCCGCTATTACTATACGGTCACTTTCTCTCACCTTGCGCACGTAATCACTACAGGCGAGTGATGTCACTGTGTCAGAGATATCAAGTGAGATAGAAGGTCAGCTGGTCAATGACCGAACTATAGTATGGAATCCTGACCACAGCAGCATGCTCTATAGAATAGGCTATTTTGGACAACCTGTAGGTATCAGGAAACCCAAATCACCTGATTTTGAAAAACCACTTCAACTGTCTTTGCTGGAAAGTATCTACCTTAGTGAAGAGGGCATATTGGTTATCAAGAATGCAGAAAATGAGCGCATCCTTGAGAAGACTGAACTCATCCAGATAGGATTAGAGAAGACGCCTGATTTCAAAGTTCGATACCGGGTATATTCAGAGCTTCGTAAGCGCGGCTATGTGGTACGGCCCGGGCTGAAATTCGGTACAGATTTCGCTGTTTATGAAGAAGGACCCGGGGAAGATCACGCACCCTTCATGGTCCATGTAATCCCGCAGAAGAAAGGTGTTGATCCGCTTGATATTGTACGGGCAAGTCGTCTAGCCACAAGTGTGCGCAAGAAATTCATCATTGCCACTGTGGAAGACCGCGGTGATATTGGCTATTATTCCTTTGAATGGTTTAGGCCTTAGTGTTTGTCAGTGGCAACTTTCTTTACTTTGATATAGGTACTGAGTTCAATTGATGCTTCTACATCTTCCTTCCTGAGAAGAATCATATTACAATAAGCAAGACAAATAAAGGGTCCGCCCAATCAATTCCATACGTTCACAGTTCAATAGGGTGAAATTTAATGGCAGACAAAGCGGAAAACGCAAGAACCTTCGGCAAGCTTCTCGCGGATGCTTGGGAAAACACGCCCAGTTTCATCTGCAGCAATGATGACTATGCATACTGCTTGTATCCCGCCGACAAGAACAAGGAGAAATGGATTGAGGGGTCTCTCACGTTTCCGGATGGATTCTTTGATAAGAAGGAAATTACCCCCCAAAAAGCTATTGCCCTGCTGATTGAGGAACTCAAGGTTCTCCCATCTTATGGTGCGGAAACCATAGTCAACACAAAGGCCAAATTCGACAATCTTGTGGCTAGACTTGCAGAGCTCGCCTGATTCCCCATCGGATTTCCTCTTATGCTACCAATCCTCCAGACGGAGGTTCGTGGTTGATTGATTACGTAAAAGTCCTTTCGGGTATGAATGAGAACTCTCGGGAGGCATTGCTTTCTAGGGCTGAGAGGATTGTACTGAATCGTGAGCTTGATAGATTGACAGAAGAAATTGTGGCGACTAGACAGGCCCTCCAGCTGGAAAATGCTGACAAACAATTCCTTGCTGATAGAGCTAAAGAGCTTGGTGATAGACTCAAACATATCAAGAACAGGCAAAGAGAATTGGAGCATACGACTGGCGAGATACTTCTTGAAAAGATGATTAAAAGTACGAAACGAATGCATAACAATCGACCGAAATTACCCGGTGTATTCTCATCCCTGAAGGATTCTAGCCCGCTGAAGACTAATGGCTTCGGTAAGATGGATCCATCTGAACTTGATGTGGAGCTAGCCAAAGAAACTGATTGTATGAAGGGCTGCATAGAGTCTCTGAAAGATGCCGCTCAGAAGTTAGCGAAACAAGAAGTACAGCTACGTGCAAAATACGACATCGGTGACATCTCACGTTCTCGCTTTCTCACTGCACACTCTGAGATCCGGAGAAATCTCGCAATTCTAAAAATCTCTGAAGAAATACTTGACCAACTTGCATGCCAAGCCGAGGATGTGCTGGAGTAATGCAAGAGATATACCTCTCCTGCCATTGTGGCCAAGGAGAATGATGGCTGATCGCTTACTACCTGTTATCACCTGGAATAGATATGGCCAAAAATTAATGCACTTCAAATTTATCAAAGATTGTGACCATTATGCGAACCTAGAACAGAGCTGTTTTCTTTCCGAAGTGCCAGTCCCACAATGCCTATAAGCACCGTGCTGGAAAGACGACAAAGATGGTGAAGAGACGTGCTGGATAAGGTTCGCCCGGAAATGAGGGCTATAATCTATTTCATGGTCGCTCTATCACTCATAGGGATAGGGTTACTACTCGGGCAGAAGGCTTTCGCACTCGAATTCTTAGCCCCTCCGTGAAGTACTAATTCTCCGAGAGGATTTGATTGTCCCGCCTTGATGATATCGTGGACACGCTACTTTCATTTGATGGTATTTCCCGAAAATTTGTGCTTCCAAGTATAATCAGTCGTCTTCGAAAATCATCTTACAACGGTGATTTTCCTCATGCTCTAGGTGAGGACTCAGCAGCAATAGAGACTAGTTGTGACGAGTATATTCTCTTAACAACGGACGCCATAGTTGAAAAGATGTGCCTCCATCACCCGCGAGCAGCTGGCTTCAACGCTATTCTGGCAAATGTGATGGATATCTATGCAGCGGGAGGTATACCCACATCACTCGCTGTAGCCTTGTCTTATTCCGATGAGGAAGTGGGCGAGGAGTTACTTGAGGGGCTTATTGACGGATCCCATAAGTTCAGGATTCCCCTTGTCCGCGGTCACACGAACTCACAATCTCAGTCAACCTACGTTGTTGGCTCTGCTACGGGAACAGTCGAGAAATCGAATCTGTTGACAGCTGGAGGTGCAAGCTCCGGAGATTACTTGGTTTTGCTTTTCGATAGGAATGGCAAGATTGGGGAACACTACAAGCTGGGCTGGGATTCAGTAACTGAACAAGATTCGGAAGCGGTTATTCAGCGTTTATCTACTATGAATGAACTAGCGGAGCTCCGTTTGGTACACGCCTCTAAGGACGTTTCAACTGCTGGACTGATTGGTACTGCAGGCATGCTCCTCGAATATTCCGGTAAAGGTGGATACATCGACCTAGATGCAATAGAAGCAGAGATTCCAAATACAGTCTCTCTTGAGGACTGGTTGCGTATGTACATCTCACTAGGCTTTCTAGTAGCAGTACCCCCCGAGAAACATTCCCAGTTATCAAGTATTGGGACGAGACACGGCATGGCGCAGATAGTCGTGGGGCGTGTTGATGACTCTGAGTCGCTTAGGCTACAATTGGGTGAAGCGGAAAAGCCGATTTTCGATTTCTCACATGGGCCTGTCCTCACTCCAAAATAATCAGCTTTCAGAGAATGAATCAGTTCTCTATTTCTCAAAGAGCCAATGTCTGCCAAAGCGGAAATCATTATAATATCGCTTGAGTTTCGTCACTCAGATGTGACAAGTTTGGCTGATAAGACATGCAGCATTGTGGGTTGCGACAAGCCTGTCAAGCGATCCTTTCCGACTAAGAGGATCGCCAACAGCATAAGGAAGGCAGGCCTACAGATGGAGGCCTCGCGCTATAGGCGCACATATCTATGCCGGAAACATTGGAAAATTGTCAAAAAAGAATATAAGAAGAAGCGCGATGTTGAGCGTCTTCGATGGGGGCCCTAGTTCACAGTAGCTCTATTTAATACCGGTGACATTCCAACATAGGCTGCCCTAGGAGGCGTGTTTCTTGCCTGCAAGTGAAGAAGTCCTTACTAAGGTTTCACCTGAATGGAAGCTCTGGCTGGAATATGATGGAGAATACATATTTGGCCCTGGCGCATACGCGATTCTTGAGAGCATAGACGAAGAAGGTACGATAACAGCTGGTGCTGCTGCTCTGGATATGTCATACCGGTATGCATGGGGCGTAGTAAGAGACATCGAGAAAAAACTTGGTGTCAAGATACTTGATACTTATCGAGGGGGGGCAGTAGGCGGAGGCGGTGCAAAATTAACTCAAGAAGGCCGCAAGCTCATGGATTTATTCGCCACCGTAAGTGGCAAATTGGAATCTGCTACTGCGGATTTCCAAAATAACCCGTAACTCATTCATCAAAAGATTATGTTCCGCTCCTGTATTCTATTGCATACATACTTGAGCAGAGCCGCTTGTACTGGCTCTGCCTTTGCAAATACAAGCTAGCTTTCACAGGAATCTTATCTGGATTGCATCATTTGGACAATGACTCTTACATTCGAGACACATAATGCAATCGGGGCTGTGCATGTGTTGATACGGGAAACTGCGAATTCGGATATTCATAGGACAAACATCTTCGCATACGGTACAAGTATCAGGAGTACAGCGTGCGGGATTTCTTCCTATTCCAATGAGGGCGTCTCTGGAGAAGACACCGTACAGCCATCCTGCTGGGCAGAGCCATCTGCAGAACCAGCGTGGGAACCAGTATGAAATCGCAAGAATAATACCTATGAATACAACCTGCAGCCAGAACACAGGTTCCCATGTTAAGAGAAGCCAGAACTCGTCAAATCCAGTTGGCCATGTTTGTTCTGGGAAAATGACAAACAAGATATATGCCGGATTAAGAGGGTCGAAGGCTGCCTTTGCGAATGGTCCTAGAACTCGGACCAAGTTCTCTTCATTTCCTTGTATTCTACTGATTCCTACCCACGCGACCAAAAACATCACTATGACAAATATGTACGCCTTAATTTGTCTAAGTTCCTTCTCTGAGCCTTGCGAGGGTTGAATTTTTGTCCTATTTGGCAAGGTTACGAAATCTTGGATGGTCCCAATTGGGCATATCCATCCGCATGGTGTCCTGCCTATTACTATCAGAACAAGAATCATGGCCCCAATTGTGAAGAATGGAAAAGCACCATTTGTAAACACCTTTTGCATAACATCGAATGACCCCGCAATCATTGCAAAAGGCGCCTCAAGAGGGGCGATTATCGGCAAAGTAGGCAGAATTTCGTGAAAACTGCTCCAGAACTGGACAATCTGGTCTTGCCCAAACCATGCACTGAAAACATAGGCATTGATTCCCAGTAGGAACAGAATCTGTACCAGCCGGCGAAGCATTCTGACATTTATGACACGCCCAATTAAGTCGCGGGCATCGAAACCCTTGGAAGAATCATCGGAGGCGAATTCCTGTTTTGAAGGTGCTCCGTCTTCCTGAGATTCGTCTGGTTTGTCGACCTCATCGGCATTGTCTGCCATGGCATTCATTCCTCAACTGGAACAATCTTGGCGGCGTCAACCTGAGTTGACGTTAAAAGGATTATGTTGAAAACGTCTCCTATACCTGAAGAAGAATGCCACGTGATTACTCTTCAGAATTAAAGCTGAGTTGAATTACTTCATCAACAATTCTGATGGTGAGTGTGTAGTATCCTTCCCCTTCCAGACCTGATGATACCAGATTGTGGCTGTAGGTGTCTGGCCATGAACCAACTACCTCTCCATCTTGTGAATAAGTGATGGTCAGTCTATTCCCGTCAATTTGCATCTCACAACCCTGTGGCACATTTACACCTACCACTGTTGTGTTTGCCAAACCTGTATCAACTTGTTCTGTTGCATTATGTATTTGGATGGCGGTCTGTTGTGCTATTTCGAAGTGGGACGCGCTAGCCATAAGATTAATCGCATGCATCAACAGAGGTACTCCGACAATAACCGCACTTGATAGCCCAACCGCAATGAGCATCATCTTTTCTAGCGATCTGGAAACCATACCCTGCTGTGTGTATTTTCCCCAATAAACCACCCGCAATAGGGAAATGTAAGAAGCATACCACGGGCATTGGTTCAACTTTCAGCTTTTGTGATAATATTTTAACGGGGAACACCACTAATTCTTTCGGAGTACGACCTTGAAACGCCCGATTCCCGTACATGTGGGACTTATAGGCCACATAGATCATGGCAAGACAGAGCTGGCGAAACGTCTCAGCGAGAAGGCATTCACGGCCGGGCATGACAAACACCCCCAGTCAAAAGAGAGAGGTATCACGATTGATTTGGGTTTCAGTATGTTCTCCTCAGACCAATACCTCGTGACCCTTGTGGATGCTCCAGGTCATGCTGATTTGATTCAGAGTGTGGTAGCTGGTGCCAGTATCATGGATGCCGCTATTCTTACGGTGGCAGCTGATGAGGGCCCTCAGATTCAGACCGTTGAACACATAACGGTTCTCAAGGCGATGGGTATAGAGAAACTGCTCGTTGCTATCACCAAGGTTGACCTTACTGAGGGCGAAAGACTGAATCTAGTCCTGCAGCGGACCAAAGGTATGGTTGAGAGATTAAAGTTCGATATGGTAGACTACGTATCTGTATCTGCTCGGACAGGTTTTGGAATTGAAAAACTACGGGGGAAACTATTGGCTTTCCTCGCTCCGCCTGACCGTCAGGAAGATGGCCCCCTTCGCATACCTGTAGACCACGCATTCCCTGTTACAGGACACGGGACCGTATTGACCGGTACCATTCTGAGGGGATCACTTTCCATAGGTGATACTGTGCAACTGGTGCCAGGGGGAGACCAAGGAAAAGTGCGTACGATTCAAACCTTTGGACAGGAACGGGATTCAGCAAGTGCGGGCGACCGAGTAGGTGTCAATATTCCTGCTCTTGACCATGAGAACATTCAACGTGGGAACTACTTATGTACTCCCAATAGCTTGGAGACTTCGAACTCATTTCTGACTACGGTCGAGATTAATCCTCAGTACAAAGGTCGTATTACCTCAAGGATGATTCTGAATGCAACAATCGGGATGTCCAGCGTAACAGCCGAAATTATCCCTTTCCGAAAGGAGGGAGAACATAGAATTCCAATCGAAGAACCTGAGAAGCGCATATTCGAAGCTGTACTTCTCCTGAAACAGGATGTGCCTGCGGAGGTAGGCAATCGTGTTCTACTCATGCGGACCGATATGCCTGTAACAAGCATGCGGATAGTAGGCTGTGGAAATATTGAGAGCCTGTCTACAACGGTAATCCTAGACCGAAAGAAAACAAGAAGCGGAAAAATCAGCAGAATACGAGAAGATGATGTGCTGGTGGAAGGTTTAGCTACGAACAAGCAGCAAGCAAGGATTCTGAAGGGGCGCATCATCCAAGCTGACAACGGAGCAAGAGGTGAGCTTGTGGACTCCTTTGGAACTCGTGGTGTACTGGTTGCCAGATTCAATCAAGAAATCGAACTCGGAGAGAAAGTCGTTTTGGAGGACTACATTGAGGAGGAATATCATTTTGGCAGATGAGCCCATTGACAAATTTGAAGAGCTTATACCTGAGAGCATGAGAGCACGGGGACGCATTACAGTCGATGCATTACTTTCGCCTGTTCGTGATGTAATAAATCGCAGAGGATTTCCGAAAGAACCGCTCTCTGACGAACAGGTTGAGTTATTATTACATCTCCTTTCCTCCATGGATACGGACAAGGACCCGGAGGCAGCCAGAGTGGGGGAACGGGAGGGGCGAACCGCAAGTCCGTTGATAGAACGGTTAGCGGCAGGTTTCAACCATGGAATTGGTCGCAGTGGTCATCTGACAGATCCTCAACCAAAGGCTCCAGGAGCTTCCACAATGCAGCGAATAACCAATTCTGTGGCCCTAGACGCTATCCGCAAGCTGGGTCTACCCAACGTTCGTGCCGGCTTAGTTACGCCTCTTTCGACCGGCATGACATTGGCATTGGTATTTGGAGCGCTGCGAAGGGAAGAAGGGGTACGAATACTCATCTATCCCCGAATCGACCATACATCACCTGACCGCGCAATCCAGTTTGCCGGACTGACGAAGATTCCAATATCTACTATTCTGGATGGAGATGCGGTTCTTCCGGATATGAACGAGTTCGAGAAACAGTTGCACGATGTAGAAGATGCCGCTGTTTTGGCAACAACTACCTTCTTTCCCCCACGTGAATCAGATCCCGTCAAACCAATAGCAAAGCTTTGCCAAGAAGAGCAGGTTCCATTGGTCATTAACAATGCTTACGGCGTTCAATCTGAACGCATTATGGGTGAGATACGTTCTGCAATTGATGCTGGGAGGGTGGATGCCGTTGTACAGAGCAGCGATAAGAATTTCTTGGCACCAGTTGGCGGTTCAATTCTGGTATCCCCTCGAGATGATATGATTGAACAAGCTGCCGAGACTTACGCCGGACGAGCAACAGCCGCACCTGTCGTACAGACATTAGCTGCGCTACTAGTTCTCGGAGTCAATGGATATACTGAGCTACGTCAGGCACAGGTACAGAATCTTGATTTCCTAGAGGACGAGATGGCTACCATAGCAGATTCTGTTGATGAACGTCTGCTATCGGTTTGGAATCCTGTTGCTTGTGCAATGACCCTAGACGGGTTTGATTCAAAAGAGATTGGAGGTCACCTCTATAACAGAAGAGTCACCGGCCCGCGAGCTGTTCCTAAGAGCGGGAAGGGCTCGTCAATAAATGATTACCCACATAGCTACTTGGTGATGAATGCAGCAATCGGGGCGAGCCGTAGAGACGTTGAGCAAGCCACCAGCAGACTATATAAGGAATTAACCGAATGGTTAAAGAAGCGTTGATAGAGGTCTTTTCTGTATGGAAGACTTAGAGAACCAACCCAAGGCCAAGCGAACCATCAGCTACGACCGCCCACAATCCTCGACGATTTTCCGCATTAGTTGGTACGCTATCGGCCGGAAACCCGGGGTAATGCTGAACGAGTACAGCGAAGGAGAGGGAAAGATGTTCAAGGGCAAGGCCATGTTTATGGTTCCCTTAGATGACACCAAGACGCAAGTTCGTTTATGGGTCGAGGAGGCCCAGCGGTCTATCGAACTGACCGCTTGGGGAACAGATGAGGGAATGCTAACGGATTACTTGGATGATGTTGTTTCTAGGCTGGAAACTTACATTGCCAAGTACCTTGAATTATCTGACGAAGATCGACAGAAGGTTCGCAGGGCACTGGTTGCAAAGACATGCTGGGACCGCATAATACATCAAATTCTGAATAAGGCCCCACTGAGTTCCATTTACGTTCAGATAGCGCACGGCCGAGAAATGATGATTAAAGCGACTGAAGGCGAAGAGATTCGTCCGTTAGCTTTGACTACAAGCGGATGGTTGACGAAAATCGAAGACCTACCTCATGATGAAGTGCCACCATCGGATATTGCGGAAAACATTGCCAAGAAATCAATAGAATGGAAAAAGGAAACCCATGAGGTCATAGGTCACTATCTCTAGATGTTTCCGTTTACCAACTCAGTGCATTTCAAAGGATGTCTGTTCCTACCCGGAAACTTAAGTCACAAATGTATGTAGATTTTATATTGTCTTATTCATGGCCTCCTCTAGGGTTGGTGGTCCGACCCCATGGGCTTCAAACCCATGATGGCACAAGCCATAAGTGTTCGATTCACTGAGGGGGCCGCCAATCTCATGCCTGATAGGCGAAGCAGAAGAAGACTATTATGAGATTTGAAGGAAACAAAACCCACCGCGGCAGCTATTCCCCTTTTGATAGACTGGCAGAGAGGTATGATGACTGGTTTGAAGACGATGGACGCTTAATCTTCTCTACTGAAGTGAAGGCCTTCTACACCCTGCTTCCAATGTTGCCTGAACCATGGCTCGAAATAGGCGTTGGCAGTGGACGTTTCGCTAAGGCATTAGGAATTAGACTCGGTATTGATCCTTCCGGAAAATTGCTGGAAATGGCGAAACAAAGAGGAATAGATGTCATACTTGCGCGGGGCGAGGATGGGGTATTCAGGAATGAAACTTTAGGTACAGTGTTTATGATTGTTACTATCTGTTTTCTAGATAACCTGTTTCTTACAGTTGTAGCAACTGCATGAAACTTCTGTGTTCCACCCCTCCCCTGCCAGCGTCGCCGCTCCCAAGGCTACCCAGTGGCTCCTTGAGTCAGCAGGGGCTTTGTCCGCGTTCACCGGAATAGGATTCCTCCCGCGGTCCTGGCTTCTTTCTCCTGTCGTTGTCCCGGGTCATCACTCCGGCGACAGCGAGGTCTTCCACAGTCTTTGCCACGGCGTGGTCATGATCACCCACCTCAGCTTTGTCACCGCCGCTGAGGAGGTCCATTACGGACAAGGTGAACAGCCGCGGACTCTCCGGAACCTGATGGGTTTCCTTTGGTGGAGAGTGAGGACTTCTGCTTAGTGGAACGAGTCCACCTCACAGCCTTCGGGGCTGAGCGCTTCTCCCGTTGGGGAGTGGCTCACCGCCCTAGTCCTACTAGACCGGACTCTCGTACCAGGCCTAATAAACTCCCCTCCAAGGCTACAATAGTGCTTGCAGGAAATGTTACAGTTATTTTACACTTTTCCACTCGCATTTTTTTAGGATTTTGTAAGATTTCTATCCCTCTAGACTCCCCTATGAAGGTTCTACAGGAGGCTAATCGCATCCTCTCCCCAGGAGGTAGGCTTGTCCTTGGGCTGGTCTTACGAGAAAGCCCATGGGGCAAATACTATCGAGAAAAGAAGGCGGATGGACACCCTTTCTATGATTATGCCACCTTTTCCACTATCAATGATATCACAACTTTGCTTCAAGAAACGGGGTTTATTATTGAGAAGACTGTATCAACACTTTTCCAAAAGCCAGGGAATGTCAAGCATACGGAAGAGCCCCGCGAAGGGTATTCACCAAAGGCGGGTTTCACCGTTCTCGTTGCAGCAAAGCGGGATAATGATGCTCCTGACGGGAAAGAAGAATAAGGCCCCGCAGAGTGATAGTAATGCTTACCCACAAGAAGGCTTGCGTTGAACCTCAGCAGCTATCTGGGGCCAAAACCAACTTTTGCTAGTAGAAGGGATTGCAGTGCTTATTGGTTTCCGAATTGGAAGACTAGTTTCTCGTGATACAGAATCTAAATGAGTGGAAGTGGGACTTTCAGTGCCGTTATAGGTTTAGGATCAATAACATTGCTGAAAGATTTCTTTGCATTGCTTTCACCAATTCACGTGAAGTCAGAACAACATCTCAGAACTATCCACCGCAACTTAGTATTCGTTGGTTCTTACCCGTTTATTTTGCCGGAGAGAAGCTTTTCCAACTCCGTTCTCAAGAGGGTCCGGGTGGCTTCCAAGCTCCAGTCTTCAGTCAAGGCTTGCTGTAATATTCTTCTTCTCGTTATGTGAATACGCTCATCAAATCCAAGATCAGGATTGTTTTCTAAGAACTCAGAAACTACTCTCCTTGTTGTCACATCAAGTTGGTCGTTGTTTTCATCTGTGACATGTCGGGGTTCTTTCTCAACTTCCAAGTCCTCCAGTTTCCTCAGAATTTCAATGGCCCCTTCCGAAGCAGCAGTGCTGCTTAAATCAATGGTTACCAACGGTTCATCCCATGCGTATTTCTTCCCTGGGAGGTCCAACCTTTCATCAATTCGCCGGATGACATGTTCTGGGATTACGAACTCCCGTGCCCTGTTCCATTTCAAGGCTGTTTCAAGAGGAGTGCTTACAAAAACAGATTCATAGATACAATCGTGCTTGAGGGCGATATCGCGGATCTCGTGTCTCATGCTTGCATAGTAGTTTGTATCATCGTGCACAACTGACAGTTGCTTCTCAGCTATTGCATTGGCTTTTCTCAGTGCTTTCTTCCGCACCTCGTTTTCTTTGTTCGGCGTGAAATCTGCATAGAATACATCATCTCGCCAATCGTCTGTACTGATAATCTGTACATTTGATGGCAATGGATGATGGTGTTTGATTTGCTTGGCCAGGGTAGTCTTTCCAGAGGCGGGTATACCACAGAGTGCGATAAGAAATTGCTTCATGTTACCCACTATCGACTACTTCACTTACGGACTACAGCATCATCTTATGGCCGTTTCTTTTGATGCTGAGTTAATGGCTATCGCCGAATGCGAATATTCAGGTCTTGTGCCAGTTCCTTGTATCTATTGCGGACTGTAACCTCAGTTACATTGGATGCTTTGGCAATCTCTCTCTGAGTTCGCCGGTCATCCTCAATAATACCGGCAATGTACAACGAAGCGGCTGCAATACCTCCTGGGTCTTTGCCTGCGGTTATCCCCTTCTTCTTGGCTGCATTGATAATCTTGGTAGCTGTTTGCACTGTCTTGCCGCTCATTTCCAAGTCTGATGAAATCCGTGGCATCAAATCGTTAGCCGAGGGTATGGGGATATGAACATCGACATGTCTGATGATAAGTCGAACACAATGGGCCAGGGATTTCCTGTTAACCCTTGCTTCGCTGACCATCTCATCCAACTGTCGTGGGATTTTATGGATTCGGCAAGACAAGTATATAGCAGCAGATACCATTCCTTCAATACTTCTTCCCCTAACAAGACGCTTATTCAAGGCTTTTCTATAGATTAGGGCTGCAGTCTCCTTCGTTTCCCGTGGGATACCTAGCTGGGAACAAAGCCTATCCATCTCACTCATAGCAAGACTCAGATTACGGTGCTGAGAACTATGAGCTAGTGTGCGGATCTGCCATTTACGCATTCTGTAAATTGCAGCTCGCCTACTGCCTTTGATTGACCGTCCATTAGCGTCCCGGTTGCCCCAACTTATAGTGGTCGCGAGTCCCTTATCAGCCATCGTGAGACTCATTGGAGACCCTGTTCGAGCTCGTGCGTTTCGCTCTTCTGCTGTGAAAGCTCGCCATTCTGGGCCTGTGTCCATTATATGCTCGGAAAGTACACAGCCGCAGTTGGTACAGATACTCTCACCGCGCTTAGAATCTTCATAGAAATCGTGGCCACCACAGTTTGAGCAGACCTTTTGTTTTTCATCGCCTTTCTTCATACTGTGTGCTGGTTTATGCATGGTTGACTCCCAATCCTCCTCCTCTCAATTTGTGCCTACATTGCTGCAGCACAAGACCGACACGCGCTTGTCGGCGAGGGAGGCGTGATTTGTTGTCTCTTTCCTACGCATACCGTCTTTGGTATACGAGGGGTCGTTTGTTGAATAATGTACAGATTTGGTCAATCTGTTCGAATTCCTTCGCACACATCCACAAATAAACCCTTGGTCTGCACAGATATTTTGTTAAACAAACTATAATGGTTCCACTCAGTAGGAACCGGTGATTTACTACGAATAGATTATGATTGATAGGACTAGAAAAGGTGGTTCTCAGCTAATGGTTTCATTCAATAAATGAGTTGTCAACCAACCCATGCCATCTCACCCGGGATTCATTTATCAATTGAGTTTCGATATGCAATTTACATAGTTACAGGGGCTCTTGATTGTGGATATGACCGTGGATTCATCAACCCTCTCAAACGAGAAGGTGCTCTTCCTTCTGAACAAAGATACTGGGATGGCTCCCTATTCTCATGAATTTATTATGGGTGATATTGATACTCAGGTGCTATCAGGCTTTGTGTCAGCGATGCTCAGTTTTATGGGTGAAGTAACCGGAGATGAGTGCTCTCGATGGAAAACTCACTACGGGTCTGACAATGTTTTCATCGTAGAGGGCGGCAAATGGGTTGTTGGGGTCCTCGCTGTGTCGAGAGAAACCACTGAAGTGAGAAGCAAACTCAGAAGAGTCGTCAAAGAATTTGAAGAAGAATTTCAGTTCTTACAAAGAGCGGAAGGAATCGATGGTAGGATTTTCGACGAATTCGATCATTACGTGAGGAGAGTCTTCCTTGGAGATCGGTTATCCGAGCGCTCTATTCTTCTGAAAAGGTCTGATGCTAAGGTAGATTCTGAAATGTATCGCCTGCCAAGCATTGCTTTCAAAGTGGCGAACATGCTTCAACACATAGGCGAAGGAACCACTCTCGGGGAGGTAGCTGCCCTCATGGATATCGACATACACACCGCAAAGGACCTCGCCTCGCGAGCATTGTGGCGACACTCGATTTACATTCTCTATGTTCCGAGCAATGATGACATACTCGTGTTATCTGAACGTTCATCAAGTGAACTGCTGCATAAAGAGAACCCTTTTGGCATATCTCAGCGTACAATTCAGGTTGTAGCATCGTTGGATGGACGCACGCCTTTGCGTTCTCATCTCTCTGATATGGCTCCAGAAGACATAGAACAAGCTCTGGTCGAGCTTGCTGACTTTATCAACAAGGGATACATACAAAGAATCTCACTGGAACGCAAGCTAGTGTTAATCGAGGAATGTGTGCTAAACAAGCTGGTAGAAACATGTGCTGATATCATAGGTCGAGAATCCACCCTTGCCTACCTGGAAAATGGGCAGGACCAAGGTGTTGAAATCCACCCGTGGATTGCCCGGATTAAAATCTCCAGTGGTCTGAAAATTGAATGTTGGCTCGATATTACCATGACTCCTGCGGACTTCGATGAAATGTATGAGGCTCTCCGTTTTCTGATTAAGAATCTACTTGAACAGATAGCCAGTTTGATTGAAACGGAACAGGCTGAAGCCATGCTGACATTCGCACGAAAGCAATGCCGTCAAAAGTGGAAGGGATACGTTCAGGATGTAACAATTTAATCTCACGAATACCGGCTCCGCATGACAACATGAGGTCTTAATATCCTATTTCAATTCGATTTGAAGAATGAAATGTGGAGGTTTGAAAATACGTGATCTCCATATCTTACTGCCATGTTATTCTAGCGCTATACTGCCATGACCTATTCCTTACAGTTGAGTTATTTTAACCCACTTGAAATCTCTGCGTTTTCCTTCCCCTCCCAGCGTCGCCCCCGAAATCTCCTTCGGTCTCTGAGTTGGCAGGGCTTTCTCTACGTTCATCGGGATGATATTCCTCCCGCAGTCCAAAATTCCTGCTCCTCACATCATCCCCCGTTCTCAGATCCGGTGATAGTGAATTCTTCCACGTCTTCACCACGGCCTACAGATAATCAACATCTCAGCTTTGTCACTATAGCTGAGAAGTCCATTTGGACATAGTGAACAGCCGCGGACTCTCGATAGTCTCAAGGAGGCGATAAAGAACGCAATTTTCATGACTGACCACTAGCCCCCCTGCCTGATCTTGGGGGAAAGATGTTCGGTGGTGCGACTACTAAGATTCCATGTTGTGTTCAGATTGTTCCAAACAAATCATTTCTCTTACTACAGCTTGCGGGATGATGTTGATGTGCTCATAATAGGCTTCACCCGAATCTAGCTGTGTTTTGGAACGACCAATTTTGACAAGACCGTCGCTTTTGCCTAAGAGATAACCTGCTATGTATTGGAGGGGAACTTGGTGCTTGTCTGCGTCCTCCTTGGTCATCGCGCAGCATTCGACACCAGCACTTTCAAAGACCACTTCGACCATTTCATGCTCTTTGCAGTGGTCAATGCGATCTAGTTCCCTTATCCTTTTGAGCTGGTCCTCCCCCTGTATTCTCTGAACGAGTGACCTGTCATAATGGAATGGGTCATCTCTCATCTTGTGTATCGAAGGAGCCAAGTACACAGTTCGCTCTTTGACCTCCTCAACTTGGTCACCACCCGAGTCCACAAACCGCTTCTCATTGCTTTCACCAATGACATAGCGAACGTGGTGATGTTTTGCATCTACTGTTTTATCCCCTTTGTCTTCTTCGCCCTTTACACGCAAACGAGTGTCTGTCGTGATTTCTATTGCTGAGAATGGATTTCTGAATATTTTACTCATCGTTATTCACCAAAATTAACTATAGTAAATTAACAATAATGTAGTAATAAATTATTCGGTGTACCACATGGAGTACTATTCATGTCAACATCAGAAGCGCCAATTGTTTGAATCCGACAGGGGGTACGTGAAGGGTTATTATCGTTCTTGCATTTCTATCTGGGTGGTTTAATAATGCAAGAGGTGTTGAGAGTTGGCCTTGGAGTATTGGTCTTTGGTCTACAACACAGTGGGCTCTCAGCTCTGAGGGTGAAATATGCTATTATTGACAGGTTTGGAAAGAGCGGTTATCACAGTATCTTCACTGCAACTGCAATCTTGGCTTTTCTCTTTTCATTCTTTATGATTGGTTTTTGGGATTGGCTGTATTTCATGCTTCGACCAGACGCCATTCACCTACCACTCTTCGTTTCAGGCATCATTTGTGGAGCTATGGGTTTCTGGCTTGCTCACAAAGCTTCAGCAGTAATATCGGTCAGCACAGTTGCTGATATGCGAAACGATAGAACGGCTGAGCTTGTTACAGCCGGCATCTATGCACACATACGCCATCCCTTGTACCTTGCCACTCTTCTTCTCTTTGCAGGCCTCGGTCTGCTGTATCCATTTCTACCTGTGGTAGCTTATGTCACTTTCATGTCAGCTTATCTTATTTTCGGGGCATTTTTAGAAGAACGAAAGCTAATCATTTACTATGGTAAGGAGTATCAAAAGTACAAAAAGAAAGCTGGTTTTATTCTGCCTCGGCTAGGCGGGAATGAATAATCGTCTCTTCCCAACTATCAATCTTGGTCAAGCATTTTTTGTATCTTTGAAAGGTGTCGAGCTCGTTTGACCGCCTTTGGGGATATTTGATGGACCTGTCCTTTCTCGACGACAAAATGGTCGGTCTTTACGTCAGGTGTAAAATGTCGTTTGATGTCTTCAATCACAAAATGCAGTTGCACACAATGCGGGCTGCCATCAATTGTGAGTGCTACGACTTCTTCCAGATTGCAATATCGTACAATGGAGCCAATTTTGAAACCTGCTTGATTAACATGTGTTTCTTCTAAGCAAACTTGGAGTACCGCATATCCTCCTTTCCTCTTTGCGTACTCCTCAACGATTTCCGGATATCGGCTCATCATACACGAACCAACTAATAGAAGTCTGCCTTTCTCACGTATTCTTCGATCCCCGACGTTGATTCGCATCAGATGTAGGATGTTCTCACCATCAAATGACACAGCTACCATTTCCGTCTGTGCTTCGAAGAGCGGTTCCTATTCTTTGTTTCGGACTGGCTCACTAAGGGCAGAGCTACGCGAGCCACAATGTCTCCGTCAAACACGTAGTCCATTCTGCTAAGTGAAACGATTCTGCCTTCATGGCGAGTTGTTACGTCTCCTTTGTCTTCAACTTTCCCTATAACATTGCCAAATTCTACAGTATCTCCTAGGCTGCAACTTGGTATGAAGAAACCCTCATCTTCCACATTGACCTGCTGTAATCTGCCAGTTAATGTGTTTGAGACTTCCATAGAATCTCCGGGTATCATGTCTTTGATTCTAAGCAAGTTGAGAATTGCTTCTCTCACTTCGACGGCTGCCTGAGGTTCAATTTCTTGGGCATTTCCGCGCATCTCTATGCTTGCCACAGGAATTCCGTCATGTGCGGCTTCTGTGGTGAGCGATCCCCTCTTTCCATCACTCTGAACCACAATTGGTAGAGAAATCTGTGAAGCTAGATTTCTGACATGTATATACTCTCGGTGCATTGCCTTTACATGACTTAGACAATGTTGGATTCCTGTCTGCACATTCAATACATACTCAGCCTTCGAGACCCTTCTCCATATCTCCCAAGCTATCTTCTGACTAATCGTACCATGCTCATCTCCAGGAAAAACGGAATCAAGCTTCTTGGAATCCAGTGGTGACACTACTGTACCCAACCGAAAGGCTAGTGGATTTGCCACGGGGAGAATCGTTACCGAACCGTCTATTCGCTTCAAGCCTTCGAGATGTTTTAGCACTAGATATGTTGCATACACGCAGCTTGCAGATGTTCCGTCCATACCTGACAAAATTAGTACATTCGGCCTATCATCACCAAAACTATAGAATCCAATAGTTGATCCTGTTTTTGGATCTATGTCAATTGCACGAACCTTTGCTTCAACCATTGGCAGACCTCCCATTGACTGCCCTGCTAAGACATGAGTCAGTCAATATGAATTGCTGTAACACAATAAGGGTTCTGTTGTTCACTTGTGGTCAGTCTTCATTTGCAGTTGAAAAGGTAGATGTCCGTTCTGAATTCTTCCTCAACAAAGCTGTCATGCCGTCCTAAAGCATATTCACAATCGAGTTTTGTATGAGGTTTTTCTAGGATACCTGAATGAACTGCACAACTTGCCGGATCACCTATCCACGCCAGAGGACGCCCCTGCTGTACAATTCGAGTGCCGATATCCGAATAGAATGGTTCCCAAGAAACGAGAATAAGCGCAGGTGCATACTCCTCAATAGCGTCTATTGCATCCATTGTTTTGACCCATTTGGGATGTGCAATATCACTGCGCCTTGTTTTGGCGTCAGTTGCTATTATATCCCTCTCAATGAAAGACTCCAAGAATTCTGTGAGCTTACCATTCCCAGCCATGATTTCCAGAACAGGTCCGCTGTTTTCCACTCGACCAAGGCAGTCAATTATAGCGCCAGCAAGTCTCTTGATGAACTCCTCTGAATAGAATTGGAAAAACCAGCGGCCGTTTCGATTGCCTCCATTGCAGTATTGCTTGAGATTCGATGCCTGCTCTTCTCTTTGTAGGAAGGAGAGTACTTCATCATATGGCAAAAGCGCATGGTGCAAATCCATTTCTGGTTCGTGTTGTCCTGCATTTTCTGAGCTTTTGGAGTTCATCTTCTCACTCCACAGTTCATGATTACACGATATCGCAGGGGGACTATTCCCCTTCACGAAGAGACTAGTCAACGACTCTTAACCATAGCTCTAATAAGCAATCAGTCAACCACTCAAACAGTGAGCCATAATGAGGTATTGCGTTCTCAATTGGTAAATTGAGCTCTTTTTGCGAGTATTTTATAGACCATGCCTTCTCTGGCTCTTCACACAAACCAATGACAGTGGGTGGTGTCTTTATTGAGTGACTACGCCAACATTGAGACAAAATGGCAGGAACGCTGGGAAGAAGACGGAATTTTTGAAGCTGACCCCGACCCCTCCAAGCCGAAATTCTTCATGACAGTGCCTTATCCGTATACCAACGGGGCATTGCATATTGGACACGGTCGAACTTACACTGTAGGCGACCTTATTGCCCGGTACAAGCGGATGCGCGGATACAATGTGTTGTTTCCCATGGCGTCTCACATGACCGGCACCCCGATTCTGGGCATGTGTGAGAGAATCAAAGAGGGAGATCCTGATGCTATCGAACAATACAAGCGAGATTTGAGACTCTATTTGGATTCGGAAGAAGAAGTAGAAGAACAGATTCAGGAGTTCACAGATCCTTGGACCACCGCGAAATTCTTCGCTGATGTGATACACAAGGACTTCAAGCGGTTAGGGTATGGAATAGACTGGCGACGAAAATTCACCACGGGTGATAATATCTACAATAAATTCGTCTCTTGGCAATATCACAAGCTGATGGATGAAGGCTATATCCGCAAGGGGTCTCATCCACTCCTTTACTGTCCGAATTGTGGTAATCCTGTGGGTGAAGATGACCTGCTAGAAGGTGAGACGGCCAAAATCAAAGAATTCACAGCCATCAAGTTTGGATTTGAGGATGGCTATCTTGTGCCTGCAACCCTGCGACCAGAGACGGTCTTTGGTGTCACGAATATGTGGATTAATCCGAATGCAACCTATGTCTGGGCGAAGGTAGATGGCGAGAAGTGGGTTGTATCTAAAGATGCTGCTGAAAAAATGAGACTACAAGATAAGGACATTGAGATAATCAAAACCTTCCCAGGTTCAGAAATAGTGGGGAAGAACGCGCAAGCAGTTCATGATGACCATGATATTCCAATTCTTCCCGCTGATTTCGTTAATCCAACTAACGCCACCGGTGTTGTGTATTCTGTTCCAGGTCACGCTCCTTTCGACTACGTTGCGTTGAAGGATTTGTGGGAGACCCCTTCCAGCTTGGAAGAATATGGGATCAGTGCTGAAGATATCCGGGCTGTGAAGCCTATCAGCATGATTGAGATAGAGGGTTACAGCAAACTGCCCGCGAAAGATGCCGTTGAGAAACATGGCATAGAATCACAAAAGGAAGCAGAGCATCTCGAGGAAGTCACTCAAGAGGTATACAAAGCCGAATTCTACGATGGAATCATGAAGGACAACTGTGAGCAGTTCTCAGGTCGCCCTATCAAAGAAGTAAAAGAAGACGTAATCAACTGGATGAAATCTAACAACAGAGCCGATGCATTCTACGAACCTGACCAACGTCCTGTTGTATGCAAGTGCGGTAGTGATGTGCAAGTAGCTGTCCTAGCTGGCCAGTGGTTCCTAGATTATGAGAGCCCTGGGTGGAAAAAGCAGGCTTGGAAAGCTCTGAATGAGATGTGTATCCTTCCGGAGACTTTCCGTAACCTGTTTGAGGCCACCTTTGACTGGCTTGCTCAACGGCCCTGCGCCAGAAAGCGGGGGATAGGAACTGAACTACCCTTCGATGATGAATGGATTATCGAGGCTTTGTCTGACTCTACCATCTATATGGCATTCTATACCATTGTCAATACTATCAAAGAGGAATCTCTCGATGCAGAACAATTGACGGTGGGCTTTTTTGACTATGTCTACCTTGGTGAAGGTGACAAGAATGAGATATCCGAGGAAACTGGCGTTCCGGTGCACTTAATGGATGAGATGCGTGAAGAGTTCCTGTACTGGTATCCAAATGATCAGCGTCACACAGCTCCCTCCCATATTTCTAATCACCTGAGTTTTGCGATTTTCCATCATGTAGCGATATTCCCGGAGAAGCATTGGCTTCAATGTATCAGTCTGAATGAACACGTGATCATGGAAGGCTCCAAGATGTCCAAGAGCAAGGGGAATGTCATACCACTGGTTGAGATTCCAAAGAAATACGGTGCAGATGTATATCGTATTTATGCGATTTCTGCAGCCGAACCTGGAAGTCTGATGGACTGGCGAGAAAGTGATGTTCCCGCTGTTAAGAACAGACTACGACAATTTCAGGACATAATAGACCGCTTTGGAGGTAGGGGAGCTGTTGAATTTGAGACTACAGAGGATTTGACTACCCCCACCCGGTGGCTCCTTTCAAAGGTCAATTCTGCTGTTGCAAATTGCGGAGAATACATCGACAGCTTGAAGCTGAGAGATTATGCTATTCATGTAACATCAGATATGATTCGTACCGTTAATGAGTATCTGAATCGCTCGGAGGTACCTACTGAGGAACGGAACAAAGCAATGGAGTACGTAGCTGATCTCTGGGTCCGATTGATTGCTCCACTGGCTCCTCACGCGGCGGAAGAGATGTGGGAAAAAATGGGTCATGATGATTACGTATCGCTTGCTCTATGGCCAGAAGCGGATAACAATCTCATCGATTCATTGGCGGAACAAGCTCACGGAATAGTCAAGCGAGCCATTGATGATGTCAAGGAAATCATGAAACTACTGAAGGATGAAACTCCAGAACAGGTTCATCTTTACGTTTCCCCGCAGTGGAAGTTTGATGCTCTTGATAGCGTAGAGAAGGCCGACCTGCCAATTGTTACCGGCAAAATCATGGGACATTTGATGTCACAAGATCAGTTCCGAAAACACGGTGGGGACGTCAAGAAGCTCGTGGACCGAATCGTAAAAGAGAATGGTTTGTGGGACTATTCCCCTAGTGCTGAGCAAGAGCTAGCTGTATTCAAAGATACTGAAGATTACATGAGCGCCGCTTTGGACCTAGAAGTTCAGGTCTATGATGCAGGAAATCCTGATTATGACCCGAAAGGGAAGGCGGAATACGCATTGCCCGGTCGTCCCTCCCTTTACCTAGAATAACATTGGTTTATCGCGAACATACCAAAGTAGACAGCTCAGCCACTTTGGAGATGAATACAGCTTCTACAGTACTATCTTCAATTACCCCATGTCTTCGAAAAAATCCATATCACCCGTATATTTTTATGGGACTATTAACTATAGTAAATTGAGGTAAATGAATTGGTTCAACCTATTGGTCCGCTGATGATAGAACATAGGCTAATCGAACGGATGATTTCAGCGATGAGAAAGGAGAGCAGACGACTCGATCAGGGCGAGGAACCCAATCTGTCTTTCATAGATACAGCTGTAGATTTTGTTCAAACGTACGCAGATGCATGTCATCATGGAAAGGAAGAAGATATTCTATTCAGGGCATTGGAATCAGTAGCAATGGATGCGGACGATGAGAAGATCAAGAATGAACTCATTGAGGAACATGAGTGGGCAAGGAAAAAGACCTCCAGTTTGGTCAAAGCAAAGGAAGATTATCTGAACGGGGATAAGAATGCCCCTTCTCGGATGATTACAATTATGGAGGAACTGGTTGATTTCTACCCGAAGCATATAGAAAAAGAGGACAAGGATTTCTTCCGAGCTGCTATGAAATATCTCGACACGGACCATCAGGAGGAGATACTAGAAGAAGAGTACGAATTCGACAGGAAATTCACACATATGCTTTACAAAGACATAGTCTCAGATATCGAGGAGCACTATAAGTAATCAATAGGATTACTGACGCCGGCAAAATGAAAGGGGCGATTCTATCTAGAATATCCTCCTTACCCCTTCCATCTCTCTTGTCAACTTCAGCTCAGTCCAAGAGCCGCTTTTGACCTTCTATTTCTTTGACTTTCGTGATATCTTGGGTTACCTCCAAACAACCCAAGTACTCATCACTCGCGTTTCTCACGGCAAAATACCTAATGTATATGAGTCGCTCTCCAAGATTGATCCAGAATTTCGCTGAGTCGCGTTCGTTGTTCTTGAAGTCCTCCAGTATCTTGTTAACAACATGAACGCTTTTCTTCGGATGACAGTTCTGTACTTCACGTCCAATTACGGCTTTTGATCGTACGAATATTCTCTCTCCTGATTCACTGAAGAAACGGACACGATCATCTTTATCGACAAACGTAATGTCAACCGGCAAAGAATTGAATATGCCTTGAATTTCTCCGAAAGTAAGGTTACCAGTTTCGAATTTAACCATTCCTTCCGGCGCTTTGGGTTCTTTTTCCACGGTAGGCTTCGGAGCTGTATAGTCTTCCACTTCCGGAGTGAAGCAGCAATAGCCTATCTCATCGAATTCAGTTCGGATTTCATGCCATTCTGTATCCTCCATAATCTCCATGGCTGTTGGAAAAAGAATGTTGTTTTCTTTGTCGAAATGCCCTCTAACAAATTCCGACAGTTCATCGCTCAACTCCTTGATTCTATCGCTATTATCAAGCAAGACTTGTCGATTCTCAGACACTAGGCCGAAGAGTTCCTTTTCCAAGTCTCGTATATGGTCGTGTTCACTCCACATGATGGCGGGAGGTTCCTTTACACCATGTTTCTCAAGATATGGAAACAGAACATTTTCTTCTCTGAGGTAGTGCTTCTCCGAATCCTCAAGATGGTGTATCATGTGTAGAAATTCAGACATTTCCTCTTCGTTAATTGTTCCCTGCACCAATGAGCTTCCAAGATCACCCATCTTAGATAATGTCTCGAGCACCTGTCTATGTTCCTCCATCAGTATGTTGATGGGATGTCCCGAAGGTGCTAATTCTCTATCCGAATCCAGGGATTCTTTGAAGAGTTCGAGATGTATGTCACAGAGTTTCTGAATTCTTTCTCTAGGTAATCCTTCTTGAATAAGCTCCTCTTCTGCCATTGCAATCTCTCTGGGTGTGGCCTTTTGCAATAAATCTGAAAACTCAGCCTTTACATCTTCAGGATCATCCCCTTCGTGCAGTCGTTTGATGACCTTCCCCAGTGTTTTCTTTTTGTCACTTTGTTTCATAATTTCACCGGGGTGCCAATCTCCTACACTATAATAAGTATAGTAGTTTCCAAATGTATAGTAAGGTCTATTAGCGACCGTTCCAACATGCTAGTAGATGGTTTGGCAAAAACCCGGGATCAGGGATTGATAGAGATTGCCCCAAAGGTCACAAGCAGACGTTGAGAAATGTCCCGTATTCATAGCTTCTCGAATCTTAGGAAGAAAGTGGGCAATTGTGATACTCCAAGAGCTCTTGACTCCGGAGGCCCGTGACGGTCTTCGGTTTAGTGAAATCCAGCGGAGAGTAGAGTGGATTACTCCTAAAGTTCTTACTACACGGCTAAGACAATTTGAGGATGAAGGCATAGTTCATCGAGAGGTTGATGCATCCAGTATTCCCCCGAAGGTCTCATACTCACTAACAGAAAAGGGGCAGGGGCTTAGAGAGACAGTCCTCAGTATGCAAGCTTGGGGGCAAGAATTCGGCAAAAATGCAGTTGTCGAATGCACAGGAAGAGGATTTGCGGATTGTCACGAATGTGGAACGAGAAAAGATGACTGATATCTGACCATTCGTGATACTAACCTCTAATCCAGAATGTTCTCTTCTTGAGTTAGTAGTATGTCAAGAGCTATATTATCCGCATGGTCACTGATTCTCTCAAGGTTGCGTAATGTTTCAACATAGACAGTATCAGCTTCTGCCCGACATATGCCCTGAGATATCCGCTCATTGTGAGCGTTCCTAAGCCTCTTCTCTAATATGTCCACCTCGTCCTCCATTTCTATAGTGTTTCTTGCAACAGTTGTATTCTTCGTCTCTAGAGCTTTGATGCCCTGCCGATAGGTCTGGGCAACCAATTGAAACATACCGCGAATATCGTCAATGGCCTGCTCTGAAAAAGAGATACTATTGCTCATTCGTTCAAGTGCAAACTCGCCGATGTTTTCACAAAGGTCTCCTACCCTCTCTATATCGGTAAGCATTGCTAACAATTTCATTCTCCAGATGGCATCCTCTTCGCTGAGCTCTTCTTCATGTATCTTGTCGAGGAATTCCTCGGTAGATCTACACCTCTCATCGACATCCTTTTCCATCAGCAAAACTTGTTTTGCATCGTCGTGATTCCTTTCAAGAAGCGCACTTTGTCCAAGCACTATCATTTCACCAGTGGCTTCAGCGATTCTGTGCACTTCCCTTTCTGCTTCTCGAAGGGCGGCCTGAGGCATATTCAGCATTTCATCATCGAAGTAATGACGGCCGATTATCTCACCTTCCTTATCTGGAATCAATCGCTCACAGAGTCTGACTAGAAGTCCGACAAAAGGCACGAAGATTAGGCTGACTAGAATATTGAAGATTGTGTGTGCATTTGCGATTTGCCTTGGTAGACTCGTTGCAGTAGTAGCCACCAAATGTGTAAAGGGCCTGATAAACGGAAAGAAAATAGCTACCCCAATCACGTTTATCAGGGCTTGGGCAACAGCAGTTCGCTTTGCAGGTGTTGTAGCACCAATTCCAGCAATCAGCTCAAGGAAACAGGTTCCAATATTCGCTCCCATCATTAAAGCTACGCCCATATCAAGCCCTATCAATCCTGCCGCTCCAAGGGCGATAGCAAGACTTGTAGTTGCGGAGCTGCTCTGAGTTGTTCCAGCTATTGCTGTACCTATGAGAATGCCCACAATTGGGACTGTACTATACGCATTAATCGCGTCCACAAAGAAACTGTTTTCAGGATTCTCAAGGATTGATTTCGCTCCGTTTTTCATAAATTCCATTGAAAGAAAAATGAGTCCGAGACTGAAAATCACTTTGAATATATGCTTTGATTTATCGCCAGGAGATAACGCCATTCCAAAGAAGCCAATGGCAAGCAACGGCCAGTAGAGAAAACCGATATCAAAAGAGACAATCTGGGCGGTCAATGTTGTCCCGATTTCTGAGCCCAGCATGACATTCACTGCCTGTCGAAATGACATCATTCCTGCATTGACGAAACCAATCAGAGTAAGAGCGGTAACGCTAGAGCTCTGTGTCATGAATGTCGTAGCTGCACCTGTTCCCATTCCTCTAATTGGGTCGTTGCTTACTTTCTCTAGAATACTCGCAACTCTCTTCCCGGATAGCTTTCCCAGAGTTTCCCGGAGCAAGGTAATTGAAAACATAAACGTCGCGAGACCACCAAGTATGATAAGCAGATTTTCGATGAGGGTTGACATTCTGTTTGACTCAGCTATGCCTCCGGTATATGAAGGTTCTCTCGGTTTTTATATGGAGATGCAATCAATTTTCAAGCTCTTGGGAGAATAAGTACAATTTCCCGTTGCCTGAGTTCAAGGTGGTTGAACAGCGTTCGGCCACCAAACTCAAGCATACTTTCGTGAACGATGGTTTCTACTCTCTACAGGGAATTTGTAGGCATCGCTCCATAGGAAATGAAGAAAAAATAGTAACTATTGAATACACTCAAGCCCTGCACAATCAAAGAAATTACTTCTCTGACAACTTATGCAGCCTCTTTCGTAATGCTTGCTACAAGAGACTCCACCAGCGAACCCTTGCAAGGCTCGTCGGGTTGGGTCCACACGTTTACGACCCGACCGTCATCCGCCGCTGGTCTGGAGTTCCTTTCTGGCTAATTCGCGACCCTCATCGTCAACAATGACTAAGTGAGCGCCGCATGATAGTCAGCAGTCATAGCACCGCACAACCATCTCGAGGAGGTTGAGCAGGCCTTGATCGATTTCGTCTGTCATTGTATCACCATATTATGACCTGTTTCTTGCAGTTGAATGAGCTCGTGACTGCATAAAACTTCTGTGTTTCACCCTTCTCCTGCCCAGTGTCACCATCATGCCGAAGTGCCAACCTCAGTTGAATAAAGGCTTTGTCCACATTCCCGGGAATGCTGTTCGTTCTGCAAGATTGTAGCTGACTGTTATTACCATCTTCTTTTCTTTCTTCCGAAGATAGACAACTGGGATGGCGACTAAAGAAGACAACACTTTATATGTTTCGAGACTATGCTTCTTGCGTTAGGATACCAGCATTATGAAGGGATTGTTATGATAGTCGCTTTCGTTATGGCCAAGGTTGAATCAGCAAAAACACGTAGTGTGCTTGAAAGTGTGAAGAAATTCGAACAGGTTCAAGAGGCCTATGTCATTTATGGGGCCTACGATCTCATCATCCAAGGCCAGTTCGAATCACCCGAAGCGCTCAGTTCATTTGTTGTGGATGAACTCCGTAAGATTGATGGTGTGAAAGATACAGTCACCAACGTTGCGGCCTCTTCTGCATCCTAATACTGGGAATATTCCATAAAGACTGGAGAATCCCTTCAGCTAGAACAGATGAGCCTAGATTTCAAGAACTTGTATTGCTCCTATGAGACTCATTACCATCTCGTTTGAGAGCAACGACTGCTACCAGAGACCTGTTTTCTCCATTTCCTCTTCAAGAGACAGGCGCTTTAGTGTCTCCTTGGTAGGGAGCCCAGTCTCAGGATTCCAGCCTCTTTCGTGATAATACTCCTCGAGCATATCGTCTAATTCCACAGTTTGCCCTTTCGACGGACCGGTAGGTGCTGCTTGCTCTGTGAGCCTCTTGGGAAGATTATCATCTGCTCTTCTTATCCCCCGCACGGCATTGAACAGACGATTGACATTGACTATCCTTTCTCCTATCTCTTTCAAATCATCAACTGAGAGATTCAGTCCGTTGTGAATCCGCAGAGCTTTCGTGATATCGTCATAGAAGAATTCTGGCGGTATTTGTGTCCCATATTTGCAGAGGCCTACGCTTTCGACAACGACCATGTAGTCCTCGCACTCTTTGACCATGATGCCTTTGTACTTTGGATTGAGTCTATCAGTCATTTCGGGCAGATACTCTTCACCGAAACGTTCTCTGATTTCATCATCGAATCCGGCCTCATCAAGCACAGGGAATGCGTACAGATGGTCCGCTCCCCTTGCTGCAGTAGCAGCTGCTAAACCCATGGATTTCTGTGCTCGTGGTTCCTGTCCAGCTATTTCCTGTCTCTTAACAGCCATAACAAATTTCTCGGTTTCTCTACCAACCTTTTCAGCAGCCTTAGCGCTTCCTTCGGCCAACACATCACCAAATCCTTCTCTATGGGCTATCATCTCTATGAGCCTGATTATGGCTTCATGATTGCCCCACGAAAGGTCGATACCTCCTGTGTCTTCTTCTGTTAGCAAACCTTCATCCCATACTTCCATTGCCCATGAGATAGTACCACCAAGAGATATTGTGTCCATACCGTATTTGTTAGCAAGGTGATGCCCGAAAAGAACTGACTCTACATTTTCATTTCCACATCTGGATCCCAGCGATGATTGGGTCTCAAATTCAGGAGAGCCTCCAGCGAATTTGTATCCCCCTTCCCGAACTGCAGTCACCCGGCCACACCGCTGCAGACAACACCAATCTGCCCTCGCCTTTACCAGATAGTCATCGTAGATTGTCTGTCCGCTTATCTTTTTGTATCCGTCAAATACACCCTGACGGAAATTGTAGGTTGGCAACCGCCCGATCTCTTGCATCATCTCGATAAGATTAGTTGTGCCGTACTTTGCACGTTCTGGAGTGAAGGGGTTATCGAGCATTCTTTGATGGAACCGATCCATTTCATCGAGGTAATTCTCTGGATCTGCCACATCGATTTTGCCTGTTCCTCGCACACTGATTGCTTTGATTTTCTTGAAACCCATCACTGCTCCAAGACCTGATCTGGCTGATGCTCGGTCTCTGTCATTCATGATGGCAGCGAACCGAACGAGGTTTTCGCCTGCCGGTCCGATTGACAGTGTCTTGCAGTCCTTTCCGTGTTTTTTATGAAGCCATTCATCGGTTTCGAAGACGTCCTTACCCCAAATTGGCTTTGCATCAACGAGTGCAACATCATCATCCCGAATGCTGAGGTAAACTGGGTCTGGAGAGGCACCTGTGAAAATGATGGCATCGTATCCTGCTAATTTCAGCTCTGGACCCCAGAATCCAGCTGCATGGCTTTCACCCCAAATTCCTGTAAGAGGCGACTGAGCCGCAACGACGTGCCTTGATGACTGTGGGAACATTGATCCTGTCAAAAGGCCAGTGGCTATCCCCAGTATGTTTTCCGAAGAAAGAGGGTCCGCATCAACCGGGATGCGGTCAAACAGTACCTTTGAGAGAAAACCAGCTCCGAAGAGGAATTTTTTGACCATCTTTTCGTCAATCGGGCGAGCATCGACTTCCTGTTCAGTAAGGTCAATCCACAGTACTTTTCCACCTACACCCTTTATCATTAGTCATCCTCCTTTTGGTAGAGACTATCGGCATGTCTATCGTGAAGCGCAAGCATTTCGCCATCAGGATCTGTATGTGCAAGTTTCTCACGCGTGGTGATTTCGAGAGCATCAACGGGACATCGCTCGACGCATTCTCCACACTGAATACACTTGATTGCTTTTCCCGTATCAGGATTGATTTTAATTGCAGCATAAGGACAGGCGTCTATACAAATCCCGGTACCTGTGCATTTCGCCTGATTGATGATGACTGTCCCCTTCTTCGTACGGTTAATAGCACCCTCGGGACACGCATCGATACAAGGTGCATCCTCGCAATTCCTGCAGAAAAGTGCGAAATCAAGAGCTGGCTCTACTCGCAAAACTCTCACACGGGACCTCGCTGGGCTGATAGTCTTGAAGAACCGCATACTACACACGTTCACGCAAATCATGCAGCCTGTACACACCCGTGGGTCGCATATCACGAACTCTAGTTCACCCAATGCCTGTTCCTCCTAGTTGCTTGTTAGAGAGCCCCATCTGCTGAAACTCTCCATGGCCAGGTTTGATGGTTGTTCTGTCCTCCTTGAAAACCATCTCCCCTCGTACAAAGGTCATCTCTGGGGCTCCTGTCATTTCGAGACCCTCATACAAAGTCCAGCCGCACTTGGAGAACATCATGTCTGGACCGATTTTCTCCTTCCTAGTTGGATTGACGATAACCAAGTCTGCATCAGAACCAATCCTCAGTACTCCCTTTTTGGGGTAGAGCCCGAAGATTCTGGCCGGGTTTCTTGAAGATACATGGAGCAGTTTTGAATAGGAAAGTCTTCCACTATTGATGCCTTCAGACAAGAGCACCCTTAGAATCATCTGCGTACCATCAACTCCCGCCCATGCTTCCCTGATATCATTCGAACCCGCCTCTTTCTTCTCAATCGGACAGGGTGCATGATCACTGACAGTGATATCGATTGTGCCTCTGAGCAGGGCTGACCAAAGTGCGGCCTTATCGTGCTTGGTTCTGAGAGGGGGATTCATTTTGCTTTTGACCCCCAGTCTGTTCATCTGGTCTCGATGAAACATTAGATGGTGGGGGCAAACCTCGGTGGTCACCATCACTCCATCTTTTCTCCCTTGCTCGATTTCTCTCAATCCTCGCCCAGTAGTCACATGTGCTATGTGCAAGTGACCACCAGTCTTACGTGCGATATCTACAAGCTGGGAGATTGCCAGTTGCTCGGCTATACCTGGTCGCGCAAGTGAATGGCTTATTGGCGCATCCCATTGCCCTTCCATGTCATCCTCGAATTCTCTGAGCACTCCCGGGTCTTCAGCATGCACAGTAATCTGAGCACCGTATTCGGATGCTTCGCTTAGGAGCCTCACCATGACACCCGCATCCGCTGGGAATGGCTCCCCAGTAAACGCCTTGAACGCAGCTACCCCCTCCTCGATTATGGGCTTGATTATCTTCACATTCTCAGAGTACATCATCCCTGCGGTAAATGAGAAATCAATGATGGACATGGACTCGCCAGCTTCAACCTTCTTCTGCAGCGCGTCAGGTGTGTCAACTTGGCTGACAAGAGGCATATCGATGACCGTAGTAATACCCCCTGCAGCAGCTGCCCGGGAGCCAGTGGTAAAGTCTTCATGACCTAACATTTCTGGATCATGAATATGTGCATGAGCATCAATCAGTCCAGGCATCACAATATTACGTTCAGCGTCGATAACTTCCCTGGCCTGTGGAAGATGCTCGTCTGTTGCTATTGAGGAAATCTTGCCGTTAGTTACTGCAAGACCGCCTTGGGTTAATCCTGATTCCAGAAGAAGTCTGGCGTTCTTGATGACTAAGTCAGCTTCATTGCTCAACTGGTTTTCACTCCATTTTTGCTTATGTGTACGCCTGTTCCGCCGCCAACGGGCGGGAATATTGCAACACGGTCTCCTTCTTCGAGGTGTGTGTTATACCCATCGAGAAGCTCAATCCGCTTTCCGTTTATCATACATGAGTAAAAACGCTTGAGGCGTCCGCTTTCTTCATCAATTGCAACTTCAAGGAACGGAGCTCCGAACTTCTGCTTGAGCTTCTGAATCAGGTCATCGATGGTATCAGCTACCAACTCTACAGTTCCCGTGCCTGTTGCTTCTCTGACCGTAGCAAAGAACTTGACTGTGACTTTAGCCATTGAACACCATCCATCTTCTACATCTCTGAATAAGACATTTTAACCGTTCCTGATTGTCGGTCTATCTGAGCGGTATTCACCTTAGGAATGACTTTCCATGGATTTGACAGTTGTTGGTCATCTTAGTAGGGACCTCATCATTACGCCAGAGACTCAGAGGGAGGCTATTGGTGGAGGAACCGCTTATGCTATGCTAGGACCATCGATTGGAGCGAAAACTAGGATAGTCAGCAAGGTGGGTCAAGATTTCGAAGAAGAATATCTGAGCGTGTTGCGCAATTCAGGTGTGGATTTATCTGCTCTCCACCAAAAATCAGGCAAATCGACCAGATTTGTGAATCGATATGACGAAGAAGGTAATCGTAGTCAGTACGTGGAGTCAGTAGCACCTGATATAAGTGGCAATGACGTTGATGAGTCAATTCTCTCAGGAGTAATCGTCCATTGCTGCCCTCTTCTACGCGAAATCGAGACATCACTTCTTAGGCAAGCTGCAGAATCTGCTTCATTAATCTCGCTTGACATACAGGGATACCTTCGCAAGATTCAGGAACAGGAAGTGCGGCTGACAGATTGGCGAGACAAGAAGGAAATCCTTCCCCTTGTAGACATCGTAAAGGCTGATGAAAGAGAGCTTGAAGCCGCAACAAGTATCGCTGATGAACAAAAAGCGGCAGAACACGTCATGGAGTTTGGACCATGCGTGCTTCTTGTAACACGCAACCGTCGAGGATCAACTATCTACACTCCGGCAGAGGCTGTGGATATTCCAGCGATTCCAGCTGAGGAGATTGTGGATACGACAGGTTGCGGTGATACCTATTCCATTGGCTTTCTTGTGGAATATTCCCGAACCGGTGATTTGTATTATTCAGGAATCTTTGCAGCCGCATGTGCATCTTACAATTTGGAGACAATTGGCCCGTACGGGATGCCTTCACGTCAGGATGTAGAATCAAGAGTACGCGAGTTTTACAAAAATCCTAAAAAATCTTGGTGCAGAAGTGTAAAAGATCTATAAGATTTCCTGCAAGCCCGTTTCGGGCAACAAACGAGGGGAGTTTATTAGGTCTAGTACGGAACCCGGGTCCAGTAGGACTAGGCAAGTGGGCTAGTGCTGTGCACGACGCACGCGGCCGAAAGCTGTGAGGTAGACGCGTTCCACTAAGCAGAAGTCCTCACTCTCCACACAGGAACTTCATCAGGTTTCGGAGAGTCCGCGGCTGTTCGCTTTGTCCAATTGGACCTGGCCAGCTTTGGTGACAAAGCTGGGCAGAGTGATAATAACCCCGCCGTGGCAAAAGCTGTGGAAAACCTCGCTGTCCCCGGGAGTGATGTGTCCGGGTCAGGACAGGAGACAGAAGCCGAGACCGCAAGAGGGACCGTGTCCTGATGATGGCGGCCAAAGTCCTTGCTTGGCCGGGGGTAGCGCCCTGGTATAGTGGTGACACTGGGCAAGGGAAGGGTGGAATACAGGAGTTTCATGCAGTTGCTAAAACTGTAAGAAACGGGTTATCAAGAATTGGAGAGTATCTGTAGGCCAAACAGAAGTTTTTTGATATCTCTTGCCCGTGGGCGTTACGTACTGGTGAGAAGGTTGATCGAAGATTTGGATTCACTAATGGATGAACGAGGTGTTGATGCACTGATAGCTCAAGGGAATGCATTCGAAACACCTGATATTTTCTGGTTAACTGGTTTTCGTTCTCCCGATTCAATCATCTATTTCAAACAGAGAGATGCGGAACCCGTTGTTGCAGCTGCAGCGAACACTTTGGAGCGCATCAAGAAAGAGAGCTTCATTGATTCAACCTATGATCTAACCGATACCTACACCGAGATGAAGAAAGAAGGAAAGAGACCTTCAAGAGAGCCAAAGCGAATCTATAGCGAAATCTTCGAGCAGCTATTTGACGGGGATGTTGTAGGTGTACCGAATCATTTGCCCAGCAATGTACTTGTAGCGCTCCAGGAGATAGGGCTTGACATCAAGGTTGTTCCTGATTTACTGAAAGAAGGCCGTGCAACCAAGAATTCTGAGGAAATCAAAGCAATACGGAAAGCCGGTGAGGCTACAGTTCTAGCTATGAAGCAGATAGTGGAAACAATCAAGAATGCTGAAATTGGTAGAAAAAATGAATTGCTGTCCGGCGGGAAACCGCTTACTGTGCGTGATATTAAGCTAGAACTTGAACACGCTCTACTAGATCGGCGGGCGGAATTGGCTGAGGATTCGATTGTCGCAGTAGGACAGAAGGGCTTCGATTGGCATTATTTGGGGAATCTAGAAGACGTGCTGAAAGCCAATGTGCCAATTATCATTGATGTCTTTCCTAGGCTGAAAGAGGATCGGTATGTTGCGGATGTAACGAGGACGATTGTGAAAGGAACCGTTGATGACGAGTTGCAAGCAATGTTCGATGCTGTCTTAGATGCACTACATGCAGTTGAGGATACACTTGCAGCCGGTGCTATGATTGATGAGGATGTAAACATGGCTTGTTACAAGACACTTGAGCAACATGGCTTCCAATCGTCTCGCCTGAATCCCGAGGCCAAGGAAGGAATGACACATGGCTTGGGTCATGGAATAGGGCTTGAAGTACACGAATACCCTTCACTCTACGATAGAGAGAACGCATTCAAATCCGGCAATGTTGTCGCTATAGAACCTGGTGTATATGTTGAATCAGTGGGCGGTGTCAGAATCGAAAACGATTACGTTGTTACCGACAGCGGGGCAGAGCGTCTAACAACAGGACTCGATGATTTGCTATTCCTGTAGAAATATTCTACCGGAAACTTAGCGCACATACAGGACAGACGGAAACACACATTCCACATTGCTGGCATTTATCCGGCGAAATACGGACTTCTTGTCCTTCTCGATCAACGGATATTGCATTGTACACACAATTCCTTTCGCATAAGCGGCAGAATGTGCAGGTTTCAATATCTACAAGTGGAGGTTCTTCTGGAGGTTTTTTCTCTATTTCTCGTAGAGCAATGCCTCGAATCTCAGATACTGAATCATAATCATGTGTTTCCAGCCATTCATCGATTTCCTTTGCTATCTTCCCGTAGACTTCGGGTCCTCCAAGGATAGCTGCTGAACAGACCTCAATTGCAGAAGCGCCTGCCATGAAGTATTCGATAGCATCTTCACCACTGCTTATCCCACCGACCCCGATGACCGGAATGTCTACAGCTTGAGCAACATCTGCCACACATCGAAGGGCTATCGGCTTCAGGGCTGCGCCACTCATCCAACCATACCCGTCCTCGCTGCCAAGAAACGGCTTACCCCTTTCTATGTCGATACGCAAACAGGGGCCGTACGTGTTAATCGCAACAATTCCATCCACATAGGGCTCAACCGATTTTGCCACTTTGGCTACATCTACTTTCGGGCTCAGTTTCGCGAAAATTGGGATATCCACAGCTTCACTAAGGGTCTTAGCGATTTCTTGGTGACCCCCAACGTAATGGGTACTGAATTCCAGTCCGTGAACCCCTACTTCCTCAACTTTCGGTCCAATCTCTGCCACTTCTTCGGGAGTATAGCCAATGCTTGCTATCAACGGCAACCCCGACTTCAATGCATTCGGATACTCTACTTGCAGCCAGGTATCAAGGGATTTCTCACTCCATAACTCAGCATTCAGCAATCCCTGTTTTGAACCGCGGGCCCCTCTCTCAAGGGATATTATGTTTGGTCTGGGAACTTCAGCTGGTTTCACGCTTACCGTCTTTGCGACCAGTCCTCCAACGCCCCCTCGTGCTGCTTCAAGAAGGATGTCTGCACTCCGGGAATTGGGGCCTGCAGCTGTTAACACTGGATTTCTGAGCTCCAAATCACCTACTGCGGTTTTTAGAAGAGCCATAGGAGACCTAGTGCATCAATTGAAATAAGAGTTCTTGCAGCTTGCTGTTGTTTTTTGAAAGACAAAATGCGATTGATAAGAGTTTACTGGACTGTGCCGTGGTGGTTGTATGGGGACTTCCTCACACACATGCCGCAGCTTGAACAGAGATCTTCGACTATGGTCGGTAGCTCACCTCATCTGTATGGACCTTCTCAGTAGCGACGAGAAGGCTGGGTTCGGTGATCATGACCACGCCGTGACAAGAGCGGCGGAACAGCTCGCTGTCACTGGAGTGATGACCCGGAGCACGACAGGAGCAGGAAGTCTGGACCGCGGGAGGAATCCTATTCCAGTGAACGCGGACAAAGCCGCTGCTAACTCAAACGCTGAGAAGTACTTTGAGGGGATTAACGCCAGTAGAGAAGGAGTGGAACACAAGAATTTCCTCGGTTGAATTCACTCAACTGTAAGAAACAGTTTATATGGGAAAACATTATCAACACACATTTCCCCTCCCTAAACCCGGGGAGTTAAATGCTATGAGAAGAACAGAGAATCCACAAACAATTGGAGAAATCATTAAGAAACTGCTTCAAAGTGACTTTTCTGAAACTGAAGTAAAACATTGCAGAGATACCATTGATAGAGCGTGGTATCTTTGCGAGGAACGGAATGGCGGCTACCATCCGACAGCACAGGAGTTGTACGGATTGTTGAATTTCTTGAATGAGAGAATTATTCCCGCCATTAGGAGCCAATCTCATGACAATGAATCTGCACGTAAATGGCTTGAACAATATGTTGAGAATAACCTTGGAGCGGATACTTCAGGGTACATCATTGAGCGTAGGCAATTCTCAGAGCCTTCCGTAGATATGAATGCAATCCGAACGATGTAGGATGCGAGTCATTTACATCAATCCTCGCTTGGCGAGATCGTGGTATACATATTCGAGTCCCAATTCAATCAGGGTTTCTTTCTTTGGAAGTCCTGTCTCTTTATGACATCCTCTAAGGTTGTAATATTCATCCAGCATGTAGTCCAAATCAGGAAGACCACCTTTTGCAGGACCAGTGGGCATAGGTTCTTTCAATAACCTTCTTGGCAGAGTTTCCTCTTTGCGTGTAATCCCGAGTCTATGGTTGTAGGCTCTTCTGAGGTGACATATCCTCTCAGCCGCTTTTCTCACAAAGTTGGTATCTCCCCATTGACTCATACCTGTCAGCGGTGGGATCACATTGATGAACGTGTCGAAGTAATAAATCGGCGGCCACATAGTACCATATTTACATATAACCGCAGAGTCCACCAAAGCATACAGGTCCTCAATATCCTTGATAACTTCCCCTTTGTAGACAGGGGACATTATCTGGCTGATTTCCTCAAATTTCTCCTCACCGAATCGATGGTTGATAACCTCAGGGTATCCGAGTTCCTCTAGACTGGATAAGCTTCTGAGATGGTCAGCTCCTCTGACATTTGTAGCATAGGTAAGCCCGACTGACTGATGTGCTCGTGGATCCTGACCCGATGCCTCCAAGCCCTTGACATGAACTGCATATTTCCAGGCGTCATCACCTATTGCCTTTGCAGCTTGGCGAGTTCCTTTCGACAATATCTCACCGAAGCCTTCACGATTGGCTATCATTTCCACAAGGTCAACCATTGTGTCAACGTTTCCCCATGATAGGTCGATTCCATTGGTGTCATCTTCGTCAATGATACCCTTTTCCCAGAGCTCCATTGCGAAACCGATTGTCTTGCCTGTGGATATTGTATCCATACCAAGAAGATCACATCTGGTTCCCAAGTGGAAGATTGATTCTATGTCATTATTCAGACAATTGCTACCAAAGGCCATGAGTGTTTCATACTCTGGTCCTCCCGTCGGCCCACGGGCAAATTGTCCCTCATTTACACGGAAGACGTATTTACAGCCTATTCCACAGCCGTAACAAGCTTCTTGATTGATTCTGTACTTATCTGCGATTATTTGTGGTCCGATATCATCAGCATCTTCATAGAAACCGGTCCAGTGATTCTTAGTTGGTAATCTCCCGATTTCGTTTATCATTGCTACTAAATCAGTGGTGCCATACTTGCGTAAGGAATCAATGGAGCTTTCCCACAACTCATCATTGACCTTCGCCAATTCCGCACTGTTGGCTTCAAGATACGCATCCATATCATGGGCATCCAGACCGAGAGCACCACTGGCTGCGATTGCTTTCACATTCTTGGATCCCATAACTGTTCCTAGACCAGTCCTTCCAGCAGCTCTGTAGTAATCGACAATGATACACCCGTACAGCACACCGTTCTCGCCCGCTGGACCTATCACTGCTGTTTCTATCGACGGGTCTTTATGCTTCTCTCGAATCATATCGGTCGTGATGTCTGTTTCCCTTCCCCATAGATCAGATGCATCTATCAGGTCTGCATCTCCGTCATTGAGATAAAGGTACACCGGGTCGGGCGAACGACCATTCAGTATGACGAAATCGAAGCCTGCATATTTCATCTCTGGTCCGAAAAACCCTCCGGAATGACTTTCTGCCCAGATTCCAGTTTGTGGGCTCATTCCTGAGAACATAAACCGTCCTGACGGAGAAAACATAGTTCCTGTCAATGGACCTGTTCCCACAATCAAAATATTCTCAGGTGACAGGGGATGGGTTTCAGGTCCAGTTCTATCCCATAAGATTTTTGCGGAAATGCCAGTGCCACCCAGATACAGCAATGCCCATTCTTCTTCCATGTCCTTGATGTGAACTTTGCCTTTGTTCAGGTCCACATCGAGATACTGGCCAGCATAACCCTTGTATGGGAAAGTCATCAGTAGCCCCCCTCCCGAACCAATCCGTACTTCTTGGGAAGATCATCCAATCTTCTTGCTCGTTCTGTTAGCCCTTCTTTATCCAACTCAATGATGCTGATAGCATCATATTCACAAGCCTTCACGCAGACGGGATCGCCCCCGCACAAATCGCACTTTATCGCTTTGAAGGTTACAGGATCCATTGCAATACCTCCGTAGATACAGGCAGTCACACAGTTCATGCAACCAATACAGCTGTTGTGTTCTACCGTAAGAATTCCTTCTGCATCACGATGAATCGCTCCAGTTGGGCATGCCTCCTCACATAGTGGATCCTCACATTGTAGGCAAACTACTGGCATGGTGATGTTGTCTTTCTCCTTGTTTAGAATCTGTATTCGCGACCTTCGCGGATTGAAGGTTCCAGTATGCTCTACAGAACAGGCAAGTTCACAGTTCCTGCAGCCCGTACAGCGGCTATTGTCTACAGCTAGAGCTTTCTTCAGTGTTGATGACCCCTTTTTGTGCAGTATTCCCGCCTCCACCCTTTTCCCGATGCCTCCTTTAAGTCATTTTATTCGTGATAAGTAGACCGTGGATAATCCCAGAATAGCTGGATGTTTGTACATATGGCAAGATATTATTGAGATTGGAGATGCTCAAGATTACCTTTCTTATGTTGAGTGTTATAGATGGTACCTAAAGATGTAGGCGAACAATCGAATGAGACTCGAGAGCCCAAACAGATTTCCAAAAGGGATATGCTACGCCTGAAAGATATGATGGAGAATCAGCCTGTTCCCACAGCAGAAATTGACACTGGTCGTACAGTGTTATGGGCAAATGCCTCGGGGAGAAGACTGCTAGGTGTCAGCAAGAATACTTTAGAGGATGGAATGAAGCTAGATGAGTTCGTCCCTGACGAATATAAGAAGTTGGTAAGTAGGGCACTGGATAGAATAGCTCAAAACAATACTGATTCATCGCTCTCCTTGAGGATAGTACGTCCAGACGGTATGAACATTCCAGTGGAAGCTTCTGCTCAAAGAATTATCCATCAACACTCTTTGGTTGGGTTTCTTCTGCACGCAGTAGATGTGTCCCAAAGAAGAAACAGGAATTTCCACACTGCAGAGAACAGTAACCTGCATGAATTTGTCGTTGAGTATTCTCCATCGGGCATACTTGTAGTAGATGATGATTTCACCTTCGAGTATGTCAATGCCCGTCTCTGCAATATCCTCGGCCGTACCCGAAGTGAAATCATAGGACACGATTTTAGAGATTTCCTCCATCCGGATAGTGTGGATTTTGTTTCTGATAGATACCTTCGAAAACAAAACAGAGAGACTGTACCTACTACCTATGAATTCAAGATAGTGCGCCGTGACGGGACCGCTAGGGATGTAAGAATTACTTGTACGACGATGAAGAATCAAGATGGATTGGTAAAATCGGTAGCTCAAATGCTAGATATTACTGAGAAGAAACGTAGTCAACGAGCCTTTCATGAAAGCGAACGCAAATCCCGCACCCTTGTAGAAACGATGAACGATGGGTTGGGTATGGACAACACCGATGGAGAAATCGTCTATGTTAATCAAGCCCTCGCTTCGATGTTGGGATATTCTCGGGACGAGCTTCTTGGTATGAATGGTGCGGACATTCTGCACGGTCATTCTAGGGAGGAGGAAAGCGAACGGAAGCGCCGTAGACTGGAAGGTGAAATCGAGCATTACGAATGTAATCTACTGCAATCAAATGGCGAATTGTTACCTGTTCTACTTTCTGCTTCTCCCCTTCATTCTCCTGATGGTGAGTATCTCGGGAGCGTTGCCATATTCACCGATGTTTCCGAAATTAAAGACACTGAAGCAGAGGTACGATTTCTCTTGGATTTGCTACTTCATGATATAGGCAACCAGCTTCAGTTAATCATCGCCGGTACTGATTTGTGTAACATGGATTTCAATTCAGGCATGGTTGATACCGGACGGGAATATATCCTCGACGGCGCTCAGAGATGCTTGGAACTGATATCCAAAATTCGGCAGTCTGAAACTGAAAAGGACAGCCCTCCTCATTCTATCGATATCGCTTCTATCGTTGAAGCAGAGATTAATCTACTATCAAAGCGGTACACAGTGGAGGTCATGCTTAGTGGCTTTGAAAGAGACACTCTTATCATGGCTGATAAAGCAATTTCCAGCTTGGTTTGGAATCTCCTTGAGAATGCTGTGAAACACAATCCAAGAAAGAAGAAGAAGGTGTGGGTAGAGGGCCACCGAGAAGGTAGGGAATTCGTGCTAAAAGTCGCCGATAATGGAACCGGTCTGAGGGAAGAGGGGAAGAAAGGAGTTTTCGAATCAAGGAGGTCATTCGGGGGCGTTGGTTTGCATCTTGTCAGGAGGCTGGCAACGAAGTACAGTGCTCCAATTTCTGTTGACGATAGAGTATCTGGAAAACCTTCTCAAGGATTGGAAGTTACTGTACGGTTCCAATCAGCAGAATAAATGGTAGATTCCTTTGAGATTACCCTTAAGTTTCCGAGACTCCAAATGATTTTGTCTCTTCGATTGTACGGGGTAGCGATACTGACTGGATAGCATGAATATCCAAAATTCTACGGAGTTTCGCATCCACTCAACTGTCAGTAATAGGTCATCTCACAAAGAGATATTAGACAAGGTGCTTCGCTTTAGGTAAGTCGAGTGAAACATCAATCATACTGCCGTTGGACATCAATAATGACAAGTCAGCTATCAAACACCGACCCGCTCACTCTTAAAGAATTTGAATGCTTTAGGGATATTGCTGATACTCTCCAACTGGCTGTTGTTGCTCTCGATACTGGTTTTAACTTAACATATGCGAACACAGCTGCCCTGGATCTTCTTGCAGTGGATCATGTTCGCTCCGGAATGCATGTCAGCGATGTTGTTCCGTCCGAGCAAATGGGATTGGTTCGCAGGGGACTTGAAGAGCTGACAACTGGTGCAAAGCCCACTGGTCTTTCACTTCGGGCCATCAGGAAAGATGGAGTTCATATTCCCATCGAAACCTACGCACAGCCAATTGTTTCGGATGAGGGAGCAGAAGGATTCTTGGTTTATGCCATTGATATGACACACAGGGCCAGGGTAGAAGAGAATCTGAGAGAACGACAGCAGTTCTTTGAGCTCATAGTGGAGCATTCACAATCGGGTATTTTCGTGATCGATGACGACTACAAATTTGAGTATCTTAATGATCAACTGGCTGATATCGTTGGCAGGACCCGTAGCGAAATGCTTGGCCATGATTTCAGAGATTTCCTTCATCCTGATAGCTTGGAGCTTGTTACTGAGAGATACCTTCGAAGGCAACGAGGGGAGAAAGTGCCACAAACATACGAATTCAAGGTTCTTCATAGTGATGGCACTCCTAGAGACATTCGGATTACAAGCACAACGATGAAGGGGCGTGACGGGAGTATTAAGACTGTTGCCCAAATCATAGATATAACAGAAACAAAGGAGAGCAAACGTGCCCTAGAAAGAAGCGAAAGGAAATACAGAACCCTCGTGGAGACCATGGAAGATGGGTTGGGTATTGATGATGAGAATTCTATAGTAACTTATGCAAATGACAAGCTGCTGAGTATGATGGGGCGGACTTGGGAGGAGGTGGTTGGTCATGGGACTCACAAATTGTTCCATAGATGGACCCCCACCATGGCTAAGAAGAAGATTAACGGGCGCAGGAAAGGCGAGACCGAGCATTATGAAGCCAATCTGGTTCACAAAAGTGGCAAACTCATTCCGGTCATGGTTTCTGCTTCACCCCTCTTTGACGAGAATAATGAATACCAAGGCAGTTTCGCAATTATCACCGATATATCTGATTTGAAAGAGGCTGAAGGTGAGGCGCGGTTTCTTCTGGACCTTCTCCTGCATGATATTGGTAACCAACTCCAGCTGATACTAGCCGGAGCTGACCTTTGTCGGGCAGACTCACCTCCTGAACTCATCAGGAAGGCACGAAACTACGTAAATAATGGAGCCAATAGATGCCTTGAGCTAATAACCAAAATTAGAAATGCCGAAGCCGCTAAATCCGAACCCCTCAAACCTGTGGATTTGATTGATGTTCTAGAGTCAGAAATAAGACTAATTACCCGGGAATATGATGTAGAGGCACAAACCGATAATCTGCCGGATGAAGTTATTGTGAAGGCTGATAGCGCTCTTTCCCATCTCTTATGGAATCTCTTAGAGAACGCCGCCAAACACAATCAAGATAGAAATAGAAGAATCTGGGTGACGTCCGAACGAACAGAAGATCGTTTTATTTTACACATAATGGATAATGGTCCCGGTCTTGAAGACGAGAAGAAATTTGAATTGTTTGATTCTGAACGCAGATTCGGTGGTGTCGGCCTCCATCTAGTCAATAGACTGGCTCACAAGTATGATGCTCATCTGAGTGTGGAAGACAGGGTAGAAGGAGAACCAAGCGAGGGATTGAGGGTGAGTATAGTCTTTGCCCTCCCCAACTAACATATTGGCTCATGCCCCGTTTTTACATTTCTTCTTTGCACCGGTACTGTGTGAAAAGTCTGCCGCTATGAATATATGTGGTCATAACAACAGGCATAATCATAGAGATTGGACATTTTGAAATTGATATTCCCAATTCTTGCTTCTTCATTGAATTTTCACACACAATCCGTTGCACCATAATCATTGTAACCTGTTTCTTATAATTTCGCCAACTGCTTGAAACCTCTGTGTTACGCCCTTGCCCTTCCAGTATCACCGCCCCCAAGGCTGGTCAGTACCCCTTGTCAGCAGAGGCTTTGTCTGCGTTCACTGCAATAGCATTTTCCTGCGCTCAGGACTTCCCTCCCCTGTCATAACCCGGCATATCACTCCCGTGACAGCGAGTTTTTCCACAGTCCTTGCCAGGCGTGGTCATGATTACCCGACTCAGCTTTGTCACCGTAGCTGAGAAGATTCGTGTGGACTTGGTGAACAGCCGCGGACTCTCCAGAGACCGATGAATCTCTCTTGGTGGAGAGTGAGGACTTTTGCTTAGAATGACGCGTCCTCCTCACAGATTTCGGCCGCGTGCTTCGTACTACTGCACTAACCCCCTTGCCTAGTCATACTGAAGGCGAGTTCCGCAGTAAGTCTAATAAATTCCTCTCGTATTAGGATATTGACGGGCCTAGAGGAAATCTTACAAATGTTTTACACTTCTACACCCGGACTATGTAGGATGCTGTTAAATTTTGGTTGATCCTGAATCTATTCTGATACAAAATGGGTATGTGCTGACAGTGAACCCCATGCGGGAGATAATTCCTGATGGTGCTGTCTACATCGAAGGAAACGAAATCAAATGGGTTGGAAAAACGGATGATTTCTCCGGGTATACTCCTGAGTTGACCATGGATGCTGATAATATGGTGGTCATGCCTGGCCTGATTGACACCCACGTTCATCTGGCTCAGGCCATGATACGCGGCACAGCTGATGATGTGTCCCTTGTGGACTGGCTGAAAAAATATGTCTGGGTATTGCAGGGCAACTATACTGAGGAGGATGGACGTGCTTCTGCAGAGCTGTGCATGGCTGAGATGATTCGAACCGGCACAACGTCTTTCTTGGAATGTATGATCCATACACGATATGGATTCAACGGGATTGCAGAAGCCGTTGAAGAAACTGGCATGAGGGCTGCCCTCTCAAAAATTATTATGGATTCTACTGGTTACGCAGACAGCCCCGATATAATGTATCCCGGTATGGTTGAGGAAAGAGACGATTGTCTTCGCGAGACCGAGGAGATGCTTTCGTGTTGGCATGGTGAGGCCGAGGGCAGAATCCAAGTATGGTATGGTCTGCGTTCTCTTGGTGCAGTCACTCCCAATTTGTTCAGAGAAGTAGCCCGCCTTGCGGATGAGCATAATACGCGCATGACCATGCATCTCGGAGAAGTGGAAGATGACGTGCGCTATGTTAGAGATGAGTACGACATGGGGCTTACTGAATTCGCTGAGGAGCAAGGGCTACTTGGTCCCAACATGGTTTTCGCTCACGGAGTACATCTTTCCGACAAAGATTTGGACAGGCTAGCGAAGACCAAAACCAACATCTCCCACTGTCCCGCAAGCAATATGAAACTGGCTTCTGGATTTGCTAGAGTACCTGAGATGCTCAATCGGGGTATCCCCATTTCTCTTGGTTGTGATGGTGGTCCAAGCAACAATACGTATGATATGATTCGAGAAATGCGTCTTGCCGCTCTGGTACACAAAGCGATTGTTGATAATCCTCTGGTGATGAGTGCTGAGGATGTGGTTGAGATCGCTACATTGGGCGGAGCAGCGGCGATGGGAATCGATGATGAAGTTGGTTCCATTGAAAAGGGCAAGCTCGCAGACATAATCTTGGTAGACATGGATAGTCTGTCTTTCACGCCTAGTGTAAACCCGGTATCGAATCTCGTATACTCCGGATGCGGGACAGATGTCGATACAGTTCTGGTAAACGGTAAAATTTTGATGAGAGACAAGGAGCTTTTGACGCTGGATGAAGAATCTGTGAAGCAAAGGGCACGGCAGCAGGCTGCTGATCTTCTCGATCGAGCTGAAATCGACATCGAGCCGAAGTGGCCAAGAAGAAAGTGAAATTCCGTTGGTCTATAAGCAGAATTATCAGCTTATGATAGCCTCTCTCTCGAAGAGCTTCGCTCCGATTATGAGGAAGACGATGGTGAATACAAGAAGATATGCTACATTTCCCAAAAGACTGATTGGTGTAGCAGCTCCAGAGAGAACCCCATTGAGAAAGATGATTGCGTGACTGAACGGGACGGCCAGAATGAAAAGACCGAAGAGACCGCTATATTGGGTCACACTTCCTGTGAATCCAAGGATTCCAATCACCATAGTTGGAACGAGGAGTATCAGGTTGTTCATGGACTCTGCAGTAGCCTGATCCTTTGCGAGACAGGAAATCACAACACCAATACCAATGGCGCACAAGAGGATGAGTATCTGGCAGAAGAATATCAGCGGTAACGTCCCTACATTCACAGTATAGAGATTGATGTAATATTGTCCCGACTGGGGTGGTAGTGCGGCGGCTCTCATAATAATTGACCAATTGTAAATCAGAATACCAATGACGGTGAAAGCGGAGTATATCATTGTTAACAAAAGCCCGGCAAGCAGTTTGGCTGTTAGTATCTTGATTCTGCTCATGGGAACAACCAGCAATGCTTCAAGCGTGTTTTGTTCTTTCTCCCCAGCAAATGATTTGCTTACGTACGGCGATGGTGCTAGAACCGATGTAATCATAACTAGGAAGATTGCAAGCTGATGGCCATACGTAGCTTCAGGTGCTACATTGTAATAAGCGAATTCGACTTTTCGAACCTCTATAATGTAGTTAATGACTTCCGAAGCGAAATTCTGGATACGTGCAGCAGCAGCCGTTGCGCGGAAATTAGCAGTATTTACCCATAGCGATAGAGTGCTCTGGTTCTTTTGTATAAGGTCTTCAGTGAAGTTCTCAGGTATCAGAACCCATACTGAGACAGATCTGTTTTCAACAAGCTGTTGCCCTTCAGATGGTGTCACATTGATTAGTTTCTTTATGAGCAGTTCGGACTGATTTCCTTCTATCTGATCATAGAGAGTCTGGCCCCATACATCGTCATCTTCGAGGGTGATGTACACCGTCTCGGGTTCTTCTGTTGTCTGAGCCACGATGAATGATAGAAATGCACCTTGGAAAAGCCACGCAAAAAGAGGACTGATGATGAACCCGAGAATCAACCAGCGTGACCGCAGAACTGACTTGACTTCTTTTCGGAATAGCCAAAGCATCTTGATATCAATTATCCGCGTATCGTTAGTCAACAATCTCACCTTGTTCATGTTCGGCTGGCATAGACACCTTCACCTGTTACCAACCCTGTGTATACCTCTTCCAAGTCAGCAGCCTTGAACTTATCTTCGAGTTCAGTGGGTGCTCCTGTTGCCACCAGCTCTCCCCTGTTTAGGATGCCCACTCTGTGACAGATTTCCTTGACTTCATTGAGATCGTGTGTGGTCATGATGATGGTTCTATTCTCTTCAGAGCTTAACTCCTTCAGCAGGTTTCTCACAACCCGCGCACCAATTGTATCAATACCGGTTGTTGGTTCGTCAAGGAAAATAATTTCGGGTTCAGTAATGAGAGATCGTGCTACTAGGACTTTCCGTTTCATCCCTCCACTGAACCCCTTCACCTGGAAATCTTCTTTTTCTCTGAGCCCCACGATATCCAACAGCCTATCCGCTCGTTTCTGAAGCTTCTTTTCGGGTACCCCGTATAATCCGCCGTAGTATACGAGATTTTCACGTGCAGTCAATCTCTCATAGATGCCCGCTTCCTGAGGCAGTAGAGCAACCCGCTTTCGGATGCTTTCTATTTCATTGACAACATCATAACCGAGTACTGAAGCCCGCCCGCGGGTTGGAGTCAATAGCCCGATGAGAACGCGGATGAGAGTGGTTTTTCCAGCTCCATTTGGTCCAAGGAGCCCAAAGACCTCACCACGCATAATCTGGAGCGTTACATCTTTGAGCGCCACCACTTCTTTCTTTTTCCCCTCTTCGAAAATTTTGGTCAGATCCTCGATTTCAATGGCGACTTCATCGATCATGTTATTTCAGGTCTCGTCTGCTGCTATTTGGTACCTATCATTCAGTATAAGTCAGGAATGGTGGGAAACACAGGTTCACCTTTGATTTCCTGTTCCAAGAAATCATAGGCCGCTTCAACATCATTCGGGCTTCCTTCGATGTAGAGTGTTACACATCCTTCCGCCCCATTGACACCGCCTGCTGCAATCGGGATTGCATCAACATCGAAGAGTGTTCTCAGAGCATCGATTTCGGTGTATGGTATTCCTTCTGGAACAGATATTGCCCCGACAGGCGTCCCAATAGCGTGGTCCCACTCGTACATCCCGAATAGTCCACTATACTCTTCGTAGGCAACCGGGATTGATTTCTCCAGTCCTACAGGCATGAGCAATTCGATTCCCCTTGATGCAACTGCACCAATGAAGGAACCAATGGATCCCCCAGTCTTGCTCGCAAGAAGAATGACCGGGACGTTCTTCACATCTAGAGCGTTTGCACTCTTGATTATGACATCATCGGGCCCCAAATCATCTAGAATATCCAGAACTTTCATGTCCTCGAGACGCTCGCCTTTGTGAAAGATTTGGTCTGAATTCCGGTTTTCATCTTTTGTCACCCATAGACCATCAGGAATAGTGAGGCCAGCGATATGTCTCGTCTTGTCATAGTCTTCTACTAACTCCTCAACCAAGTATGCAGAAGTAGTACCCAGAGTGATGCAAAGGTAGCCTTTTTCCAGAGCGTATTGCACATCATCTGTGGCAAGCAACCCTTTCGCAATTAGTCTCTTTCCTTCGGCTGGTGTGAGCGTAACAAGCAAATTGGACATGATTGGTTCTCTCATTTTCATTACCTCGACTGGACGTTTTTTACTTTGTTGCAACAGTTATTGTTTCAGTATATGTTGAGATGGCCCTTTTCACGATTTCTCTCGATGTTTCTCTGATGGAGTCATAATAGGCATCCACATCGATACTACCACTACCCAGAAAATCGCTTACTTCTGGATATCTCTTCAGGGTATCGATAAGGCTTTCTTCTGACTCTCTTGATTCGATTGCAGCCTTTCGCAGCATTTCATGGGCCTTGGGCCGCTCAAGCCCCGCCTTTGTAAGGGTAGTCACAAGATATTCGCTTAGGATTCCCTGATTGGTCTTGGCAACGTTTCTGATTACTCTTTCCTCATCTATAATGAGTCCGTCAACAATGCGGTTGAGTTCTCTCACCATGTAGTCAACAAGAATGAATGCCTGTGGAAGGACAAACCGCTCAGCCGAAGAATTGGCGAGATCCCGTTCTTCCCAACTGATTACAGTTTCCAGTGCTGGGGAGGCAAAACTTCTGACAATTCTTGCTAAACCGCTCAGCTTCTCACAAGTTATGGGATTCCTTTTGTGAGGCATGGCAGAAGAGCCTATCTGTTCACCGCCTACGAAGGGTTCGAAGGTCTCGGCTATCTCTGTTCGCTGAAGATTCCGCAAATCAGTAGCGATTTTATCGATTGTTGAAGCCAAGTTGCACAGCGCAAGTATGGCTTCTGCATACCTGTCTCTTTGGACTATCTGCGTTGTTGCCGTTGGTACTCCCAGTTCAAGTTCGTCAAGCACGCGGTTCTGCACTTCCAATCCCTGCTTACCCAAAGCCGCATGGCTCCCAGTAGCCCCTGCTATCTTTCCTACTGTTCCTCGTTTCTTGGCTGCTATTAGGCGTTCAATGTGTCGTCGAACCTCATCCAACCATACTGCAAATCTGATACCATATGTGATTGGCACTGCGTGTTGACCATGCGTTCGTCCTACTGCAATTAGCTCGGTCGTTTCTTCTGCTCTTTTCATAATCGTTTCTGCCAAGGTCTCAAGCTGAAGTAGGAGTTCTTCAAATGCCTTTTTCATCTGCAGGGCCTTTGTGGTGTCTTTCACGTCGTTGCTTGTCAGACCAAAATGGATCCAACGAGAACCAGCCCCGTCGCATTTCTCCGCGATAGCTTCGTATAGAGCTGCCACATCATGTCGAGTTCTCCTTTCAATCTCCTTGGTTCTCTCCAAAGTAACCTGCTCAGGAACTGCACTCTGCTCGATGTCCGTTGCAGCTTCTTTAGGAATGAGACCTAGTTTCGCTTGAACCCTTGCAACCGTCTTCTCAATTCTCAGCCACAAGGAGTGTCTGTATTGTTCTTCGAAAATCCGCACCATGTCGGGATGACCGTATCTTCCATAGTCGATGGGGTTTACCGGCAACGTGTTCGCTCTCCTGATACCTATCCTGTGTTCGTCACCTTCATATGGTTTGCTGAAAACCAAATAAACGTGTTCGAAGACCACCGGCTCAATCTGGGCTGATAACATGACCAATACAGATTTCCTTGACCTCAGTGCTGAGGATACGCTACACTTGCTTGAAGAAGCTGAAAGGCTCTTCCAAGCGGGCTATCCTGCCAACTTCTACGAAGGAGCGCCTCTTCTAGTTGGTACGCTATTCCGTAACGAAGGACGCTACGAGAAGGGTGTTTCGGAGGCGGCTGCCGGGAGACTTGGGGGAACAGTAAATCAATTCACATGGCCCGACTCGTTCACCTTATCCATGCAGGAGAAACTGGATGAACTCAGTTTGGTGGCAAACGCAACAGACATACTCCTATCAGCCCAGGTGAACGAAGACACCTTTGGCAATGGACGCTTAGTGACCGAACTGATGGCAACGGAAACTCCAATCGATTTCATCAGTCTCCATGATGACATCTACGCCCACCAGAGTGCATTGGCAGTCCTATCAGCAGTCAAGAGTAGACTCGGGAAACTTGATAGAAAGCGTATAGCTATATCATGGGGTTTTGGTTCTAGATTCGTTCTTCCGAGTACCGCCCACAGTATACTTGCGCTCGCTACCAAGCTTGGCTCCGACGTACGGGTTGTAGCACCATCTAAATTTTCTCTATTACATCGAGTGTATCGAGATGCTTTAGAAATGGCGAAGAAACATGATTCAACGGTTGAGCAAGTTGATACGTTTGAGGAGACCTTTCCAGATGTAGATGCGATCTTTGCACTTAACTGGGGAAGTTTCGATAATTTCAGTCATCCTGAGCGAAATGCGTCGGATGCTAGAGGGTTCGAGGATTGGTGCTTCACATCGGACATCATGCCCGACAACAGCCTGTTTGTAACCGAACCTCCAGTACGAAGAGATTTGCTAGCGAGTTCCGATTTGCTGGTCTCAAAGGCGAATCTTACGAGAGAATGGCTTGCAAGAAGAGTCGCAGTGCTTGTTTCTACCATTCGTTTCATCCTCGGTACTGATGACGAGGACAAGCCGACGGTGTTCATCTAGTGACAAAAATTCTATTAGAAGAAATCACTTAATGTTAGTAACGGCTGGATGGTGAATCGATTTTGGCAGAAAAAAAGCCGATTGATGAAGAAATGATAAGGAAAATCGTCTCGATAACAGAGGGTTTCGGCCCGGGGAGTAAAGAACTCTCATCAAGAATCGATGAAATCGTTTACGAAACCAAAGCCAAAGAAGAGGACTATTGAAAACAGAATACCACACCCATTCAGGCTCTGTGGGAAGGTGTCCTGTTGACGCTTTGGCGATATTTGAATGACCAAACACATCACACGTTTCCAATTTACATGTATAGACGAATAGCAGCGCTTGAGATTCCTCTTCTCCACGTTCCAATACTCTGGCTACTCGAATTGTCACGAATACAGGTGTATTGATTAGCTGATTTAGAACAGGTGTTCCAATTACACAAGACCGGGTGCGTTTCTTCAACCGCGTTGCTTTAGGGTTGGATGAAAAACAAACACAACCTACAGTTGCACCACAACAACCCTAATACCCTTGAGTTCGCTCTCCATGATGACCTTGGGGAACTTCGGTCTCGCCTCTGTTTCGATACTCGGAAACAGTTGACAAAGAAGGGCGTTGTAGAACGATGCATGTGGAGCATAGCTTCAGAATGTGACGGATGATCAGTGTTGATGCCTCCGACGGGATGCTTGCTTTGGTTCAAAGTCGTGATAGCAGATTATACGGGCTATCCTCGGAAAGAGCGTGCTCCGGGCAAGTGTGAATATCGGATGTGCCTGACTCTAGTCAGCGAACAGATCTGTGGTCAAATACCGCTCTCCCGTATCGGGCAGTATGGTTAGTAGCCGTTTCCCATCCTCTAACCCCTTGGCTACTTCAATGGTAACTGCGACTGCCGCCCCCGATGATACTCCTGCAAAGATTCCTTCCTTGCAAGCAAGATCACGTGCAGTTCTTGCTGCGTCGTCGTAGGCTACAGTCAAGATTTCGTCAACCACATCAAGGTCAAGGACATCTGGTACAAATCCTGCTCCTATCCCTTGGATTTTATGGGAGCCTTTTCTCCCCTCTGACAAGACTGGGGATTTTTCTGGCTCCACAGCAATGATTTTCACACCGGGACATTCTGCTTTCAAAATGCGTCCCACACCAGTCACCGTCCCCCCAGTACCGACCCCGGCTACAAAGTAGTCAAGTTTTCCTTCAGTGGCGTTTACTATTTCTCTGCCGGTCGTTTCGGTGTGAACTCTTGGATTTGCTGGATTCTTGAACTGCTGGGGCATATAGTACTTGCGAGGATTGCTCTCTGTGAGTTTTTCTGCTTCTCTCACGGCGCCGTCCATACCCTTTTCACCATGTATCAGCATGATATCTGCACCGAGTGCTTTCAGGATCCGTATGCGCTCCTCACTCATGGTGTCAGGCATTGTGAGAACCAGGGGATATCCTTTTGCTGCGGCTACCATGGCAAGACCGATACCAGTGTTTCCGCTTGTGGGTTCCACAATTGTCATGTCTGGCTGGAGGGAACCATCCTTTTCTGCCTCTTCAACCATTGCCTTCGCAATTCGATCTTTCACACTGGACATAGGATTGAATGATTCGAGTTTGACTAGTATCTCACAGCCAGTCTCGCTTCCTAGTTTCTGCAGACGCACTATCGGTGTGTTTCCGACAAGATTCACAATTGAATCACTGATTTTTTCTGTCATTTCTCATTCATTCCTTTTTTGTTTCTTCGAGTTGTAATTCCAATTTCCTGATGCGCTGGCTCAGGTGTGTCAGGGCGTCTTGAATTGGGTCAGGAAGACTGCCATGTTCCAAGTCTATCTTGTGAACGTGTTCCCCCTTTCGAGAAATTATACGAGCAGGTACCCCAACAACCACAGAATCAGGAGGAACATCCTCCACGACGGCTGCGTTAGCACCTATCTTAACTCTGTCTCCGATTCTGATGGGGCCAAGTAGGGTTGCGCCTGCTCCAATCACTACGTCGTCACCTACTGTTGGGTGGCGTTTCCCTCGCTCTAGACTCGTTCCGCCCAAGGTCACACCCTGGTAGAGAGTGACATTGTCCCCGATTTCAGTGGTCTCTCCGATTACGACCCCACCTCCGTGATCAATAAAGAAGTCTGTGCCAATCTCTGCTCCGGGATGGATTTCGATTTGGGTTACTGATCGATTCACATGCGACAGGAACCTGGGTAGATATGGTACCCCCAGTTCATAGAGGAAATGAGCTAATCGATGCAAGAGTATGGCCTGAACGCCCGGGTATGACGTGAGGACCTCGGTAATATTGACCGCCGCAGGGTCTTTCTTAAACGCCGCTGCAACATCGCGTGAGAAGAGGTCTATCATATCGGACAACCGCTCTACAACTTCGGTGGAATCAACAGAATCTCGGTCCATTCCTTCAAAGCTGAGCAGGCAGTCTATGCAGACTTGAGGTTCTTCTCCGGCAAGTACTGAACCACAATTCGGGCATGTTCTATTACTACTCATCATATATCGCCTCGAGATTATCAATGGTGGAGTGAAAGTAGTCTTCTAAACTCAAAAGCTTGCTAGGATAACAATGGACGATTACTCTAGGCACACGCGGCAGTCTTTGGGCAACTCTATCGAATGATGATGCATTGTACAAGCAAAACGGTTGTTTCTCAGAGTTGTACAGAGCTTGCAGACCATTTGCATCGTATCCAAAGGGGAAAATGTTTCTGAAGCAATATTCGTGGCCACTTCCGAAACAGTAGACTCTACCTCCGGTATAGCTTCCAGCATCTCCAGTGAATTGTCACCCCTTTTGTGACTCAGGTATTGACTGATTGCGGCTTGCGTGATTCCAAGTTTACGTGCTGCGTCACTTTGGGAGAAGGAGAATTCTTCAATTAATTCCTTTGCTACAAGAGACCGGAGGGCCGGCAATACGGTTGTTACGATAATCTCACAGGGAGGGCGCATCAATCATCAGCTTGGGCGTATAACGCCGTTATGACTTAAAAGATTTGCCGCTACTAAGGCTCTGTGGAAAGAGTCGGCGGATTTGTTGTGAGAAGAATCAATTCGCCATTCAAATGGACGGATCCTGACAATCAGGAGCAAAAGCATGAATCACTCCGATATCTTGATATGACTTACTCCACAGAGCTCGTTACTAAAGTATAAGCATCCGTAGCATTACCCTTTAGGTAAATTCTCCACCTTTGTGCAATACACAAACGAACTCCTGCAATGTGGAGAATTTCATTGCTCAAAGTTAACATATCGGAGAGCGAACAAGTTACCGTTCTACAGCATTTGGTGGACCCAACTGACCGGACGCTTCTGAAGGCTGGTATCGCTTTCGTGTTTTTTCTGGGGTTGAATCTCAGCCCGATGGAAGTGTGTAAGTTGGCAACACGATGTACTATTCTGAACAGTAGCTCGGACCAGAGACGGGAGGATGCATAGAATGAGCATTCTCAACAAACCTTCGGTGGAGGGTGTCATCACGAGATTCTCTGAGAATGGATCTAGGATGTCTCCAATCCGTTGTCAACAGCGCTTTTGACAATAGATGGGAGATAGCACCTGGGTCCAGATTATATGAGTTTGTACGTTCTCAATTTTCCTTCAAGATTTCGTCCATAGAGCCGGTCCGATAGCCGTAAACATCGAAGGTTACATATTTGAAGCCCACAAGTTGGGCCTGTCTGTTAAGTTCGTCGAGTTTGTCAACATCAAAGAGTTTCATTCGTTCCTCGCGTCCTACTTCAATGCGGACAATGTCTCCATGAAACCTTGCTCTAACACTCCTCACGCCAAATAGATTTCGTACTGTTTGCTCAACACTGTCTACCATTCCAACTCTCTTGGCGTTGATTTCTGTCCCATAAGGGAATCGGCTTGAGAGACATGCCATTGATGGTTTATCTGCAACCGACAAGCCATTCTCCTTTGCAAATTCGCGGATTTCCTGCTTAGTAATTCCAGTCTCCTTAAACGGAGACACCACACCAGCTTCTTCTAGTGCCAGTGCTCCGGGTCGGTGCCTCTCCATATCGGTAGCGTTTGTCCCGTCCACAACGAGGTCGAATCCAAGTTCCGCAGCTTTCTCCAACCAGACTTTAGCGAGTTCCTTCTTACAGTGATAGCATCGATTGGGCGGATTCTTTACCAATTCCTCGTTGTCAAGTTCATTGACCTCAATGATTTCGATTCCTAGCTCTAATTCCTCTGCTACTTCTTGGGCTGTTTCTAGCTCTGGGCTGGGAAATGTGATGCTGTCTACCGTAAGTAGTTTAACACGTTCTGCATGGCGTTTGGCGAGAAGGGCCAAGACACTGCTATCAACCCCGCCGCTGAAAGCAACAAGGACACGCCTGTTTCTAAGCAGTTTTCGTACTCTGTCGAATTTAGTCTGCGAAGCTTGGTCCCTTGCATTCATGGTGTATACCCGCCAAGATATCCGTTAAGGGCTGTCCAAATAGGTCTCTTGGAGTAGGAAGTGTCTTCCAGTATATCTCCCTTTGTGAGCTCTGTTCGTCGATTAGCTACAGGACGCATAGATGTTGCCTTCTTTGGTCAAGATGTACGGTTTGGTTGGAAGTGGATAGATTAAATGACTTCATGATATGGTTTTTGAACCAGAGAGTACTGGAAACAGGAGTGTCATCACGTCTTTCACGGCCTGCTCGGAGGGATATTGCCTGAACAGTATCCGTCCCGACGAAAAGATATTGATGACCTGTCCGTCATCGTTTTGGAGAAGCAAGACATCTGGGAGTGACATTTTGACCTTCATACCCGTTGCTTTGGCAAGTTTTTCATCAATTAATGACAGATCCTTGTTGATGGATTCCATTCTGACCTTATAGGCTGCTTTCTTTGAACACAGGTTCACCTTGAACTGCTCAGTCATCGGTATGGTCTCCCCGTAACACCATTACCCGGGCTTGCGAGACCTCATCTTCAAGAATATCTAAGTCGAGCTGCCCATCGTGCTTTCCTACATCATCGAGGTGAGCATGGACAACAGGCCATTTCGGGGGAAGCGAACAACACGAAGGGGCTTCCGCAGCTAGGTCATAGGTTCCAATCTCTCTGGCTACTCTCTCAACATCAACCTTGTCATCTCCGATGCAGGGTCGAAGAATGGGTATCTTGCATACGCCTTCGCTCTCAACACGGAGGTTTCGAGTCGTCTGAGATGCCTGTTCACCTATTATTTCACCTGTTACGATTGCATCTGCACCTTCCCGAAGGGCAACTTCTTGGGCAAGTCTATACATATTCCTCCTGCAGAAGATACAGGTCATTCTCCGTGGAGTATTCTCAAGCACATCAATGAGATCTTCTCGATGAGGAACCACATACATCTTTACCTCGTGATTGTGGATATACTCCACTAGCCGTTTTGCCTGTTTGATTGCAATCTCCTTGGTTAGTTCGTCTCCAAAAGGAATGTTATCAAAGAAGAGAAACACGGGAATACATCCCCGTTTCATAACCTTGTATGCTGCTACCGGAGAGTCTAGTCCTCCAGATATGGTGCACACCACTTTCCCTTGGGTACCCGTTGGCATACCCCCAACGCCGTCAATGATATCGGTGTACAGGTAGGAACGATTATGACGAACTTCTACATACACCGTCTGGTGTGGAGAGTCAAGGTTGACTGTAAGATTCATGTCTGACAGACCAGTGAGTATTCTCTCACCTAGCTTCTCCCTGATATCCTGACTACTGAATTCATGTTGTCCCATTCTTCTCGCTCTGACCGCGAAGCTGCAGTCTCTGTCGAATGCTTCCCGGGCAACATCTTCTCCCTTCTCAAGAATCATCTTCAGATCGGCGGAGGTGACCACGACAGGTGAGGTTGACACTAGCCCGAAAATACGCGAGGCTACTTCTGCTGCTTCAAGGGCTTCATCTGTCTCGATGAAGATTCGCCCAAACTCTTCTCGGATATTGCTGAAGTGTACTGAGTTTTCTTCCAGCGATGATTTCAAATGCCTAACCAGCATTGCCGTCATACGCCTCCTGGTTTGCCGGGATTTGATTCCGATTTCGCCGTATCTCAACAGGACCGCGGAGTACTCTGGTTTCACGTCTGGATTTCACCTGATTTGCGCTCGTCAGATGGGCGACCATGCCCTAGATAGTCTTGAATCGCCTTATGAAGGCCATCCGCTGCCAGATTGCTACAATGCATCTTTACCGGCGGTAGCCCGTCCAGTTCATCTGCAACATCGCCCCGACCTATCTTCTGAGCTTCTTCCAAAGACATACCCTTGGCCATCTCCGTTATCATGCTTGAAGTTGCAATTGCAGCGGCACATCCCATTGTCTCAAACCCCACATCCGTTACCGTACCATCTTTCACATTGATGTAGATGTACATCACATCACCACATACAGGATTTCCGACTTTTCCTACGCCGTTGAATTCGTCTGGCTTACCGTAATTTCTCGGGTTTCTGAAATGCTCCATGACCTTCTTCGAATACAACTGTCCTATTCTCCTCCCTCAAATGTTTCCAAATCTTGTCTTCTCTTGAACGGACTAAACCTTCTGAGATTGGATACGACCTGTTGAGTTGTCTCAATCGTGTATTCAATATCTTCTTCCATCGTGTACTTGTCCAAACTCAGCCGTACCGACCCGTGGGCCACTTCTTCTGGTAAGCCAATTGCTAACAACACATGAGACGCTTCGAGAGTATCAGAAGAACAGGCACTTCCGGTGGAAACTTCTATACCTTCTGAATCAAGACCTAGCGTAATCGCTTCTCCTTCGATGAATTCAAAGCTCACGTTGACATTATTGCAGAGGCGATTTCTGCGAGGGCCGTTAAGCCGGGTGTTTGGAATTTCCAGCAACCCTTCAATCAGTTTGTCTCGGAGTTTCCTCATCCGGTCGGCATCTGAACCCTTCGCGACTTCAACGGCCTTTGCAAACCCAACGATTCCTGGGACATTCTCTGTCCCGCTTCTGATGCCATATTCGTGACCTCCACCATGCAGCAACGGGTCGATGTCTGTTCCCGATTTTATGTACAACGCACCAACACCCTTTGGACCGTGGATTTTATGGCTGTTTATCGTCATGAGGTCCAAATTCATTTCTTCTACATCAATCGGCACTTTCGTGTAAGACTGACATGCGTCCGTATGAAACAACACTTCGTGCTTCTGGCATACCTTGCCAATCTCGGTTACTGGTTCAATCGTCCCGATCTCGTTGTTGGCATGCATGATTGAGACAAGAATCGTATCGTCAGCTATGGCATCTTCGATATCATCGGGATGCACAAACCCCTCGCTATCGACATCAAGATACGTTACCCTGAATCCTTGTTGTTCGAGCCACTTGGATGCATTCAGGACGCAATCGTGCTCTATCTTTGAAGTAATGATATGTCCTTCACCTCTCGCAAAGGCTGCACCCTTCAATGCAAGGTTATTCGATTCCGTCCCCCCTGAAGTGAAGATGACCTCTCTGGCCTTAGCATTGATGGTCTCAGCTATAAGTTCCCTGCTGTGTGTGATAGCGTCGTCTGCTTTGCGACCAAGAGAATGTATAGATGACGCATTGGCATAGCTTCTTGAGAAAAACGGCAACATGACATCAATAACTTCATCATCAACTCGCGTTGATGCAGCTGCATCAAGGTAGACCATCAGGTTATTCACCGCAACCCTATAACGGCGTTATACTCAAAAAGATTGCGCTGTAGAGGCGCAACATCTGAATGGGTCATCGAATGATGGACTGCTTCACCAATTTCGGCAAGAATTGCCGCTCCACCAGAGGTTTGTCGAGTATTGCCAGTAGGAATTGGATTAACATATCGAAGAATTAGTAGTCTTGTGAGGTAACCAGTTGGTCGATAGTGTTTCAAATCTACAACAGAGAATTCTTGACCTGAAGAAGAAACGGAATGCCCTCATACTTGCCCATAACTATCAGGTAATGGAAAACCAGCATATTGCTGACTTCGTCGGTGACTCCCTCCAACTCGCAAAGAAATCATCAGAAGTGGAGGGATATGACATGGTTGTTTTTGCTGGTGTCAACTTCATGGCCGAGACCGCAGCTGTGCTATCCGATGTCCCTGTATATACTCCTGCAACGAACGCCTTGTGTCCACTTGCCGCCATGATCAACGGCGGAAGGATAAGGGCCAAGAGGGAAGAATACCCAGATGCACCTGTTGTCGTGTACGTTAACACGACCGCTGAAACCAAGGCCGCCGCTGATATCGTTTGTACATCAAGTAACGCTGTGGAGGTGGTGGAGAGCCTTAACACCCAGACGGTGCTTTTCGGACCTGATGCTAACTTGGCTGAATATGTGCGCAGGCGTACCAACATTGAGGTGGTGAACCTTGTAGAGACGGGTCGCTGCTTTGTACACCACCGATTCGATGTCGGTTCTATTCGGTCGGCAAGAAAGAAACACCCGGATGCTTTCGTGCTAGCTCACCCCGAGTGTCCACCTGCAGTCCAGGACCTAGCTGACAAGGTATGCTCTACTGGGGGTATGGTAAGGACGGTAGCAGAGTCTCCGAAGAAGGAGTTCATAGTGGCTACTGAAGTTGGATTGATACATCAGCTGCAGGAGAAACATCCCGACAAACTCATTGTTCCAGCGCTTGAAACCGCAGTCTGCAGAAGGATGAAAACGAGTACCCTTGAGAAGATACTCACTGTGCTTCAAGATACTCCCGCAGAGAACAGGGTGGTTGTACCGCCAGAGATTTCTGAATCAGTTAGAACGGTTCTTGAAAGGATGAATCGGGTTCGGCGTCGTTCGTCTACCTGACATTGAACACTCGCACCCATATATCACAGGGTTGCTTCACGATATGATCTTTTCTGGTACCTCAACACCATCAGTAGCAAATTCCATGATTTTGTGCTGGCGGTTGCACCACAGAAACATTTTCGTCGCAGGAAACAACCCGGAAAGTTGGCAAAAAGTCTACCTGAGTGATTCTCAGCGGTATTTCAAACATTGTCATATCCCACATTTGCCTGCTCGCTGTCTTATGTGCTGAGCCGTCATACAACGCTACCCGCAGATTCAGATTTATGTGGAACACGAGTGCAAGCATTTGATAATTGTCGAAAACCCCTTTCTATGTCATAAACACAAGAATTATTCCTTCAGCAACTATTCGATGGTTAACTATGATTACTTTTGCACAGATGTAATGCGGAGAACAACACCCGATGACCAAAAAGGTAGGCGAACTGTATCAGTGCGAAGAGTGCGATCTATTGTACCAACAGCCTAGCTGGGCAGAGAAATGTGAGGCATGGTGCAAAAAGCACAAGTCTTGCAACCTTGAGATAACCAGCCATGCTGTTTCCAAGGATGAACTATCTCTTTAGCACCCATTCAATGGTCTGATATCTTACGGAAACTACCGGAAGCCATCGTCAACATCTGTGCAAATTGGTGAAGTAGTGTCGCTGACTATGATAACTGTTTCATTCACCCCGCTTTCCCGGAACATTTCGAGGATACGATGGATTACAGGTTTGCGACCATATGGCATGAGTTGCTTTGGTACTGCTAGACTGTACGGACGCATTCTTCGTGCTTCGCCGGCCGCAGGGATTACTCCAACTACATTGTGCATTCTTCTTTCCTCGATATCCACTGTATGTCACGCATTCGATACACACTCTATAGTTTATCGCTCCAATAGTCTGGAACGAGCATCACTTGCCAACAATCACCAAATTCCACTGTCTAAGGACAAAACAGCATCTTTGGCTGGAACACGTGTTCTAAGTTTTCCCACAATTCGGTGTGAACCTGACTACCTGCGAAGCTGGCAACGAAAGGATGGAACGCAGAAGTTTTAGGCAACCCCTCAACTGTAAGAAACAGATTACATGTGGGGATTCACGAGACCTGACTCGAAGAAGGTTTGGAACAACCCGGATGCAACCGAACGGCTGAGCAGATACAGAGACATCATAGATGATACTAGATGGGCGAAATACCTGCTTGCCAAGGACATCCGGGCAGATGTTGATTTGACACAGTCAACAGGCCAGCTCTGGCAGGTTCATAATCAGCTGTCTGATGATTTCCAAGAATATCTCGAGAACGTTGACGGGGAGGGAGAGAGAATCGATGAAGCAGATCAGCCTGAGCAGAGCTTCTTGGATTTGAAGGCTGAGCTTGCACAACGCATTCTTCAAAACTGCCACTTCTGCGAACGCAAGTGTGGTGCCGACAGAACGAAAGATGAGAAAGGGTGGTGTAAACTGGGTCACGAATCGAGGGTATCTTCTGCGTTTCTCCACACAGGTGAGGAAGCGCCACTTGTTCCGAGTGGTACCATATTCTTTGCCTCATGCTGTTTCGGCTGCGTGTTCTGCCAGAACTACGACATATCGACCAGTCCAAACAATGGGCGAGTCGTTAGCCCCAAAGATTTAGCTGCAATTGCAGAACGCCTGTATGACGATGGGGCACTCAACATCAACTATGTTGGTGGCGACCCAATTCCTAATACCCACACCATAATCGCTTCTATGCAACACCAGGAGTCCAATGTCACTCAGCTCTGGAACTCGAACCTCTATTGTTCTGAAGACACCATGAAACTGCTTTTCGATTTAATCGATGTGTGGCTGCCTGACTTCAAGTACGGGAACAACGAGTGCGGTAAACGCCTATCGGGGGTCACCAAGTATTTCGATGTAGTATCCCGAAATCATGCCATTGCCTATCAGTCAGGTGAACTGATTGTGAGGCACCTCGTGCTTCCAAACCATGTGGAGTGCTGCTCCCTTCCCATTCTTGAGTGGATTGCGGAGAACACCCCTCAATGCATGGTCAATATTATGGGTCAGTACAGGCCGCAGCATAAGGTGACACGCCAACGAGAACGGTTTTCGGATATCGCACGACCAGTGAATCGGCAAGAAATGCAACGGGTTTTCAACAAAGCAGATGAGCTAGGAATCTGCTGGAGACCAGTAAGCTAGCAGTATCTGGAACATCAGAACTTGCAGGCTTTGATCAGTTCTTCTTCTATGATACGTGTTTAGTCACGCGCACTGAGCAGATCATCTGTTGTGAGGTACATGGGGCTCTATCTAGCAATTACCCTTGAATGAATTCGTTTTACACAAAACGATACATTAATAGGGTTTAGAACACTACTAACGATACAAAGCGTGAAACAGCCATGAGTTTGACAGAACAAATCTACTTCGAAATGCTAGATGAAGAAGTAGTGACGCTTGATAGGACACACCAGATAGCAAAGCAAATCATCGACAAGTCCATCAACCGTAAACAATTACGCCAGAACTATCTCTATCCATTGCAGCAGACAGGCAAGTTACGAAGTATCCGTAGGGGGCTGTATCATGCTATCATCCCGAGCAGAAATGAGATTCGAAGCATTCCCGATCCCCTTTTGATTGGGCATCTTGTTCGACCTCATGGTTTCCTTGGATACCACACAGCCCTTGAGTACTACGGACTGGGACATAGTCTTTACTATCGAGATGTCTATGTTTGTGTGGATGACGAGAATAAACGTTTCCGCCCTTTCGAATACGCAAAGCGTCGCTACCGTCCTGTAGTTGTGGAGGACACCGAGTCTTTCATCATCAATCCTCCAAGAGGAACGCAGAGAATCAGAGTTCCTACACGCGAACGCGCTTTTGTTGATTGTGTTGATCGAATCGAATACGCTGGGGGATGGCATGAGATGCTGTTCTCGCTTCTTGGTATGAGGCTCGATCCAAGAAACCTACTTGAGGTTCTTCAAGGCCGTAGTAACCAGTACCTCTTGCGCCGGACAGGATTTGTACTCGATGTACTAAGAAAACATTCGTCTTCATATTCCGTATTTGATGCCGACATTATGGAACGATTTGCCGACTTGGTTGATGGATCCCCTCGATATCTATTAAGGGCATCTGAATCTAGTATTGCTTTCAATTCCGATACTGAGTTCAACGAACGATGGATGCTATATGTGCCCACAGATTTTGAGAGACGCCTTTTTGGAGTGGCGTAATCTTGCGCGAAAGGCCAACCAATGATTCTTCTTTGATGAACTTTGCTCCGGAAGTGGCTCGCGACTTTCAGGTGATTTTGAAAGGTTTGCAGTCGCTTATGCGTTCTCCATTAGCTCGCCAGCATCTGGTCTTGACTGGCGGAATCGCTCTTCATGTGTTTCATTCCGAAGGCAACCCAAGTCGGCTTACGAAAGATATAGATTTCAACTTCAGATCTTCAGATATCGAGGATGAAAAAGAAGTCCTAGAAACATTACGAAATCAGATTGACGAAATTGTGAAAGAATCTCTAGTATCAATTGGCGTTGATCCTGCAAACATCTACGTGAATCCGTCCTATCCTCTTTCGCGAATTGGTGGCCACGTACCACTTGGAATGAGAGGACAAACCCTGGATCTCAAAATTGAGGTGGGATATACGCGTCGCATTCCTCTGCTTAAGGATAAGGAAATCACCTTAGCTAACGAATTTGGCATAGATGAAATTACAGTCAAAGTACCTCAACTGGAGGAGGTAATCACATCCAAGATGGGTGCTCTTCTTAATCGTGCCTATCCGAGAGACCTCTTTGATGTTCATTATGCTATGAACTTGTCCTACAACCCTTTGCTCTTGCGCAAGTGTTTCATCATGGAGACTCTGATGGTCTTGGATGCTCCCGTGTGGGAGACGGATTTCGAGAGCACTATCAGCGGTATCAGCTACGATACAGCTTTAGCAAATGTCTTACCGGTTCAATCAGCTACGAAGGATGAATTCATTCAAATGAAGGAGATGGTTATCAAGAAACTCAAAGAGGTAGTGAACTCTCTTACTATCGAGGAGCGTAAAGGTATCGAATTATTCTATTCTGATACGGAACTCGATTTTACTCTACTTGATGCAGAGAGTGTGTTTGCTCCATCTATCTCCAAACATCCTTTGCTAAGACGCCAGCTTCAAGAAATGAAGGAGTTGCAGGAGCATAAGGACTGAGTCTTCCCTCAACTAAGTATCTCATGGTTTGTAGCACTTGTGGCTTGACCAAGCCGTTGGAGGAATAGAGACGGCTTGGTGTGTCAGGTCAAAAGACTCAATCCACGTACTGCTCATAGAAGTATGAGTTCAATAACCTCTCTCAGAACAAACCGGGGAGTATAATCAACTAGCCAGAAACGGGTTAGAAATTTATAAGATATGAGGCGATGACGATGGATCGGTCTCAAGGGACGACAATCGGTGTCAAGGTACCAATCAAGTACGCGGCGATGACAGACCGGACCCAGCAGCGACTGAGGCAGATTGTTGGAAGAGACACACGGGCCATCCTTGCCTTTCTCGGTGTCATCGAGGAACACGAAGATGAGTTGTTGAAGGGGAAAAAGGGTACAAGAATCCATGCTGGTGAGCTGGACAAGCTCACAATGACTGCCATCAAGGTCAAAGAGGGGTACGAACAAAGGTTGACTGTTCCCCATGACATGAAGGAGCGGTTTCCCCGGATATCCCAAAACGAGCTAAAAGAGTGCAGACAGACGGCTGTCCAGATGTACGAAAGCTACTTGGAACTGCGGTACAAGAATGGCCAAAGGGTATCACGTCCATGTACGAGGGTATCTTCGTCTCGGCGCATCCCCCGGTGGGTCTTCTCCCAGCGATTCCAGCTTATAGAGAAAGAGACCAGCACCGCTAATTGGTGGCTCGACCTCCGGGATTCCCTAGACTCAGTACCTGAAGGACGAAGGGTCCACGACCGGCTACTGATACCTCTCAATGTCTCGCCATTCCATACCAATCAGTTTGACAGAGGTGAAATCAAAGCACTACAGATCTTCACGGACAGACAAGGCAAGTGGTGGGTGTCCTTTGCGGTCAGAGTTGACACGCCAGGGCCACCTGATGACGACCTCCCAGAGGCGGTCTTCGGTATCGATCTCGGTATCGAGAAAGCCGCCTGTACGACACTGGTCACCGCCAGGAGGGTCAGCAAGACCAGGTACTTCGTACAGGAAGATAAGGTCGAACGTATCAAGGAGCTCGATGATCTGGTTGCCCAGCTCCAGCACGAGATGCATACCCGGAAGAACAAGGGTGAATCTCACGATGACGTAGCAGCACGACTGCGAAAACTGAAGGGCAAAAGATACCGGGTGGCAAAAGAGTACGACCGGTTCATGGTCAGCCAGATGCTCGACTACATCACCGAGCTCTCTGAGCGATACACCCTTTACGTTGCCATAGGCAGACTGAAGAACATCAGGTACGCTGCCCGGCGCGGCAACTACAGGGGACGCAGGTTCCGGGGGATGATCCACTCCTGGGCGTTCGCACGCATCACCGAGAGCCTCAAGCACAACCTTGAACAGCTCGGCTGGCCAGTCGAAGGCAAGGGTGCACGCTTTCAGGCAGTACCTGAGAGCTGGACGTCGATCATGTGCTGGAAGTGCGGTAGCAAGGGTGTCAGGCCCAAGCAATCGCTTTTTGTGTGTCATACCTGCGGGTTTCGCACCAATGCCGATAGGAACGGCTCATTGAACATCGCACGTCGTTTGATCAAGCTCACTCCTTATCTAAGGGATGAGACAGGACTAGGGCGGTGGGCCACTCCTCCACAGGAGAAGCGCCTAGCCCCGAAGGCTGTAAGGAAGACCCGTTCTTCTAAGCAGAAGTCCTCACTCTCCAAACAAGGGGCCCCATCAGGCCCTGGAGAGTCCGCGGCTGTTCACCATGTCCAGACGGACCTCCTCAGCTACGGCGACAAGGCTGGGGTGGGTGATCATGACCACGCCGTGGTAAGAACTGTGGAAGACCTCGCTGTCGCCGGGAGTGATGACCCGGAATGACGACAGGAGACAGAAGCCTGGACCGCGGGAGGAATCCTATTCCGGTGAACGTGGACAAAGCCCCTGCTAACTCAAGGGCCTATGGGTACCTTGGGAGCGGCGACGCTGGCTGGGGAAGGGTGGAACACAGAAGTTTCCTCAG
>JAWOEX010000026.1:0-3358 GCA_046482545.1 Candidatus Thorarchaeota archaeon
TCAAACGTATCATTCTCGATGCTCCATACCTCGACATTCTCTAAGTAGATTTTCTCGTCGCCTTTGCGGATCTCAGCAATATCGACAGGAGTCTTGTCTTGCTTCTGCTTCTTTGGCTTCGGTTTTGTTGCTTGGTCTGCAGTCTGGAAGTCTGCGTCTGCGTACTTCTCGTAGATATGTTCCAGTTCGTCACTCATGCTCTTTATCCTCGCTAGGTCTTCTTTATCCATTAAATCTCCACATCCCCACGAAGAACTAGCCTAGCAACGTGCTGCATGAAGCTGCTCACAGTGTTAAAACTCGTGCCTTTGATATGCTGTTCTAATTGCTCAAACAATATCTTCGGCATACTGATGTTTGTGTGCTTAGTCATTCTTATCACATCCACCTATTCTACACGAGTATTAATAAATATATTTATTAGGTTTCATTGTATCCTAGAGACCGTGGCTGATAGACTGTGATTATTTCTCTACCCTCCTTAGGAGTCCGACTGTCCTATATCAGCCACACCTTGAGGACTAGATATGAAGTACGTTCTGCTAGCAGGTGAAACCAGAATATTCCCACATCTCTTGGAGAGAATTCCCAGACCCGGGTTATATTCTTGGGTTGCAGTCTTCAAAGGCAAATTACAACGATGGGCTGAATATCGTACCAATCCTGATGCTCTGAATGAAAACGATATTGTCCACATCAATCTAGCAGCTAAAGACATTGGACTTGCCAGCAAAGTTGCTGAGTTCTTGGATAGCAGTACCAAGCTCGTAGTAAATATGGACTATTCCATAGAACGCCTTCCAAGCGAATTACAGCATACAGGAAAAAGCCTACACACTCTTGCTCAGGATTTAAATGTTGCAGATATGGCCTTCGGAGTAGAACCATTCCAAGTCGCCTTTATGAACTATCTTATGAAAGAGAAGCATCCCTGTCTTCTCTCCCATCCGATTGATGTTGAATCCATGAGCAAGCTTTCGGTTCCTGTGGATAAACGGATGCAGAAGATTGCCTATCATTTTCGGAATGGTTCAACGAATGGTTCAACAATTGCACAGAGTATCATCGATGCACCTAGTATTCTTCTTGGGTGGGATATTGAAACAGATATGCCTATGCCTAATGAAGTGATACCAGTCCCACTGACAACATGGGATTCGTACATAGAGGCACTGAAACACTGTACTCTTGGTTTCGAGTACAGGTTCCATCATGCAGCCAGCCGGTTTGTTCTAGAGTGTGCTTCGCTGGGTATCCCTGTGCTGAGTTCTGATTATTCCTACCTCACCAGAAAAATATGGCCCAGTCTCTCATTTGAACCTCACGAATTTGAAGCCATGCACAGGAAACTGGAAGAAATAGCACAAGATGATGAAATGAGGATCATGTTAGCTAACAACGGTATGAAAAATGTACAATGGTTCAATCTTGACCATTCACGAGAACGGTTCTTGCTTGCCCTCAGTACAAGGCAATAGGTAAATTCTGCGTATCCAGCGTTTCTTCCACTTGAGAAACGCAGAGATTCAACGCATCAAGCAAGTCCATTTCGCCGTCCGGGAACGGAATATACTCTCTTTCTAGTAACAGTTTTGTGAAGTGGTCTGTTTCAGGATCTTGCAGTCGTACTTCCCCCTTTTTGAACGATTGGCCAACCATTGTCTCTATTCTTGTTACTTTCTTAGCTGACTGTGTCCCCTTGAGCGGAGTGTGTATATAATCAACCCGTTCCAATCTAGGGATAACTTCTTTCAGCTGTTCAAAGAAGAACTTGTACGCCATTACTGCTTCCACAAAACAAGATTTTGGTTCCCACTTCTCAAAGAAGAACTTGATTTTGTCCAGCTGGTCGGATGGGATCATCTTGTCACGATATAGTTCCACGACATATGACCAGTTTGTTTTCTCGTCCACGGCTATGATAGCGACAGCGAAGTAGCTGGCTCTATCTGAAGTTCCTAGACCGGGGTCGACACCCATGTAATAGGTAAGTCTCTGTGGTGGGGGGAGATTGTCATAGAATTGTAACCAGTCTCTCTTGAAGTTCGTGCCCTCTGGTGGAGCTGCTTTATTCATGTATTCTCTGGCGAACTTGGTTGCAGTCATCTCTATTTTACGATGTTCTAGTGTCTCCATGTCGAAACGCTCAGGCCAGAGTGGAGTTCCATCTTCTTTGATGGCTCTATCAACCCGACTGTCCCACATCGGATTTTCTAGGAGCTGGCCATACAGGTCATCAACATGCTTGCGTGTTCCTACCATGATGATTTTCTCTTTTGGCCCCGGGTCGATGGCTGGCACTACCTCAGAGAATAGCCAACTTCTGATTTTGTTGCGGTTCGCTTTGTTGGCACAATTCTGCTCTGTGAGGACATCATCAGAAATGACCATATCGTAGCGTCCGCCGGTTACTCCGCCGGTCACGCCTGTTGACTCAAGGACAGGATATTCAGCATCCTGAAGAAACATCTGGTCAACCCGCCACGGCTGCCCCTTCGTGATATTGAATTTCTCTTTGATATCATCCCGTTCCAAGAAATTTCGGATTCTTCTCGTAAATCCTGATGCCTTGCGCTGTTTATGTGATATCATCAAGATTCTCAGCGTTGGGTCTTCACATATCCGCCATAGGACGTATACGACACTGAGGATCGTGGTCTTGCCATGTCCCCGCGGTGCCAGAATAAGAACCCTGTTACCTGATTCATCTATGAACTCTATCCAATCGATTTGATGTTCTAAGGGTTCGATATTCATGTATGTGTCAGCAAACTCAGCAAACTGCATCACTGCATCACAGCACCTCTGGCACGTAGGTATCGACTCTGGCATCTTCTGCTGTATCTTTCACATCAGAAACAGTGCTGCCCATGGGCTTCCAGTTCTGATAGCCTACTGAAACTCTCGGATGAAGTGTGATAGTTGTCCTGTCGCTCTTTGAGTCATACTGGAATTGAGTCACTACATACTTAACATTGCTCAGTCCTAATATCGTGGATGAAACATTCAGCTCCGTTCCGATCTCATGAGAATAGCCTGCTACCGAAGATCGGAGATGAAAGCGTACATCATCGTTCCGTTTCACGATAGAGTTACCCAAGTCCTCTAGCTCTGGTTCAGATGTAGCACCAGTTCCCTTGATAACTTCAGAACGGGTCAGGTCATATAACGCCTTGGAGTCTGCCCCCGGGTCAGTATCTAAGATGGGGCTTCTTTGTCCGCCGGCCTCGGTGAGATTTTCTGCTGGATACCGACAAAGACCTTGAAAAGGTTCCTGTTCATTGCCTTGCACATCACGTGTGTCAGGATGGAGCCGGAGGCCGCCACAGTGGCGCCACAGGCTATGAGCAGGCGGTTT
>JAWOEX010000025.1:0-13835 GCA_046482545.1 Candidatus Thorarchaeota archaeon
GCTCCAGCTAAGGAGATTGAAACCCAATTCGATTCCAGTTGAAGGATGGTATGACTATCTTGGTTGCAAAAGATAAGCTCCAGCTAAGGAGATTGAAACTCCTTTGGTGTATTAGACTCTCTTTGTTGCTTTTCTCTGGTTGCAAAAGATAAGCTCCAGCTAAGGAGATTGAAACGAATCTCAAGAAGGAACTATTGGACAATACAGACTATCAGGTTGCAAAAGATAAGCTCCAGCTAAGGAGATTGAAACTAGTTTCAGAAATGACTTCACCTATTGCCATAGGGATCGGTTGCAAAAGATAAGCTCCAGCTAAGGAGATTGAAACAGCCACGCTTCCCCTCTGTTAGGGTTGTCCGTAGCCGTTGCAAAAGATAAGCTCCATCTAAGGAGATTGAAACAAGGAACATCGTGGCCCGCATCTAGTGCCTGCTTTACGTTGCAAAAGATAAGCTCCAGCTAAGGAGATTGAAACATGAAACTAGTGTGGTGAAGTGTCCGGACTGCGAAAGGTTGCAAAAGATAAGCTCCAGCTAAGGAGATTGAAACCATAGCTCCAGTTAGTCTTTTCATCCACGGCTATGATAGTTGCAAAAGATAAGCTCCAGCTAAGGAGATTGAAACATCATTTTCATCGTCAATTTCTGCAGAAATTCCAAATATAAAGTTGCAAAAGATAAGCTCCAGCTAAGGAGATTGAAACAGCTAGCATCTGGTGCTATCATATTCCAGGTTGGAATATCACGTTGCAAAAGATAAGCTCCAGCTAAGGAGATTGAAACCGCCTGATTTTAGTTTCTTAGGGATCATTTTGTGTTCGTTGCAAAAGATAAGCTCCAGCTAAGGAGATTGAAACTTCTACTCCCTCTCTATTCCCCCCTCGTATAACAATATAGTGTTGCAAAAGATAAGCTCCAGCTAAGGAGATTGAAACTGGGAAGGTCGTCCTTGTTCTCATCAGCATACACCAATGCGTTGCAAAAGATAAGCTCCAGCTAAGGAGATTGAAACGTCAGCTTGATCAGCTTAGTCACTTGTAGGGCAACGTTGTTGCAAAAGAGAGGCTCGCCATTCTAATTCATCTAATCTTGGTATCATTAGGTGCTATATACAGATATTACTTATTTTCCGTGCAGGTGATGATAATATAGGGTTGTGTCAGCCATGACCAGCTTAAAGCAGGAAGAAAGTAGGATCATCATTGGCATATTGATTGTAATTGGGTTTGCATATGTTTTCTTCATCAGCGATCCACCGTGGCAGACACATGGCTCAGCCCTAGCCTATCATTCGCTTCTGGGATTCTTATCGGTCGTTGTAATCGGATCCGTGATGAACCGTTTCATAATGGATCCTTCTCCCGCTCATAGAGTGTTTCTTGCTGCTACAGGATATCTTGCGGTTGTTCATCTTGGAGCCGCGTTGGTTCACATGTTTCCATATGCCGGACCAATAGCACATACTGAACCCAAAGGAGTGTTCATGGGTATCGTAGAGATAGGTATTCTTGCGGTAATGCTACTAGTAGCTGCATATCTCAATAGTCAAAGACCGAAAGAAGGGTCGTTTTGGAACAAGAGATTCACACCTATGGGACTACTTGCCATTTCATTGATTGTATATGGTTTGAGCGCCCTTATTTCAGAGCTACCAGCCCCATCCCCATTCCTGATTGGGGGCGGATTTGTTATCGGGTTCATCACTCTTGCAGCATTTGTCATCTCGTGTTTCTTTGTCTTCAAGCGTCCGGAAGGAATTTCCTCTCATGACAAGAAGCGATTGATTGTTTCCTATTGTCTATTCATTCTATCAACAGTAGTGCTTCTACTGATTCTGCCCTCTCCGAACAGTCTGTGGCTACTGAAGTTAGCTTTTCAACTGGGTGCACTCATCTTCATGATTTTTGCTACAGGATATCCATTTCTGTTGGACGTTGGACTTGAAGAGAAAGTGGCATACGCCTTCATAGCTGTTCTCACGTCTCTAGCAGTATTACCTTTCATTCTTACTCAAATCATTGAATATTGGTTGCCTCTTGTTTCCTATCAGAATCAGTCCCTTGGCATAATACTGCATCTATCGGCTGCAGTTCTTTCCGGAGTTATTGGCTACGTACTCACCGAAAGGGTCAAGGATAGAACGCCATGGTATGATGGGCCAGCTATATTCGCGCTATTCTCATGGATGATAATTGAGTCAGTCATCGTCTGTGTTCGCCTCTTGAACCCGAATGGAATTGCTGTAGAATCTCTGATGCCGTACCTGTGTGGCGGAATCATTGCTTCTGTGGCAATGATAATAGGTATACGTCGCACACTCCAATCCCAACACGACAGGATACCTCAACAATATTCACCAATCCGAAATATCTCATACATCGTTGTTGCACTTCTTGTCATGTTGATTGAGAGTATGTTGATTTTCATACCATCATTACGTACTCAAGTGCAACAGTCACCTCTTACGTCGACCTTGTTGCTCATTACTGCCTATGCCTTTGTTTTTGGCGTGACCACCTTTGCCATGTTGCGGGCTGCACAATCAGGAGGGATGTATTCCGTTGAGATGGTAGGAGTCGGATCCCTCTCACTATGGGCTGTTTCTCAGATACTGCGGGTGAACTTCTCAGTATGGACCGCAGGATGGTGGGCTGCAGAGGTTCTACTGTTTATCATCTTCCTGTTTGTTTGTCCACTCATTGCTGGTTTGTATATAGAAAAGTACCATCTGGAGACGCACCTCAAGACTGCTTCAAGAATCTACACGAACCTGATGGTTGACAAAATGAACCAGCATCATAGAGTGGCTCTGGATTCACTCAGTGGAATGTTCAAGCATGTTGCCCTCGAAGAGAAGGAAATGGAGAAGATCTCTAGGGCGTTAACGGCGGTTTCACTTGCAAATGAGATGGTCGATAGATTTGAAAACATCCTCAAAGGAAAAGCAATAGATGTTGAGAGAATTGAAAAAATCGATTTGCATGATGCATTGCAGGCCGCTTTTGAACGAATCTGTCAAATTCAGTCTCAGGTTACGGAGCTTGAAACGATTGAATGTCCAGGGCATTGTGAAGTGTGGGGAGATTCCATGGTGGTTGATCTCTTTTACAACCTGCTCAAGGGCCTCCTAACGAGAATACACGCGGATGCTGTTTCGGTAAGTATCGAGAGATGCGACGATCACATGTGGTGCACTTCAATTCACATCTCTACGGATTCTGAAGTTCAGGAGGTTATGACTAATCTTCTCAGCCGGTATCTGTCTCAGGTTAGCGACAGCAATGTTGAGTTTCTCCTACTGAAAGAATATATCCGGCTGCTCAGAGGAGAGATAACTGTTGGTAATTCTCATCAAAGCGGAGCACAGGATGTCATCACAGTAACAGTGAAACTTCCAGCAGCCGAGCCTCACCATCTTAACACCAATTCCTGAGAAAAAAAGGAATTGGTGGGATTATTTCAGTTATTCATCAATGACCAAAGCAACGGACCAGCTAGTTAGCGTCTGGTGTTCTCAGCAATAGCACCATCGTACCATGAGCTTGAACCAACCAGCGTTCTTTTGCGGTACAGGTCGTAGGAATCCGGGCTGAAATCGTTACGGCTCCACGTGATATGGTGGTCAGTAGTATCCACTTCGTATTAGATGTCAGAGGGATCGTCACTATCTGATGGTGCTGTATGTAACATAGCCACCATAACAGAATCGGTAGAGCTCCGACCGTTAACACCCTCGACCATGTTGGTCTGATTCCAGAGCTCGCCCTAACGCCCGTTAACTGCTAGAATCATCTTCCGGTGCGTCAGGTTCTTCGCATTCAGAAATCTCATCAGACAGCCAAGAACAGCAGTCATTGTTTGTTCTATAGAAATCCTCCCAGGTGAGCCATCCCAGTCTGGGTAACACCTTCTCCCAATTCTGATTCTTCCTGTGAGATAGTTCAAGAGGCATGGAGTTTGGATTCTGCTTGTAATCTAGGAACTTGTATCCGTATAATCTGCGCGTGGGATTGTTCTTGAACATCTCAGGTGTCAACAAGAGAATCAGCGATCTCTCTGGAATTCTCTCGCATAGCGGTTCGCAGAGATCGTCGTTTTCTTCCAGCATGACATCGATTGCCCTAGCTAGCTCGTTTCGAGTGGCATCGTAGGGAGTCTGATAGCTGATATCAGACAGAACCTTCGCTTCCACTATCACCGAAAAACCGTTGCCGGGATTTATGAGCAGGGCGTCGACGTGTGTGGGTTCCTCCAGACTCTTCTTTCCATCAGCACTGCTGAATACGTAGGGAATCAAATGCCGATTATGCAGGTTTTGACTAAGCCACGCCGTATAGGAGTCTGGTGGGGGAAGGCTGACCTCAAAGTATAGCTCCAGATTTCCTGCTAGGCACTCCGACCAAGAGTCCAAGCCAGACACAGGAGGAATATCACCAAATGCCTTGATGAAGAGATGTTCTAACATCTGCTGGCGTTTTTCGTCATAATACATTGTCATCATGCATGATGCAAGCCAGATACGTTCATCCCTCTCTACCTGACAGGGGTGTCGCATTTCTGACACAGGTTTCCCTTCCCTGTCCGGGTTGTTGGCAAGGTACTCATGGTACCTCTCGACACTATTCCTATAGTAGTCCAGATTCTGTTTAGTCTCAACGCATTCACCTTTATCCTTGACCTTGGCGAAATGATTCAGTAGCTCGCCCTCGGTGAAAGGCAAATACGTACACTCCAAGACTTCGTCATTCATAGCAACAACACGTCATTCGCGTAAGAACTATGAGGTAAAATACTTTATCTATACCCACTATTTAGTGTCAACCACCTAATTTGCTACCTCAAGATACCTGCATATGCTGATGTGGCACTCCTTCCCGCTGCACGTACTAGACTTGTGGGTTTCAACTAAAAGGATTCCATCATATGACAATACTGCACAGGGCGTTCAAGATTATCACAACTCGTCGAAAATATCAATGCATCCTCAAGCAGATAGCAAAATTTCTTACGCAGTCACTTGCTCAAGTCGCCCTAAGTAGACACTACCTTAACCACAACCATGCAATACCCCCTGTCTGATTGCATGTCCTCTGCGGCCTCAACTAGGAACTCGAACAGAATTAGACGAATAGCATACTGAGGAGAAGGAAGTACACTGTAGCTATCAACAGGTGAAGCAACCCGACGGGGATTACAGTCTTATTGAACTCATTCCAAGTAAGCGGTTTCCCCTTCTCCTCAGCGCTCGTCACGGCGACCATGTTTGGCGAGTCACCGAACGGGACGCAGTAGCCTCCGATGTTAGTACCTGCAACAAGGGATATGGGTAGCACTGGATTCACACCACCTAGCTCCTTCGCGACCGGAGCAGTGAGTATACCTACGGCTTTCTTGTCTAACGGCGATAGGAGGGCACCGGGGAGCCACAACATGACCGCGATAGCTAGGAAGAGGTTTGTCTGAGCGATCCCTAGGAGTGCGTCTGAGAGGAGACCTATAACTCCCGTGACAATCATCGTCTGGATGATACCCATGATTCCGACAAGGAAGAACACACTTTCCCATGAGAGGCGTTTCAAGAGGTCATGAGATTCGTCCTTGGAGGTCACGAGTAGTACGCCCGCTATTAACAGAGACACAAGGGGAGCATCTTGGGGCAGCAGTATCAGGCCCAACACGAGGGCCACGAGTCCACCGCATGAGATTAAGAAACCACTCTTTGACCTAATCATTGTCTCGGGATCTATACCGAGCAAGACCGCCAGATTCCTCTGTCTGGTAGTCATGATGGCATCTCCAAACTTTCTGAGCATGTACCAAAGCGTGACTCCGAACAGGATGACCGAGAGAGGAAACATTGTCACAAAAAGAAGTCCAATATCCATCTCGGCGAAATATACAATCACGAGATTGGGGACAGAGCCAATGGGTAGTGCAAAGGAGCTCACGCCTGCAGTCACAGCCTCGGTCATAAGATAGGGCCTGAAATCTACATCCAGTGAGTTGCACACTTCCACAGTAAAAGTGCTTACGATCATCATGGTAGGCATGGGACTGAAGAAGAGCGATATGATGAAAGTCAACATCATGAAATAGTAGAAGATCTTCCTCGCGTCGCCCTGCGCCGTGGTCGCTATGACCACAGCTGACCACTGAAACAGACCCGATGAAGACACGACCGCAACTATAATCATCATAGCAGTTAGAAACAGGATGATATCCCAAGCCATTGTCTTTACAATTGTTGTGAACGAGTGTCCCTCAACAAGGTAGGCTGCGGCTGCAGCCACGGCGAACGCAAGGAGTGCAGCAGCAGTATCGTTGGCATGCTCAGTAGTGATGCTGATGAGCATGACCACGAATAACACAATTATGAAGTAACCAACAGGCTCCATAGTTCACGCCAGCTAAGTCGGGACTTTGTCTATGTACTTGGCCGTACATACCATCTTATGAGCTCTTTGCCGTCTAACAGATGGCCACAGCCCCCCTTTCTGCGTAGACAGGCATCGCATCGGACCACTGAAAAAGACACTCTCTCGAGTTACCATGCGGTGTGCTTGTCACCTCTAACTACCCGTTTCACTCCTGTACGATTAGCTGTCAGGAGGAGATATTGTGAGCTGTAGTATCTCAGTTCTCCGTGACGAGCGGAGATGGTAAGGGGGATAGTATCCTTAATGCTTTTGTTCTCCTAAACTGCGTCTGCCACCTTCACACACTGAACCAAATTTGTACACCGTCAAGTGCATCCAGAGAGTTAGAAATCTTACAGAATCCTAAATAAATCGGCACATAGGAGTGTACAATATCTGTAAGATTTCCTGTATGCCTTCTTATGACCAAGGGCGAGGGGAGTTTATTAGGCCTAGTAAGAAATCTGAGTCTAGTAGGACTAGGGCGATGGGCCACCCCCGAACGGGGGAAGGGTTCAGCCCCGAAGGCTGTGAGGAAGACTCGTTCTTCTAAACAGAAGTCCTCACTCTCCAAAAAGGGGTCCTCATCAGACCCCGGAGAGTCCGCGGCTGTTCGCTGTGTCCAATTGGACCTGTCTGGTTTCGGTGACGAGACTGGGCAGAGCGATAATAACCCCGCCGTGGCAAAAGCTGTGGAAGACCTCGCTGCCCCCGGATGTGATGTATCGGGTCAGGGCAGGAGACAGAAGCCGAGACCGAAAGAGGGACCGTGTCCTGATGATGGCGGTCAATGTCCTTGCTTGGCCGGGGGTAGCGCCTTGGTATGGCGGCGACGCTGGGCAAGGAAAGGGTGGAACACAGGAGTTTCCTAAGTTGGGTTCACTCACTCAACTGTAAGAAACATGTTATCCAGACCTGATTCGCTGTTTAGGAACAGTATAGCTTTAAGAACCAAATTAGGATTCGTCATATTCCACCAGGCACGACCGTTTCGTCTTGTAGGGCCACTTCGACTGGAAATTCCGTGGCTGGAAATCAAACCATCTATCGATTTTTGATGTAGTTCCATCTTGCTAGAACAACAACTAGGGCCACAGCACTAATCACAAGTATGACCGTCGATAGATATATCCAGTTGGGGCTAGGAGTTACGTCAGTTGTGCTAGCTCCAAGAACAAACGGGTGATGATCAATGCTGCCCCTGCTTCCGTGTGGTCCTCGTACTGAATAGGTCCCAGAACCATCATAGTCTCCCCAGTAATTTCCGTGCGTGCCATTATCCCATCTGTTCGAATCACCACTATCATAGGCGTTTGCTTCGTCATTGTCCCCAATTCGATTGAGATAGAGCAGATTGTTCGAAGTATCTGAATTCAGAAATATGCCATAGTGTGAGTTATTTGTAACAAGATTGTTGACAAGCATACAATGACTTGAGCGAATCTGGAAACCATCCCAGTTGGTGGTTGCAGCATTGTTGCTTAGCGTGGAATTGTTAGAATAGACCACATAGAAACCCCAAAGGTTAGAGGATGCGAAGTTATTTTTCAGGCTAGAACAGAATGACCCATATATGTAGAATCCAGGATAGTCGTTGCCAATAGCAGTATTGTTAGTCAGCAAGCAAAAACTAGAATCAACAATCTCGAACCCATTGGTTGAGTAGCTAGCGGTGTTGTGCTTAAGTGTGCAGTTGGGAGAATTCAGAACGTGGAATCCGTACCAAGAGCTACCGGACGCCGTGTTATTTTCCAGCGTACAATTTGTAGAATACACAACCTGTATGCCTATGCCTACATCGACAAAGACTCCGTCCATAATTGTCACATGAGAAGAATTAACAAGAAGCACCTGACCGTACTGGCTACAGTCAATATAGGAACCTATCACATTCTTGAAGTAACCGAGTGGCTTTCCATTAATTGTGTTATCGGAAAAATCGTGGAGCCAATGAGAAACACCCGATCCAGAAATGAAAAGCCCCCCAGCCATGAAATTGTTGTCCTTCACCGTGCAGTTGGCTGAATTGATAAGGGTCAAAGCATCATCGAAACCACCGGTTGCGGTGTTGCTTGTTATTGAGCAGTTCGATGACTCATGTAGGCTGAAGCCATTGGCTGAGTTACCGGTTGCGAGGCTATTGGTTATCGTGCAGCTGGATGAGTTACTTACGGAGAACCCAATAGCGGTGTTGTTCCTAATTAGGCAATGCGATGAGTGCCGAAGTCTAATTCCCCCGCTGTGCGAATCGACAGAAGAACTCGTGATAGAACCATATGTCACATTCTCAAAATAGATTCCAGGCTTCCACGTAGAATCATCAGACGATATTTTGCAGTTCCTGATTTCGAAATAAACCGTGGTGTCGGTAATATTGATGCATGTTGAGTTATTGGTGATACTCAAACCGTCGATAATGTACGGATTATCAACACTCCCGTTGCCAGGCCATCCATCTGATGGGAAATCGGCATTGCTGGTGATGAGAATAGGATCATGTTTAGTGTAGGATGGCAAGGCGCTCTTACCATCTGCAGCATCTGTTGAATCTGCGACTGTATTTGCATGATCTGTGGCCAAAGCAACAAGCAGGAGAACTCCAAAAATACACAAAAATGCGAATCTTGTTCTCAACTGAACCCTCCCATGTATGAAGCATTGCCTGTAATATAGCAACTTGAAAAATAAGGATTGTGAGTGGTGGGCTGATGTTAACTTACCGATTAGGATTCATCGTATTCCAGAAGGCGCGACCACTTCGTCTTGTAGGGCCACTTTGGCGTGAAGTCTCGTGGTTGGAGATTCAACCCTTCAACCTCAGATATCTTTCGGCGCAGTGTGTAGGACTTCGCACCCTCCCAGCGGAAGTAGTCATCGAGATCAGCCGAGAACTCGCCTTGGTACCGCATGCACTTGCCGATACAGAACACCTTTTCCCCCTGAATCTCAAGTTCCCCGCCGCACCACTTGCATCGGGCCTCAAACCCGTGCGAATAAATCGTTCCGTCTCGCAGTTCAACAAACAGCACTGTATCATGGAACCGACACACTCCCCACTCGCGGTCTGGAGCGAGTTTCTTGAGCCAGATGGTTCCGCGGGGCAACCAGCGGCCCACTTCCTCGGAGAAGATGGACGCGTCCTCCTTGAGCTCGCCATCTTCGTCAAAATCACTCAGTTGAGTTTGCAGTATGTGACCTCGGTTCTTCATCGTCTGCCGCAGCTATATCTGCACACAGATAGATAAACTACCACCAATCCTCTTCGGACTCGGGAGCTCGTTCTACATGCAATCCGACGTGGCGGATTAACTGGCAAGCTCGCTCATGTGTTCAAGCATCCACTCAGGAATCCCCTTCTTGTTCGACCACGTCTCCTCGAAGGGCGTCTCGACGATTTCGCCATCGATTTCGCCAAGCATCACGCCGCTTCGCTTCTCGAGCACGCATTTCACTGCGTGTGCGCCTAACCTGCTTGAGAGCAAACGATCCTTTCTTGTGGGGTTCCCACCGCGTTGGATATACCCCAACACAGAAACCCTGCACTTCTCGTCAATTAGCTTCGAGAGTTTCCGTCCGACTTCAGTTGCGTCTCCCGCCTCGTCACCTTCCGCAACCACGACTATCGCGCTTGTTTTCCCTTGCTTGCGTCCCCGGATAATTTTGTCTGCGATTTGCTTCAAGTCAGTCTTGGTCTCCGGGATGGCCAGCGCGAGTGCTCCTGATGCAATCCCGACATGTGCCGCTATGTGCCCTGAATGACGCCCCATAACCTCGACAAGGAATACTCTTGCGTAAGAATCCGCGGTGTCTCGAATCTTGTCTATAGCCTCAAGCGCATTGTTCACCGCAGTATCAAAGCCGATGCTGTAGTCGGTGCCGTACACATCGTTGTCGATTGTCCCTGGGAGTCCGATTAATATCCCGTCCCAGTGTTCTCCAAGATAGGCTAGACCACGCATGGTGCCATCTCCACCGATTGCGATGAACGCATCAATGCTCAGCTCACGCAATGTGTTTGCAGCCTCGGTAACACCCTCTTTCGTCTTGAACTCCTTGGAGCGGCCTGTGGTGAGCATAGTGCCACCTCGATGAATGATATGAGCAACACTTCTGGCATCAAGCTGCATGAAGTCCTTATCGATAAGACCCTGCAGGCCGCCCAGAAAGCCTACGACCTCAAGACCTCTTGCGCAGCCAACACGGACAACTGCACGGATAGCAGCGTTCATACCCGGTGCATCACCGCCGCTTGTGAGAATACCGACTCTCATAGTATCTTCATAATAGCAGGGGGGCAAATAAAGGGCACGACCACATGGGTAGCATTGCAAGGACAGATGAAGCTCTGCACAAGCCACGCACTCAAAAAAATCTAGAATAATCAAACTTGAATTCCGTCGTGAAACTATAGATAGTAGGTGTTGGGGGTGGACCCAACGAATAGACATCCCTAGAATGAAGAAGGCTAAATTATCTCCGCTGTCCCGGGAATCATTGATAAGGGTACAATGCATGAAATGCTAGCGTAGGAGACTCGTTCCTATCAGAATTCGTAAGAGATGAAAAAAAGTGCAAGACCTAGAATTGCCTCTATTATTTGGTTCGATAATGTCAATCGTGATAGCTGCGGTTGTAATCATAATCATTATCCTCATATGCCGTTACATGCGCCAACCCGCACCCCCCTCAGAATAAGAAGCTCCTGGCCCGTAGTGCCTTTCAACGGCAGTACCTGAAATCAGAAGAGTCCGAAGGTGGGATTCCGCCCGAGGGGTTTATTTTGTAAGGACCAATCAGTCCGCAAGATGCTTTCGAGGGCGGTGACATGGAAGAAACTGTTATCAAATACGAAAAGGTAGACGGAACTACACATCAACTGATTTACCCTCCGAATGTTAGAAACATCATACTTAGTTATAGACACATTCGTTACATAGATTTGTCAGCACTATCCTCTTGTACGCAGCTGGAGAGACTGAATCTTGATCATAACAAGCTGGAAACAGTCGATATATCGTCACTCAAATCCTGCAAAAACCTGAAGGGTCTTAATCTCTGGTCCAACGAGCTGATGGAAATTGACCTAACGCCACTTGCTTCATGCAAAAAGCTGGAGTATCTAATCCTTAGAAAGAACTGGCTCGAGTCATTGGATCTAGGTCCGCTTGCTGCCTCTGGTCAGCTGAATACACTGCTTCTTTCACTAAACGTTCTTGAAAAAATAGATCTCGCACCGCTTGCATCCTGTACACAACTAGAGCATCTAAGGCTGTACAAAAACAACATCAATGAACTAGATCTTACGCCATTGGCTTCTTGTACCAATCTCTCGGATTTGCACACCTCCTGCAAATAGCCCCAGATTAAGGATTGCCATTGCACTTCTTGCCTTAACGTTTCACACTTTCAGCAGAAAGTCAGCGAGTGATTATTGGATTCAAAAATGGATTATAGAGATTGCTATTTTTCCTATGTGGGCCAGTAGCATTTCTCAAGCCTTGGCTTGGACTCGGACATTGAAGCCACACAATAACCTCATATCCTTTTACGGGGAGGAAATGCGAGAGGAGAATAGCATGTCAGAAAGACTCGGCCAGTTGGACATTGTGTTTGCAGTCGACAACACAGGGTCCATGGGGCCTTATCGACAACGCAAAGCAGAAGATACTGGAAATCATCCGAACGATACAGAGAAAAGAGCTATGCCATCGGCTGCGAATAGGCCTCGTGAGCTATAGAGACCATCCCCCACAGGAAAACACCTACGTAATGAAGAAGTACGAGCTCACAAGCGACACGCAGAAGATAGAGAAAAATATCATGGCCATGAACGCAGATGGTGGCGGGGACGGCCCAGAGGCAGTAGCTGACGCGTTAGAGATAGCCAACCGGATGGAATTCCTACTCGACTCAGCTAAGATAGTCGTGTTGATTGGAGATGCACCGCCGCACGGCGTAGAACCAAACGACACCTGGTCAGACGGCTGCCCAGAAGGGATTGACTGGGAAAAAGAAGTGCAGAAAGCCTTCGACAAAGGGATTGTTGTCCACACGGTAGGCTGTTTCCCAGAAATTAGCAGCTACCAGAATGCAATCGAAACATTCGAGAAAATCGCTGAAGGGACAAAGGGCCGGTTTATTCCGCTCAAAGAAGCCGCATTGTTGGTCAAGGTCATTACTGGAATAGCAGTTGAAGAGATCGACAAGCTCGCTATCCAGAAATCCATACTGGAAGACCTAGGGGTTTCCATGGAAGAGCTGGAGGAAGAAGATCTAACCGAGGAGAAAATTGCAGACCTGGTTGCTTCAGTCCGCTCAAAAGGGATGACAAGGCGGGCAATGCGAGCTGATGCCCCATCGGGATTAGCATACGAAGAAGAAGTAAAAGTAGAGTCTGAAGCAGTCGACGAAGAAGATGTTCGAGAGGCAGTCAGACAGCTCCGCAAGAAAGCAAAGAAGTAACACCATTTTGAGTGCAGCGAAGTTACCCATGTCTTCGCCTCTCTGGCTTACGGAGATTGCTAATAGCTCAGAAACAGACGAACATAACGACTAGAAAAAAGAGCAAGAGAGCCAATTGCATGGCTCTCGCTTGTGTTCTAAGTGAGTTACTTCTTCTTCATCCAGATGATGATGACAATTATCACGGCTACTCCTATTGCAGCCGCAATCAGGATGATAGTCATGTCCATTCCATCTGGAGGGGGTGTCGTTGTTGTAGTCGTTTCAGAGGTTGTAGTTGTGGTCGTAGTAGTTGTCGTGGTCGTTGTTGTAACGGGTTCAGTGACCGTCAAGTATACCGTAGAAGTGGCCAGATTGTCCGATGTATCGGTAACTGCAAGAGTCAAATTCCAAACACCGACACTCAATCCTCCGGCATCGACTGAGATCTCTGAGCCATCCCAAGCACCGCTGTCTTCAATTGTACCGTTGATATAGAAAACATAGGAGTCTGGGAAGTCCTCGGTGAACGTCCAGTTGACTAAATGTTCTGCTGTTCCTTCTTCGTATTGCAGGTTATCGGGTGCATCAACGAAGGCAGGATAGGTGGTGTCCACAACTGTTACCATGACTGTATCTGATACTGAATAACCCACGGTATCGTAGACAGTCAGTTCAAATGCGAGTAGCTCAAGGCTATCCTCTTCAAGATCATAGATGATCTGCCCGCCATCCCAGTCTCCACTCTCTACTATGACTGAATCACGCTTAATCTCGTATGAATAAGGCCTGTCACTTGTTGGTGTCCACGTAATTGATTCGCCAGTGTCAAACGCCTCTATGCTCATATCACTTGGGCTGTCGATTGTGGGACGCATTATGAATGCAATTTCATAATGCGTCCCACAATCGACAGCCCAAGTGATATGAGCATAGAGGCGTTTGACACTGGCGAATCAATTACGTGGACACCAACAAG
>JAWOEX010000027.1:0-45156 GCA_046482545.1 Candidatus Thorarchaeota archaeon
TTTCTGGAATAACGAAAATCTTACAGATTCATAAGAAATCCGAGTAAAAAAAGTGTAAAACAAATGTAAGACTTCCTGCAAGTGCTGTTGTGACTGAAGGCGGTATGACTTTATTAGGCCCAGTATGAGACCTGATTTCAGTAGGACTAGGCAAGTGGGCTAGTGTTAAACACGACGCACGCGGCCGAAAGCTGTGAGGTGGACTCGTTCCACTAAGCAGAAGTCCCCACTCTCCACACAAAGGGCTTCATCAAGCCCTGGAGAGTCCGCGGCTGTTCACCTTGTCTGTAATGGGCCATCTCGGCGGCGGTGACAATGTTGAGGTGGGTGATCATGACCACGCCGTGGTAAGAACTGTGGAAAGCCTCACTGTCGCCGGAATGATGACCCGGGACAAGGACAGGAGTAAGAAGCCAGGACCGCGGGAGGAATCCCATTCCTGTGAACGTGGACAAAGCCCCTGCTGACTCACGGGCCTTCGGGTACCGTGGGGGCGGCGACGCTGGCAGGGGAAGGGTGGAACACAGAAGTTTCCTCAGTTGGGTTCACTCACTCAACTGTAAGAAATGGGTTATCTGGAGAACTTGATTGACAAAAACAATGAAGGATTCTCTCTTCAACTTTCGGGAGCCTGTATACTACAGAATAACACCTTCATCGACGATGCTTTGTCAATCCAGGGCCGAGCGAAGAGCAATTGGGAGCACTCAATCCTAGGAAATACAATTGATGGAAGTCCGCTTGGTTACTTCCTAAGGGAAAATGATACAATCATACACGCGAGTCAATATGGACAGATTATTCTTGTTAGCGCTAACGGAACAAGAATAAGTGACGAAACATTCCAAAACAAACCCAGAGGAATCGTTCTTGCATACTCTGAAAATTGTAGATTGGTGAACATCACTGTTGCGGAATCGCAATCGAACGGTTATAGTCTCTACTCTTGTGCAAACTGTACCCTCGAGAACTCTACAGCAATTCAAAATGCAGGACATGGCGTCTACTCAAAATATTCGCCCTCCTGTGGATTTGCCAACAATAACGCCAGTAGTAACTCGGGGCATGGTTTCGTTCTGTTTCATTCTGAGAAATCTTCAATCGTCAATAGCAGGATTGGAGCGAACTCGGAACAGGGAATAGAACTAGTCCATTCATCAAATTGCATCGTCGAAAATAACACCTTGAAAGACAACTCGCTAATGATAACCGGCATTAACGGGAGTTGGATGCATAACATATCTGGCAACACGATAGATGGAGCACAGCTGGGATACTTCAGGGGAATCACGAATAGAGCGTTTGATGCTGACGAGTTTGGGCAACTGATTCTTGTCGATTCCCATGGTGTTATAGTGGAGGATGGTGTTTTGAACAAGACTTGCGGCGGTATTCAACTGGCCTATTGCACACAAGTCACAATAACGAGAGTCACAGTAATCGGAAGCTCGACTCGTGCATTCTTCCTGTGGCACACTCTCAGCGTCACGCTATCTGACAATGTAGCCGCTGACTGTAGAGGCGATGGGTTTGTCCTTGCCTCAGGCACAGGATGTTCATTCCTGAGAAATACTGCCAACGGGAATGAGGGAAATGGCTATTTTCTCGGATTGCCCACTGGTTGTGTGCTCGCGGACAATGCTGCCCTTGATAACGGTGACTCTGGGTTTGTAACGAGGTTTGGCAAGAGTTGTACTTTCGACGGTAATACTGCTGGTACGAACGTGAATGACGGATTCGATGTGTCTGCCTCAGAAACTCTGATCACACGGAACGAAGCTCATGGGAATGGGAGAGATGGCTTTCATCTCAGTATATCTGATAGCGATGTTATGAAAAATGTGGGTACAGAGAATCAAAGATATGGAGCATATTTGGATAGTGAAAGCTATGGGAATCTCTTGTTCCTGAACCGGTTAGGGTTCAATGGCATAGCTGATGCTATAAATAACGGACATGCAACCCTCTGGCACAACGACGTTTTTGGGAATTATTGGGGCGCATATGATGGGCGTGGTACTTATTCTGTACCTGGAGCAGAGGAAAGCATTGATTTTCATCCCTACGAATACTATCGTGCTTCTCCTGTTATAGGCCATCCAGATGACATCTCCTACTCCTATGAACCGAATGGAAATGGAACTGCCCACGCAATTATTTGGAGAGCTTGGGATTGGGGTCATACCGCTTACCGCATATGGAGAGACTCTGCTTTGGTTTCGGCAGCCACTCTTCATGGATCGCATATCATTATCCATGAGATCTATCGAGATAACCTGTTTCTTACAGTTGTAGTAACTGTCTGAAACCTCTGTGTTCCACCCTTCCCCTGCCAGCGTCACCGCCCCCAAGGCTACCCAATGGGCCCTTGAGTCAGCAGGGGCTTTGTCCGCGTTCACCGGAATAGGATTCCTCCCGCGGTCCTGGCTTCTGTCTCCTGCCGTTGTCCCAGCACATCACTCCGGCGACAGTGAGGTTTTCCACAGTGCTTGCCACGGCGTGGTCATGATCACCCACCTCAACGTTGTCACCGCTGCTGAGGAGGCCCATTACAGACAAGGTGAACAGCCGCGGACTCTCCAGAGTTCGATGAAGCTCTTACGTGGAGAGTGAGGACTTCTGCTTAGAAGGGCGATCCTTCCTCACAGCTTTCGGCCGCGTGCGTCATGAGGGATCACTAGCCCACTTGCCTAGTCCTACTGGACCGGGGTTTCGCACTGGGACTAATAAACTCCCCACTGGGGTGATAAGAATCGTTGCAAGAAATCTTACAGATATTTTACACTTTTCCCCTCGGATTTTTTAGGATTATTGTAAAACTTGGCTATTCGAGAATTAACTCCTGGTGTTTACAACTATACTGTTGTTGTCACGGACGAAGAAGAAAATTCAATCAGTGATACGGTATCCGTGACTATTGAATGGCCTGAGGGATACGAACCTGGGATTTTTAACTCAATAGATGTCCACCTCCTATTGACCGTTGTAGGGGCAGTTTCTGCGGTAGTTGTGATAGCCGTACTTGCTGTGGAAGGTTTTGAGAAACGAAGTTGAGCCGATTTTGGATACATTTCATATGGATAAAGCAAATCCCTACCGTAAATCCTCTGAGAGCCTAATCCTCGTGGTCACTAATTGGCAGAAAATCAGTAGAGATAATACTAGGATTTCTGTAAGGCATATTGCAATTGTGTGATTAATCCAGCTGACTTGGTGAACACGCTTGGACTCCCTAAACGGAGTGAATGATATGACTGCTGAACACACTATAAGAAAAGTGCCAACAGATCGGAAGGAGCGCGTTGGCTGGTAGTTGTATGATTCTTGCAAATACAAGCTTCACAGTGTTGATAGTCACAGCCCTGTTCCCGCTTTTCTTTCGTCTTTTGGTCGGAAATGAGACGCTTGGAGACGCTATGTGGGGGTATGCTGGAAGTATAACGATGATAGTTATCGCATTGAGCTCGCCGGTGCTGGGTGCGATAGCCGATTTTGGAGGATTGAAGAAGAAGTTCACTTGGAATATGACGTTCCATTCGCGGTGGAATAGCCAGCTAAGATGGAGGGTTCTACCCTCTTTCTCTATTTTTCCTTCCTTTCTCAGTTATATTTATCACTACTACACCACAAGAGACCACTTGACTGAGCAGTAATCAGATAATTGCGGAAAGGATAGACATATCATGACTAAACAAGACCTTTTTGAATTCTGTGAAGAGTGGCTTTCAGCATGGACTGGAAATCGTCCAGAAAAACTAATCGAGTTCTATGCCGAGGATGCTCAGTACATGGATCCCAAGCACCGTCAAGGACTTCAAGGACGAGATGAAATTCTTGAGTATTTCAGGAAACTCTTACGAAAATATGATGACTGGGTATGGACACCGATTGAGGTTTTCTCAATCGAAGGTGGCTTCATTGTCAAATGGCAATGTGAAATTCACGTAGGCACTGAGGAGCTCACTGAAATGGGTGTAGACATAGTTGAGTTAGAAGACCACAGAATAACCAGAAACGAGGTCTATTTCGACAGAACTAGGATGATGCAGGCCGTTCACAATGAGCGAAAGCGACAGAGATTAATCCGATAAGGCCAGTATTCTGTTAGCCCACTCTCGGATTGCAGTATTCATTTTGCTAGGCTGTTCTACCATAACACCGTGGCCTGCATCGGGAATAATTTCCAGCTCCGAGTTCTGCATCTTGTCATGCAAATACTTCGCATATTTTGTTGGGGTCATGACATCATCTTCCCCCACCAGAACAAGTGTAGGTACATCGATGTTTTCCACTAGTTCCATGATATCGAATTCATCACACATTTTGAAATCGCGTTTGATTACGTGTGTTGGGCATTGGCGCACCTCTCTGAGAGATGCTTCAATCACTTCATCTGAAGTTTCATTACTGAACATGAAGTTCTCTACGAGATTGAGATATTCATCGATGCCGGAATCAATGGCAGCAAAGACATCGGGATGAACCTTCAACTTGGCACCGGTTCCTATGAGAACTAGGCCCGAAAGTTGGTTCGGATGGTCAAGAGCGTACAACTGAGCCAGAGCGCCACCCATTGAATGCCCTGCTAGAATAGGATTCTCAGATTCATCGACAGCTTCTGTAATGTCTTCCAAGTAGGCTTCCTTTACGTTATCAGGATTTCGATCCGGAGTGTTTCCGTGCCCATTCAACTCCAAAGCTATTACCCGAAAAACCTCTGACAATCCTCGAAGCTGCATCATCCATGTGGCTGCTGAGCCACCTGCTCCGTGTACAAAGATGATTGCACGATTGTTTTCATCACCTCGGATGAGTCTTGAGATTGTCATAGCAATGAAATAATTTGGTTGTCCCTATCAGTGTTTTGAAAGAGCCTTTGCGCGCAAACCTGATATTAGGCACTATACTTTTTAGGGGCATTGAACAAGAGGTAACAAAGGGAGCCTCGATATCGGGGCACTTGAATAATACGCTAATAAGCGCGTAAGGAGAGTAGAGAATGAGTTCAAATACTAAAACAACAGCCATAGTCGTTATCATTGTGCTTATTGTGGCTATAGGTGCCGGAATTGTATTCCTCGGACCTATGCTTTTTCCCGCACCCACCAATGTTGCCATTGTTTTCGCAACAGGTGGATTAGGCGATAAGTCATTTAATGACGCCGCTTATGAGGGAGCACAACAGGCCAAGACCGAGTTAGGCTGGGATTTCACCTACGTCGAGCCGACGGAGATTTCAGAGTACGAAGGTTATCTCCGGGATTATGCAAATCCTGAATCCGGAGACACTTACGAACTGATTATATCCATCGGTTTCGATCAGGCAGAAGCACTGAATAAAACGGCGCAAGACTACCCCAACCAGAGATTTGCTATAGTCGATATGGTAGTTGACCAGCCCAACATTTCCAGCCTTGTCTTCTCAGCCAGTGAAGGATCAGCCCTTGTTGGTGCCATAGCAGGCATGTACACAGAAACCAATCACATCGGCTTTCTGGGCGGGATGGATATCCCTCTAATCAACGAATTTGCTGCGGGGTATCTATGGGGCGCTAACTACACCAATGAAGGAATAGACTACTCAGTCAGTTATGTGGGTGACTGGGCAGACACGACAGCAGGTCAGAACTTAGCCAACGGAATGTATACTGATGGCGCTGACATTATTTTCGCTGCAGCTGGCCGGTCTGGATTAGGTGCGTTTACCGCTGCAAAGGACAACGGTACTGATCACGGTACCTACGTTATTGGTGTCGATAGCCCTCAGATGTATCTAGGTTGTGAAGACCCAGAAAATCCTGAGCCTCCAACCGCCTGCATCACGTCGATGCTGAAGCGGGTAGATGTCGCCGTATACGAAACAATCAAGGATGTCTACAATGATGACTTCCAGCCTGGAATCCGGGTTTGGAATCTTGCTAACGGCGGAGTTGGTTACGAAACCAACGAAGAGTTGTTGACCCTACCAGACGACATCATAACCGAGGTTGAGGATCTTAAGCAGAAAATCATTGATGGCGACGTTACTGTTCCAACGAGCAAGTACTGGTAAGCTAGTGTAACACGAGATGAGAGGCATTTGCCTCTCTTACTACTTTTTTTGGTACCCTTTCTTTACATTTCGATGTATATAGTCAGGTTTCTCTCTCTGACCCGTACCATTAAATACCATTTTTGACAGCCACAAACGCAAACAGGTCGTTTCAAGGCAGCAAGCTACTCAAAGAAAAGGAGGCAACAGCCATTTACGCGATTGAGCTTGAAAACATCAGTAAAACTTTCCCTGGCGGTGTACAGGCTAACAAAGACATCACACTGCAGATTGAAGAAGGGGAAGTGCACGGACTACTCGGTGAGAACGGAGCAGGAAAGACCACTCTGATGAATGTTTTGTATGGACTCCTTTCCAGAGATAGCGGAACCGTAAAGATTCAAGGCGAAGAAGTCGACTTGGAATCACCCCACGGAGCAATAGCGCGAGGTGTGGGAATGGTTCACCAGCACTTCAAGCTCATTCCGCCTCTGACAGTCGTTGAAAATGTTATTCTCGGGCTAGAGCCAACCATAGCCAAATTCGAAACATTTCAGAGTAGAATTGGGCAAGAAGCCGGACTGCTTATGCCCACGGATATAAACGGAGCCGCAGAGAGAATCAAGGAAATCGCAGAAGAAAATGGCATGCAGATTGATCCCTTCGCCAAAATTCAAGACCTGTCCGTTGGCCTTAGACAGCGAGTTGAGATTCTAAAGACGCTTTATCGGCATGCGGAAATCCTGATACTAGACGAGCCTACCTCGGTGCTTACACCACAGGAAGTTGATGACCTTTTCGTGACTCTTGATAAATTCAAAGAACAAGGCAGAACCATTATCCTCATAACGCACAAATTGAGAGAGCCTATGGCTCTTTGTGATAGAATAACAGTCCTCCGAGAAGGCGAGCTGGTGGGAACTGTTGATAAGGATGATACAAGTCCAAAAGAACTTGCAAAAATGATGGTTGGAAGACCGGTTGTCTTCAGAATCAAGAAGAAAGAATCACATCCTGGAGAAGAGATTCTTCGAGTAGAGAACCTCACGGTGAAAACTACCCTAGGCCTTGTTGCAGTCGACAGAGTCAACCTGACTGTGCATGAAGGTGAAATTCTAGGAATTGCGGGGGTGGAAGGAAATGGACAAACCGAACTCATTGAGGCAGTTGCTGGCATCAGGAGAGCCGACGGTGGCTCAGTTATTGTCGATGGAAATGAAGTCACGAACCATAGTGCAAGAAAGGTCCGTGAGTCGGGTGTATGTCATATCCCAGAAGACCGACACCGAAAAGGCTTGGTCCTAGATTTCACAGTCAAAGAGAATTTAGTTCTTGGCAGACATTACTATGAGCCTTTTGCTACTGGTCCGAGAGATTCCTTCTTGGATTTGCAGCAGCTCTCTTCCCTTTCTGAGAATCTTGTCAATGAATACTCAATTATGGTTTCCTCGATCGATGCCCCGACGAGAACATTATCTGGAGGCAATCAGCAAAAGGTCATAGTTGCCCGGGAATTAGCCTACAATCCCAAGCTTGTCCTGGCTGCCCAGCCTACACGAGGACTTGACGTAGGAGCAACTGAATTCATACGAAATATTCTCATTGACATGAGAGACAAGGGAGCAGCTATTCTGTTGGTATCCGCAGAGCTCGATGAAATCACCAACCTGGCGGATCGAATTGCGGTGATTCATGAGGGTAGAATAGTTGCGAAAGTCAAACCGGAAGAGACAACATATGAAGAGCTAGGCTTGCTTATGGCAGGACATGAAGAACGCGTGAAGGGGGTATAACTTGTGAACGATGAAAATAATAATGTGAGTAGTTCTGGGGAAGGAGAATCAATGGAAAGAACGCCGATAGATGTTCTTCTGGAGGGCATCGAAAACAAGATTTCCAGCCCAGAGTTCCAGAAGACAGTCATTTCTACAGTAGGATCAATAGTCCTTGCGATGCTTATCGCTGCCCTTGTCATGATAATGACAGGTTACAATCCTCTCCTTGCTTACGTAGCGTTGATGAGAGCCGCTATGGTCCAGTGGGCTCAAGTCTTCTTCAGTGCTACTCCACTCATCTTTACAGGGTTATCGGTAGCTTTCGCCTTCAAATGTGGGCTCTTCAATATTGGCGCTGAGGGACAGGTTTACGTTGGTTCACTGGCTGCGACCATCACTGGCTATGCAATCAGCCTACCGGTGGTTATTCATCCAATTATAGCACTTGCTGTTGGGGCCTTTGTCGGGGGTTTGTGGGGATTCTTGCCGGGTCTTCTCCGGGCATATAGAGGAGCTCATGAAGTAGTTACAACGATGATGCTCAGCTATATAGCTATTCTGCTCACTCATTGGTTAGTTGCTGGTCCATTCTTGGAACCCGGAAATGAGTACATCCTTCAAACCCGTTTAATCAATACAACTGCTGAACTTCCGTTTCTGCTCGGCAATTTCTTGAGCTGGGGCTTCATTATTGCTCTGCTGGCTGTTGTGGCGGTAGATATTCTGATAAACAGAACCGTCCTAGGATATGAAATGAGGGCAGTAGGATCCAACTTGGAAGCAGCAGAATATGCGGGCATTAATGCCAAGGCGAAGATGGCCCTTTCATTAGCCATCGCTGGTGCCCTTTCGGGGCTAGCTGGCGCCGGTCAAATCCTAGGATATCATCATCGGTTCATTGATGGGTGGTCTTCCGGACTCGGATGGGATGGCATAACTGTAGCTGTACTCGGGGCAAACAACCCTTGGGGTGTTCTCATGGGCGCGCTATTCTTTGGAGCTTTGAATGTTGGTGGTAGGAGTATGCAAAGACTTGCAGGAGTTCCAAGCGAAATGGTCAGCCTCATTCAGGGACTGATAGTTGTTTTTGTTGCAGCGCCAAGAATAATGGATTGGCTTGCTGATAGAGGAATCGAACAGGCAAAATGGATGAAAGAAAAGCCGAAAATGGGTATGACGCACTTCCTCTCTATTGCCATTACTCTAGCTGCTTCTTTAATTGGATTCACTCTTGTCGGGCCGTACGGGACAGTTCATTTCGCTGCTTCGGGACTTGTCATGGTTGCTGCTGGAATTGGAGTTTCGGGAGCCGTACTAATGCTCACTAACAAGAGACTTGGGCTTAAAGTTGGAATTGTGTCTGGTCTATTCTGGCTATCAGTGGGTGCGGTAGGTTTAGCAACAGGCGATTTGGCTATGATTCTAGCCTCTATGATTCTTGGTGGCCTGACTATGATTTTCGATTTGATATCCTATTATCTGATAGGACCAGAGGAGGAGGTCTGATAGAATGCAACTTACACACTTTACGATTTTGATGCTCGGATGGTTGGTTAAATCTACCCTGCAGATGGGCACTCCGTTAGTTCTCACAGCACTGGGTGGTATGTTCTCAGAGAGGTCAGGCGTGGTCAACATTGGACTTGAGGGAATGATGCTTACCGGGGCGTTTGCTGGCGCGGTTGGTACCTATTATTCTGGAAATCCGTGGCTGGGTGTTTTTATTGGAATAATAGGCGGAGGAATTCTAGGATTGCTCCACGCAATCATTTGTGTCAAGTTCAAAGGAAATCAAATCGTCAGTGGTACGGGTTTAATACTCATAGGCTTCGGACTGAGTACGTTGGGTCTTCAAGTGGTGTGGGGAAGGAAGGGACGATCCGATGAAGTACCAGGTATTCCCCCTGTGGAGCTACCATTCATAAGGAGCATACCAGGCATAGGAACTGCGATTGGTAACCTCTCCCCCATTATCTATCTGATGTTTGTGGTTGTGGTGATTTCTTGGTATGTGCTTTACAAGACTCCTTTTGGGCTCCGAATCAGAGCTTCGGGAGAAGATCCAAGCACCCTCGATACAGCAGGCGTTGACGTTGAATGGGTTAGATTAGTAGCCGTAGTTATCAGCGGTTGCTTGGCTGGACTTGCTGGTGCCTATCTATCACTAGGATTCGAAAACGCCTTTGCGAAGAACATGACCAGTGGAAGAGGATTTATCTCATTGGCAGCCATGATTTTTGGTAACTGGACACCCATCGGTTGTTTCCTCGCGGGGATGTTCTTCGGTTTCCTCGACGGTCTCCAGTATGCCTTACAAATCACACTCGGAATGGAAGTTGTCTCTCAATACCTAAGTTTCATTCAGATGATACCGTACGTTCTTGTCATCATAGCCCTGGCAGGTATTCGCAGGGCTGTACCGCCAGCATCCGTTGGTGAGGCCTATGAGAAGGAGGCGCGTGTGTAGAAGTGGCACGTATTCACAATCAGACGCCGCTCATGTTATGTGTGCTGGGCGGCATCTTGATAGTCTTCTCGGGATTTAGCGGCACAATAGGCTTTATTGGGGGCGTGGCATATGGCTTCGACGAACTATTTGGTCCAGACGGTGTTCTCACTCTGGAAATAATGGCGGGAATCCTAGCGATATTCACCGTACTTGGCGGAATAGGAGTGATAACAACGGGCTTTGTTCTAACTACTAAATACGTTCGTCAAGCGAGAATGGCAATAACAGTTTTCGTAGCGATGACTATTTCTGGTCTCGTAGTGACACTGGCCAATTTAACGCTGTCTGGACAATTTGCGATGGGGCTTATGTTCCAATTCATGCAGTCCCTTGGATGGTTAGGTGCCACACTCGCAGTTGTCGCTCGAATAATCTCTCAACAGAAACCTATTATTTCACCATCCACTTAGAAGCTGAACATAGAAGTAGTGCGCTCGATGCTCTTCTGGAGCTCGCCTGCATTCTTTGAGTATGCCGTTCTTATCTGTGTCCACGGTGATTTGAATGGTATCCATCCCGCGGCCCTAGTTTCTGTATCCTGTCGGGTTCCTGGGTCATCACTCCGGCGACAGCGAGGCCTTCCGTGAAGAAGCACATGTCTTCCTCGCAGCTTTCGACGACATGCTTCGTGTCACAGCACTAGGCCACTTGCCTAGTTCTGATGGAACGGGGTTCCGTACTGGAACTAATAACCTCGCCCGTTTTTGGCCCTTAGAAGACTTGCAGGAATTCTTACATTTTTCTAAGCTGATTATTTAGCATTCTGAAATATTTTTGTTATTCAGGAAGGCCTGTTTATTGTTACTTCAACCAACAAGACTTTTCTTGTTTTGAAGAACGATGACTCTGTCGGGTGCCTTTCTGTGGTCAATACAATCAAACGAACGACGCGGATTATGCAAAGGGATTACTTTTCAATAAGTGGAGTATACCTTCAGCTGTGAAAACCCATAACTGCTTCTGCAACGGAAAACATGAAACTGGGGTCAGATGTGCCAAAGATGTTGGTAGTACGGCAACAGAACAAACAAGACTCTACAATCAAGATAATAAGATTCCTCAGCAATTGTACTAGGAAGGGGGTGACCTGGCGATCTTGATAGCTTTGGCAAAAAGGAAAGATCTCAAATGGAGTTCGTCGTTGGTTATAGTGGTCTTCAGACGATTATTGTCTACCGAGAACCCATGACGTAAGGCGACGTTTTTCAGGCGAGGTGATATTATCTCTGAACTCTTTAGCTTGTAGTTGAACCATTCATCGGGTGAATCACCGCGAATCCTGCATTTGAGTTGGATATCCACATCCTCTAGAGTAACGTTGAACTTCTTGCCAATCTGGTGACGTATGGGCGTATTTCGTCCGAAAACCCCATGTAGGACTGATTCTGTGTAATCGACTGCTGGAGCTGGTAGGAAAGCCCATGACCAGAATGCATAGCCGAAGAACAAAAGTGCACAAGCTAGGAAAAAACCGACAGTGTTGTAGGAGACCACAACTTCGAGACCTTCCGCCCAACCAGGTGGAACCCAGTCGGGAGGAGGGGTATCAAAGCGGTAAATACCCGGACTATAGAACAAGTAGAGTGTAACACAGAAGACGGCTATTGATGCTGCTAGCGCAAGACGTTGTCTGTCTATGTATAGGCCCCGTGCACGTTCAAGGAGTCTGTTCATCAGCTTTCCTCCAGCGAATTGAGGTAGAGCTCGCGTGCTGTCTCTCCATACTCTCGACACATTTTCACCAGCACCTTCAAGAGGGGGTGCTCGTTGTTGATGCGTATAGCATAGAGTCTAGGTGTTAACTCATCAACCATGATTAACTCGTCCTCTTGGAGACGATCCAGGACCCCTCTGTACAGGCTCCTCGATTTTCCGCTGTAGCCGATGAGTCGACTGAGCTGAACTCCACTGACGCTCCGCGGATAGATGTGGGCCAGTGCCAAGAGGATAGCCCGTTTTGTTTGATTCAACGAAGACATCAATTGGATGACCTCGTAAGCGGAGCGAAGCATATCCTCATCATCCAATTGTAATCATCCCTCTATCTACTTGCTTGTGCATCATTATACACAATGCTGATCCTTTGTGCACCCAGTTTTTGATATCTCTCATACATTTGTTTTTGTTAATGCATTAGATATATCGTTAACTCGGTATCTGTAGAATGGCCTATTTCTACTTTTGGAACCAAGACACCAAAGTGTTAATAGCCTGAACGTAAGGAATACCTTAGAACTGAATTATCTAGGAGGATATGACAATTAGCACATTCGGATCGAAATACTTCGGATGGCTTGCCGCGCTAGGTATAGTATTAGCCTTAGGTTGGTTCTTGCTTCCGGAAGGTTACAATACACTTGTCCTATGGCTCGCTCCGCAGCTTGGAAATTACATCCGTCCCTTACTGGTTATGATTAACATATTGCTCGTTAATCCACTGAATAACATAACCATGGTAGTTGTATGGGCGGGGGCTGGTTTTATTGGAGGTGTTATGGCAGGCACTAAGAAGGGCGCTTTTGTTGTTGGAATTATGACTTGGATTAGCTGTGTGCTGATCACCGTATTTTGTGCGTTTCAGCTATTCATGTCAGGAGTCGAAATGGGAACCTTACCACCAATTCCCCAAGGTACATCCATAACGGACGTCCTAAGCATCCCGCTTGTTCAGTCTATGATTGATGAAGTAATTGGGATGATTGCAGGCTCCTCTGGTGGCACACCAGATATTTCTGCTATTCTTACGCCACTTCTCATTTACCTATTAATCCCAGTAGTTATCGTGATAGTGGCTGGGATCGTCGGGGCAATGGTTAGGCCAAAGGAGTGAGTGTGATAGAACATGAGATTAGAACGGAAAATCATAACAATTAGTTTCATAGTAGCATTTCTGGTTATTCCATCAGTTGTCGCAGCAGCCAGCACGTCTCCGGCTTTTGCTCCGGCACAAAATCCAGAAGAGATTATGGGTGAGCTTCTTGATGAAGGAGCAGAGATCCTGTTGAGTAGCATCGATCAAGAGGGAGTCCCTCGTGTGCTCTACGGTCAGCTCGGTCTTCCTTCCGATGCTCTTGCTATTGAAGACGAGATGTACGATGATTGCATGGCGCTGGCTCTTGTGGCGACCCAAGGTGAGTTCTTGAATTATGTGTTCGAGCTTGTAGGACTGTCGGAGATGACCGGCGGCGGTGGGCTTGGAGAAGATGGATTTACTCCTTCCCAATTCGACGGAGGCATGGACATGAGTGGAATCATGGACTATCTGGGCGATGAATTCACATTGATGTTTGGTGCTTATCTGAACATTGATGAATCAACAGCCCAAAGCCGCATGGCCTCTGTTCGCAGTCATCTTCACAGCGCAGACGGATTTGGATTCAATTTCGCTGAGCTGCTCACTCTAAGAATAGATGAAAGCACGATTCCGGAGGAGGAGAACGTTACTTTACCGTTCGATTCAATTGACCTCTTTCTCTATGAGGTGTCGAACCCATTCGATGATGCGGTTTCCGCTGTATTGGACGGTCTTTCCCATGATGGTTTGCTCGGTTCAATTGATGAAACGGTCTTCACCAATGCTCGAGGGTCTGCAGCTGGAATGCTTGCAATACCAGATATCGCCAATTTGGTTCAGGTGTTTGAAGGTAGTTCACAGCCGGCGACCTTACCCGACTTTGCAATAGCTCAGAATCCTTTTGAGAACGTTACAGGTCCGATCGCTATCGCGGCTGCAGGCTATGTAGGTGAACAACACCTTGCCCTCGGAGATACTGAACTGAAACTATCCAGCCTTGTCGGTTCTCCAACTGAGTTCAGTCCCCTTCCAGATGGACTCTCAGTGGTGATGGCTGATATGCCAGTTACGAGCAATATCACTGGCTATAGCCCGAACGTTGCCAACATGAGCTTCTATGATAATAGTTCCAAAGCAGTATTCTGGAATTCCACTGGTATTGGTACAGTGTCTGATTACATTCTCTATTTCGAGAGCGATTCCTTCCCGCCGAACGTGACCATCTCAAGGAGTTTCAGTCCCGAGGCGGTTGCGGTTGGAGGAACCACCACGGTCACGGTTACCGTAACTAATAATGGCGACAGTCCAATCACTAACATCACTGTCAGTGATACTGGCCTGAGTACAATATATGATACCGTAACAGTCGACGGGAATACACAAACGACCGCTAGTTCAGTTTCACCTGGTGACAGTATGACCATGGAGTATACAGTCACATTCCCCAACGAAGGAAGTTACTCCTTCTCAGGTGCTGCGGTGATGTACGAATACGATGGCACGTTGTATGACAAGAATACTGATAGACAAAGCGTAATCGTAAAGGCGGAGATTGGGTCTCTATTCATGCAAGGACTGCAGGATGGATGGCCTTATACACCCATAGCACTAGGATTAGTAGGTCTCGGTGCAGTCTTCAACCTCGTGAGGCTCGTTCGCGGTAGAGGCGGCACAGAAACATACGAAGTTTAAAACACATGGTATGGTTCTCAGGCTATCCTGAGAGCCCTTCTTCTCTTTTTTTCAACACCTCATTCAGCACCTTTATGAGAATTGGGCGACTGCTAAGACCTAGTGACGACAATGGCACTGAGAGATGAATTGGATGGCTATCTCAAACTACCGGAAGCATTCTGGGGTATCCCCCCTCCTACTTCTGGAGAACCGGATGTTGGTATCCTTGGAGTACCTCATGATCTAACCTCAAGCTATCTTCCAGGATGTAGATTTGCCCCCCGTGAAATACGAAAGGTTACAACAATCAGATGGACCCACAGCTATCCTCTGGCTGTTGGCTATAACGAATTCAGAGAGTTCGAGCCTCTAACTGAATCATTGACCCTTGAAGATATCGGTAATCTGGAAATTGAACTGAGACTACCGGAACAGGCTATGTATGATATGGCAGGAGCAGCAGAACGACTAGCGTCTTGCTCTAGTAGCATCTACTTCATTGGTGGTGACCATTATATCACCTATCCGCTGCTCAAAGGTCTCAGGAAGGGCAATCAAGGGGACTATGGCATCGTCTATCTAGACGCTCATGCTGATTTCAATCCTGATTACGGAGGCTACCAGCTATCTCATGCTACAACGTTGCGAAGGATTCTTGATGAAGGAATCGTAGAACGGGAGAACATTATTGCGCATGACTTGAGATCAGCTCCTCCGAGTCATAGAAAGGAGCTTGCTGGAGGAGACAATGTTCCTATTCATACGCTCCAGAGCTTCTCAGATGCAATACAGGAGATTGCCAATAGAACCGATTACGTATACCTCTCAATCGATATCGACGTACTCAAACCGCATGTCGCTCCGGGAATAAGCCACCCCGAGGCAGGGGGACTTGACTTGGTTGAGTTACTTCAATTCATACGAGCTTGCTTTGAGACCAACAGAGTGAAGTACGCTGACTTAGTTGAGCTCAATCCGATGAGAGACCCAAACAACATCGCTGCTGTTGCAGCCAGAGAAATTACAAAGGAAGTACTCACGGGGTTTGCGTTGCACAAGTATAACGCTGAATAAAGCGTAATCCTTAATGCTTTACATCCTTTCAATTGCTGTGTCATCGTTCACCACATTCACGGATATATTCACCGGGTAACAATGGAGCCATATTCAATGTCAGATTACGAAGTCATTATTGCTGGAGCAGGAACTGCGGGCTGCACGACTGCATACGCTCTTGCCAAGGAAGGCCATTCAGTTCTTCTCCTAGATAGGAAAGAGAGAGATCTCATTGGAAAGAAAACATGTGGTGATGCACTTGGGTATCATCACATTGATGAGCTTAAAGAGCTCATAGGATTTCCGGACCTGCCAGAGGGTATTGTCGAGCATCAAGTCAAAGGGATGCATCTTTGGGCTCCTGACAGAAAACACAAGCTTCGTTTGGAAGGCCCCACAACCAGGGGCTGTTCATTCAACAGGCTCAAACTCGGTCAGTGGATGGTTTCACTTGCAGAAGAGCAAGGAGCTGAGGTCAGGGCAGAGACAAGTGCAGTAGCCCTCGTATTCGATGATGACCGTGCAGTAGATGGGGTAACAATCCGGGGACCTGAAGAAACAGAAGTCCTCCGTAGTGATATTGTCGTAGATGCAACAGGTGCTGCTGGTGTGCTCCGAAGACAGGCTCCAGATTCCTCCCTCATTGAAAAGAAAGTCCTAAAGCAGGACCAAATGGCTGCTTGGAGATGTATCTATGAGACCCCTTCATATGAATTCGAAGAGCCAGATATTCTTGACATTTACTGGAATCAAGATGTGACACGGGGTGGCTATACCTGGGTATTCCCACAGGGAAAACATCGTGTTAACGTTGGTCTTGGCCTGATGATGTTTGCCGGCTATGGTAATCCAAGAACAATTTACCAAGACTGGGTGCCAGAGACCTGGGAGTTCATGAAAACCGATAAAGTGGTTCTAGATTGCAGCGGAGGGACAGCTCCTGTTAGAAGACCAATCGATACGATGGTGGATGACAGCTTCATGCTGGTTGGCGATGCGGCCTGCCAGGTTAATCCGGTACATGGTGGAGGAATAGGCTCTTCCATGCTGGGGGGTGCACACGCTGGCCGTACAGCATCACGGTGTCTCAATGAAGGAGACACATCGAAAGAGAACATGTGGTCGTACAACATTGATTACATGGAGAGTTACGGGATCAAACAGGCGTCACTAGACCTGTTCCGCTGGTTCCTTCTCAACATCGAGAATGAAGACATCAATTACGCCTTTAGGAAAGGGATTATCAAATCCGATGATTTACTTCAGGTTAGCATGACAGGGGGGCTGCAGATTGGAATAGCTGAGAAATTGAAAAGACTCGTATCCGGCTTAGGCAGGATTGGTCTAGTGCGGAGGGTGAACAAAATCGCCAGCTTGATGGATGAAATTAAGGCCCTTTACCGACAGTATCCTCGAAATCCTGAGGATTTGAAAGCGTGGAAACTGAAACTAAATCCCCTCTATGATGCAGCGAAGGTCCTGTGATATGCGACTCGTAGCTGAGGCAGAAGGTGTTCCGCTTTATGCTCCCGAAAGCGCGTATCTTTCCTTCTGCAATAGCCCCTATGTTGGTCATAGGCGAGCTAGCGCCGTCGATGTGTATCCACATCACTCTACCTGGAATGGGCCATGTTACTCACCTTGTGCAGGGAGGGTAACCCAAGTACGGCGGCTGAAAATGGGAAAACCCAAAGAGTTTCCCACGGCTGACGATGATTATGCGATAGGTTTGCAGCCTTATGGTTTTGAGGATTTGAGGGTTAGAATACTGCACTGTGATCCTCGTGTCGATTTGGGTGACGATGTTGAACGGGGCGATTTTCTTGGAGAACTTCTCAGGTCTAGGTTTTTCAATTACTGGACCGGTCCCCATTACCATGTCGAAATCGTGCAGAAGGCTTACTTTAATCGATCCAGAATGTCCTCACTCTTGAAACTGGACTTGCCTTCGATTGAATACGAAGCAACAGATTGCGGAAATGAGCTCTCTTGTGAAATACAAAAAGTAACGAGTGACGTCGTCGTATGCATTTGCCACGACTCTCCTGAAGCTCATGCAGGAGAGCTATTTGGACACCTAGCGCTTACAACCGAAGGCCAAGCACTTGGAATATTGGACGGAGGAATACCACATTATACACAAGGATGTGTAATCGGCGGCCAACCCGAGAAAAGCTCGATACAATCTGGTTCATCTGTGATGGCATGGAATGAGATGATAGGTAACGGAATAAGAGTCTCCTCAAGCAGATTTCAATACGAGACGAATGATTCTCTGTACGTCTCTTTGGACAATATTCCACTGAGAGGGCTTTCTTGTTACGTGTTTACCGCACGTCAGAAAATCAAAGGTCATGTGCCATTAGTATGCATCCCAGAACGGTATAATTCGCTTAGCGGCCGGTTCCGTCAGGGTGATATGGTCACAATGAGAATAGAAGATGCTGGCAATGCCACGAAAGACCGCTAGCATAATAGGTGCAATGGTATGGTAAACTTGGTGCGTCTGTCTATAGGAACCGCTGTGAAGCTTGGTCTAAAGGAAGGTGCAGAAACCGAAGGCTTCACAACATCTTTTTTGATGACCTATCATGACGGTAAGTGTACAGCAAATTGCGCTTTCTGCCCGCAAGCACGTTCGGCATCTTCTGACGGAGAGAAACTATCCCGCATCCGCTGGCCCGCCCTGCAATTAGAAACAGTGGTGGAAAAGCTTGGAGCAACAGATTTCCAGAGAGTGTGCATACAGTGTTTGAATTACAGTGCAGTTGTGGATGATGTTGTGGATATCATCAAGGGCGTTACGTCTGTTACTGACACTCCTATTTCTGTCTGCATACAACCCATCGACACAGAGGATATGCGCCGACTGAAGAAGGCTGGAGCCGATAGAATTGGCATATCTATGGATGCATGCACAGAGGATCTGTTCCACGAAATCAAGGGCGAGAAAAGACGCTCTAGCTATAGGTGGGATTCACATCTTGAGAGCTTGGAAGCGGCTCAAGGAATCTTCGGAGAGGATGCAGTTACAACTCACTTGATTGTTGGGCTTGGTGAAACCGAAGAAGAAGCTATAGACTTCATTTTTGACATGCTAGAACACAGTATCTCAGTTGGCCTGTTTGCCTTCACAAATGTACGAGGCACTTCTCTAGAAGACAAACCACAACCAGAAGTGGGCAAGTACCGGAGGATACAGGCAGTCCACTACTTAGCTAGAAAGGAGGTAATCGAACGTGATGATGTTCGCTTTGAAAAGGGGAGAAGCAAGCTTGAGACCAGTGCAATAAATCTGAGAGAAACCTTATCAAGTGATACTTTCAGAACCACAGGTTGTACGGGTTGCAACAGGCCTTTTTATAATGAACGTCCTGCAGGACCGTTGTACAACTATCACAGACCGCTCAGTGAGGATGAAACTCAACAAGCAATCACTGAGCTGGATTGGTGAATCGAAATGGATGAAATAAGATTCCTTGACCTCGAGGTTCATTCGGCTTATGAGAACATGGCTATTGACGAAGCAGTACTTGGTTCAATAGCCAAGGGGAAATCTCCTCCCACCCTTCGCTTCTATAGATGGAGGCCTTCTGCCGTTTCTATAGGTATCTTTCAAAGCTTGAGTGATGAAGTTGACACAGTATATTGCAGTAAAACGGGTGTTGATTATGTTCGAAGGCTGACTGGCGGTGGAGCAGTCTACCATGACTATGAAGGAGAAATCACCTACAGTATCATAATCCCCAAGGATCATCGACTCTATGAGGACGATATCCTCAAATCGTACAGGCAAATCTGCAAAGGTATTATCCGCAGCTTGCAGATTCTTGGGATAGACGCAGAATTCAAGCCAATCAATGATGTTGTTACAAATGGAAGGAAGATTTCTGGTAATGCACAGACTCGTCGGCAGTCATGCTTACTGCAGCATGGTACCACCTTACTAGACCTCGATGTAGCCACTATGTTTTCTGTCCTACGAGTCTCAGAGGAGAAGATTTCTGACAAGATGATTGCAGGAGTTCACGATAGGGTCACATCTGTTAGACGAGAACTACAGAGTCAAACCGGTATAGAAGAGATGAGGGATGCGCTGGAACAGGGATTTTCAGAAGCATTGAATTTCGATTTTATTACTGGAGCTCTGACCAGGGAAGAATGGGAAACAGCTCAACGCTTGAGTGAAGAGAAGTACAGCTCTTCCGAGTGGAACGAATCAAGGTGAGGAAAATGAAAACTGGGGAATACAAAATTCCGGGGGGCAAGCTCGTTAGAATCGAACTGGATGTAAAGGAACAAAAGATTGATTCCATCAAAATAACTGGAGATTTCTTCTTGCATCCTGAAAGAGCTTTGGAGCAAATTGAACTACAGCTCCTGGGAACACCTCTTGGCAAAAAGAAATTGGAGGACAAGCTCAATGCTGTTCTCGAGCAATTCAATGCTCAGCTTCTGGGTGTTAATAAAGCTCAGCTCGCTGAGTGCATCATGTCAACTGCTCAAGGCTAGTGGGTTACTTTATTGACCCATACTTCTGACGAGTAACAATGAAATAGCACCGTTTCTGACTGCTGCCAAAGACATCCGGATGTCGGTGAGGTCAGTGAATGCATACTTTGTCACAGTTCTGTTAGCAGTGGGTCTTTTCTATGTTGTATGGTTCTTGGGTTGGGTATTAGAGGGGCTTTCACGTACCTTTCTGACTGAAACTAGTACGCCCGGGTCCAGAGGCTGGTACTTCCTTATTGGTCCCGGGGTGGCGCTTCATGAATCCTCTCACGCACTCGGCTGTTTGATTACAGGCGCAGAGATTGTTGAGTTCAAGCCAATCAGTGTTGAGAAAATGGGAGATGAATATAGACTCGGATATGTCAAGTACAGAAACCCCGCGAGTGATTTCAAGAAAGCAGTAATCAATCTTGCTCCAGTCGCGGTTTCATTGGTCCTATTGACTCTCTTCGCAGTAGCTGTAACCTATTTGGTACCCGGCTCTCTTGGAATAGGAGGTCAAGCATTAGACCTGATTGCAGATCTCATCACAATCAAAGCCAACCCTATTCTGCTTGCAGATACCTTCTATCCCATTGGGAAAATTTTTGGCTTCATCTATACCTTTCTGTACACCCTGGCAGGACTGTCAGTTCTGCATCCAGCATTCTGGCTTATTGCTTTCATTGCGATGACCGTTATGTTCAGCAATGCTCCATCCAATGTTGACATGGCAAACGCAGCAAACGGATTGATAGGAATCATTCTTTTTGACATCATCTGGTTGGCAATCAGTTTCTTCGCTCCTATCGCGGGGTGGTTCTTGCCAGGCGTGTTCGAAATTCTGGCAGTGCTCTTTGCTCTCGCACTCGCCTTTGCATTGGTTGGATATGGGTTCTTTGTGCTGGTAGTTGGAATGTCGCGAATCAAGAAACCCTTGCAGATTGTTCCCTTCGCCCTCTGTCTGTTCACGGGTGGAATCCTCATGTATCTAGGTGTAAGAACAGTGCAGTTCCAGACTCTCCTATCTCTCGCGATGTTTGCGGCTACAAGCTTCCTCCTAGTGCTTGTTAGCAGGACTACAGAGCAATAGAAGCCAGCAGAGCTTTGCAGGCGGGGGGAATTAGTGCAGACCCAGTAATACGTGGAGTTTTTACCTATTCGTTACCTTTAGTAGCCGGTCGTTATTCATGCCCAAAATCAACCTTGTAAGAAGACCGTCGCTCATAAGTCCCAAACATTTGTTGAGGTATCTATTCTTCACAGAAATGCAGGTTGATCAGGCCGCAAAAATCCTGAATACCATTATCCAGTCAGATGGTGTCGTACCTGATTCTGAATGGAGAGACTTCGTACTTTCAAGCCGAGGGCTCTACGTGAAAGTCATGCGTAAACTGAGGGATCTAGGACTGGTAGAAAAGGAATTGGGCAAATACCGGCTTTCGAGTACATTCTCGCGGGCACTCCGCAACATAGCAGATTACTGGGATGAAATAAAGAAATCCTTTGCGAAAGGCGACCGGAGCATCGAGTTCTAGCCTTCTTCTTCCTCGTCTACGACAATCTCACCTTCTACTATATCAAATTCATCCAAAGTGGAGACTGCTTTGTCCCCTTCAATTTCCAGAACACCAAGTTTCTCCAATTCCCTCACATATTTGGTGACAAGGCCAACGGGTTTCCCCAGAGACTTGGCCAGTTCTTTGAAAGTCACCGCACCCACTTCGTCAACCAAGAGCAAGGTTTTGGTTCTGGCTTCGCTTTTGATGACTTTGATGTAACGTTTCATACGTTCCTCTGCAAGATCACGCTGGTCAAGCGCCATATCCCGCTCCTTTTCCATAAGCTTGCTTGCTTTTTTGAAGCCCTCCTTCTGCTGTTCAAGAGTCGAAATCTCTTCCGTAGCGCTCTCAAGTTCCTGCTTGAGGTTGTATATTTGTTCCTCGAGCTGCGTTACCTCGTCTATTCTATCTTGGACCGATTCCAGCTCTTTGAGTCGCTTTCGTGCCATCTCTTCTGCTGCTTCTCTTTCTTTGATTTGTTCATTCACTTTTTCTTCTAATCTAGTGATGCGCGACAAATGCTCCTCATTTTCCTCCCTCTTTTGTTTGAGCCTTTCTTCCAGCATTTCAATTTTGGATTCGTATTCTGCAGCTTCTTCTTCACTAATTTCAGCTGCTTCACTGGGTTGCTCCAGTTCGGTCTTGTAGACCTCAAGCTGGCTTTGTACTTCGCCAAGTTCGACCCTGAGTTCCTCTATCTGTGAATTGGCTTTTCGTAGTTCTTCACTCTTCTGCTCAAGTAAGTCATCTTTCTGGAAAACCTGATCTTCTAGTGATGAAATCTCATCCTCCAGAGAATCTATCTTGCGTTCGAATTCCTGAGTTATGTCATCAACAGTTTTCCCTTCTCCAACTTGCTTTTGGAGTTCTCGTATTTGCTGTTCTAGCTCAGCAATCTCTTCCTCTTTCTCCGCCAGTTGCTTGCTTTGAGCAGCTGCTTCTTCCTCCAGAGTTTGCATGAAGGAACGGACAACTTCTTGTTGTTCCACAATGGTTGTTCTGAGATCGATTTCTGACTCTCTCACACGAGTAGCAAATTCTTTGAACCGGCGCTGTGTCTGCTCGACAATCTTGTCAACCAGAGTTTTTTCTAAAGCGGAGAATTCATCATCTACAATGTCGACGAAAGTTGTCTCGATAAAGCTCTTGAAGAATTGCATCTTCAAACGTTGAACCATTTCCTCGGAAATGCGTGACTTCATCTCAACGATTTTGCCCCTGAATGTCAACAACTGGGTTGCGAACACACTGACAACGCCTCGTTGAAGAGAAGAAATGTCGGCGCGAAGATTTTCAAGTTTGTTCAGGAGAGCATCATATCCTTTGACAGCTTCATCTGTATCTATTTGATCAGATAGGCGCTCTTCATCCCCAATGCTATCCACGAATTCTAAAGCCGAAGCAGCCGAGGAAACAATATCGGATGAGCCCTGAACAGGAGGCACTATTTCTCCGTCAATACTCGCACCGCTAGCCAGAGCGCGTATCTCGTCCTCAGACAGCGTTGCATTCCTAAGTTGGCCTTGTAATGCCTCTTTCTCTTTATCAGTCAGTTTATCCTCAGCAGGCATTTTACCACCACATCTATCGGGGCTACTAGAAGATATTAACACGTAGGTATAAGGTTTGTGCGGTTGGAACGGAGTCTCCTTGCCGCTAGTTGGTCGTGATTACAAACGATACTCTATTTCTCTGGCTGGAAGACAAAGCTATATCAGAATTCACGTATATATAAAATCGGCTGAGATGTAGTTAACACGCTTGAGAGTGAATGTTCCAGTGAGGATATGCGAGAACTGTGGAAAAGCTAACCAGGTTACTAGAAGATACTGCATCCGATGCGGCAAACGACTAGTTTCACCTAGTAGACCATCTGATTCAAGGGATGTACGAGCCGAACCACAACCAAGGAGCAAGGAGCAAAAAGCGGCCCAGACGCAAGAAGCGGAGGCTCCTTCACAACCCACACCTGAGGAACCTGAGACAACCTCGTCGACCATCACCTCAGGGGATGAATGGGTCAGACCCAGTGAGGTTGTCCGGAACCGGGTCAGACATGGTCGAGCCGCAGCGAAAACCGAGCTTGAGAAGGCCCAAGAAGCATTTGCTAAGGGAGATGAGGCTCTTATTGATGATGGCAACCCTGGTATTGTAGAGACTAGGATGCTCAGGGCAAGCGAAATCCATGAATTGATGAAAGAGCCAGAGGATATTTCTCAACCGGAACCGCAAGCCGTACCTGAATCAGGGACTCAGACTGAACGTCAATCTAAAGATAGGGCTGAACGGGAAGCTTCAACAGCTGCCTACGAAGAAGAAATGGAACGTAACATCCTTGGTTCTGAGTCTGAATTCGTAAAACAAAAGCAAGGAGAATCTAAGGCGGAGAGTACCAGTGCCGAGGAAAAACAGGCCCCACAGGGTGTTCCGCGAAAGATATCCTCTGAATTTCAGTCTTCTAGATACAAGGAAAAAGGAGCCCAAGACGCTGGCTCGTCACAGGAAGTTGAAGAATTCAATACCGTACCGGAAGGTGAGGAAATCGCCACTGATACGAGCCCCCCACAGAAGCCGATTACGGAAGAGGAGGGCAAGCATGTGACAACATGTCCAGAATGTGGAAACGTCTTTGGCGTCGATGACTTCACGTATCCAGACGAAGTGTACAGGATTATGGGCGAAGCCCGCCTGAAACAGGCAAGATTTTTCGTGGTACAGGGGAACGATGAGAAAGCCCAAGAAATTCTTAGAATTGCAAGATCCCTCTTCAAGAAGACTGAAGACGAGGATGGACTGAAGCAAGTTGAGAAACTGGTCGATAGCCTAGCTGGTTTAGACTAGCTCCCTTCCCAGAGTTCCCGAAACGTCTCCCGTTCCTCAGGGAATCGGGCTGGGTCCTTCGCCATAAGCAGGAATCTGCCATCATAGGCCTTCTCCTTCAGTCGGTGTAGTATGGGTTCAAAATCTACCTCACCTTTTCCAAGCGGAAGGTGAGTATCAAATTCACGAGCCATAGCTCTCATTTCTTCGCGGGATACCGCACGTTCCTTTCGAACTTTCAAGACTTCTTCCACCATCTTACTACCATTGTTGTCATGCATGTTTACCATTGCCACACGATCCATATACGATTCAATAATCGGTATGGCACGGTTTTTCATTGCAAATATCTCGCCGTGTCCGACATCTAGGGCAATCTGCACATCGGGACACCTATCAAATAAGAGAGTGAGCTCAGTATAATACAGGCCTAAGGTCTCTATGGCAAGAGTAACGCCATCTTCCTTCGCGGCTTCACATGCAAGAGGTACAGCTTGAAGAAAGTGGTCGATAGCCTTGTCCGAATAGAATAATGGGGAAAGCGCCGAATGCATGGTCACTAGCTCAGCACCAATACTAGCTCCGATGTCTATGAACGGAATCACACTTCCCGGCAGATCCATCGGACTCCACTCGGGGCTGGAGGGGAGGTGAAGAGTGCACGGTGTATCATGTTCTTCCAAGATCTTCTTTGTATCAGAGAAATCTATGCTGTGATTCAAATCCATTCTAAGGTCGATGAAATCTGGCTCATATTCCAGGGCTTCTCGTACCTGCTCAGTTTCTCTAGCAAATGTCCCTATTTTCATCCTGTGGCGACCTATATTGGAAAAAACGTCTCCCCTTTTCTCAGTTTTGGTACTAACTTAACCTGCATATATTTGCTTACTGAAAACACCCTGAATAATACTCCAGAGGAGATTATGGTACATATTTATTAGAAGTGACCGTTCTGCTATGCTAAGTCACCAAAAACTGGAGTCTTGGAGAGTTAAATCACTGTCTGATTCGGTAGCATATCTATTCAAAATTGTCTTCTTGGGTGACCCAGCAGTAGGCAAGACAAGTCTGGTCGGTAGGTACGTCTACGATAGCTTTGAGCGTGATTATTTGACGACAATCGGCACGGACATTCATGTCAAATTAGTCGATCTGGGTGATATCTCCGTTAAGCTCGTCATATGGGACATTGGAGGACAGGATGACTTCAAACAGCTCAGGAAAGCATACTATCAGAATGCGTCCGGCGCGTTTTTTGTTTTTGACACCACGCGACCCGAGACACTTGATCGTTTTGATAACTGGCTCGGAGCATTGTTTGAAGTTACCGAAAAGATTCCGCTCGTCATGTGCGAAAACAAAATCGACCTAGTCAGTGAGGTTTCAAGAGACCGAGTAGACAAACTGGTGGAACGCTATGATATCGATTTTGTACGAACAAGTGCAAAGGAAGATACCAACGTAGAAGCGGCATTTACCAAGATGACCAAAGAAATGATAGAACGAGCCAGGAAACGCAAGCGTGTCTGACTTCTATTTTAACAAAGCTTTAAGTCAGATTGTCATAATATGAATACAATATGTCGCGTAAACCTGATTTTGTATGGAAGATTATCCTGTTGGGCGATACAGCTGTAGGAAAAACCAGTTTGGTTCAGCGATACGTGTACGATACATTCAATCAGGACGCTGGCCGTACCATCGGGGCTATTCTTCATGTCAAGACTATCAATCTAAAGGGAAGAACCTACAAGCTCGTGATTTGGGACCTCGGTGGTGAGGAGTCATTTTCAGAATTGCGGGAGCAGTACTGCCAGCACGCATCAGGTGCGATATTCGTATTCGATACTACATGCCCAGAAACATTGCAGAATATTGATATCTGGCTGTCCGCTCTACACTCAGGAGCGGGAAGGGTCCCGGTTATTATGGTCGAAAATAAAATTGATCTCGAAACGAAAATCCCGCGCAAGCAAGTTCAAGAAGCCCAATCTCCAGATACCATTAAGCTAGTTCGGACAAGCGCACTTGAAGACCGCAATGTTGACGATGCATTCCATGACCTAGTTCGTGCAATCTCCATCAAAGCAGTTGCGCAGGGATAGTGTATCAATCTCCATGTTTTCTTCACTGTGTTAATGTGGCATATCCATCGGTTCGCTCTTGTATGCTAGACCGAGCTTGACCCGTTCGCCTTTTACCATGTATACCGCTCGTTCTGCAATCATAAATGCCTGGTCGGCTGCCCTTTCGAAATACCTTCCTACAATAATGTACATCAGAGACATCTGTGAAATATCCGTTCGCTTGCGGAGGAATTGCACTATTTCAGCAAACATCTCCTCTGTCTCTTTGTCACTTCTGGCTTCGAGCTCTTCCAACTGACTGATTTCTGAAAGATTCTCCTCAAGAATTGCCTTGATGCTTATGTGAAGGGTCTTCTTTGCGAGTTCCGCCATGTACGGAAGTGACTCCATCTCCTTATAGTGCTCGGAATCCTCAACTAGGTAAACGATACGGGCAATTTTGCAAGCGTATCTTCCAACTCGGTGTAGGTGATGGGCAACGAGTAGATAGGTTGATAGCTTTCTCAGGTCCGAAGCTACAGGTTGTCTTCGAGCTATTGTCTCGAATACATTCTCTTCCACTTTCTGGGCCAATTCCTCAATATCGCTGGACATTGCTTTGGCTTCTTCTGCAATACCAGTATCGAGCTGTCCAAAAGCGTCCATTGCTGTCATGAGGGCCTTGGTGGCTAGTTGTTCCATTCTTTCAAGCTTTCCGGCGATTTCATCCAGATAGAATTCTAGTTGACTTCTCATTCTTACACTATCCTATCCTGCCTGTAATGAAGGCTTCAGTTCGTTCGTCTTCAGGATTCTCCGCAATCTTACTAGTTTCATCGAATTCCACGAGTTCACCCAAATACAGAAAAGCGGCCAAATCCGATACCCTGAACGCTTGCTGGACATTATGGGTGACTAGAATAATCGTATAATCCTCTTTGAGATTTGTTATCAGGTCTTCAATCTTTCCAGCGCTTATAGGGTCAAGCGACGAAACTGGTTCGTCCATGAGTAACACCGGGGGATCTACTGAAAGGGCCCGTGCTATGCATAGACGTTGCTGTTGCCCACCAGAGAGATTCGGCGCGGGCTTGTCCAGGTCATCCTTGATTTCATCCCACAAAGCAGAACGTCTCAGGGTATCCTCAACTATCCTATCGAGTTCATCATTATCTCGTACACCGTGCAGGCGCGGACCGTAGGTGATGTTGTCTTTCACGCTCATGGGAAATGGATTAGGTCGCTGGAAAACCATGCCAACCCTGCTCCGAAGACTGTATACGTTTGCATGGCGGTTGTAGATGTCTTCACCCTCAATGTAGATGTGGCCTGTCATTTTGAAATCATCAACAACATCATTGAGCCGGTTGATGGTGCGTAAGAATGTAGACTTGCCGCAGCCCGATGGTCCCATAATCGCGGTTACCGAGTTGTCCTCGAAATAACAGGAAATATTCTTGAGGATTTGTTTTCTACCAAACCATGTTGACAAATTTTCAACCTCTATTTTGTGTTCTCCTGGCAAGTTTACCCTAGTCTCCTGGTAAATTTCATTGAAATGTAGTTGGCGATTAAGTCAATAGTAAGCACTATCATCATCAGCGCAAGAGCCGCTGCATGAGCCTTCGGATGTAGATAAGACCTAGGATCAATCGTATACAGGTAGATTGTGTACGGAACACTAGCAACCCATGAACCAGCCCCGAAAAGCTCTGTTGGGGCACGAAGTGAGTTTCCAGCTGTAAATATGAGTGGTGCTGTTTCTCCAATAACCCGACCAAAAGCAAGTAGGATTCCGGTCACAATCCCTGGAAATGCTGAGCGAACAGTCACTTTCCATGTCGTGGTCCATCGAGTAGCTCCTAGCGCAAGCGAAGCTTCTCTAAGCGACATCGGTACGGCTTTCAGAGATTCTTGAGTTGTTCGCAAAATAGTAGGAACCATCATGAAAGCGAGAGTAAGCCCGCCTGCCATAACTCCTTTTCCAAACTGTAGTACGTCCACAATCAAAGCCAGACCGAAAGCGCCGAACACAATGGATGGAATGCCGGCAAGAACATCGGCTGCAAACTCGATAGATGACCTCAGGATTCCATCGTCAGTGTATTCATTGATGTAAACTGCACCAAGAACTGAGATGGGTATCCCTGTTATGCCCGCAACACCAGCGAGAGACAATGTACCGATGAATGCATGGGCAAGACCGCCTTTCAGACCTCCACCGGGATAGGTAGTGAAAAACCCAAGCCCTTCACCGTCTCCCCCTCCCAATAGAACAGTCAGCCCTGTTGAGGATACCTCAAGAAGGATCAGGAAGAAGGGCGCGATAACAAGAAGAATACACAGACCAAGACCAATCTTAAAAAGAAGATCCTTGAAATGTCGCTTTGACCGCGCGTACGTTCGTATGTGACAGGCAACCTTTAGCGTAAGGGGAATCTCAGGAGCTCGTTGCCCGGGTCCGCCTTCTTCAGGGTAGGCCTCATCTTCACATGAGCGTAGTCGTTTATCTCCCATTCATACCACCTCATACCATACCTCTCGTTTTGAGTCCCCAACGAATGAAAATCTTAGCAATGAGCGTGAATACCACACTCATGATCATCAAGACTAGTCCAACTGAGAAGAGAGCCGAACGCCATATTGGTCGGTTGTATGCAGCCCCGAGTTGATTCGCAATGATGCTAGTCATCACGTAGCACTGGTCAAAGAGAGTGTACGGAATGCCGAAATTATTGCCTGTTACCATAAGCACCGCCATTGTTTCTCCAACTGCACGACCAAGTGAGAGAACAACAGCAGCTCCTACTCCGGGTAATGCTGCAGAAAGAACGATCTTTTTTGCAGTCTCCGTCTTTGTTGCCCCAAGAGCAAGTGAAGCCTCACGATAGGTAGATGGAACCGATTGAAGCGCATCATACGAAACGGTCACCACTGTGGGTAGAAGCATTATTGCCAAAATGATACCTCCAGTCAACAGAGAATATCCATTCTTCAAATTCCCCTGAAACCATGGCATCCAGCTGGTAAGTGGGTTGGTTTGAACGAATGGTGCGAACACATCATCCATATAGGGGCGTAGAACGACAAAAGCCCATAGACCGTAAACAATTGACGGAATTGCCGCCATCATTTCTACAATCATCTTCAGAGGGGTTCTGAGTGTCGCCGGGCAGAATTCACTTAGATAAATAGCGCCACCCAGTCCCAACGGAACAGCCAGACCAATTGCTAGAAACGTTGTTGTGAACGATCCAACAATGAAAATGAGGATTCCATATGAGGGGTTGTCAGGAATCTGGGGCGCCCACGTTGAATCAGTGATTATTCCGAGACCTCCATCGGGATGAGCAAAAATGGGGAGGGCTTCGTACACGAGGAGAATGAGAATCATGAGTATTGTAAATACGCTGGCAAGAGCAGGCGCAAGAAGAATGAGGCTACCAACGAGGTCTTTTCGCGCAGGCCCTTTCGCCATGCGTACTTCATCAACAAAATCTTGAAAGCTTCTGCGGAGACGCTCGAAGATACCAATAGTGGCTTCTATGCGAGAATCGATTTCATATGCTTGATTTTTTTCTTCGAAGGTCAATGTTTGTCTCCCACCTTTCTTGTTTGTAAGTGGAATTCTTGCAGCTGTGTCGAAATCTGTTAGATTGTTATCGCGTCATCTTGTCATTGATTGAAATGAAGAAGCTAAGGAGAAGCATGGGAAAATCCCCACTTTTTCTCCTATTTCATTTCTTTTTGCTAGGTTGCCGGAGTCATCCCCCCTAGAACACCAATCGAATAGTCCCAGGCGGCAGTTCCTGCAATCGAGAGGTAGCCCACGTCGTCAATATACTGCTGACCTTGGGAAAGACACCAATCAAGGAAGATGATTGTGTACCAGTCAAGAGTATCTTGTGGAACTAAGTAGAACAGAAGCCTAGCGATTGGATATGCGCCGTTACTCTCCGAGTTGAAGAGATTGACGCCTGGATCATCTATTGCGTTTGGAATTGCTTTCAGGGCATTTTCGGCAGAAGCGTCCACCCACTCTTCGTTGCCCGGGTTGTACAGGCTAATAGAGGTGAGTCCTTCAGTGAATGCAAATCCTACATAGCCAATCCCGTTATTATCTTCCTTAACCGAGTTAGCAACGCCAGGATTGCCCTGAGATCCTGTAAGTCCTTCAGCCCAACTCATGGCTTCGTCGTGACCATATGTCCAGTAGTAGTCTTGACCATTCATGCCTTCAGTGTCATTGACTGTTTCTAACCATTTGGTGAAGGTCGCGGTCGTGCCGCTCTCGTCGGAGCGAACATAGACGTTGATATCGCCAGTTGTTTGAATGCTCACACCGAAGGTTGTCTCGAAGTCATCCCAGGTAGTAATCTGCGCACTGAAGACGGCTACCACCATATCGCAGTCCATCTTGAATGTACTGCCGTTGACATTCTCGTTTGCAACGATTGCCAATGCGTCGGCTGAGATTGGTAGAATATCCACGTTTGGATTATTGGTAGCATAGTCCTCACCGGGGTAGGAACTTGATGCACCAATGTCAACCTCGGCGACCGCGGCATCGGCCTGACCTTGACCGGACCCACCACCCATTGGATTAAACTGGATATTGGGATATGTCTCCGTAATCCTCTGAGACCATTCCTGCGAAAGCGGTAGAACGGTTGTCGAACCGGAACTGGTGATAGTGTAGTTCGGTGTACCGCTCTCTGCACCGGGTACGAGGAAGAGAACGCCGGTACTGCCCACAATCAAGCCAATTATTAGCCCGATGACGAGTTTAGATGTCTGATTTGATAGTGACATTTTTTCTCACTTTTTCCATGTTTCTTGAAAACATGCCACTAAGCATACTAGTTAAGGCGTATCCATATTTTTCAGCTGTTGAGAATTGTTGCAAATGTTTCATATGTATTAAGACGATATGTGAGTAGGACAGCGTAGTCGCAGGGGGCATTTGGTAAGATGTGCAGCTATATACGCTAAATGTCACATGTTCAATATGATTTGGTGGAAAGCAAATGCATTAAATATGTACCTGCCGCTCGTCCACAAAGGCATTTGAGATCACAAGGAGTTATCCAATTGACCTCCACAACCACAAGAAAACTAAACAAGGTTCGGAATTCATTCTATGTATATTTGCCAAAGCAATGGTGTGACAAGTATAATCTGAATCAGGACTCCGAGGTTAAAATCAAAGAGACAGGAGAAGGGACTCTTACGGTGTTTCCACCAGATTTTCAGCATCAGAAGTCCAGCGGAATCAGATTCAATATCGATAAAGATTTCTTGCTTAATCTGCAGAATATTCTGATAGGCGCCTATGTTGTAGGGGCAACAAAACTTGAACTTAATTTCAGTAAATCGCTTGATATGGCAGAACGACAGGAAATCAGTCAGTCAATCCGGAGACTTCCCGGTTTCGAAATCCTAGAGGAGCACTCCAATAGCATATCTATCAGGGATACGAGCGAGAAGCAGATGGTAGTCTCCATTCTAAAGAGACAGTTTGCAACAACAAAATACATGTTATCCGAGCTTGTTGCTGGGATCGCAACCGAGGATTATAGTGACGCTCAGCATATACTCATGCGAGACGAGGATGTCGACCGCCATCGCTACTTCGTAGAACGCCTCTGCCATCTAGCGCTTCGAGATCCGTCCTACGCGAGGAAGATTGGGATACCTCCTTCCGACTGTCTGCATTTCAGCCTGGCTGCAAAATATGTTGAACGGATGGCTGATCACGTGTGTGGAGCGGTAGAACATCTCTGCGAGTCTACGCTGTCACTCGAATCGATTGCCGAAACGGCAAAATATCTTCTTGATGTGTACAACAGAACAAAAAGTGCATTCTTTGCCAATGAGGGTGCTATGGAGCAGGTGCAAGAAAACGGAAGTGTTACTTACAAAACGGAAGAGACTTTCGAAGCCCTGCACGCTGCCGAGGCGATTGCTGAAAAACTCTCCAAGATGGGTACTGAACCAAACGGACTGGAGGCGAAACTTGCACTGTTACTGCTTCATATGGAGCGCATTGCGTCGTACTGCTCCGATGTTGGTGAAGTTGCCATCAATAGGAGCATCGAGGTAAGTATTGAGAACCCACAATCCGACTAGTATGTTTCATTAAGGAGCTGCGAAAAAGGAGGATGGGACTTTCATTGAGTAACCATGACGACTCAGACTCAAATAGGCTGAATGAGCTGAACGGAAAAGAATGGGTAAAATCCACTAAGTCTTGGTTCATCATAAACCCGAGATCCCGGAACACAAAGCAAGTAGAACATCCAGGCAAGTTTCCCGAAGAACTTGTGGAAAGGTTCGTTCAATTTTTCACTCACAGAGAGAACTGGGTGCTAGATCCATTTGGTGGTGTTGGAAGCGCTGCATTGGCCTGCAAGAGTTTGGGCCGTAATTCTGTCAGCATCGAGCTGGTTCCGAAGTTCGCCACAATAGCAAGAGAACAAATTAGGGAACATGAGGGCTCTGGAAGGCACGAAGTAATTACTGGCGATTCCAAGAGGGGTGTTTCTCTGATTGAGGAACGCTTCGATGGTAAGCCACCCGAATTTGACTACCTCATAACGAGTCCGCCTTACTGGAATATGCTGAGGAAATCGAGAGGGGGAAACATCACTACGCACAAAGAGCGAAGGGAAGAAGGGCTGAGCGAATACTACAGTGAATCGAATCGTGACATCGGGAACATCGAATCCTATGATGCATATCTCCAATCCGTTACGGAGATTCTTGAAGGATACTACGGATTGCTGAAAAATGGAGCATACCTAACAGTTGTTGCACAGAATATGAGGGATATCGATGGTGATTTGAAGGCCATTGCGTGGGATTTGGCCAGACTGCTTTCGGAGACTTATGATCTCAAGCAGGAGCAGATATGGTGCCAGGACAACAAACGACTTGGATGTTGGGGCTTCCCGACAACATATGTTTCCAATGTGCATCATCACTACTGTATCATTCTCAGGAAACCGAAATGATAACAGCCGAGGCATTTGCCAGTTGTTGACTTTGGCCGTAAATGCATGTATCTCCGGTATTCATAAAGCCAGCAGTTGACCAGAATACTATGACTTCTGAAATTCGCCCGCTCAGAGAAGAGGACCAGAACCTCGTGGATGATCTATGCTCCGGCATTTGGAGCGGCAACGATTACGTGCCCAACCGATTCAGCGAATGGGTAGACAACGAAGACACAGTTCCGCTTGGAATGATTGAAGACGGCAAACTGATTGGCATCATAGCGCTGGTCCCGGTATCAAGTGGAGGCATTGCTTGGGCGAAAGGATTGCGAGTACACCAAGACCACCAAGAAGAAGGAAAGGCAACCAAAATGGTGGCACAGTTAGTTGAGACAGCTCGAACCGAAGGTTACGAACGGATCTGGTACGCAACGAGTTCAAGAAACAAGGCTTCAATACGGGTTGCGGAGAAAACAGGTTTCCACCTGACAGAAGAAGCAGGTTATTTTCGTTTGGATGCTCCATTTCCAAAGCGTCCCAAACCGAGTCCTATCGTTCATCCGCTGAAGGTAGATGCAAAACGTCTCAATGATATGGCGACAAAAGCCGGCCTATTTCAGGATTCCAAAATTCCGTCCGCTTGGGAGTTTGAACCTTCCAACCTAGAAGGTCTGAAGAGGCTCAGTGAGCATACCGAATTCTATGTGATTGTGGACGATAAGGGCTCACTGGAAGCGATGTACTTCAGTCAGGATGTCAGCAGAAATGGAGAAAAACGCGAGGCTGTTACGATTTTTGCACTCGACAGAGGTATATTCATTGACACCATAGCTCGTCTTCTTGAGAGGTTCGAGAAAGACAAGCTCGATCAGGCTGCGTTCTTCTTGGGACCCAATGCAACCGAATGGTCGGAGACTATGCTCATTATCCCTGAGAAATACGAGGGGAGGAAGTTCATTCTATACGAGCGAGAATTATAGAAGAGGCTTTGAATGATTCGCTACTGCCGTTGCTATTTCGCACACTGACTTTGTATCATGAGATATGAGACACTCAATTTAGAAGGTCGACAACTATAAATGAAATCACATGCAGCCATACCCGTTTAGAATGATATCTGGGTCAACTGGGGAGTGTATCATCGGTGAGTACTGAACCATCAACGAAAAGAAAAATCAAGTGCCCCAATTGCGGAGCTGTATATGCCTATCCCGAGGAGAAATTGCAGTCAGACATGCATGTGCACTGTCAAAATTGCGGAAAGAAACTGGAGATTGAACGAGAGAAAATAGATACCTATTCCAAAGTCACGGTTTCAGATGAACCTGAGGAATACGTACCTTGGGATAAACGCAAAGACACAGAAGAAGGTCTTTCTGCATCGGAAATTCCACGATTGCTTCTTCACGGGTTTGCCTTCTGGGTTGTCTTCGGCCCTGCGAGCCTTATTTGGATTCCACTCATACTGATAGCTGCAGCGTTTGGAGGAATCATTGGGCTTATCCTCATCCTTCTAGCACAACTGGTGTTCGCTGGATTCATAAATCTCAGTCTCGGACATTACTTGTGGGAAATACATTGCAAGGATGATTGGAAGCATCTGTTTGCCCATGGCATCTTGCTTTCGGTTGTTCTAGACGCAATCATGTTGGTCCTCTTTGTAATTAACGCAGCTGCAATTCGTATTAATGTCGTGCTGTACGTTCTACTCCAGCTGCTGCAATTGATTGTTCTCACCCCCATATACGGCTATGCTGGATGGTGGATTGCATTGCAGTTTGAAATAGGAACGGAAGAGGATACTAGCAGACAAATTGACACCTCTCGAAGGGCTATATGCCCGAGCTGTGGTGCAACATATTCCTATGATGAATCATCGGTTGACTCCGAGGGGAATGTCCGTTGTCAAAACCGTGGAGAGGAATTCGCTTTCCCCGAGGAGCCAGTCCCTTCAACTAGCGTAGATGAATTGCAGTAGAATTAATTAAGAAGCCATCTCTGGGTTTTTTCTTTGAGGTAATTCCTAGGTATTCAAACAAAGAAGACCGCTAGCAGACCGGCTAGAAACACGCCGTCCCAAGTTCCTGCCCCACCAATTGATGCGCTGCCTGTCTGTAGTTCTGAGATTTTATTGAGGTTGAGAAGATCAGCACCAATCAACGTACCCAAGGTACCCGAGACGTAGGCCAGTACATGTGGGCTAAACATTCCGGGAATCAGTAACATGAGCGCAGTTGAGGCTATCCCGGCAATGAGTGGAGGAAGCAGTCCCGGGGTTACGATTCCAACATTGGGTTCGACTCTGGCAATAGCTTTGACGAACAATGAAACGATGAGGATGCCCAGTAAGGCTACGGGAATGGTTTGCGGGTGGATAATCAAAAGGTATGCACTGACAACGACCGGAATCACCGCGCCGCCTAGATTCACGCTGATGAGGGTCTCACCCGGGCAGTCGGGCGATACGATTCGGTAAGTCAGGCCCCACAGTTTCATGTATTGCTGCTCCGGGCACTTACTCGATTGCGACTGGATAGTGGTCACAGGTATGTTGACGGCGCTGCCCACTAGTGACCCGATTACGATAACCACCACAAGCCATGGCGGGATCCCTAGCTGCACAAAAACAATGCCTGCGAACTGAAAGAAGAGAATCCCCATCATGAGCATTGCCAGTATGGCGAAGACGGAGAAGCTCCGTTTGCTGTACCGGAGTCTTGAATCGCTCATTGGTATACACTATGGAAGGTGAAGGCGGACTATTTATTCTTCTGCAACGCGAGCAGTCCTACTCAACATAGGGAAAAACAAGGTTATATACAAATGTGCATTCTTGATGGAACCGTTTACAATTGTTGGCACATTGATTGGCGTGCAATTGAACATGTTCCTTCCTGAGACAATCCTGTTAGTACTATTGGTTCTGGTGTTGGCTCTAACCGGACTCAAGACACTTTGGTTTGCCAAGGAGAAGCGGCATCATATACTGAATGGCGATGATTGCAGTCAAGTCCCTGAATCCTCAGCAGAAACAGAGAAGTCTGATGCCACATGTGAACCCACATCACTCCGAAAGAAATGTTTCGGGATAGTGGGTGCCTTATGTGTAGGTATCGGGGGTGGCTTATTGAAGGTTCCATTGATATTGGAGTTAAGGGTTGCCGCTGAATTTGCGGCTGGAACCGGTAGTTTGATGGTCCTTTTTACTTCATTATCTACTGTTACTCAGTTTATAATTCTCCAACGACTTGGGCTCTTAGTGGCTTTGGGATTTCTCATGATTGGTTTCCTAGGCTCTTTGATTGGATTCTATTGTTCCTATTTTCTTAGTGAGGGGTATAAGCTGCAGATGGTCGTAGCGGAGTTGGTTTTGCTCTCTACTGGAATGATATCTATGCAATGGGTATTTGTTGCTGCTTGAAGGAATGGTCATCCTATGCACGATATCGAGTAGCAACTGGGTGTTTATGGGTCTTCTCTGGCTGCGATTATATGTGAGCCCCTTTCATCATTCACATTCAGCATTTTCTCTTGAAATTGCTACTCTACGACTTATCCAGATTGACGAGATTAACAAGATTGCAGCTAACATAGCATTGTGCATAATAATCGGAAAATCGGCAATCAAATCATCGAAGTAACTATTGTGGTAAAACCAGATGTAACCTGAAGGCAACGCATAGATAGACACAGACGTCCCAAGGAGTACAATTGCAGTCCATTTCGATCCAAACCATTCCAGTTCGATAAATCCGGCTATTAGTTGGCTCACAAAAAAGCCCACGATTGTTGCGGCCATTGTTGTAAGAGAAACAACCACAAGTATCTCAGCAGGAAGCATAAGGTCACCTTCAGAAAATCAACATTATGATGGTTGTAGTTGCATAACCTTATAGCTATTCGGTTTTTCTGTTTTATCTCTTATGATTAAAAGGGCCCTGTGTAAAAAGTCATACCAACATATCGGAATGATTCATATTATTGTTCCTGATTGTCAGGATCCGTGCGTTTGAATAGCGAATTGACAGCTCATTTGATTTTCTCACAACAATTCCGTCTACTTATTCCACAGAGCCCATATTTCAAGAAAACTTATTAGTAAGTAAGCAGGCTCCGTTACGGAGTATGGTAATTGTTTTGCATCAATTGTGAGCAGGGGGTTACTTATTTCCAGATTTATTCAAAATGGTGAATCATAATGAATAAAAGAAATAGGGGGATCACAGCGCTAACTTTAGGCATTCTCGTTACTGTTCCACTTTTTGCTTTTGCAGCTACATCTTATGCTCAGGAGTTTTATGATGGGACTGCTAGAGATATTTGGGTTAAGACTCCACTCGATATGTGGTATATTGATGAAGGAGGAATCACGGAGTTCCCGGTATTCGTTAAAGCTCAAGGATATCAGGAACAGGGAACTTGGGGTTGGCATTATGAGCCTCGAGAGCTTCTAATTGATGTATATGTTAGGGATCTTACTCTGGAAGAAGGAGCAGATTGGATGGAGCTATCTGATTATGACCTGCATACTTCAACACTAGGAACAATTCTAACTGTGGAAGGTCACGCGAATGTATTTGGATCATTTGGTGATGGTGAAACATACGAGATAGGCGGCGAAATTGGATGTTCCTGGTCTGGACAAACTTCAGACTGGCAACATCATTCTATGTCACGTGATACCTACGGATATTATTGGCACCACTTGGGTCAGGTTCAGGTTATATTGGTAACGGGTGGCGTCACCCAGAACAACTGGGGTGTCACCCTGAAGGTTGGAATTCCCAATAGTGATGCACCTGACTACGATCAACACCGATATGCAATACGTGTCGAGGCCAAAATGTGGTTTAAGGCCTATTGGTACAGCATTGGATACGCTGATAGAGAATACTCATACAGTAATGCTTTCATAATGGGGAATAGTAATCCATCGTCTGACTGCAGTTTATACCTTCTAGAAGCTCAAGACTATGATAATAGTCTTGGTAATTAGCTGAAGAATGGGTTTTATATGAAAAAGAGTATCCTAGCTACCACTCTTTTTTAGCTCAAGAAAGCGGCTTGATATGATGATTGGCGTATCCCTGAGAATAGTAAAAAAGCAAAAAGTAAGAACCATAATCACAATTCTTGCAATTGCGACATCCATTTCTCTTCCACTGAATGTTTCAGTGGTAACGGAAAATGCTTCGAGAAATGTAATAATTGAATTAGATAATCGAGGTATTGATGACATATCAGTCATTTGGAATGAGTTCAGACCAGTTACTGATGTTATCAATGAAGTCGAAGCTATAGACAATGCATGCATTGAGCGGTTCGAACCGCGAATCAAAGCCTACAGCAGAATTACCAATGAATTTACAGGAAGTGACCGTTCTTGTAGTTTTGTTGCTTCAAATGATGAAGACACTTGGTTCAATGGATTAGTGATAGATAATGGAACGTTACCAAACGATAATCTAAGTATTGCAATTGAGTCTAAAGTTGCGTCAGTTCTATTGTTAGATGTGGATGATGCAATTCAAATCGAAATCGATGCCTTGAATATCACTAGAGCTGCTGTAATCTCAGGTATTTTTCACGAAGTTGGGCAACCCGCACGTATGCTGTGTGTGGCGAGCACCTCGTTCATAAATACAACCTTTGATACAAATCTAACAAATTATCTCGGTATGAAACTTAAACATCACATTCCGTCAGGTAATCAATATGTAACAGAATTTGCATCGAGTATTGAAAATAAATTGACTTTTGCAACTGTGATTACGCCCAAAATTAATCATGCTCAACCAGTACTGAAATCATTGAGGGACTCAAGGTTATTTCTGACACTATTACTATGTTGCTCATTAATATCTGCATCTGCTGCGATATATAGTTTGATGACAATCAGTATATATGAGGTAATCCACGAAGTAGGTATTTTACAAGCTATTGGTTTTTCGAAGAATCAAATAAAGAGAATCTTCTCTTACATTCCATTGATTATTGCACCCCTGGGTATTCTATTCTCTCTGATACTATCAATGATTACCTCCAGTTTATTCGTTGGTCTATTCATCAATATATCAAGTACAATCTTTTTGGATATGCCTTATTCCATTATTAGTGAATTTGGATTAGCATCTATGTCCATTTCACCAATCTCATTCTCAATCACTTCTTTGGCAGTCATTCTAATTGGTTTCATTGTTGTTTTCATATCCGGTGTATATCCATGTATCAGAGGGGTACTAGCAACTCCGCGAAAAGCATTGCATCCACGAACAACTAAACCAAAAAGAAATAGCCATTCGATTATATTTATTCTTCTCTTTTCTCTCTATATTGTCCTTAATTTCTTCGGCAGAGTTCTTAATATCCCGTCCTCATTTACATTCGCGATACCAATCCTTGCTGTCGTTTCGAGTATCTCCCTTATGCTATATGGTCTATGGTTTCTAGTGTCATTAGTTCTATCCAAAAGAAGTACCTGCAGTTTCGCTGAGTCATATGGATTTACAACAACCACCGTTGCTGTTCAATCTGCCAAATCCAATAGAGAGCATGTACAATCCAACATTGTTGCTATATCCATCTGTATCTTATTGGTGATTCTATCCTCTACAGCTGCCACTGGAATCCGATACCAGCAGATTTCAAATGTCTATATGCGAATTGGAAGTGATATTCAATTAAGCGGGATCAAGAATGAAACCGTCATAGAATCGATTGAAGCTATTCCAGATGTTGATGAACAAAGTATCATTCATAGAAGTTATCTTTCGTACACCTTTGTAGATAATATATCAGAAATATCTGGGACGGGAAGTATCCTTTCTTATTTTTTCTCGGGACCGAGGTATAAGGAAACAACAAGGCCTGAATATACTCAGAATGAAACCGTAGAAAATGCGCTAGAAGTTTTGAGTAGTAATGATTCTATCGTCATAACCACAAATCTTGCTCGTTATCTGGGTAAAACCAAAGGCGACTTGGTTTCAATTAGTTTCGCGGATACGTCCGAAACAGGATTTGTTACAATCTTCTCGATGAATGCCACTATTGGTGCTATTGTTGATTACTTGCCTGGTATACCCTCAAAAAATCCTGCAATCTATTTGAATTATCAAATCATAGAGAGTTTCAGAATATCTCAGACGTACAAAGTATTAATCAAATTGAAGAATCCATCACAATATGAAGTGGTTCTTAAAGAGATTGCCAAATTGACTGACTCATTTGATTATTCATGTGCTGAGGAAGAATTAATCGCTTACGAAGAACGTTTTCTATCCATTTACAAGCTCATGAACCTAGTCATAATTGTCACAATGATTGGTATTCTGATAATAATAGGAACATCTCAAGTATCTAGAGTAATAACAAATCAGTATGTATATGGAATTATGAGATTTGTCGGATTCAGCTCCCTTCAAATGTACCACATCATTTTCCTTGAAAGCCTGATACCAATTCTTCTTAGCTTTATGGGCGGTCTACTCGCTTCCCTAGTATTGTATTTTCCTTTGATTCTTGGAGAAATTACCAATCACCCAGTGGTTCAAATTCCTTTAGTTACTCTAAGCCCAATAATCCCAATACCTGAACTGCTAGGTGTTTTTGGGCTTTGCCTATGCAGTACAATTATTATCTCAGTAATAGCTATAGCATTTCTTCGAAAAAAGAATCTAGTTGAATTGATTAGGGATGAACTGCAATGAGGGTTGTTACATGACTATGATTGAAATCAAAAATGTGACAAAGAGATACAAGACAGGTGAAAACGTTATCCATGCATTGAATGATGTTAGTATGTCATTTGATCAAGGAGACAGTATAGCAATAACTGGTCCTTCCGGTTCTGGAAAAACTACTCTTCTCTCTCTGGTTGGTGCCTTAGATATGCCTACAACGGGGGATATTATAGTTGAAGGGAAATCAATAGCACAATTGGGTGACCGAGAAGCGACTGTCTATCGACGGAATAAAGTTGGATTTATTTTTCAAATGCACAATCTTATCTCATATCTTACTGCATTTGAGAACATCGAACTCCCCCTAGTGGCTTCGGGAGTAAAGAGTACTATTCGAATAGATAAGGTGAATTCTCTGCTCAAATCAGTCGATCTTCCAAATCGAAGTACCCATCTTCCAGGTGAGCTATCTGGTGGTGAACGACAAAGAGTTGCATTAGCTAGAGCTTTGGTGAACAACCCAATTGTTGTATTAGCTGATGAACCCACCGGGCAATTGGATTCAAAGACCGGTCTAATGGTTGTCGAATTGATGCAGCAGCTTGTTCGCGAAAATAAAGGGATACTGATCATGGCTACACATGACTTGGCGATGGGACAACACATGGATAGAGAGGTTCAACTTCGTGATGGTAAAACCATCTGATTAACAGCGAATTGCTTCATATTGTCAGCTCAATCAATTGTAAAGTAGCTGGATTTGAATGATTAGCACCATTCACTATTGAATTACCGCTTAGAACCACAATAAACGCCACCCGTATGTAGTACTCACCCCCTGGAATGAAGTGATAGCGCAACACTTCACCATCCTCTCTTTCAATTGATTTGTTGACTGAGTCATCTTGAATCGAACAGTGGAACATGAAGGATTCTCCAAGAAGCGTCATATCGGGATTATATACATAATATTTCAGAGCTATGGTTGCATTTCCTAGGAATCCTGCTGTCAATGAATAATTGAGAATCCATGATGAGTTTATATACCGATGCCCCTCTTCTAATGGATTATAATACACAGAATCAGATAGAACTATGCAGTATCTTTGATCTAAGAGAACATTATGTCTTCCTCGGATTGACGCGACTCTGGTACTACTGTTGAAATTTGCAACAGTAAAAACACGGGTGTCTTGATTAAGATGATTATCCTTGAATTCCGATGCAGGTGCAATCTCCCATATAAGCCATGCAGAAAGCATGACAGCTATCAACAATAAAGCCAAGATTCTGCGCGAGTCTGACGCGATAATGCGACTTAGAATTGGCATTCGTCTCTTCTTCGACATTAAAGCTAAAATTAGGATGATAATAACACTCGCTAGCGATATAGAAAGAATGCCAGTATATTGAAAAGAAACAAATTGGCTCATATTTCCCACCATTCTATTCGGGTTTCTTCTTTTTCACCTTAAGTATTCCGATACTATAGCAATCACGAATCGGGCGGGCATGGCTACACATTCATTTGGAATCTCCTGAAGCTGCGGAAAAAGTGCAGTTTCTGCTCATATGTATGATTATACTAACTTGCGAGAGGAATCCATCATACTAGGCTTGCGCAGTCATGTTTATCGAAACATTGAGGCTAGTCGTATCTATATTGAGATAGTGATACGAAATATGAACAGCAGCACAACACAACTATGCGTGCATTATCGCCGCTTATGATAATGTGGAGATGCATGCGTGGGGCGAAAATGGTGAGTCGATGCTCTATGCGGTGCAGCGGAAACACAGCTGACCTGTGGTGCATCATACACTCACCAAGGCGTTCACATGTTAAGAGAGACAATCAGATATTTCAGGCTTAAAGTGCCATGAAACACCATGCACTCCTCTGAAAACGATTCTATTTGTTTGACATACCAATCTAAGGAACAGTCAAAGAAGATGGAACTGAGAAAGGACATTGAAGTTATTGATCTGAAGCAGCTATCCATTGACAAGATAGACTTAGCACCTCTCAGTTCGTGTAAGAGGATTCACACTCTGAAATTGGGTTCCAACAATCTTTCGCAAATTGATATCACACCACTGGGTGAGTGCACAAACCTTCGATATTTGCATCTCTATAGAAACCGACTGAAATCAATCGACCTCAATGCTCTTGCTTCCTGCGAGAATTTCACAGCACTCTCACTCAATGAGAACCGAATCCATGCAATCGACCTGAGTCCTCTAGGAGAATGCAGGAAGCTACGAGGGTTCTACATCAAGGAAAACCGACTTGAGCAGATTGATCTCGAACCCCTTCAGAATTGTCCAGACCTGCGAGAACTTAACTTGAGCTCCAACCACCTGCATAGCGTCGACCTTGCTCCCTTGAAGGATTGTGACCATCTTGAAAGAATCGATTTCAGAGATAATCCAATCGAAAAGCTGGACCTGAGTCATATCGGAGATAGCGTCGAAGTTATGCTTGATTAAGGCTGCATTAAGCCTCACAAAAGGTCCTCTAAGGGAACTCCACCAAACTCCACCTCGTCTGCACACTCATCAACGATAGTAAGTGCGTTCTCGATAGATCCCTTCTTGGCATAGACCTTCATCATGTCTATCGCAGCCAGTCGTGTCTCGAAGGCCTCGATGGCCCACATCTCCTCCATAAGAACGGGTAGCTCATTGGGCGCCAATGGTTTGATGTGACTTTTGACAATGCGATGGATATCAGGTAGTTTGACTCCTATGAAGGCAAGATTGGATGTCTTTATACATCCTGAAATCTTCACCTTTCTCTCAGCATCGCTGGCGGCACTGGGTTCGTTGTGGATCAGTTCGACCACTGACGAATCCATGCTCTACGCAGACCAGTGAGAGGAATCCTAGTGTATTCGCCTGTTGTAATATCTTATCTAGCTGCTGGCTCGGGCCGTCGTGTATGGTTCAGATTTGAAGGTGCGTATCAAGGGGTTGGGGAATTAGTAATGCGCCTTTTCTAATCTATGTTATCCGTTTTACACCTTTCCTGATCCATCCACCCTCCTCCATTCCTCCAGTCATTGTGAGAAACAGGAGAATACTGATAATCGACAAAATAACGAATGATCCAATAGTCTCAGGAGGCACTGAAGTGGGTGATGACAGAATAAAATCCAGTGTGGGCCAAGTGTATGTAAGAATTACGTGTAGAGTAAGCACACCCCAAGTCAATTTCCCTGCAATGAATTTAACAATATACTCATAGGATTCTTCTTCTACAATTTGAGACTTCATGAATGCAAAGGCCGTGAAAAAGGCAGCACCAAGAGATGCCACCGGCTCTAAGCCAATACCTATGACAGTAGAGTAGTATACCAATACAAATCCTATAACGAAGCTGCCAAGAAAGCCAAGGGCAAACAGAGACGTCTTAGTGGTCTGTTTCGTTACGGAGGCTATCCGAAAACCCAAGTTAAGTCCAAGAACGATAAAAAAGAGATATAGACTCCAAAGAGGCAGCTCCTCCGCACCTTGCTGTCGAACAAGTGGAAGAACAACCAAGTAGAAGATTAAGCTTAGTGAAATTCCCGCCACAAGAGCGTATACAGATTGGGTCTTGACTCCCGACATATCTTCAGGAGTTGGTTCTGTTGACTTCTTCGATTTCTTCGATGATTTAGACATTTCTCACTATTCCTCCCTATGCCGAAAAACGTCCG
>JAWOEX010000009.1:0-68002 GCA_046482545.1 Candidatus Thorarchaeota archaeon
GGCTGTATGCAGTGCTGTTACGCAGCAGCAGACCTAGCAGGAACCATGAAGTTGCAGTACGATGTGAGCGCGAGGATCATCCGGATGCCGTGCACAGCGCGGCTTGATCTCAATTTTATTTTGAAGGCCTTGCAGGAAGGGGCTGACGGTGTGCTTATTGTCGGATGTCATCCAGGGGACTGCGCGTACAAGACCGGGAACCTCGGGGCGGAGCGGCGAGTTCGATTCGCTCGCAAACTTGTTGGTCAGCTTGGAATGAACGAGGAGCGGGTGAAAATGGTGTTCGTAAGCGCGGCGGAGGGCGATCTCTTTGCTAAGCACATCAATGACTTCGCCAATAAAATTAGAGAAATTGGACCAAACCCAATTCGACTGTAGCTTTCTATGCAAGAGACTGACTATCTAGTTTGTCAACCGAAAGCAAGGTTTATGTGTACATAATATTATAATGTATACGAAAGTCAATGGAAACGGTCACGGCTAGACTTCCAGATGAGATGATTAGGAAGCTGAAGCTCATCGCCGAGGAAGAACATATCGACAGGTCGGAGATGATTCGAAGGGCACTTGATATCGGGATACAGCAGTTTCTCTTGGAACGGGCGCTCAAGGCGTATAGAGAGAGAAGAGTCTCTCTCTGGAAGGCGGCATCAATGGCGGGGCTTCCTTTGAGAGCGATGATGGACGAGGCGGAAAAGGCATCAATACCCATTTCGTATGATGAAGAGGACTTGGAGCGTGACCTTGCTTTTGTCAAAGAAACCGAAAGTGGTCAGTAATGCAAGTCCGCTGATTTATCTTGCCAAGGCCGGACAGCTTCAGATACTGAGAGAAGTATATACTGAAATTCTCATACCACATAAGGTATTCCAGGAGGCCGGTGGAATCAAGGACTCACCGGATGCTATACTGATAGCTTCTGCAGTAGATGATGGATGGATACACATTGAGGACTCAGACCTTGATACGGCGAATCAGCTATCTGAAAGCGCAGGAATTGAAATTGGAGAGGCCGCAGCTATTTTATTGGCAAGGGAAAAGACTGCGTTGCTTCTCATAGATGACAAGATGGGGAGAAGTGCTGCTGAAACCCTCGCCGTGACGTGTCTAGGAACTGTTGGTGTTCTCCTCCAGGGGCTATCCACATCAACTCTGCAATATGATGAATTTGTTGCGATTCTCAACAGAATGATTGACTCCGGGTTCAGACTGGACTCAAAGGTATACAAACGTGCAATAAATATGGCAAAGAGCTTAGTGAAGAAGTAGTTCAGCATGCAATCTATGTATGCAGTAGCAGATCTATTGGGAACGATGATGCCACAGTATAACGCGAGCGCGGCAGAGGGCGATTTGTTTGCCAAACACATCAATGACTTCGCGAAGAAGATCAGGGAAATCGGGCCAAATCCGATTCGACTGGAGTGAACTGACTAGTAGGGTATGTTTTCGACACCGGGAATTTTGTCAAAATGGGTGTCAATTGATACAATTCTCTGGCAACCATTAGAGGCGGCAATTGCGGCAGTGAAACAGTCATTCAGCCCGACAACGGTACCACTTCGTTCCAAGTCAGTGTAGATTCTGCTAGCACGTTCAGCAGCATCGATAGTAAAATTCCAGACGACTAACCTTGATGTAATTTCGCGAACTGTTTCTTCTTCTGATTTGATTCTCCCGCGTTTGTCAATACCTCTGAAGAGCTCAAAGACGTTGATTACGGTGGTAGCAAGATTGTAGTCTTTTGATTTCAAATTCAAATATGTTTCACGTGCGCTATCTTTGCCACGTAGAAAATCAATGAGAAAGGATGTGTCGAGGCACGTGAAGGTCAATGCTTCCAAGCCCCCCACATCTTTTCTAACTCGTCGAAAAACACCCTGCGTTCTTTATCAGTCATTGAGATGGTTCCGAAGAGATCCAGGATATCATCGTCTGGCCTGAGCAGACGTTCTATGACCTCACTGAAGGATTCGCCTTCGCGTTTTGCTCGTTTTAGTCTGCGGTATATGTCTTCTCGGAGGGAGATATTCTTGTAACCCACTTGAACCATCTGTGTATTTATACACGATTACTCATATAAGCTCACCTTTGATGGGGGTATACCAGATAACCGGCTTCTTATAGTTGAATGAGTAAGCCCGACTACGCGAAACTTTTGTGATTGGATAAAATCCGATTCGGCTATAGCTTTTCACTCAAGCAAGCGGCTATTTTTCTCTGCAATATAGAGCAAGTCTCATGTATACAAAATGACATAATGTATACGGAAGGTCATGGAAACAGTCACAGCACGAGTACCAGATGAGATGATTGCGAAGCTGGAGCTCACCGCCAAGGAAGAACATATCGATAGGTCTGAGATGATCCGAAGAGCACTTAATGTCGGGATACAACAGTTTCTCTTGGAGAGGGCGCTCAAAGCCTATAGAGAGAAGAGTCTCACTGTGGAAAGCGGCGTCGATGGCTGGAGTTCCTTTGCGAGTCATGACTGCTATCGATGACGGATGGGTACATCCTATGTATCCAACAGGTGACGATGTGAACCTGTTAGCAAGGAGTATCGGAATCAACATAGGGGAAGCAACTGCAACACAACTTGTGAGAGCAGAAACGGCTCTGCTTCTCATAGACGATAAAATGGGCCGAAGTGCGGCTGACATACTTGGTGTCAGATGCCTTGGCACAGTTGGTCTTTTCCAAGCATTAGCCCAATCGGTGCTTCAACTCACTGAATTCAAAATAGTGCTGCATAGGATGATTAATGCTGGACTCAGGTTGGATTCCAAGGTATACCGAGTGGCAATGGAAATGGCAGATGATATTGCGCAGAAATAATCTTCCAGCCGTGCTGAGGCTACATTTCTGTTCCGCCAATTCTGAATGCTTTCAACGCAATAGAGACTTTGGCTATTTTGTTCATATGAATCCATCTTCCTATGGGAAGGGCGTGCCGAATTCAGCTTAGACTCGTAGAGCATCCAATAGCCGTCTAATTCCTACATCCTGCTAGCAATCCAAACACAGAGAAGGGCAATGATTGCCACTACGGGTGTCAATGGCACGGGAAGGACAGTCCAACTGCTCAGCTGTCTGTAGATGAAATATACTCCGAGAATCCAGATCGCCAGAGAGACAGACAAAACAATTAGATGAACAAGGAGTCTCTTCTTCCCTCGGGCAGGAGAGATGAACTGCAGAGACGCTATCAGAGTCAAGAGGAAAAAGAGCGCGCTGTCTCGTTGATTCAGCCCGTTTATACTGTACGTTTCCTGAAACCCACCACTCCCGAAATCGGCCCCGCCCAAGTACAGTCGTATACTATATGTCCAACCGGGCGGTAGACCACCTACTGGAGGTTCTTCCATGTTGTATAGTATGGCATAAGGTATCATAAAACCGGCAATGAGTGTGATTATCATTGCAAAGAAACCGAGTACTCTCATCTTGACGATGTCATGGCTTGTTTCGGATTCCGCTTCTGAAACCACTCCCTATCCCTGAGTAAATACTGATACCTTGTGAGTTATCTCTTTCGCTTCCTTGTTGATGAACCCAATGAGCTCCAGCATGATGTGACCTCAAGACACATCTGATATGCAGACAAACTATGGGATAGAGATTGAGGCATGTAAGAGTGATTAAGCTCACATTGCATAGTAATTATATGGTCCCGCTGGTATGACAAGAATGCAGTATTCTTTCGAAACTCAACATGCAGGCGATTGAAATTGGAGAAGAATGAGCATTTTAAAAAAACAATTCGTACCTATGAGAAGAATACACCGAAGTCCAAAGAACTGTACGAGAAATCCATACAGATCTTACCCGGTGGAATTGGCGGGTCCGCCGCATCATATGCGCCATATCCCATATCTGTAGAGAAAGGAGAGGGCGCCAAGATTTGGGATGTGGACGGAAATGAATACCTTGACTTCAATCTTTGCTGGGGTGCTCTTATGGTTGGTCACAGACACCCCAAAATCATCCAAGGATTGCAGGAGACACTGCAAGCCGGGACTATGTTCGGACTACATCATGAAGAATCGATTGAAGCGGCAGAGGCATTGATAGACCGTTTCCCTATAGACAAACTTCGATTCGTCAATTCCGGTTCCGAAGCAACCTTGTACGCCATTCGTCTTGCGCGAAGATACACGGACAAGGGCAAAATTATGAAGGTAGAAGGTTCCTACCATGGTGTAATGGATTCATTGCATATCAGCAAGAAACTCCCCATGGGCAAAGCTGGACCAAAGAGCCATCCCACGTCCATACCATATGGCAAAGGAATTCTACGATCTACCGTCAACAATACCATCATTACTCCCTTCAATGATATCGAAACCACCCGGGACCTCATTGAAGAGAATATTGGGGAAATTGCAGCCATTATAGTTGAGCCGACTATGATGAATGCAGGAGTAATCCCTCCAGAAGAGGGATACTTGGAAGAGCTTCGCGAACTCACCGAGGATTACAATATCGTCCTTATTTTCGACGAGGTGAAGACTGGCGTGAAGATTGCAAAGGGTGGTGCGTGCGAGTACTTCGGCATCGAGCCTGATTTGGTTTCTCTTGCCAAGGCTGTGGGTGGTGGTTTACCGCTCGGTGCTTGTGGAGGAAAGGCTGAAATAATGGACGGAATTGGTGATGAGGGTCTCTTTGGTACATTTTCAGCAAACCCGTTGTCAATTCGAGCCTGTAAGATTACTTTGAACGAGGTGCTCACCGACGCCAAGTACAAGGAACTAGAGGAACTTGGTAATGCACTTATGGATGGCTACCGAGATATTGTGGATGACGAGAACCTTGAGGCTGTTATCCAAGGGATAAACGCTGTAGGGGGCCTTTTCTTTGCAAAGGAACATTTCCATAACTACAGGGAATGGGCCAAGATAGACCAGCAAAAGAATGACGAGTACTGGTTAGCAATGATCAATGAAGGAGTCATCCCGATGGCTTGTGGTGCTGATGAGGAGTGGTTAATTTCAGCGCAGCACACCATGGACGACATCGACACTCACTTGGAAGCCTTCAAGTCTGTTGCACCTGAACTATAGTTGAAACCGGAGACCTGCGGGTCTTCCCCTTCTTTCTTTTTTTGCCATTGTGATATCTTTAATATAGTAAACAATCGTAAGTAATCTAACTTATTTGGCTACTTCTTAATTATTAGTAGCATTTAGGAGGGTAATTACTTTGACCAATAAAAAAACACGCCACCCATTGAAAAAACGCGTAAGAAACCTTTTCAGCGACAAAAAGTTGCTGACAGTAGCATTTGACGAGCTAGAGAATGATACTGAAGTCCAGACACTACTGGAAGATAGCAATCGCATGGCCATTGACAGAATGCATTACAGTGACCATGGCCATATTCACTCGCTCATTGTTACCAAGAACGGAATGAAGCTCTTTGATACTCTTAACAGCGCAGTGGAACCTACAGTAGTTAAAGAGGACACCGCTAGTCTAGAAGATGCTTACCTTATAGTGCTTCTCGCCTGCTATCTCCATGATATCGGAATGAGCGTTCACAGGGAAAATCATACCAATTTCAGCATTACACTCGCTCTGCCCATTCTGAACAGAGTCTTAGAGAAAGTATATCCGAAAGATGTACACAAACGTGTACATATTCGTGGACATGTCCTGCATGCAATCAAATCACACGATAAGATAATAACCCCACAGACTACAGAAGCGGGTATAGTTGGTATTGCTGATGCATTGGACATGACCAAAGGTAGAGCAAGAATCCCTTTTGAAGCAGGGAGTGTGAACATCCATAGTGCTTCAGCTATGGCAATAGAGAATGTGACCATAGAAAAAGGAGAAAAGAAGACGGTTCGAATCTCTGTCTACATGAATAACGCATCCGGCATATTCCAGATACAGGAACTGCTCGAGGAGAAGATTAAGTCCTCACAACTCATAGATCATATCGAGCTGTATGCAGTTATGTCGCAAAAGGCCAATCGTATTTTGGATGAGCAAATTCGCGTGCTCTAATCCTACAATTTAACGGTATTTTGAGTCTATTATACGTGGAATTTACTCAATATCACGGTACTTTTCCAAACAATTTACCTGAAAATATGTTCGAACAGTATCTATATATGAGTGGGTTGATTCATTCACTTGTTTATGGGTTCTATGACCGTTTTGGATGCTATTGGTGAACTTACATGGAATTAGATGACATTGATCGGACCATAATCGAGATGCTCAAAGAGGATGGCCGTCGCTCATATTCTGAGATTGCTGAGCATGTAGACCGTACCGAAGTGACAGTAAGACGTCGTGTCAATAACCTATTGGAAGAGGGTGTCATTCGTCGTTTCACAATCGATGTTGATCCATTAAAAATCGGGCGCCGTATAAGAGCAATCATCCGGGTAAAGCTGAACATGAAGGAGGCGAGTGCTATTGCTGAAGAAGTGAAACACTTCAAGGAAGTTACTGACGCTTACATACTCGATGGCAGCTGCGGCTTGATGCTGAAAATAGTACTCGATAATCTTACAGAGCTCCGCAAGTTTTTGGAGGATGAGTTTGGTTCCCTTCCGGGTGTGGGTGAGGTTGAAACCTGCATTGTATTAGAAGACATCAAATGCACCTTTTGATGGGTGTTATACAATTGCACTATCGCCTTAGTATTTCTAAAGAACACCTGAACAAATTACAGGCCTACGCTGAAGCGAAACTACCGTACGAATCAGTTGCTCTTCTATTTGGGGGAAAGGACGGAAAGAGGATAGAGGTAAAAACGATTAACCTCGTCGAGAATATCTCGTCAGCTCCCAAAACAGAATTCTCAGTTGAGCCGGAAGAGGAATACAAGCTTCTTCTTAAGGCTGAAGAACGTGACGAGCACCTTGTGGCTATTTTCCATTCACATACTGCGCCCCCTTACCCATCTGAAAAGGATCTTGACAATATGCGCTTGAACCAAGTTGTATGGCTTATCGCGTCAAGATGCTCAGGAACATGGAAGACCAAGGCTTTCTTGCTGGTAGACAATCAGCTAGAAGAAATCGCCCTTGAAGTACTCTAGGACATCATTTCTCCAATGCTTTCAAAGTTCCAGAGGTCTTTAATGGTTGAAATGCGACCAAATTCTCGTCTATTGCATCAATCAGCGATGCAGCAGTAATGATTTTTGTCAGGATTCGTTCATCACATTGCAGGACACCAATTCCCAACTTATTATGGAATTCGTTAAGGTAGAATCTAGAATCAGCTGCTGTTGTCTCACCGTATATCGAAAGGAGATTTTTCCAAATCTTCTGAGAGAGTTCTTTTCTTGTAATGGACTCCTCTCCATGGAGCCGAAAGAGAAGATATCTCTTACGACGCTTCTTCATCTGAATCACTCTTTACCAGCTCAATTCCTGGAGCTATGATATTGTCACCAAGTTTAGCTATATTCCTCTCGATTATCTCCATAGGATAATCCCGAATCCCCTTTTCCGCTGTTTCAAAATCCATGTTGAGCAAAATTCCCATATGCTGAATGCTAATTGGCGAGCGCATTCGAAGAGCACGGTCAGCTCCGCTGGAGAGTATAATCCTCATCCCCGCTCGGGAAGCAGTACGGATGGACTCTCTTAGAGATTTCAAGACTCTAGAACGTTTCAATCCAGAAACTCTCAGAAGAGAAGCCATCGACACTTCAAGAGCTGTATTGGTAGATGCAGCAAGCTTTGCCGTTGAATACCTCAAATCCTTCTCCCATGGGTTGCCATAGGTCGTAAGCAAATCAACGCGATGATCGTTGGCCGCCCAATTGACGACATTGACATCACCAATTCTGACCGAGATAATCACAGCTTCTCTTCTTCCTTGGCCAACACGGCTCTTGACCGTTCCCAACTTATCCGCTTTCAATTCTATCCTTCTACAAAGCTTGAATCCACCATCATATTGCGTCACAGGATCTTTGAGCGATAGCGGTGTGGCGAGTGCCTGGAAATGATACTCCTTTGCCATCTTGAGGAATTCATCGAGCTCTTGTCTGTTCTTGATTCTTACATTCAGATCTGCTGCTCCCAAAATTCATTCCTCTTCGATATCCAGCCGGTTGAGTATCATCTCTTTTGCATCCTCTCGAACACAGCGTGGATACTGAAGAAGATGCACATTTACACTGATTAAGTCTGGCCCTGCTGCTACCTTGATGTCATTCAAGTAGGCTGCCTGTTTAGAGAATCTTAGAAACAACGTACAACTTTCATCCACACGCGCATCAAGTGTACTCTCTAGATATAGCTTATCTTCAAGTGAAAGCTTGCCAAAAATGTAGTCGAGGATACCGTTACATAGCTGCTTCTTTTTCACTGTTGTAGTAATAACCACAATTCGATTCTCGTTATGCCCTTCGGTGAGTACACTATTCAATTCGATATCTTTCCTCAGATTCTCTGGGAAGAGACGCAAGACCGCACTCTGTACTCTTTCAACAACTTCTGTTGCTTGAGCATGGGCCCTAAATTCTATCCTTTGAATAAACGGCACCTAAACGGCACCTCTGACTTGCTTGTTGTGGCTATTTGCCCCGGTTCTTCTTGGATCCAAGAGAAGGTCGAACTTTTTCAGCACCCCGGCCCTTGTTCCGCAAACCTCTGCTCTTCTTACCAGCTGAAGTCTTTCCACGATGTACTCTTCCCTTCTGATTAGGTGCGCATATCCAGTTGATATGTGGATCGTTGTATATTACTGGATGGTTAGGATCAACCATGATGACTTCATGCCATAACCACTTGTGGTCTGAGCCAACCCAATACGAATTCAGAACACGCAGATTCGGAAACTTGCGAGCAGTCCTTTCTTCGGCTATCCATCGTCGAGATTTCTGCGGGGTGTATCTTGAGACGCCTAAACTTCTCGGCTTCCGTCCCATTTTGGGTCGCGGTTTCTCTCTTGGCCCCCTTCCTGTTCTTACTCTCGCCATCACGTAGCCTTGCTTGGCTTTGTAGCCCAATGATCTGGCTCTGCCCAATCTTGTGGGACGGTCTATTCTGACAATTGTATCCTGTTTTCTCCAGACAATAAGTCGCTCCCTAACAATATCGGAGCGTTCTTTCTGTTCTTCTCGCCATTGTTTGGCCATGTACTTGTACGCTGACATTTGGTTCCCATCCTTTGCGGTAAATCGTTTTCACTTTGCTTGTGGTTCAGCCTGCTAAGGCCACATCCCGTACGGATTTCTCCGCCAACACAAAGGAATGCGATAGAGTCATACAGATTGTTCTGTGCGACTCACGCACTTGTAGCCCAATTTATCTACTTAAAGGTGTAGCGATTTGTTATATTCGCTATTGACGCTTACCCAAGTTCTCTGATGACTTTCTCAGCAGTGAGTTCGCCGACCCGATCCTGTGCCTCATACGTGGTTGAGGCCAGATGAGGAGTTGTCACAGTTTTGGGGTGTTTGACTAGCTTCCACAAGCTAGGTGAGCTTGGTGGCTCCTCTGTATATACGTCAAGCGCAGCCCCTGCTATCAGTTCATCATCCAATGCTTGCAGTAGAGCATCCTCATCTACGATTCCCCCCCGTGCTGTGTTGATTAGAAAAGCACTCCGCTTCATGAGCTTAAGCTCCTCTTTTCCAATCATACTTTTCGTCCCGGGAACTAGTGGCACGTTGATTGTCAGGTAGTCAGCTTCACGGAGTAGTTGCTCGAACTCCACTTGCCGAGCGCCAACTTCGAGGCATTCTTCCTCTCGGCCTGATTTGTCCTTCTTTACCACAAGGACATCCATTTCGAGACCCGTACCTCGCTTCGCGATTTCCTTACCGATACGGCCGAATCCGATTATACCAAGCTTCTTTTGCCATAGTTCGACCCCTCTTAGCTTTTTCTTCAGCCATTTTTCCTGATTCATTCCCGCATCAGCTTCTGGAATGTGACGGGCAAGAGCGAACATGTGAGCAAATACCAGTTCGGCTACCGAAACACTGGGAGCTTCTGGAGTGTTGAGCACCTTTACTCCGCATTTGTCAGCATAGTCAAGGTCAATATTATCAAGGCCAACGCCTGCTCGTACAATGACCTTCAGCTGATCCGCAGCGTCAAGGACTTCCTTTGTAACCTTGGTAGCACTTCGGACAACTGCGCCATCGAAGCCTACTATCGCTTCTTCGATGGGTTTTTCCCGTATGACAACTTCAATACCGGCTTCCTTTATTTCTTCTATTGCAGATTCTGCTATAGGATCCGAAATCAATACACGCGACACAGCATTTCACCCTCTTTAGGCAATCATATCTTCGAAGATTTAATCGAAGATAAAAATATGTTTGTCTCGACATTTTCATAAAGGGGAATCTACAATGAGGGAATAGAGAGTAATCTAGAGGAAGCTATCATGAAAAAGAAGCTGAAACCGTATACTGCAGTAATCCCTTGCCCTGTTGCGCTGGTAAGTGTTGCCGGTGAGGAGAAACCAAATATGCTTACTATCTCTTGGATGGCAAACGTGTGCAGCAAGCCTCCTAAGCTGGCAATTGGTGTACGCCCCTCTAGATACAGTCATCATCTGATTAAAGATGCAGGCGATTTCGTAGTTAATATTCCACCAGCTGATCTGGTTGAAGCTGCAGCTCTTGCGGGAAGCAAATCCGGCAGTGACATAGATAAGTTCGAGTATCTACGGCTTACTCCTGCTAGCTCATCAGATATTACTTCACCACGAATTGAGGAGTGCATCATCAATATTGAATGCAAGACCTCGCAGATTATCGATATCGGTTCCCATGATTTGTTCATCGCTGACGTTGTGGCTGTTCATGTAGATGAATCCATCCTCGACTCCAAGGATCGGTTAGATCCCATGAAGGCTAATACATTCGTTTATTTGCCACTAATTCAAGAATATTGGACGTTAGGAGAACGACTCCGATAAACAATTTGATGTCTGTTGAGTATGTGCGCAGCAGAGACAAGAATAGGCAAGTAACAAGCACATCTCCCCCTATCTTCCACCTGCGCTGACAATCTTGATCACATCTTTATCCTCAAGAACATGGTCATCAGATATTCTCATTTTTGTGCGTGCATTTACTGCGTGAACAAAATTATCTTCCAAGTCGCTGTGAATATATCCCGCGAATTCTTTTGCAGTTGTACCTTTGGGAACCAAATACGCGTCTGGTAATACATTACCGTCGCTATCTGTTAATGAGTTTACGTCCTGCACAGGATATACAGTGATGTAATTGAGGAAACTGAATACGGCTTTATTGAGGATGCCCTGCACTCCGGTACCATCGTACTTCTTCAATATCTTTTCTTTGATTTTTTCGAGCTGTTTCAATTCTCCTTTAGCCAACTTATCCGGATCTAAAACATCAAAATCATCGTCGCCAGGAATGTACTTGATTATCCCCTGTTTGTCTAAATCCTTCAGAACCTTCTCTGCTAGTGCACTCACCGGCACAACCAATTTCTCAGGATATATTTCTTTCAAGCGCTGGTAGTTATCTTGTGCGGTTGGCAAGTCCATCTTATTCGCCGCAATGATAACCGGTTTCGCTATTGTATGCAGTTTTTCAACGAACTGACAGATATCCTCGTCAGACCACTGGTCAACGTTTTCCGCCTTTAGCCCTGATTCTCGAATAGCCTTCAGAAGATGCACTCTTCCAATTTTGAGGCCTGATAATTTATCGAGGAGTAAATCACTTAGTTTGGCCCCTTCCGCCCTTACTCGCCCTACAATTCTGCGCCAGTCATCTTTTACGATTCCTAAAATCCACTCGGTGATTTCCCTGTCTAGGAACTTGACGTCATCGACAGGGTCATAACTTCCCGCCGTTACTTCTTGACCCTTTTCATCCAAAGTGCCGCTTGCATCAATAATGTGAATGAGAACATCAGCTTGTCGCAGGTCATCCAGAAACTGGTTTCCCATCCCTTTTCCTTCGTGTGCTCCTGGCACTAAACCCGCAACGTCTATCAGCTTGATTGGAATCAGTCGAATGCCATCAATGCATATCGAGTTCTGGGGATTGTCCTCAACATCGAAATCCTGACAAGCACATTTCGTCCGAACATGGGTGACACCAACATTCGCTTCAATAGTGGTGAATGGATATGAACCGACCTTGAACGATGTCATACAAGCTGCATTTGTGAAGGACGTTTTGCCGCATGAGGGCTTCCCGACGATGCCGACTTTGAATTCTGCCACTTGAGCATATCTCCTTGTTGTTCTTTGGATGGGATGTAAGAGACTGTTCTTTGTTACGAACTGCAAGTTATGGTTTATCGGAATGTGGATATGGATTTGTTGCTTCCGATTGGTTTTTATGAGTGTTGAAAACAATAATTATGTAGAAGCATCTAACATTCTTCAAGAGGACTAAATATGAAAGTCTGTATCACTGCATCTGACGACAACCTTCAATCACCCATTGATCCGCGGTTTGGCCGCTGTGCATATTTTATCATCGTTGATACCGACACGATGAATGCGAATGCAATCAAGAACCAAGCTGCTTCAACAACTGGCGGTGCGGGAGTCCAAGCTGCTCAGACTGTTGCATCGAGCGGCGCGGAGGTCATAATAACTGGTGGTGTTGGGCCTAATGCTCACTCTGCACTACAGAGCTCAGGAATGCAAATCCTGACCGGTGCCTCTGGTACGGTCAATGACGCAATAGAAGCTTTCAAAGCCGGCGAGTTGACTGAGATACAATCACCAGGTCGCGCTCACAGAGGCTTGGGTGCTGGAACGCGCCGAGGCGGTGGGAGAGGCCACAGTGATGGACGAGGTAGATGAAAATGAAACGCAGAGTACTGGTTCCTTCGGAAGATGAAAATGGTAGTGTAGTTGCTATGCACTTTGGGCGAGCACCGTACTTTTCCATGTTCGACATCGATGAAGATGGTAACATCATCAACAAAGAAGTTCATACCAATCGTGGAGAACACGCTGGCGGCAGAGGTCATGCCCACGATAATGTTCTTACTCTACAGCCAAACGTAATCATCGTACAGGGAATGGGTCCACGAGGTCTGAGAAGCTTCCAGAGTCAGAGCATCGCAGTACTACAGGCAAACAGCAGAGATGTTAATCAAGTTGTCCAGTCTTATATCGACGGAAATCTGCAAGAGCTAACGGATGGATGTGACCAAGCACGTCACGCATAGATTGCCTACCCGGCCTGCTGACGGTGGTTGAGTAGCCATGCTTGTTACAGTGGCTAGTGGGAAAGGTGGAACGGGCAAGACAACTGTGGCGGTTAATCTTGCTCTTTCAGTACAAGCATCGAAGCTTTTGGACTGTGACGTTGAAGAACCAAACGCTCATACGCTTCTTGAAACGGAAATCGAAGAATCCATGCCAGTGACATCGCCACACCCTGTAGTGGATGCCGATGCTTGCACACTATGTGGTAAATGTGCAGATTTCTGTGAATTCAACGCTCTCTTTGTTGGTAAGGATGAAGTTCTGGTCTACGAACAAATGTGTCATTCCTGTGGTGGCTGCTCCATGGTTTGCCCGGAGCAAGCAATTACTGAGGTCCCGCGGGAAGTCGGTGTGCTTCATACATGTACAGCAGATGGATTGGATCTCGTCTATGGCGAACTGAATATTGGTGAACCCATTGCCACTAGAGTAATCAAGGCAGTGAAATCCCATCAGAATCCTGATGGATTGAATATAGTGGATGCCCCACCGGGGACTGCATGTCCTGTGATAGAAACGATGGAGCATAGTGACTATCTGATTCTGGTAACCGAACCAACACCCTTTGGTCTTCATGACCTAGAGATGGCTGTTAGTGTTGTTGAGAAACTGCATATACCGTTCGGTGTGGTCATCAATCGAGATGGCATCGGTAACGAGGATGTTCATGACTTCTGTGAGAAGAAATCCATACCAATCCTGCTGAGAATTCCATTTGACCGAAAAATCGCTGAAATGTATTCAGAGGGTACAGCATTCGCACTAGAACTCGATGATTGGGATACCCGCTTCAAGAGCATGATGAAGACAATAAAGGAGGCAATAGACGATGGCCAATGAAGTAGCAGTAATATCCGGAAAAGGAGGGTCTGGGAAAACAACTGTAACCTCATCTTTTGCAGCTATTGCAGGGGATATTGTCATCGTCGACTGCGATGTTGACGCTCCTGACCTCCATATTCTTCTGCAGCCGGAAGCGCAGGTGTCAGAGGAATTCCAAGCCTCCAAGGTAGCAGTCATAGATCCTGACCTCTGCATTGAATGTGGTCTCTGCGAGGAAAATTGCCGCTTTGATGCTGCTCATCCCCCTGAGATTGATTCTATTGCTTGCGAGGGTTGTAGCGTCTGTACTCTTGTATGTCCTGAAGACGCTATCGATATGATACCACGAATATCCGGTCATTTGTATGAATCAGACACTCGTTTAGGTCGGATGGTTCATGCGAAATTGTTACCCGGTGAAGGAAACTCTGGGCTATTGGTCACCGAGGTAAAGAAGCGCGCCCAGAGGATAGCTGAAGAGACAGGTACCAACAAGATTCTCATTGATGGATCCCCTGGTATTGGTTGTCCAGTTATTGCTACTCTTACTGGTGTGAAAGTCGCTACTGTTGTCACTGAACCCACCATGTCCGGAATTCATGATATGGAACGCGTGGTTCGACTTATCCGGCGATTTCAGAGCATTCCTACTGTGATTGTCAACAAGTATGACTTGAATCTCAAAAATACTGCGCGGATTGAAGCATTCTGCAAAAGCGAGGGTATCGAATTACTGGGTAAGATTCCCTTCGATTCGATAACAACAAGGTCAATGGTAGATGCAACCACATTGCCCGAATATTCTCCCCAGCATGAGCTTGTGAAACTGTTTGAGCAGATGTGGGATAGAATTAGCGTACTTCTCTCACAATGAAATTTAAACAGAAATAGTAGTGCACATGGGGGGCGCTGCCCCGCCACCTGATTAATCTTCTAGCTCTCCGAGCCTCTCTTCAATCCTATTTAGAGTCTCTTCCAGTGATTTGATTTGCTGTTCCATGACTTCTTTCTGCCGCTCTAATGCCTGTAATTCTGTCTGTGCAGGCATAGGAACAGAGGGTGCTACTCCCGTGGTTCCTGTTGGAGAAGTACCCCAATAACCAAGGGCCCAGCATGATCCAGGTCCATATAACCATCCGGGTCTTTCCCATGGCGGTAAGTGACTAAAGGGACCATTCCCTGGCCAAAGACTTCCGCCCCGGCCTCGACCCCAGCCACCACCTCTTCCGTAATAATACGCCATTCATTTCATCTCCTGTGTTATTTTGTGCTTATGCACACTGTTATTATTGTGCATAATTACAGATAAAAATCTGTTGTTCACATACATTATTCTTATTAAAATAGAACTAAGAATTGGATTTGATTGATATGCACAGGAGAAGACGTGGCCGAAGAGGAAGACTCCCAATTCAGCCTGACATCAAGATAGAACCAGCAATAGACCGGATGGTACCAGAACCCAGAGGCGCGGGTGAACCTGTCCATCTCAACTTGGCTGAAGCGGAAGCCTTGCGACTAGTGGACTTAGAAGGAAAATATCAGGAAGAAGCAGGAGCCAGTATGGGAGTCTCTAGAGGGACTATATGGCGTCTTCTTTCCAGTGCCCGACAGAAAGTCACACAGGCTATCTTTGAAGGACGCCCACTTGTCATCGGTTTACCAGATGAAGAACCATGATATTCATGAGGCGCGTCTTCTAGAAGTGTCGTCCGATTGTTAAGACATCATTGGTTGAAGATTACGTTTCCTCCACCACGATTCATGACCATTTTGAATCCTTTAGATTTTCAAGACAGAAATATTCTTAGAAGGCTGCTGCAGCTATTCTAGGAATCCATCCTTATACTATGCTGTCTTATATACCATTGATTCACCTTTCCTATTTAGAGTGGATGTACATGCAGTCGTCGGTATCAGCACAAACAGAGACGCTTGCTAATCATATTCTGGTACGACACCCTGCTTTTCCCCGGCGATGGAATTCTGTCAATAAACCGCATGTTGCAATTCTAGCTAGGGATCCAGTGAATAGCGGTTTCATTCGCTATTACCTCTCGAGAAACTGCTTTGATTCCACCTCCGGCGAGCCAGTTCTAGAGGTAGCAGATATTGACACCTTCGAAGAAGGAACACTCCTCGAAGTGCGCTTTGACGCTAGAACTGCGAATCTCTACCGATTGGAGCTGATTGATGGCGCTCCCTGTTGGTGGTGGATTGGCCGTTGCCGCGGCCTGCCCGATTTTGAATATCCTAGAAATATCGATTGGTTGGATAAACTTCCCAGAGACGAAATTTCAGAACCCCAAGTTGCGGGCCTCTAGGATACTATCATTATCTGGCAATCTATCGACGGATATTGAGACGGGATGAGTGTATCCGCTCTTCTTCTAACTACATAAAAGATGAACATAGATATAGCAGAGAGTGAAAACTTGGTCAAAGAATAGGTGAATTACTGGAAATCGTTGTAGCCAAGATTCTCACTTCATTGATTTCAATAAGAAGGGAAGTACGTATAGTAGTGACGCAATAATTATTGAAACTATTGAGGAATAAATAAAATACACAAATGAACATGTGGTAGCGGGTGGACGATTTGAACGTCCGATTTCGGGGTGTCCCATGCGCGACTCATGTGGTCTACGCCATATGAGCCCCGCGGGATAGGCCAGGCTTCCCCAACCCGCTGTACTGGTATTTTTGATTGCTCAGTATTGATTTAAGGGTTTTCGTAGACCACTAATTGAAGGCATCGGCTTAATCATAGATATCTCTTAATCGATGCCTTTTTGCCCCTTTTCGAATACGTGTGGTTCAAAAAGCTTAGACCTGACTAATCTCTGTGGACTCCCTGCATCGGATAAAACTCTGGGTTAGAATATGATTCCTGAATTGTCTATACTCGCGGCAGTGTTTATAGTCTGGATGTTGAGTTTAGTCTACGGAATGGTCGCAAGTGATGAGATTTCTCTGACCATAGCTACTCTCCCCTTCATTTTGTCTCTTCCGATCAGTCTGATATGTGCCGCCTCGCTTGAGGTCATAATACCGGGCATTTTTTTCGCAGATTTCGTCTTGGCTGCAGTAGTTGCAGTCCTATTTTCGGTTCGGTGGATAATGGCAATAATAGGAGAATAGTCATTCAAAACTAGCAATTGAAATAGAACTGAAGTAGAAGTGCATTGGTCTTTCAGAAAGAGGGAAAGTTAGCGAAATCAGCCCTTCTTGTCTCGCTTGAATTCAGTGTATCCGCAGCGCCCACAGGAATACCTGTCATAGTGCTCAGCCATGAACGTGCCTTTCTCACAACGAGGGCAAGTTCTCTTGTCCCGATCAACATTGCCATCGGCATCTACCTTGTAGTAATCCTGAGCCATTTTCTATTCCTCCTCTGCCCCATGTCGCTTGAGCACATAATCAAGTTCAACTCTTCTCATCTGATCCGGGTCTGAGTATATTCTGGCTATTCCGTCAGTGATTCCGACTCCAAATCTGGTCTTTATTTTGGAAATAACAACGTTTTCTGGGTCAGCATCATAGTGCGCTACAACCTTAGAATGCACATCAGCTCTACTTGGTGTGGTATCACCAATATGCTCTATCCGAAAGTTGACCTCTCTTCTCGCGAGCGGTTTGTTCTCTTTTTCTTGTACTATTTCTACTTTCATTGCTATCACATTGGATTTTTCGGACGGCACACTTAGTGAGTTGACAGCCCGACCTTTGATTTTCTAATAAAGTTTTCACCGTATACAACACTAAAGATCTATCGCACCTTAAGAGCGTACTTCCCGGGATTCTCGATGTTTAGCCTCTTGGCTACATATGATGACTCTCGAGGGTCATCATTGGGATCCTTGGGTGGCAACACGATGACGATACCTGTATACGATGTTGTGAGATTGGTACTCTTGCAATTGGGGCATTGATTTTCCGTCGTTAGACGGTGACAATCTCTACATGCTTTTAGATTGGCCATGCTTTATTCCTCACCATCTTCGTCTTCTTCGTCCTCGCCATGGGCTGCTTTCAAATCCAGCTCTATCCATGATATATCTGGCCCTATCTTTCCAAGAAACGGTTGCCGCATGGTGAGACCGAGTTTCCCTGACCTGTTTCCTGATTCGAAACTAATCGAGGTAATGCGGGCACGAACTTGGTCTCCCTCGGATAATCTTCTGCCACTTTCTTTCCCCATGAGAGAATTGCTTTTCGGATCTTGAGTAATGAAATCATCACAGATTTGGCTGACATGGCAAAGCCCATCAAGCGGACCGATTCGTACGAATGCCCCAAAATCCATCAATTCGACTACATTTCCTTCCACGACTTCTCCGCGCATTGGCTTGAATGCAAGTACACGGTATTGCACTGTGTGATAGGTAGCACCGTCACCTGGAATTAGACGCCCTTCTCCAATCTTATCAACTCCAATGACTGCAATCATAAGCCCGATATCACGATCTAGTACATTCTCGTGGTTCTTGCGCAAGTGAATCATTGCTGCCTCTTCAATTGTTGTTCCAAATTGAGAAGGTGGTATTCTGACTGTGTCCTTGACTTTGACGACGCTATACATATACAAAAGCTCCTTTGTTTGGGGATAGTAGTCTCAGAATGCTCAGACGTTTCAGGGATTTTTCTGACAGTCTGACTTGACGGCTCAGCCGAGCAACACTTTGGTACGCATAAAAACGTTATGAAACTGTCTAAATCAATCAATCAAACCCTCAACAATAACTCTTTTTCTCCCACGCAGGATAAGAAGAGGAATTTCGAACTTGCGCGCCTTGGCACGAAGCTCCTTGTCATTAGTTGCAATAACACCGCTTACTTTCTTGGCATACTCAAGCACTTGGTCATCAACCGGTATACCTGCCAATTCATCCTTTACTTCGACCACTCTACACCGTTTCATAAGTTCAGTTGTTACCCTTAACAGTCTCTTTTCCTTACTTCCAGTAGCTTTGGAGACTTTCCTTTCAACTTCTGCAACAACCGAATCGAGAACTATGAATTCGGTTTTACGATCGACGGCCTCGTCAGCCTGAGTGAAGATATCAATTCCAAACTGCGCAGGAAGCATTAGAAAGTTGGTATCAACGATTACAGGAAGAGACATTATACCATCATGCCCTTGGTATTTGGATACCCATTCTGCCAGCTATAACTGTGCGTATCCCACAAGTCGCCACTTATTGTCAACCCGGCGACCGATAGCTATTCGTTGTCCTTCTTCAGCACAAACAGGTCTCTTTAGTGTCAGTTTGATTTGGTCTCCATGCAGTTTGGTTATGACGCCTACCGTTGCTGCTGTACCAACTACCAACATAAGAGGTTCATTTAGCCTAAGATTTTCCACTTGTTTCTTTGATTCCATTCCTATAACTCGCTGCATGAGTTTTGGCTCAATCATCATTTCCGAAATCGTATCTGGCATCTTTCCTACTTTGCCCACAACATTCCCCACCAACCTATCCGCTCTGGTGGAGGCCGGATCAAGTCCCGTTCCTACACCAATGAGACCTCCAGGATATGCTTGTTTCAGCCTGTTCCCACTCCCTGATACGAGACTTCGAACCTTGGCTCGTATTGGTTTGAACTGGCCATCAACGCGCGCTCCTGGTGCAATCTCTATCTTATCACCAACTTCCAATTTTCCTTCAACTATAGATCCACCAACTACTCCACCTTCTAGGTCATCTGGAGTTGTTCCCGGTCTATTGATGTCAAATGAGCGAGCGACGAACATCTTAGGCGGTTTGTCTTCAGGTCTTTCGGGGGTAGGAATAGTCTGCTGAATCTCCTGTATCAAATAATCGACATTAGCACCAAAGACAGCGGAAATCGGAATGATTGGTGCGTCTTCAGCCATTGTGCCTCTGAGGAAGTCTTTGATTTGCTGGTAATGCTCTTTTGCTTCCTCCTCGGATACCAGTTCGATTTTGTTCTGAACCACTATTACATTCTCAACACCGACAATCTCCAGAGCACGGAGGTGTTCGGATGTCTGAGGCATCGGACAATCCTCGTTGGCTGCAATCACCAGGATTGCACCGTCCATAATGCTTGCCCCACTCAGACATGTGGCCATTAGAGACTCGTGTCCCGGACTGTCAACAAAAGATATTTCTCGCAGGACCTCTAAATCAGTACCACACTTAGGGCATTTTCCTTCTTTTGCTAGGTAAGAAGTAGTATAGGCTTCAGGCTCAGGACACTCAGGGCATTTCATGAGTTTTGTAGCTGCATATCCTAACCGAATGGAGATGCCTCGCTTAACTTCGTCTGAATGACGGTCGGTCCATTCACCAGTCATATATTCCACCAGCGTTGTCTTGCCATGGTCAACGTGGCCTAACGTTCCTATGCTGATTTCAGATTGCCCCTCGTATTTCACGTGGTTTTCACTTCCGACTGTCTATCATTTGCAGAGATTAGCCTCTGTATAAAATGTATGGTTTATGGTTCTTACTGAAAGGACCGTTTGCATGGGGATTAGTCATCCACACGGGAAGGTTCAGGCTGCCTTCATAATCAGTTCTTCCAGAGGTGTGCTGCCTTTCTCTTCGACACGCATATTTACTTGTGATATATCCATGTCTATTTCTCTTCCTCGTACGGTTTTTCTTCTTTTGAGGCCCTTCCGTTTCGGTCTGAATCCCGGTGGCCCTTTCATCAGGACCTTCTGTTTGCCACTGCCATGTACATCGCGGCGCATCGGGAAGCCAGAAGAATCACTACCGCCTGTTATCTTGAGCCTGTATCCGGGAAGGCCTATCGCATCGCCTTCGACGATTTCTCCAATGATGTTGCCTATCAATGCATTTGATTTTTCATCTTCGAGTTCGTATTGTACGGCAACGCCCTTTTCTGGATCTGAGATTACAAGCTTCAATGGCACTACAATTCGCCTTCCCTTATGACTAAGATGGTGCCCTATTCAGGCTCCAGCTTTAGGCAAATTCTTGAGATTATAAAAGATATGGTTTCAACCATCCAGTATCCTAACAGCTGAATGTTTGTATGTCATCTGACGCCAGGCTTCATGAATCTCACAAGTCACAATCGTTATAATACCTCTAGCTTCACTCCGTTTATCCTGCTGGAGAAAGGTGCTAAACCTTATGGAATCTCTATTCATCTTTGCTATTGTTGGGGCAGTTTACCTCCTAGTCTATTTGATGGCCCGCGCTCTCGGTATTGAGAAGTTAAGAGAGAAAGGGGTCGACGCTGGCACGCCATTCTTCGTAATGATTCGCACCAAGAAAATCAATGAATTCTTGACACGCATGGGTAAGAAGTTTCCTCGCGCGTTTTTCAATATCGGTGTAGTTGTCGCCTTTGGCGGTATGATTTACGGTTTCTGGATGTTTCTCAACAATCTACTCGCGTTCTTTATCGCTCCTTCACAAGCTGGAGCGGTGGTTCCCATCATTCCAGGCATCACCATAACCGGTCTACCACTGGTCTATATGCTCATTGGTCTGGCTATCACTTTGGTTACACACGAATTTGCCCATGGACTAGCTTCAGCAAAGGACAACATAGGAATTGAAAGCTCAGGTCTACTGTTTTTCTTCGTTCTATTTGGTGCCTTTGTTGAACCTGATGAGGAGGAATTTGAAGAGGAAGCCACACCAAAAGAACGAATGCGCCTGCTTGCCGCTGGCTCCTATTCGAATCTCATATTTGCTTTCATTGTTTTAGTTATTACGTTAAACTTCCCCGTTTTGATGTCAATTGGGTTCAACCAACCAAGTGGTGCATACATATACGACATCTCAGCTGACACCCCGGCCGATCAAGCCCTTGAGATTGGAGATGTTATTACTGGCTTGAACAATACCGATATCGACAAGTGGAACGAAATTAGCCAATTCATGGCGAATACAGAACCCGGCGACTCCCTAACTATTGAGACACTTGAGGGCAACGTCACTATAGTGCTAGGGGCGAGTACCGCTAACGCATCAAAAGGTTACATTGGTATATATGGGGCCGATTATTGGAAACCTAAGCCGGGATGGGATTTCATCCTCAACCCCATGGTACCTTTTCATTTACAGCTCACTCTGACCTGGACTTTCATCATTCTATTCAGCGTGGCTCTGTTCAATTTGCTTCCCATTCCTGCGCTAGATGGCGACAAGTTACTGGCTAATGGTCTTCGCCTTGCGATTTCAGATGAGAAAAAGGTCAGCATGATTATGTGGCCCATGAGAATCTTCTCACTTGCGATTGTAGTTTTGAGCATGATTCTGACTTTCATGAGCGGAAAAACGCTGTTCTGATAGTATGGTCATACATAAAGCGGAAACTCCATTGGTCCGTGGCATTCTTGGAGCTCACTAATCATGCTTTATCAGCTAGAAAAGCAGTTTTAACCCAGCTTTACAAGTCTTTTCTGAAGCTGACCGACATGTCCCCTCAATGTTCTAGATGTACTAGAGAGGCAGTCTACTTTCGCTGCTATACAGAGGAAAAGCTATGCAAAAGATGCCTTTTGGATACAACACTGGACAAAATCAGGGAAACCATCAACCAGAGGGGCATGTTCAAGCGCGATGATAGAATCATAGTTGCAATTTCTGGTGGCAAAGATAGTGCGGTCCTTCTTGATGCCCTAGTCCGAATAGAAGCGGCATATCCCGAAACAGAATTATGCCCCGTCACTATCGATGAAGGCATTACAGGTTATAGAGACGAAGCTCTGAAAACTGCAAAAGAGCTTACATCCAATCTGGGCCTTAATCTTACTGTTTTATCGTTCAATGATTTGTTTGGTTATTCCCTAGACGAAATCGTGGCAAATCGAGAGGAGAATGGACTTGGTGCATGTTCATATTGTGGCATCCTGAGGCGAAGGGCAATCAACAATGCAGCTCGAAAGATTGATGGAAATGTTATAACGACCGGGCACAACCTAGATGATGAAGCACAAACAGTAGTCATGAATGTACTAAGGGGCGACGCACATCGCATCGGGCGGATGAATCGCACTCGAGGTGGCACAATGGAAGGGTTCATTCCCCGCGTGAAGCCCATCACAAGACTCTCTGAGCGGGATATCGTCGCATATGCACATCACTTCTCATTACCGTATCATGATGCTCCCTGTCCATATGCCCATGAAGCCTACCGAAACGATGTCCGCCAGTTTCTCAACAGAATGGAACAGAAGCGCCCGGGCACACTTCTGGGAATACTTGGGTCATCCGAGAAAATTGCTGAAGCTATGAGGGCGGATACTTCTTCGTCCCAGTTCAATTCGTGTACTCGATGTGGCAATCCAACATCCGCAAAGGTGTGTAGAGTGTGCAAAATCCTTGAAAAAATCGGGGAGGCAATGTGAACTTCATGTCAAGGCGCCCCGAAGAACTTCATCGAACCCGCCTAGTAAAATATGATACGACTCGATGGAAGCAGCTGGAGAATCTACGAAACCGGGCTCTCGACGTAATCAGTAATCTTTACTCATCCGGTATCGACTCCTATGTGTATGGGTCGGTAGCACGCGGTGATGTATCTACAACATCTGACATCGACATAATAATCCCGTATCCTGTATCCAGCTTCAAAGTGGAACTGGCAATAGGAAAAGGAACTCACAGAGAAGCAGTCCAAGCTACGCCATCATCTGTAGTCAAGGGGCATATCTACCTGAGGCAGAACACGGTGGTCACCTTTCCGCTTTTCAAGATGCTATCGAGAGAACGTGATTTCTACAAGTGGGGAGGGATGGTCAACACAACACAGCTAGAAAAAGATACTCGGGTACCAGGGGTGGATAAGAGACTGCTCTTTATTGAGCCCACGAATTCAGGTCACCGAGAAAGCGGTGTTATTGGTCACGAACACGAGGTGGCAAAGAAGCTTGATGTTAGTGTGGAGATCGCGAAGGAGCGCGTAAGGGTATTAACGCGGCGTAGTAATGTTGGCCGTACAGGAGTATACTTGACCAAGCAGCTAAATATGGATGAGAGCTTTGAAGAAGTCTTGAAGAATCTAAGAGATAGAAATCCAGCCATCCGGCGGACCATTGAAAACCGATTAGAGTAGGAGGGATGTTGTGACACGAAATATCAAAGAGATTGAAGCAGGGTCTCTAATCGTAGGAGAACTCCCTGAGGGCTGCAAGCGATGTGCAGAGGGGTCTAAGATGGTACTCTTCGTTACTGGACTCTGTGATAGTCATTGCTTCTATTGCCCCCTCTCAATGGAGAAGAAGAATCAAGATGTTGTTTTTGCGGATGAGATGCCAGTACAAAATGAATCTGATATTTTGTACGAACTGAAGGCCATTGGTGCGAAAGGTGCAGGCATCAGCGGAGGTGACCCCCTTTACAAGCTCGACCGAACAGTCAGATATATTGAACTGATGAAAAACGAAATGGGACCGGATTTTCACATTCATCTATATACTGCCAAATCCGATATTGCGTTTGATTCTTTGGCGAGATTGAAATCAACCGGGCTTGACGAAATCCGCTTTCATCCGCAATATGATGACTGGTCAGGAATCTACTCAGCTCTCGAGTTTGATTGGCGTGTGGGATTAGAAGTCCCGGCTATTCCCAATGAGGAACATAATCTCATCAATTTGGCTCAGAGAGCAGAAGAATGCGGTGTTCATTTCATGAATATCAACGAACTCGAAGCAAGCGAAAGCAATTTCTCGAAATTGGTCAGTCTAGGTTTTCGTTTGACAAGTCTCGATGCTGCCAGTATCGAGGAAAGTGAGACCATTGCTAAGGAAGTGCTATCATGGGGAGCGTCTAACTTACACAATCTATCGCTACACTATTGCTCTGCTCGGTTCAAAGACTCCGTTCAAATGTGCAACCGTTTAGAGCGTCGTCTGGAACGTACCATTCGGCCTTTTGAAGAACGGGACAAAAATGAACCGCTTGTGATTCTTGGAATCGTCCGGGCAAAGCACGGTTCTCATCTATCAAGTGAGCAATTAGAATCAATCTGGCAGATTTTAGTAGATAGTTATGAGGTTCCAAACGATTTGTGCAACTTGAACATAGCTCGCGACAGGATTGAACTAGCCCCTTGGGTTCTTGTTGAATTGGCCGGCGAACTTAGGACTGAACTCAGTGAACAAATCTCCAGTCTGGAAATCGGAATCGCCTATGAGTACCCTTCTTGTGACAGGCTTCAGACACAGTTTATCCCGGTATAGCTATTGACCTATCGAAAAACGAAGAATTGCAGCCAGCCCTCCCAAGTTCTGCAGCTGGTCGCCGGCTGGGTGGTCTGTGGACACAACATGGAAAGAACCACGGGCATTCTCAGTATCCCGAATCAATTTATCCATCCACCGCCGTCTCTCTTCGTCGGCATCTCTCAGCTTCTTATCGTTTATAAGCAGCTCCTCTACTGCTCCGTATTGTACTGCCCTCTCAACTTCATCATCACCATATGTTGCAAGTCCATCCTCTTTCGCCAAGTGTTTGAGAACTTCTTCTACCAGCTTGGTTTCTTTCTCAATCTTGAGCCCTTCTATGGCTTCTGAGATTACACCATGGTAGAGTATTTCTTTCGCTGCTGGAATTCCAGTGGTTCCTGTGCCTTGTACTATGACTGGAGGCAGGTCACTTATGCCCTCATCCAACAGATAGTCTTTGAAATGATCTTTCACAAATCCCGGACCTGCAATCACTACCAGAGCTATCTCATTCTGTTCAAGCTGTGATCTTACAGCTAAGACTACACTGGAAAAGAACTCGCGCATGGTCGCATCGTGAGATTTCTGGCTTCCGTGTTTTCGTGAAATACTTTGTCGAACAGATACAGCTTCTCTGATTCCATAATCTGCTACAAGAATAAGCTCGGCCACACCATCCTCAATGGTGATGACAAGACAGACGGGTCGCGCATGGGCTTCTTCTGCCTCCTTCAATCTCTTCAGGGCGTATCTTGGCCAATGCTCCTTTATTATCGTGATTTTATCATTAGGTTCAACATTGAAAGTATGATACGATCCTGTACTCACCCAATCTTCTGGCCCTTCGACTATTGTGCCCTTGATTCGAACCCTGTTGGTGAAATTGTGAAACGAAACATCTTCTACTTTGAGCTTCAGGGTCATGTATTTGCGAACGCTATCTTGCTTTCTGGCATTTTCATCCCCAATCTTGACTTTGCGACTGGTGCGGGCGATTACTTGATCTCCTTTGTCCACTATATTGTAAAGGTGCCATAAATCGTCAAGTGTATCTAATTTGATGACAATCTTACCATTGCGCATAATCCTTTTCAATACTTTCAAGGCGTAGTCAGCCCTCCTATGAGGTATTAGAAGAAATAGTCTCTGCTTTCCGAACTGCCTTCGATTGTACATGTTGTATCTGTGTACTTTCCAGTCTGATCTAGGAGATTCATCGATATCGGTTTAGCTGATTTCACATGCTTCGCAGATACATGGGAATCGTTTTCCTGTACTGCAAGGTCTCCTGCTACTCTGATCACCCCACCGAGTTCTCGCAATCTCAAGGTTAACGCATTTTTCATTCCGTCCATTTCATCAGCGATTTTTTGTGATATAGTGATGATCTCTCTTAGTGCTTCTGATGTGAAATGAGGAATTCTGCCGTCCTCTTCTATGGTCTGAGCCACAAACCGGATGGTCCCTTTAATTGATTCTTCGTTCTTTTCCATCCATGATGCGAGTTTTATTTCATAACCGTACCCGCGGATTCGCGAACGCAAGGGTGGCAGGATATGCGCGAGGTCCTCCAAATTACAGGCTGCAAACAAGATGAAATCACAGGGCACATCATCTACCCGAACTGCCGCACCAGAGCTTCTTGGATTATGGCCGGAAATGGGATAGTTCCGATCCTGCATTGCAGTCAACAGATGCTTCTGATATTGACCTAGAGACGCGATTTCATCAATGAAGAGGATGCCTTCATGGGCTTCGTGAATTGCTCCTGGTACAACACGCATGTGCGCGGGTGTAGATTGCGGTCCTGAGCCATATGGGCTATGTTCTACATCTCCCAGTAGCTCCACGGGACTTGCCCCACTTACTCGTACGAAACGTTTGGAGTTGAGTGGTACCAGAATCCTCTCAGTTTCGGTGTTTTCCTTGCCCTTCCTTTTTCCTTGTTGAACTGTAGATCTTCTTATCGCTTTGACCATACCATGCTTGTCTTTCTGGTAAATTATTTCGCTTACCCTGTCTCTCGTGACTTCCTGATGTTCTACCGATTCGAGAGCTGGTTCCTTCATTACTTGAAACATTCTGAAAAGACCTGAATAAGCGTCTGCTTGTTCCAGATTCGCCCTCTTGGTTGAACCACAATCCATACAAACATGCTGCTCAGGCGATCCAAAGCATCCACACCTCGGACAGCGATACCCCATCTTTACAGCTACCTCGAAGGGAATGTCTTCTGCTCTCACATAGGTGACAACGCTTTCCTGATTCAGCTCTTTCCTCCTTTCTGTTGTTTCGCACTCCTTCGTAGTATATACAATCGGCCTATTCACTTCAGCATCGTTCTGTTTGATACGTATCTCCTCTTTGGGGGCCGGCAGAATCGAGTATGCTGCTTTTGCAATCATAGACTTGCCGATACCCGGGGGGCCACACAGCAGGACATGCCTTCTTTGCAGAACTGCAGAACGTACCAGCTTGATTGCATTATGTTGACCGACAATTCTCTCAAATGGATCACTTGGAACATCTACCTCTTCAGTTGTCTTAAGTGTCTCCAGAATGTCTGTCAAACCTGATAACCTCTTGTCTGTGCTATCCAGATGATTGACTGAGATAATACTGTGTATTATCTGCAAAGCACTCGGCTCAAAGGTATAAAAGAGAAGAAAGGGGACGTATCCCCTTGATATTCTACTCTCGCACTAACGTCTATTCGTATTCGATATTGATATCAGACACCAGTTTAACACAGGAGCCCAGCAGGCAGTTGCCAATAGGACAATTGTCTTTGGCCATATTGAAGAGCTTCTTGATTCTTGTCTCGTTAGCGCCTTTTGATACTGTTACGGTGGTGTCAATACTGATTGATTCGAATGCGCTTTTCTGTGTCTCTTCATCAGTGACATATTCGCCTGAAATATCGGATGTTATGTCACTGAATTCGATGTGCCCTTTCTCAAGTGCTATCTCGAAAATGAGGTTCACGCATGAGCCCACGGAGGCCAAAAACAGATGATGGGGACTACTCGCATCCTCGTGTTCGCTCATATCGGGAGGAGGAACTACGTCGATAGTTTTGTTCCCTCCAAGCGTAATATTGTGCACCTTTTCTTTGTCAGTTCTATGTAGCTTAGCTGTAAATGTGGTTGCCATTATAACCAACTCTTTGTTTTTCGGGTTCCTATCGGACTGATCACCAGTATGGTCCGCAATCACAGACAGGAGACTTCCCTTTTCACATGGTTGAGGCATCATGGCTTCAATAAAAAACAATTGATACCTTACAAATTTTCGAATAAATCCGGTATCAAAACGTTGTGTAAACCTCCTTGCGCACTTCTCTCTTATCCTACAAAATTGGGTGTGAATTATGATAGGTATGGAACAATTCTGCAGTAGACCTAGGCAAGTGGGCTAGTGCTGTGCACGACGCACACGGCCGAAAGCTGTGAGGTGGACGCGTTCCACTAAGCAGAAGTCCTCACTCTCCACACAGGAACTTCATCAGGTTTCGGAGAGTCCGCGGCTGTTCGCTTTGTCCAATTGGATTTGTCCAGCTTCGGTGACGAAGCCGGGCAGAGCGATAATAACCCCGCCGTGGTAAAAGCTGTGGGAACACTCGCTGCCTCTGGACGTGATGTGTCCGGGTCAGGGCAGGAGACAGAAGCCGAGGCCGCAAGAAGGACCGTGTCCTGATGATGGCGGCCAAAGTCCTTGCTTGGCCGGGGGTAGCGCCCTGGTATAGTGGTAACACTGGGCAAGGGAAGGGTGGAACAGGAGTTTCATACAGTTGCTAAAACTGTATGAAACGGGTTATCAAGAGCTGAGGAGTATCTTGATGGGGGTGACGCTGGGCAGGAGAAAGCTGGAACACAGAAGTTTCAAGCAATTCTAGTTCACTCTCTCATGAGAGGTGGACTGCAAAGATTCCACTACCGCACAGATTACGGCCGCCTGTTTAATCCGCTCTTCTGTACCAAAAGTCTATAGATTCAAATCGTCAAACATGACGATTTTCATAGCTCTTGGCTTATTCTCTATCTCTGCAGTTGCTGCTGCAACCAAGATTTTGATCCCTTTCACTTTGGCAGTATCAACTAGGCGTTGTGTTACAACTCCATCTAGGACAATCGCTTTTGCGTCATCCAACGAATCAAGCACATCAGTTAATTCTGCTACCCCGCATTCCTTGATGAGATTATCCTTCCTATCAAAGACAGCAGCTTTGAAGCTTTCTTTGAGCTCTTTTGCCTCGTTTACATAGGCTTCATTCACTCTTTTGCGCTTGGGTTTTGGAGGCGGCTTTTCACGCGGTTTTCTTTCCTCTTTCTTCTTTTGAGACGGCCTTTTTTCTTTCTTGCTTGGCGGTTTCTTCCGCTTTCTTTTCTTCGCTTCTCTCTTGTCTTCTTTCTCCTTCTCAAGCAAACTCAAGGCTTGTTCAGCAGGTATCTTTCTCTTAAGCGCCCTTGATACTGCCTTCCGATTCAAATCTTCGACTTCTTTTCCCTTTGGTGCTCTTGCGATATAGTCTATATCCGCAACCTGCATCAGCTCTCGAAGTATCAACTCTCCCCCTCGGTCGCCATCCAAGAATGCAGTGATTTTCTTCCCTTTTTCCTTTGAGAGTTCTGAAATCGAATCTGGGATGTTAGTTCCTTCTGCTGAAATTGTGTTCGTTACCCCGCTCTTCATAAGATTGATAACATCAGCTCGCCCTTCGACGATAATTACCTCATCACTCTCAGGCATACTTGGGCCCGCAGGCAGTTTGTCTTCACCATACTTGGTGATGCCCCTCTTTTTCGCCCTTGTTACCGCATCAGTTATCTCGTCAGCACCTGGAGCGATTTCTTCTTCCCATCCTTTCAAAATGCTGATGGCTCTGCTGACCACTCTTCTACGTTTCGCACCACGGATATCTTCCACCTTCTGCAGCGTAACCTCCGCTGAACATGGTCCAACCCGATCCACGGTTTCCATTGATGCAGCAAGGATAGCTGTAGCTGTTCGATCCATCGATACGGGGATTACGATTTCTCCCTTGCTTTTTCCCTTTTCTGATTTTATTCCTATCTGAATTCTACCAATACGTCCGCTTCGTTGAAGTTCTCTGAGATCCAAATCTTCGCCCAGTAATCCTTCTGTTTGACCAAATATTGCCCCAACGACATCTGGCTTGTCAACAACACCATCTATCTCAATTTTTGCTCTAATAACGTATTTCGCAGTAGAATTATCAAAGTCTCCTGCTCCCATATATGCATCTCCTTTTCTCTTGTATGTATCTGTCACCTGCCCCCAACGGACTCGCCAGTATGTTCTATGCGCAACTAATCATACCGGCGAATTATGCCGTTTCACCTATCTCATGAACCGCTACTTGATTCTTGGTAGGAATCCAGCTTGTTCTATATGTTTATGCTGTTTCAGTGATGAGCGAATGAATCTGTGAATTGCAATTCTCATATGATTGGCCAGGCGCATATTGATCCCAAGCTATCCCATTGAGGACGCCATGACACTTGTGATGTGATGATATGATGATAGTAAAGCTTAGCCGCATTATGCTGTTAAGCCTTACATGGGGGATGAATTCATGTGTATATTTGAAGATGTCGCTATAGTCAGATACTCGCTTCAAAATACAATTTCTGGGACTTGACTGGAGCCAGAATGTCATTGTTTACCTCTGTTTGTGTATCTAGTTCTTTGAAAAACCTAATAACTGTACAAACACTAGCACAACTTGCTCAGATGAAACAGCCCCCTTTCGAGGGCACACTGAGATTTTCGATGATGTGATTGCGCATAAAAGGCGGGGACAAGCTGGGCACAACCGTTTGAGATACAATGAGCCGTAACGGACTCTGGTGATATGGGTGAATGCCCAAAGATGAGCTGCGAGTCACCCCGGCATCATACATCAGCGGCCGGTTGATACATACGATGCCCAACATGAGACATCCCGGCGAAGCCAGAGGTAACCTCTGATGCGAGGATGCTGGGCGTTAGTGCATTGGGCTACAGTATCAACCGGATTATACCCTGTTTCTCTGATTTTTACCGCTATAAGCAGTTCGTATGTTAGCCTTTAGAATGTAATTTCAAGAGTATCGCCAGGCTTCATGACCTTTACTTCGGTTTCTGGTACCCTGTCTCCCACGAGTTCCTTGAACTCCTCTGGATTCGCCTCGATTGGTGGGAACGTACCATAGTGCATTGGCACCACTAATTGTGGTTTCAGCAGTTCAGTTGCCAAAGACGCCTGTTCCACATCCATAGTATAGTAACTGCCAATCGGAAGCATTGCCAAGTCAGGTGAGTACAGTTCCCGAAAGAGCTCCATACTTGAGAACACGCCGGTGTCACCTGCATGGTAAAAGGTAAAGCTCGGCATTTTTACAATAAACCCAGTTGGTGCTCCTTCTCCACAGGAATGGAAAGCCTGCACGAGGGTCACCCGCACATTATCAATATTTATACTGCCGCCAATATTGAGTGTGTGCACCTTTTCCAAACCCCTCTCCTTGGCGTCAATCGCTAGCTCGTTGATTGCAATGAAATACGCACCGGTTTTTTCACATATTTTTCTGGCCTCAGCGTAGCCATGGTCCTGATGGTCGTGCGTCACCAAGACGATATCCGCGTCAGCTACATCGTCCACGCTCATGGGTGATGCGGGCCCGCCAAGCCAAGGATCCACATAGATTGTTTTGTTATCTGATTCAACCTTAAATCCTGCATGTCCGAGATACGTCACTTTCATAATTTTCTTCATCTCCTGTATTCTAATCTTCCTTACGCACGAACTTCTATGTTTCGTTATGATGTCTGTCTTCACTGCGCCATAGAACAGCTTAAAGATAGAATATCGGAGATTCTCAGTGTCGAGATTGAGATGGCAACTAAACCTCATCCGGATTCATTAGAGGCAGGCCAAATTGCAGCAAAAGTTCTTGATGAAACTATAGGACTTGTGACACCTGGTAGGAATGTCATCGATATTTGTGAGTTTGCAGAAAAGAAAATTCGCGAATTGGGTGCTCATCCCGCTTTTCCTTGCAACGTTTCTATCAATAGTGAAGCAGCCCACTACTCCAGCCCTTATGGTGATACACGAAAGGTTCCTGAAAAGGGGCTGATTAAGGTTGACCTTGGAGCCCACGTAAACGGCCATATATCCGATACTGCCAGAACAGTAGATTTGGATGGCTCTTTTGGACATTACATTGCCGCTGTAGAGGATGCTCTTCAAGCTGCCATAGATATGGTTCGCCCAGGTGTGAAAACGGGCCAAGTTGGAGCAGCTATTGAAGATGCAATTCGTTATTATGATCTTCAACCTGTGTATCAGCTTTCAGGCCATGAATTGAAACCATGGATATTGCATGCCGGCCGCAATGTGCCGAATGTGGGCTCACGAAAGGGCGACATAATGAAATCTGGGGATACTTTCGCAATCGAACCGTTCGCTACAGATGGGGATGGCTCAATTACTAGCGACCAAAGAATGTATATCTTCAGGAATAATATGTCCAGTGGCACCCATCTGGAAAGTACCACAAAACAGCTCAGAGACAGAGCACGACGTTTATTCGGCTCACTGCCTTGGGCTTCGCGGTGGATTTATGATACCAGCTTAGATATGGCGTATCAACTCAAAACTATGTTACGTAAACGAGTAATCACAGGTTATCCTGTTCTGTTGGATGCGAAAGGTGGCATGGTCTCACAAAGGGAGCACACCGTATTTGTAGGCGAAGATGGAGCAATCGTAACTACGAAGGATTAGGAGAATAGATTATGAGTCAGGAACCCACAGGTGCTCATAAACAGGCGGGGAAAATTGCAGCAAAGGTACGAGATGAGACCGCAGAAAAACTGGAACCTGGCATGAAGATAGTAGAAGTTTGCGAGTACGCAGAATCAAGAATTACTGAGCTTGGTGGGAAACCCGCATTTCCATGCAATGTTTCTATTGATCACATCGCAGCACACTATACCTCTCCCCGAAATGACGAGTCTATTCTCCCGGATAGTGGTTTGGTTAAGATTGACATTGGTGTCCACGTAGATGGCTACATAGCAGATACAGCTCGGACAGTAGATCTGACCAGAGAATTGGAGGGCTTCATTGCTGCAACTGATGACGCATTGCAGGAAGCTATCGAACTCATGCAACCAAGCACATCCTTGGGTGACATCGGATCAAAAATCGAAGATGTCATTGGTGCCTATGGTTTGAGACCCATCCGCAATCTTAGCGGCCATGAGATGAAAAGGTACAGGCTTCATGGCGGCAAAAGGGTCCCAAATGTAAAAGAACGGTTTACTGACAAAATTGAGGCGGGGGAAACCTATGCGATTGAACCATTCGCCACTACTGGTACTGGAAAGGTGACTGATACCAAATACACATACATTTTTTCAAATACCAGAGCGGAAGTCACACTTGATGATGTGACTCAAAAACTCAGAGATCATCTACTGAAGAATTATGGCCCTTTTCCTTTTGCTGCTAGGTGGGTGGGGACACGGAATGATGATTTAGAACTTGAAAAAGAATTTGTGAAGCTTTTGGATTCGAATGCAATCAAACCCTATCCGGTTCTGGTAGAAAAAGGGAATCGACCCGTCGCACAATCAGAGCATACTGTTTTTGTTGGACGGGGACGGACCCTCACCTTGACCTTGCGGAACTGAGAAGCGACCTTTTTCTGTCTCTTCCTCCTCACGCACGACATAGATCCCCTCGATGACCATTTCTGCTTCACATTTGGGGCATCCCTTATCCAAGACTTTGAGAACGTAGTCTCCTTCTTCGAAATTGCGGATTTCTTTGAAGTCACAGTCTGGAGATGTGCAGCGAATCTCAGTGACTGTCGGCGGAGGCGGTTCCAGCTCTTGATCTCCTCGGCCGGCTGTCAAAAGACTGAATCCTATCGACATACCGACTAGGCCGAGGAAGAACAGAATATACGAAAATAATCCAGAACTAAATGTCATGCCGTAGAAGACTACTAAAGCACCTGCTGCAGCGAATATGATACCTATAGCTTTTAGCAACTTACTCATTTGAATCACAATCCTATGCCGATAGTATTACCAATCCCAGCGAGAATGATGTGATCTCCTGTCCTAGTTCTCTTATGGATTGCCTCCTTGATACGTTCGATTACCTCAGGTACCGCATCGAGAACCTTTTTATCCATCACACCGACTGCTGCAGTTTCGTTCTCTTTTACTACAACTGCTTCGAGTCCAATGCCATTCTTCCTTGCAACTTCCTCTATGGCATGCTTCTCAGGACCAGGATCACCAATTGCTGCCCCAGTACCTTCGGACACTCTGCCTAACTCCTCACCTTCAAGTTTGAGTGCTGCATCAACAGTTATTATTCTGCGAATTTTGCCTGGGTTCTCGTTGACCAGTTTCTTTACTGCGAAACCAGGTTTGCCTACTGTTCCACCCGGACCAGTTGCTCGAAGCGCATATACTGTTCGTCCTTCATACTCGACAGGATAGTAGCCGACCCCTCTTGTGATTTCTTGAACATAGCTCTCATTATCCTTGCCCTGCTCTCTTGCGAACTTCGTCACAGCCAACGGCCCTACTCCATCGCCTATCGGCTTGCCTTCCGAGAAGGCTCCCATAGCATCAAAATACGCCTTGGCCAACCGTAACAGTTCGGGCAGCTGCATCTGTATCTGCATTATCATAATCTGGCTGCCATGCTTCTTGCCCAGTAGATAGTAGTGCCTCACAACACGGAAAATCAGCGATAGCACTTGGGTGACTTCAAGTGTGTTCTCAAGATTGCTTCTCACTTCATCTGATGCTTCTGGTGCAAGTTCTTCAGTAAATTCCTCAAATCGGTCTTTCCTCTCTTCAAGGATATGGTCAAGTCTCTCCAGAACCCCTGCAGGATCGAGATCAACAGGCCGTATGGTGAAGTAGTCTAACCATCGGTCTACTTCTTCAGCTACTTCCTTCTCTTCCTTCCCGTATTTCTTGAAGGTATCAATGGCTGTCTGTCTCGATTTGATTGCCATTTGTTTCAGTTCAATCAGACCTGCTTCTATCTGTTTCAGCCACTGCCACATCTGTATCCGTTGACCATACAGACTGAGCACCATTATGAAGACAAGGAACACCAACTGGATAATCCAGCTAAATTCTCCCGCATCGGCGCCGAATAGTTGTAAGAGCATGAACTCAGAACAATCTTGACATCTTTTAATGATTTAGATGCCCGTGAAAATGTAGTCTCCCCTTTCTCGGTATTGAGAAACTGGTAGAATAGAGAATGGCCAGTTTGCGGGCCTGTCACGAGCGCTAGCCCGCACATATCCCGCAACGACCCCGGGCTTAACTTCCGCGTTCGGCCGAGAGCGGGTGGGCCCCGGGGACTATGACCGGCCTAATTTCGGTTACAAGATGTAGCATTTTAAACCTTATCGTAACGCCACCTTCTACTTGTCAGGCTCTTGCTGCTGCGGTTGAAATGCATCTCGTACTCGGTCAAGAGAAATATGTATCCAGTTGATTCGGTGAAGAATGAAGACTGTTACAGCCGTGCCACTGATACCTGCCAATGACACCGCTACAACTAGGTCTATTGCAAGGAGAACAGAGGTGCTGCCAGAAGGAAGCGTAAGCGACATCATCCGAACACTGGTTTCATAGCTCAGATTAGCATTCATAACATGAAGAGAGCCCTCGGGCGTACTCTTGCTGCTTTGCTTCTTCAGTTCGATTGTAATTGGCTTCTCACTGATTTCTATTGATGAGCCATCACGAAGATGTATAGTCAGCCCCTTGAAGACGAAGATTCCACCGAAGCTGGGCAGGTAACGGCTCAAGGGCTTATTGGTAATCATGGGTTGTGCTGCAATCATCTGTCCATCAATGAGTGTGTCATTCAGTTCGAGTGCTGGCTCAGTATCAAGCCAGTCATACGTTTTTCCATCGAAACCGGACCACATCGGGTAGAATGCAAAGCTATCCACTTTTGCAGAACGAATCAGTGTTCGTCCAAGAGCGGATTTCGTGTAGTAGAATCCAATAAGTACAGATATATGGTGCCTGCTGATTATGGGTTGATGATGCTGATGGTAATAAGCCAGCTTGAAAGACCCGCGGAGAAGAAGCACCTCTATGCCGTCTGATAGTTTGAACGAAACCTTGTAGGTGAACTCATCTATTGTGAAGGTTTGGAGGCTTGGCGTCATTTCGCCGCTTGGTTCTGTACGTGCAGCAGTCGCCCCCGACGGCGCCACGGCTGTGATAAGCAACAGCATTGCAACGACCAATAGAAGAGCTTGCCTTCGGGCCATTCGGTTCTACCTCTTTTTGATTACGTATTGATTTTAGATTAAAAGGGAGTTGCGATGTAAGCAATCATCTGCGAATCATCCTCCAAGCATTGAATCAACAGACAAGAAAACTGTCGAGAATGGACTGTGGATGATGCGCCTCACTAAAGAAGACCGTGCCAAGTATACTGACGAAGATGGTCGAACAAGTAGAGTAGAATGATACTGCTGAAAATGGTGGGAAGGATGGGATTTTTTGGCTGCCACTTGGAAATCAAGCAGCACGAACCCACGATCGACGAGTCTCGCCAAGCGACGTCTATCTTTGACCCGCTCTTTACTGGCTCGAAATGAGCCGAGATCTGGAGCCCGTCGCCATACCGGACTAGGCCACCTTCCCATGCAAGACAGACCTGTGAACAGCCTATAGGTCGCCGAGATAATCACGGTCTGTGTAGATAGAGGCAGTAATGGGTTTGGATATGAAGTTTTCGCCAAGGGAATCGATTGTAATTTCAAATCTCATAGAGGAAGACGGGAATCAAAAGGTTTAGCATCGATAAATACTATCATGTAGCTGGCCTAAGTGGAACGGGTAAAACGAGAACTGAGCATCAAAAGAATCACAAACAGGAATGACGGTTAGTGAGTGAGAAATATGGACGAGGAAGGTATGGTCTTGCACCGGGTGGCTGGCGTAGACGAAGCTGGACGCGGTCCCATGATTGGCCCTATGGTCATCTGTGGTGTAGCATTCGATGCAGGGGACATTCAGAAACTTGAATCTCTGGGCGTTAAGGATTCGAAGCTACTGACGCCAAAAAGACGGGAAGAGCTAAACCAGAGCATCTCACACCTCGCCGAGAAGATTGTCATCAAACCGATATCAGCGGCTGAGATAGACGCCGCTCGGAAACGAGGCACATCGCTGAATGATATCGAGCTCGATGCTTTTGTGTCGATCATTGGGGAGATTCAGCCCTCTGAGGTATTTGTGGACGCAGCTGACGTTGATGCTGATAGATTTGGACGACAAATTGTTGAAAGATGTATTCTGGGTCCCAATTGCAAGGTTGTGTCAGAACACAGAGCTGACATCACCTACCCCGTTGTATCAGCTGCATCAGTCCTTGCAAAAGTCGAACGTGACCGCAGGGTGAAGGAGTTACATGCTGTTCATGGTGATTTTGGTTCTGGGTATCCTTCTGATTCTGTTAGTGTTCACTTCATCCAATCAGTAGTCGCACATACTGGCGACGTGCCCGACATAGTCCGAAGGACATGGAGTCCGGTCCGCAAAATCATTCTAGATGCGAACACGAAACAGTCCCAGCTCGACTCATTCTAAATTACTGCTCAGAACGTTCTGAAATTATTTTCTTGAGTTCGTCAGATTTCTCAATATCATCCAACTCAAGTTGCCTGATGACTGGCAATTCAGAGAGGCACTCTTCTGCCTGTCCCTCCTCAACAATGATCACTGCACTTGAGTCCGTGACATCAGATACGCTTCTGAGAATATCTGTACGTTTCTTAAGCGCCCAGCTTCTGATTGAACCGACGCTTGACATGAGAGGCGGCCCTTCTTCCTTTGCTGCCAAGTGGAATGGTGCTCTATCGGTCCAGAGGACTCTCATTCCAAGCTTCTTGAAGAACTTATTAATCCGGCTCTCAAAAGTTGCCGGATTGGGCTGTTGAGGAGATACCCCCTCTCTCTGTATAACTTCGTCCTCAAAGAGATTCACAGGAAGGACCAAGTCAGTCTCAAGAACTTCCTCGAGACGTTCCGCCACATCCTTGCTCACGTCGACCTCATCTTTCTCGTACGACAAGATGGTTCTTGCTGACACTTCCACACAGTCTGCAAGTTCTTCCTTTGACATACTCTTTGATAGCCTAATCTCTTTCAACCTGGCTCCATCGATTGAGACAAATCTGCCCCCTCTCTGTATGAATTCCTTGGGCATCTCCTTTTCAGTAATCATGCTGTTGAAGCTCTTGGGCTCGATTGTAGGCACGCCATATCGTCTGTAGACGACTCCTGTGTCAAGCTTTCGTCTTCTGGTTTTTCGGCCGATGATGACTGGAGTCGCCTCAAAGAAATGCGCAACTAGCTGAAGAGCCAGGGCATCCTCCTTGGTAAGTGCATCTATGTTGGTAAGCACCTTGATTAGGAGCAGCTGGTTGCTCCTCTTAGCTACCATATCGAAGCAGGTAGGCCTTACGTTGCACTTCGTTGATAGTTTGAATCCAGCATCATCTAGTTGAGACTTAACTTCTTGAATCAGCTGAACTCTAGACCGGGTCATCTTCTATCTCGTGCCTACTCTTACATCTATGAATATCAAGATAACTAAAGGTGCGTTTGGGTGTGACTGGAATTACCTCTTATCAATCTGTTTCAGTTATCTGTAAGCAAGATTATGGAGGGATTCTTCTTCTCAACTGCTACACTTGTTGCCTGACTAGCCGGTCACGCCATTCCCATTTGTGCAGTTTTCTCCATGGTAGGTTAATATATCCTAGGATTTTATGAACGAGAAAAAGTGTATGCTTCGTATCCGATATTGTGAAGGTGCCAGTACCTAAGTCAATACGTCTCAGTAGTATGATTGGCAATATTCAGGGATAGGCGGGTGGTCGGCAAATGATTATTGAAAGAATCGATTTCCCGCTCTATAAACGAGCTCACGATATTTTCTCTTTGACCCTCGTCACAACCATTGCATGGGCCTTCTCAAGGGGATCCAAGTCGACCCGTTCCATCACTTCAAGCCCATATTCGTCGAGTTCAGTAACTACCCGTTTGTAGATACTCTGAATGTCATCAACAGCATCTATGCTCCGTGCTTTAACTGCAATCATACCCCACGCGCCATAGGAGCAGAACGTTCTGAGATTATCGTATAGGATTCGCGCTTGGTTCACTTGAGCAATGTCTTGGTATACCACATCTATAATACCCATAAGGAATGAGGTGTATCTGTTTGGATGTCTCGCATCATCAACGATTGGCACAATATTTTCTCGCTCTTCTGATAGAACAATCAAATCTCGGGCTGTTCGTGGTGAGAATTCCACCGCATAAACAACACCATTTGGACCTACGATATCCGAAACATGACTTACAGTGGTTCCGGAGGCTGCTCCCAGATACAAAACCCTTGAACCTCGCTGGATAGGCATGTGTCTGACGCCTTTGATAATCGCTGCTGCCAGCTTGGACCTGTTGACTGACCAAGATCTGTATTCCTTGCCATTCACCTGAATCAGTTCCTCACCGTAGACTTTCTTTCCTGGCGTGAGTGATTGAGTCCAGAGTTTAATCTTCTTTCCTTTCTTACTCCTGAATACTCCAGGAAACTTGTACTCCTCAATTTTCTCCATTTCAGCTTCCCCCCTTTCCTTTCTTAGATTTGCTTGATGGCGGCTCAGGATACTTCCGTTGAATCTCCTCAATTTTCTCTTCGAACTCAGCCCTAAGCTTGGCTCCAATATTACGTTTTGAATACGCATCTACTCGAGCTGCGATGGACAACTTACCTGCTAGGGCTCTGGAAATGTTCCCCCGCTGCCAGTATGGGGCTGTATGAATTTCTGGCAGCTGATAAATCACACCATGCTTAGGGGGTGCAGCACCTGTCTTAAGACTCCTGAACAATGCTTTTTCTGCACCATAAACTTGAATGGTGCTGGAGGGTTTTCTAGCTAAATCCTTGAGAGATCCAGCATGACTAAGGAGCCTAGCAGCAATCAACGGGCCCACAAGTGTTGACATATTTGGAGCCACTTCTCTCATGACTTTCTCAACGTATTTTTGCAAATTATGTCTGAGCTCGACAAGTCCACGTAGCGTTTCTGCAAGATTACGAATTATTTCTGCATCCTCAGGTCTGATATCGGCACCAGTATCCCTCGTACGGTTTGCAGCGATGGCTTCCACGTTCTTCTGACTTAATCCCAGTTTGCCGAGATTCTCCGAGGTTATCTCATTCTTAAGGCCAATCTCTGAGATTATGGTTGCTAGGGTTTCTGGGTTCTCTACTTCGTTTACGAGCGTGGGAAAATGTAGCGAATACCATTCTTTCAACCGCATATCCATTTCATTGATGGAACGATCTACTTCATCAACTGAGTCGATTGCCTGTTTCACGAGTAAATCTCTTCGTTCCGTTGCTGCCCGTATTCGATTCCTAGCAATATGGATTGCCACTTCTTTCCGGAAGCGTATGGAATCATCCTCTGATTCTAAAATATCCTGCTCGATGAGTTCTTTCTCACCTGTCGTTCTAAACCACTTGATAGGTGAACTAATTTGTTCAACTTCAACCTGCAAATTGCAGGCATCTTGGACTGCTTCTTTCAACCAACGAGTCTCTACTATAACTACTTTAGCATCATTACGCGGGATTTCATTGATTATACTGTCCAACAGATTTGTTGAGTTGCCTCTCCGTATGGAGATAAGGTTACGAGATGATTGTTCGATATCGGGATATGCCATCCGATTAGCCAGAATGTTACCTTCCTTGTCAAGAAGGAAAGCTCCCAGCGCATTCATCGTGAGATAGACCCGCGTCATGTATCGTCTCTCTTCCTTTCTGAGTTGAATAGTCGAATAAGTGTGTTGGCAACCCATTATTTTATGACCAGTGAAAAAAATGACATCCATCTATTTTCGCTGGTCTTATTACCCCGAACGTATCATCGACCACCGACGGTGATTCAGTGAAAATCGAGGGATACTGGCTTGCATCGGGTGTGCTGGGCGTTACCGGTGCAATCATGGCGCGAGTTGCCAGGGAGGGAGCTGATATCATCGTAACCAAATCTGTAGGCTTGGAACCACGGAAAGGCTATCCCGGGCCGAATATCACTGCATCCCATTCAGGTCTGCTGAATGCGGTTGGCCTTACCAATCCTGGTATTGATAGCTTTCTAGATGAGCTTAGAATCCTAAAAAAGCATGACGTCCCCTTCGTCATCAGCATATTTGGTCGCACGGAGAACGAAATTACCCAAGTGGCCAAGAAAGCGTTTGAAGCCGAACCATCAGCTCTTGAGCTCAATTTATCTTGTCCTCATGCAGAGATAAGTCAGATAGGCCACAGTCCCAAATTGACTAGGAGTTTCGTAAAGGCGGTCAAAGGCACAGTCTCCCTCCCAGTTTTTGCAAAACTAACTCCTAATGCCAGTGATGTTGTTGCTGTAGGCAAAGCGGCTGAAGAGGCCGGAGCAGACGCTATTGTTGCTATCAATACAGTTCGAGGGATGAGGATTGATATCAAGCAGAAAGCACCGGTCTTAGCAAACAAAGTTGGAGGTCTTTCTGGTCCTCCCATCTTTCCCGTAGCTGTGCGCTGTGTCTATGATCTCTACTCTGCATTGTCTATACCAATAATTGGTGTAGGCGGGGTATCAACATGGGAAGATGCGGTAGAAATGCATCTAGCCGGAGCAAGCGCGATTCAAATCGGAACGGCAACTCTCGGTGGGCTGGATGTTTTTACTCGAATTCGAGAAGGAGTAGAGGAATATCTGGCTCGTGAAGGATTTACCGATATTTCTGATATTGTCGGTTTAGCAGGGAGGACCTAGTATGAACTTGGAACACACAGTGGGAAATCCAACATCTGTCCAGATTACCCAGGTTGTTGACGAAAACCCGCTCTGTCATACATTATACTTTGATACTCCTTGGAAGGGATCAGTTGTCCAACCCGGCCAATTCGTTATGGTTTGGATACGGAATGTAGACGAGATTCCTATGAGTATCTGCTACCAAGATGACGAAGAGATGGCAATAACTGTAAAACAGGTGGGCGAAGCAACAGAAGCCCTGATGACCCTGCAACCAGAAGACTACATTGGGTTACGCGGTCCTTTTGGTAATGGATTCAGTTTGGCATCAAAGAATCCTTTGCTCGTAGGCGGCGGGATTGGAATGGCACCTCTTCGTTTTCTCACACACGAACTGATTCGTGAAGGTTCCAACGTCACTCTACTCGTAGCTGCCAAGACGGGAGGGGACTTACTTCTATTTGACTTTGAAAATCAACTTTCAGACAGTATCGAATTGAAGATTGCAACAGATGATGGGTCAAGGGGATTAGAGGGACTTGCTACTGACCTCGCAGATTCCCTTATTCAAGAAAACGAGTTTGACAGGCTCTATACCTGTGGTCCGGAGATCATGATGGCAGGTCTTTGTAAATCCGCTGCACATCATGGAATCCCTCTGGAAGCGTCCCTTGAAAGATACATGAAATGCGGATGCGGTATCTGTGGAACCTGTGCGATGGACCCGCAAGGTCTCATGGTATGCGTGGATGGACCCGTATTTTCGGACAAACAGCTGCAACAAATCGATGAGTTCGCCTCTTATACACGTGATTCCACAGGCAAAAAGCAACCGTTGTAACACAACAAGGCCGGAACGCGGTTCTGATATTCAGCTGCTTTCTCAGTCCTTCAGTGAGATACAGCTTGAATACGGAGTAATAGATGTAAAAAGTGAAGATGTGACTTGGCTATTCTGCGGCCAAGTCAAATACAAAATTGCCCTATATCACAATTTACAGTATCGTTTCTTTGCGAAGCTTTGGAAACGTCGTTGAAATCTACTTGATTAGCGGCCTTTGACCTTACCCTTCACAAAACGCCGGACATAATTACGTTTATTGCGCACGCGGGGAATGGGAGAATGTCGTTCCTTTCCATCAACCTTAGGTGTCTGCTCCCTAACTTTTCCCGCCTTTGTCAGTGAACCATGTGATCCTGGCATCATTCATTCCTCTTTGTCTTCTAACCTTGATTTTGCAAAGTGATGTTATAAGGCTATTCACTTGGCATGGCTAATCTCCTGTCCTTTAGATACAACCAATGATATTAAACTACAAAATGCAAATCTGAGAATCGTCATGTCGGCTGAAGAACACCATCTTCACAGAGCAATCATACAGGACATTCTACAATCAGATGATGTCTTAGACCGCCGTGACATCAACGCGATTAAGAAGAAAGCATGTGCTGAATTCGGTGCATCCCGTGTACCTTCCAACGCGGATGTGCTTCAAAGTGCTACAGAAGATGAGTGGGATGAGCTACAAACCCTTCTTCAAAAAAGGCCTGTTCGAACGGCCTCTGGTGTGGCTGTTGTTGCGGCAATGACCGAACCTCATGAATGCCCTCATGGCCAATGTGCTTACTGCCCGGGTGGCCCAAAGCTTGGGGTCCCTCAAAGCTATACAGGGCATGAACCAGCAACGATGAGGGGTATCCAGAATGCTTTCGACCCGTATCTTCAGGTCAAAAACAGATTGAACCAGTTGAGAGCGACTGGACATTCTGTACAGAAAATTGAGCTCATTGTGATGGGTGGAGATTGGTGTTCAAAGGATAGAGCCTACCGGGAATGGTTTGTAACCGGGTGCCTAGAGGCTATGAACGGCGAAATCAGTAATGATTTCGAACAGGCCAAGAAGAAAAATGAAACTGCTGACGTTCGGAATGTCGGAACAACTTTTGAAACTCGCCCCGACCAGATTTCTCAACAAACCGTGGATGAGATGCTGGAACTAGGGGGAACGCGCGTAGAAATTGGTGTTCAGACGTTACGCGATGATTTACTCACCTATGTTAACAGGGGTCACGGGGTAAAGGAAATCAGCAAGGCTACACAGATACTTCGTGATACTGGACTCAAAGTATGTTACCATATGATGCCTGGTCTTCCTGGTAGCTCTATCGATGCCGATATCGCAGATTTTGAACATCTTTTCCATGATGCGCGCTTTCAGCCTGATATGATGAAAATCTATCCGACTATCGTGGTCGCTAATACCAAGCTCTACAATTGGTGGAAGAACGGTGAGTATGAACCATATACCAATGACGAAATCGTGGAGATGGTTTCACGCGCTGTCAGCAAGATGCCAGAATACGTTAGAATCCAGCGCATGCAGCGCGATATTCCCATACACCAAATTGAAGCCGGACTAAGCAAAGGAAATCTACGAGAACTTGTTCATGACTGGATGAAGGAAAGAAATATGAGAAATCCTACAATCCGCTATCGTGAAATTGCCCATTTCCAGAGACGCTCAGATGAAATGGTGAAACCCGAGAACATTGAACTTATTGAACGTACCTACCCTGCCTCCGGTGGCAATGAAGTATTTCTTTCCTTCGAAGAACCTAACTTGGATGTGATACTTGGCTTTCTGAGGCTTCGGAAACCGAGCAACAAGGCACATAGAAGAGAGATTTCCGAAGTCCCATCTGCCATCATACGGGAGCTTAGGGTTTATGGCCCGGTGGTCAATATTGGTGAACGGGATGAGGAATCTTGGCAACATCTCGGTCTCGGAGAGCAGCTCCTTGTAAGAGCTGAACAGATTACAGAGAACGATTTTGGAGCTGAACGATTACTTGTTCTCAGCGGGATTGGAGTGAAGGAATACTACCGCAACCTTGGCTTCAATGATTGTGGCCCCTATCTTGCCAAGTTCATCTGAGAAGACCCTAATAGGCCTAAGTCGAGCAGAATAAGATTTGGCGCCGAGGAGGAGATATGTCCAGCCAGACGAACTGTCTTGACTTTCGAACTCCTGAGTGCATCTGCACACTGGTTTTCAAGACCAGCGCCTTAATCCGGGCTTGGCTACCTCGGCAAACTGTGACTGCCCAGATTCTGTAGGCAACCAACTGCCTTGAGTGGCTAAGAAACGCCTTTTAAGCTTCTTGGAGTGTTGTTCATTGAAGTTGGTTAAGAGATGACAGAAGGGTTTAGGTTTCACGAACATACGGCTGATATTACTATCGAGGCGTGGGGCCCTGATCTTCCTACAGCCTTTGAACAGGGAGCAAAAGCTACCCTCGAAATCATGGTGGACACCTCCAGTGTCTCATCTGAAGAACCAACTGACGTTGCTGTTGAGGGTATTGACCTACAGGAATTACTGGTGCAATGGATTGGCGAAATTATCACCATGGTAGACATCGAATCGAAGTTCTATTCTACCTTCGAAATTGGTGAAATCACCCAGCGCGACGAGAGATACTTGCTTGAAGCCACTATCTGGGGTGAAGGAATCGATCATAATAAGCATGAGACAAGAACCGAAGTCAAGGCAATGACATATGCTGATTTACGAATCGAAGAAAAGGAAGAGAAGACAACTGTTTGGTTCACACTTGACCTCTAGAGGATGATATCCTTTGACTCTCGAAGTTGCAATTCCTGATACCACACTTCGTCACTGTTCTGACTTGCGTGAAAAAACAGTGACCACAGGATTTCTCGGAAGAGCATTCGCTGTATTTCGCGCGGAGAAAATCATAGTCTTCGAGACAGGACGCTTGAACAAACAAGAACTGAAAGATGCAGACCTTTTGGTGCGTCTACTCCGTTATATGGACACACCACAGTACCTTCGAAAGCGCGTGTTCCCTCGTGCTCCGGCGTTGAGATTTGTTGGGCTTCTTCCACCACTACGGACTCCAAGCCACCCTTTATTTTCCTCAATTGAGGATATTGAAAAGGGAGAGCTGCGTTGGGGCATACAAATTGGGCCCGGAAAAGTGGATTTGGGCCTAGATGAAACCATAGACTACGATGGATATGTGGACGAACGCGAACCCACCCTTTTCCGTGTTGTTGAAACAAAACCACGCATCAAACTCGAAGTAACAGACCGAAGTGAAACAACAGCATACTGGGGTTTCGAGACATTGATGGCCGATGATCTTGAAGATTACCTTAGCGAAAGTGTAGAAGCAACCACTATCGCGCTCTCACGCGAAGCACCCCCATTCAGCAAAATGAAAAACGCCATAGAGGCTACGGTTGAGGGTACTGAATCAGTTCTTGCTCTATTTGGTGGACCAAAGCTCGGCCTTCACGAATTATTCTCTCAACCCTCGGGCCTAAAAGACTACATAGATTTCTGGATTAATACAATTCCCGGTCAGGGGACCGAAACTGTGCGTTTGGAAGAAGCGGTATTCTCCAGCTTGGCGCTTCTGAACTACTCAATTGGGGATCTTGTTGCTAAGAAGGGGTTTTACGAATAATCAGCTCTATTTTCTTCTGTTGACCCTAGGGCAAGGTTAAAAAGTAAAACCAGAGCTGGCCGAGTCAAGTAGTACGAATAGCCCAGCCTAGAGGCCGTTCGATACGCGAATCTTGGTGTTTACAAATGGCGCACAGAAAAAAACATGCACCCAAACGTGGTAGCTTAGCATATTTGCCACATGGTCGTGCTTCAAAATTTGTGCCGCGCGTGAAGAGCTGGCCTGAGTATAGTGGCTCGGCTGCAAAACTACTTGGCTTTGTAGGATATAAGGCTGGAATGACACACGCAGTAACGACTGTCACCAATCAGGACAGTCCGTTCAAGGGACGCGAGACAGTTATTCCCATAACTGTGCTTGATACCCCTCCAGTACGTCCATTCTCAATCCGTGGCTACGATACCACTCCGTATGGTTCTCGAGTTATCACGGAGGCATTAGCAGAGGATACTTCCGATGCTCTGTTCAAGACGATGCCATTGCCGAAAGACTACGATTATAGTGCCAAGATGGAAGAGTTTGAAGCCGAACTTGATTCACTTTCCGAAATCAGGATGCTAGTCCACACTCAGCCAAGACTTGCCGCGGTACCTAAGAAGCGACCAGAAGTTATGGAATACAAGATAGGTGCTCCGAGTGTGGAGGAAGCCTTCGAATATGCAACGGATATACTTGGTACCGACGTACGTGTTGCGGACATACTCGAAGAGGGCATGCTCGTAGATACAATTGCTGTTACCAAGGGACATGGATTCCAGGGAACTGTTAGACGATGGGGCGTACGAATCCTTCAACATAAGTCTCGAAAGACCAAGAGAGGCATAGGGTGTCTCGGACCTTGGTCACCTAGCAATATTCGGTATACCGTTCCTCAACCCGGCCAGACCGGTTATCATTCACGAACAAACTTCAACAACGCTATCGTGCAGCTGGGTGAGCGTGGTGAGGAAATCACTCCAGAAGGTGGTTTCGTAAACTATGGTGTCATCCGGGGAGACTACGTGATGGTGAAGGGGTCCGTACCGGGTCCCGTGAAGAGACCTATCAGGTTGAGATACGCTATTAGAGCTCCTAGCGGGTATTCTCCAGAACCATTCCAAGTTAACTACATCAGTACAACATCAAAGCAATAGGAGAAGGTGGTTATCAATGGCAACTATAAAATCGTACACATTGGATGGTAAACCTGATTCCGACATTGAGTTACCTGAGCATTTCAATACTCCCTACCGACCAGATGTCATAAAGCGGGCCGTATTGGCAGTCCAATCACGCGGACGCCAGCCACATGGTATAGATCCTCTAGCTGGTAAGCGAACAACCGCTGAAAGTTGGGGTGTAGGCCATGGAAGGTCGAGAGTACCCCGGGTGAAAGGTGGAGGCACTCCTGCAGCAAACAAGGCTGGTTTCATGCCTGGTGTTGTAGGTGGAAGACGGGCTCACCCTCCAGAAGCACGAGAGGTTCTCGAGGAAGATATCAATACAAAAGAGAATCGATTGGCAATCCGTTCGGCTATCGCCGCGACAGGACACAAAGATATTGTATCTCGACGCGGCCACAAGGTGGATTCGGCATCAGAGTTTCCTATCGTTGTTAGTGATGAACTAGAAACTCTCACCAAAACGAGAGAAGTCATGGATGTAATTGAAGCCTTAGGACTTGATGATGATATTAAGCGAGTAAGAAACGGACACAAGATTCGAGCTGGAAAGGGTAAGATGCGTGGTCGCAAGTATAAGACCCCGAAGTCTATTCTTTTCGTTGTTGGGACTGACTTGGGGATTGAGCGTGCTGCACGTAACATTCCTGGAGTTGAAATAGCAGAAGTCCATGCACTGAATGCAGATTTGCTGGCACCTGGAACACATGCTGGGCGTTTAGTTATATGGACCAAGTCAGCCCTAGAACGCCTGCAGGAAGAGGGCCTTTTTGTCTGAGGTGTGTCAATATGAGAGATCCAAATGAAATCGTCATAAGACCAGTAGTGACAGAGGCCAGTCTTGAAGCCGTTGACATGGAGAACAAACTTACTTTCTTCGTGGCTCTTCGCTCGAACAAGAACATGATTCGGTGGGCTGTTGAGACACTCTATGAAGTCGTTGTGGAACGTGTAAACACACTGATTACACCGACAGGGCAAAAGAAAGCTTTCGTGAAGCTAGCGCCTGAATACAGTGCGGGTGAATTAGCCACTCGGCTGGGGATATTCTAAGTGGTGTTTGATAATGGGTAAGCGTATATTAGTTCAGAGAAAAGGTCGCGGTACTTCAAGATGGCGTTCGCCTTCACACAAGAAACTCGCACCGGCTCGCCATCCCAAATGGGCGCCCGATAAGACCTATCGGGGAAAGATTGTTGCTCTATTCCACGAACCTGGAAGGGGCGCTCCGCTTGCAGAGGTCCGATTTGAGGACAGTTCTACTCCTAATTTCATGGTTGCTCCTGAAGGTGCATATGTGGGACAAGAGATTGAATGCGGGGAAAATGCCGCTCTTGTAAATGGCAACACTCTGATGCTTCAACATATCCCTGAAGGTACACCTATCTACAACATAGAAGGCAAGCCTGGAGACGGTGGCAAGTTTGTTCGATCATCCGGACTGACAGCCATGATTGTCTCTGCTGATCCTTCAAAGGCGATGGTTAGATTGCCTAGCGGGTCACAGAAAGCATTCAGCCCTCGGTGTCGAGCTACAATCGGTATAGTTGCCGGTGGTGGTCGGAAGGAGAAACCGTTTCTCAAAGCTGGTACTGTCTGGCATCACAATCGTGTCAAGGCAAGGAAATGGCCAGTTGTTAGAGGTGCTGCAATGAACGCTGTGTCTCATCCACATGGTGGAGGCTCTCATCAGTCTCCCGGAAGACCCACAACAGTCGGCAGGAATACCCCACCAGGCCGTAAAGTAGGCAATATCGCTGCTCGGAGAACAGGCCGTAAAAAGAAGACTTGAGAGGAGTTCTTTACTCCCTCCTTCTTCTATTTAGAGCATCTTGTGCAGGTGATTATGCAGCCTCAACCTAAGTCCAGATAGTACCCTATTTCCCTTTTTGATGATGTCCTATCTTATACCCCGACAATCGCCCGGTAATATCCATACTTGCCTTTCTATGTTCTCTTTTCTAGTCTCTTCTTGACTATGACAAGTTCAATTGTGTTATTCCATGTTTCGTCTAGATAACCCGTTTACAGTTGGGTTCACTTCCTCAACTGTAAAAAAACAGGTTATAATATCTACATTCATATCTAAAGAGAATCACAGTTGGACAGAGGACTTGTCATGCGGCTGATTGCTGTACATCTCCCGGAACAGATTGTGTCTGACATAGAGGAACTCGTCACTAATGGTTTCTATCCTAACAGGAGTGAAGCAATCAGAAACGCAATACGTGACCTTTTGAAGCGTGAACTTTGGAATGGCAAAGTCATAGCTGATGAGACGAAGAGCGAGGCTGTTAACCAATGAAATCTCTAATTGATTCGGCACGTGACCACAGTAAACATGAACAAAGAGATTCCAAAAACCGCGATATGGGACAAGCTCGAATCCTTGTCGTTGGCTGTGGTGGTGCAGGCAATAATACAGTAAAACGACTCATGACTATTGGAGTACAGGGAGCTGAATGTGTTGCAGTGAATACTGATCGGCAACATCTTTCAGTTACAACCGCTCATCGCAAGCTACTCATTGGTGAGAGAATTACCCGGGGTCTCGGTGCAGGGGGCTATCCCCATGTCGGGCAGGCTGCAGCTGAGGAATCATCCCACGAGCTAACAGAGTTGCTGCGAGATGCTGATTTGGTATTCATTGCTGCCGGTATGGGTGGCGGAACTGGCACGGGGGCTGCTCCCGTTGTGGCTAAGATAGCAAAGAAGAATGATGCCATAGTTGTCGGTGTAGTTACTATGCCGTTTGAACTCGAACGGACTCGCATTGACAAAGCGAAATCAGGCTTGGCTCGACTGCAAAAGAACGCAGACACAGTAGTTGTCATAGATAACCAGAAGCTCATGGAATTAGTGCCTGACCTTCCGCTGGAAGAGGCCTTTGGTGTTGCCGATGAAGTGCTTGCTGGCATGGTAAAAGGCATCACTGAAACAATCACGATGCCTAGTTTAATCAACCTCGACTACGCTGATGTCCGCTCTATCATATGTAACGGTGGTGTGGCTCTGGTTGGGCTGGGAGAGGCAAGTGATGAGAATCGGGCAGAAGAAGCTATTAAGAACGCATTGAACAGCCCCCTTCTTGAGGTAGAATGGACCGGGGCAACTGGTGCACTTATCCACATAACAGGCGGACCTGATATGTCGCTTTCGGAAGCAAACAATGTCGGCCAAATCGTATCCGATAGGATGAGTGATTCTGCTAATGTAATCTGGGGTGCACGTGTAGATCCACGATTGAGTGGAATACTGCGCGTGATGCTCATTCTAACTGGCGTAAAGAGCCCACAGCTGCTTCCCCGTTCAAAGGAATCCAAAACAGAGGAGAAAGATACATCAGTTACGCGGAAACGGCTTGCCGAGTTCGGTCTTTTCAGCAACCCCTCTCCCGCAAACACCAAGGCACAATCTCAATCGATTGGCAAATTTCCGCCGGTTCGGAGCCGCTCTTGGGAAGATAGATTGAAGCCTCCAAGTGAACGCTTCGAACGGCGAAAGCAACAGAAGAAGGAAGAAAAGAAACCGAAACTGGATGATTTGGGCTTGAAGAGAATCTTCTAAAGCCCTTTGTCGATCCCCTTCTCAGTTAATTATATGTCAGACGGCTAGATTCATGTATCCCCATCAATTCGGTGAGACTTATCTCTTGTCGGTGTTTGGGACCTAATATCAGCTGCCTTGACAACGCGGTGGTTATTACCATAGCATCGACGTTTTGTCTATTGCAGCCCGTGATCTTCTAGCCATTCATCTGCAATACTCTTCACTCTTTCATAGAGCGGACCGCTGCCTTCGACTCCTTCAGGAGTGATACGAACCTTGTTCATGACAACTATGACTGCAGTATCTGGATAGTATCGTACTCCGCCTGGAGGGAAGCTACTCTCAAGTTCCCTTGCAAGCCCTTCAAGGCTGACTTCTTTTTCGGATAGTGAGAAAGAAGCAATACTATCGCCGTAGATGAACATCTTGGGAATGTTCTGGTTTTCTTCTGTGTGAACTTCTGCGAGGACAATACTGAGGCTTTCCTTGTCAATCCCTCTGATTGTACCCGAGTAGACTTCACCGCTTTTCAGTTTCACTTCCACACTGGCGCCAACCACTGCTGCAAGTTCTCTGTTAAATGCTCTCATTGAAGCGACATCAGACAAATATCTCACCTTTGATTGATTATACTACTCAAAAAATCGGTTATGCTGTTTTAAAAGTGGTGCTAATGGCGGTAGTGTTAGCCTATTTCCCCCTTGGTCATAGGGAATTAATTATTAGCTCCTTGGCCTTGTTGGCAATCGTGTGAACACCTTGACCACTTCAAATCAACATTTTTCACGAGCGTACTTACGTGAGGAGGCTCTACCTTCTCCTTTCTGCCCCGGCTGCGGCAACGGTATCACCATCAACTGCTTCTTCAAGGCCCTTCGCGATTTGGGGCACGAAACTCTCGATGGATTCGCGTTTGTTTCGGGAATCGGTTGTGGTGCTTGGATTCCATCTCCGCATTTCGATGCTGATACGCTCCACACCACTCACGGAAGGGCTGTTGCCTTTGCTACAGGTCTCAAGCTTGCACGTCCAGAACTGAAAGTCGTAGTAATTTCTGGCGATGGTGACATTGCAGGTATCGGTGGCAACCATCTTGTACATGCAGCTCGTCGCAACGTCGATATGACGGTGATTTGCAGCAACAATTACAACTACGGTATGACTGGCGGCCAAGTGAGTGCCACAACTTTTGCTGGCGACACCACCTCTACCACACCTTATGGTAATCCTGAACGACCTTTTGACCTATCCCGTCTGGTTACAATGGCTGGTGCAAATTATGTCGCAAGATGGACCACAGCTCATCCTTTCCAAGCATCTAGGTCCATAAAAGCGGCTTTAGAACATGAAGGTTTCACATTCATCGAGATGCTGAGTCAGTGTCCTACTGCCTACGGAAGACGCGCCAAGATTGGGGATTCCCAAGATTTCTTTGATTGGTTCAAGAGCTTGCGCATCAGAAAGAAAGGTGAGCCGCTCCATTACCGTGTTCCGACAAAGGAGAACATCGATCTGGGTGTGTTTGTTGATAGGAACGAAAAAGGATACAAGCCAGCACTCAGCGAAACTGTTGTACCGAAGAGGCACTGATAGCAATGCAGAAAGAAATTCGAATTGCTGGCACAGGCGGCATGGGTGTAGTACTGGCTGGAGTGATAGTTGGTCATTCTGCAGTGGTCTATGGTGGTCTGAATGCGGTACAGAGCCAGAGCTATGGGTCGGAAGCTAGAGGCACAGCTGCAAAAAGCGAAGTCATCGTAGGTGATGGTGACATCCATTTTCCAAAGGTGAGAAAATCAGATTTCTTCGTCGTGATGAGCCAATCAGCTCTTGACAAGTACATTGATGACGCAAAACCAGACAGCTTGGTTATAGCAGATCCGGATCTTGTGGATACATCTGGTCTTGAAGAGAACTATGAGCTCGTCACGGTTCCTGCTATGAAGACTGCAGATGACCTTGGTGTTCGCTTGGCTTCAAATATGGTAATGCTAGGCGCTCTTGTAGAGAAATCCGGCTTATTTTCGCTAGAGGCATTAGAAGGCGGAGTCAATGATATGGTTCCGGAAAGATACCTTAAAATCGATAAGAAAGCTATACACGCTGGTGCTGAGCTCGTTTAGCCGCCATGTATGAGCGGTAGAATCAGCAGACTATCTCCGTCATCTAGCCGTGTATCAAGACCATCGAACAAAGTCATATCTTTCTCATTGAGAAGTACCATAGTATTCCGGGTCACGGCTTCCACATCAGAGAATATCTGTTCGAGTTCTTTATTCTGCTGTAGAAGCTTGCCTAGAACGTCTCGAATCTTACTGTGGTCCATTGCATTAACTAGATATATTGTCTGGATTCCATAGCTTTCCAGAGGACCGCGAAATTCAACTTTAATTGTCATGACCTTCAAACCATTGAGAAACTCATATAGTTGATAAACACCACGGCATGGACTCGGAAAGCCTAGACTTGAATAACAACTTCTATGTTTTGTTCAAGATTTTGTGTGTCACCTGATTCTCGTGCCATCGAATCCTGACCAAAATGGATAGCGCAAACGATAACTTATTCATGGGATGCTTGATTTCTCGGCAATCCAATACAATGAAGTTATTGTAACCTGAAAGTATGATAGACAACTCAATATATTGATGGATGTGAATACCTTGGGGCAAGAAGAGCGGGAGACTGATGAATCACTTGAGGGAAATGAGGAAACATCTCCTGAGGGACAAGAAATAGTCCAATCAAGTCTTCCTGCCCGGCTTCTTGGTTTTGAAAACCCAACGGAAAATGCTCTCTACCTTGCTAAGGTACTCACTATTCTCATACCGCTCTTTGCAGGCACCTTCCAGCTGAGCACGAGTTTCTACATGATTCACATAGCAGAAACTCTAGGTGGAGGAAGCTACGACCAAGGGCTAACCTTAGTTGGCATCTTGGTCGTGATTCAGCTCGCTGTACAAACCCTCCTAGACTATCCCACAGGAGTGATTGGCGATTGGATCGGACAGCGTTACGTCATCGCGTGCGCATTGTTCAGCTATGCTGTTGCATTCTGGCTGACTGCAACGGTGACTCCGGACACGCCATTCTCGGTATTCATAGTAATCTACGCGCTAATGGGATTTGGAGCATCTCAGGAAAGTGGGGCCTTCCAAGCTTGGTTCGACAATAACTACCGCATCGCAATGCCGCACGATGAAAAACGAGAATCTTATGGCGCGTTCTGGGGTAAAGTTGGTTCTATAAACCAGATATTCGCCACTTTGGTTCTTATCCCTGGAAGCTGGCTTGCAGTAATATATGCGCGAGAACTTGTCTTCAGACTCCAAGCTATTCTGGCCGTCCTTCTGGCACTAATGGTCTTGAAACTGATTAAGGACCTGCCAGGCGTTCGAGGCGAAGATGAAGAGAGCCGATCATTTGAGGAGTATACTTCCATCATGAAGCGTGGAGTCCGTTTCCTTGTTTCAGATCCTTTTGTTATCTTCTTCATACTGGGGGAAGTCCTGCTCCTTAGCGTTGGCCCACTTTGGTGGAATCTGCTGCTATTTCCACTGTACTTCAACTACCTGGTTACCGAAGTCGCTGTTTCCTCCTACAGGACGCTGATATTCGTACCAAACGCGGTCTTTCAGGAGCGAACTGGCATATGGGCCAAACGATTTGAACCAAAGAAATGGATTCCGCGATTTCGCCTTGCACAGTTCAATGGTTTTCTTGCATTACTTGGGCTTGCGGCTCTCACCTTTGTGTTTCCACGGGCACCTGCAGGTGCTGAAATGGTAAATATCGTAATTCCGTATCTTAATCTTGCAATCATTGAAGTTCCCACTGTTTCACTGGTCCCTGTACTGCTGATGTTCATCATTTTCGTAGTAACAGGCATATTTGGCGGGCTTGCCAGCATACTAAGTCAGCGTATTATGATAGATGTTGTTCCCAATAAGATTAGAAACAGTCTCTATTCGTTACGTCCGACTTTGGTAATGATTCTGTCAATGCCACTGATAGCGTTCTTTGGTTGGTTTAAGCCAGCTTTCGGTTTTCCTGCTACCTTCGCTCTTTGTGCTATCATCCCTCTACTCGGAGTATTGGCGACGAAGAAGGCCCTTAGCTACCCGATACCGAAAGCCGAACTGGTGAAGCCTGCTACCGAGGATGAGCGAGAAGAAGTTGAAGAGCTAGACGTGACCTAATGCTTTCCTTACCATCACCACGTTGATTTCGCCTGCACGGTAAATCATCTCCGCATCTATATCCATGATTGAGACTTGTGCAGGACTAAAGAGCCGCTGATTCCTATCATTGGGATTGTAGTCTGCGTCCTTATATAACTTCGAAAATGACTTCCCGTAGCTTTCCGAGTAGTTCGAACATGCCTCCTGAACCATCTCTTCAAGGTTGATATCTTCTTCTGGAGTAACGAAGAAATGTGTTCTCCCACCATATGCTAAACATTCATTGCTGGCTACCATCGCAAGATAATCATCGTCCATTTTCGGACGGAAAGGTGCTACCCCATATCCACTCCTGAATTGACTTGGTTTCATTCCCAGTTTGTATAGCCTATAGATACCGACTTCGACGGTCCTTGCCGCTATCTGGACAGAACCTGCGATACTGGCAGTCGGAACAAGAACACAATAGAGGTTAGATGGGAGAACGTCACAAGTGTCTGCTATTGACTCCAGCACGTTATCCGGAGGATATTGGCGCGTTTCCAGAACAAGCACTGCACAACCCCCATCATCAGCATAACCAATGTTATCAAAGAGATTTGTCTCGACTCTAGCTCTTGCTTGGGCAGGACCCGACCCCATGGCCGAATACTCGGGATATCTCAACCTCCATCTTGCTAATTGTGAACCGAGTGTTGCAATGACAGGTTCTTGTGTCGCCACCATGACACCCTGAACGGTCATGTCTCCAATATGTACTTGGACGATACGGACTGCAGCTAGGCCACCCATACAGATCTTCCCAATCAATCTGCCTGCTTCAACGGAGCCTGCGACTTCTATTCCTGCATCAACAAGCGTTGCTCCGCATGTGGTGTGTGTTACCTTGCAGCCCAATTCATTGGGTCTTTCCGTGAGATTCTGGAGTATTTGCAAAGCCCTTTCGTTGATGCTTGGACTCAGACTCATACAATCTACCCGTTTTCTATTGAAATATATTATAGCCTGAAACGCGCGCGCTCTTCATAAACCCTTTAGGTACAAATCTTTAGTCACAAGTAGAAAACTTTAAGGCCGTTGTAATAGCCGAGAGCGCTGTGCCTCGGTCTGCAATCATGTGACCCGGTTCATGGATGCAAGCCCCAGTAGCTCAGCCTGGTTAGATCGCATCCTTGGTATGGACGTCCGATTTCCGGACTAGCCGAACAGGATGAGGCCGCGGGTTCGAGGAAGCTATTGATTCCCAGTAGTTTCGAAACTCCCGCCTGGGGCTCCACTATTTCTATTTCCATGCAAATTGCCTAGTCCTATTGTTTCTGGCCGGTGCAAAAGCAAATATGGGGCATGTTGCATTGGCATCAGGTCATGTGGAGGAGATTAACTGTGGAGAGAGAATATCCTCCAACCCTACTTCTTACTGCGCTAGGTGATACTCGTGTTGATCCAATGCATGCGTTGAAAATGACTGCTCGACTTCAATACAATGTGGCCCCTCTTGATGAGGAGCGGCCGATTCTTCTCTACACGGAGAGCAAGGTGGGGCATGGGGCAGGGACTTCAAAAGAAAGGGCCATAGAAATTATGGTCAAGTCATTCACTTTCAGAGCTCATCATATAGGTATGGATATCTCAAGTGAATAGATGTCTGATTCAGAACTGGGAGAATGATAGTGACAATGATACAAATTTACAACCGCTTCAGCCCTTCTTCCATTTTCCCGAGGTTGTTCAGCTCAAAAGCGGGTTGTTTGTTTCAACTATCTGCATGGCTCGGTTCATGGATGGGTTTGAAATTTTGAGTATCTCGCCTGAGCCGCATCAACTTATCCTTGGATTACTCAAAGCGGTGGTCGCGAACATAGCCATTTTATGCCATCTCAGGTATTTCGGGTCGGGCTGCATCTCGTAGATCCTCTGTTTTTCTTATACGCTTGAGTGAGCGGTAGATTAAGAAGACGCCAATGATGCTCAAAGCGATGACACCTACCAGAAGGCTCACTACGAATACAATTACGTCGGCCGGATTGTAGAGATTTGAAGTGGCAATGAGTATAGTCAGCAATGACATGGGTATAGCAAGTATTGCGGTTCCAGTGCGCAACTCTGCAAGGTGTGTTCGCTTCTCAGCCTCAAGTATTCGAATTATGGATAGCTTAACCCTTATACCCCGAGCTGCGTTCGGTGGTAAATCGATTTCTTCAGATTCAGAATTCAAAAAAACCCTCCTCGGAAAGGATTACGGAGTCATTGTGGTCATTGCATTATCTCGCGTTGTTATTCGGTGTTTTTCTCGTTCAGCAGTTTCTTTGCCTTTTCTGCCCCGACTAGCTTTCGAATCTTTCGTTGTGCTTCGGGCGAATCTTTCTTATCGAGTAGTTTTTCGAGCTCCCTCCTTACTGCAGGCGAGAGATCCCGCGCGAGCTTCTTGAGGCGCTCTTTCCGATCCTTGTCAAAATCGTCAGGCCCTAACAAACTCAACTTGTCAAACCCATATTAGCTCACTATTTGAGCTTATTTGACCTTTATGTTATCAAAGACAGCTACACAACTAAAAAAAGATGGTAGCCGGTATTCCAAATAGTGACTTCAGCCATGTCTAAAAAACTAGGACCTGTTCATGATATCGGCATTCAAAAGAACCATGTCGACTACTCCTGTGAAAATGGAAAGGCAAGAATCACAGTAGTCTCTCCTAAAATTGTGAGAGTTCAAGTGACCCGCGATGAACACTACAGGCAAGAACCATCGGTTGCAGCTGTTGATAGGCAACAAAACGTCTCCCTTGATTTCCGTAGGAAAAATGGCGCATCCATGATTTCATGGAGGACTTTCACACTAGCGGTCACTCTAGAAGATGCTGCAATTCGCATCGAGGACCAAACTGGTTCAATCCTAATCGAAACTCCAGCAGGCTTTGGACTTGGCTGGCACGATGACAGTTTTGTTTGCAGAATAAAGAGCTCTGGTGGCGAGTACTTCTATGGAATGGGCGAGAAAACAAACGGGCTTGACAAATCCGGTCTGCATTATGAGATGTGGAATAATGACAATCCACACCACGATTCTGAGACTGACCCGCTGTACCAGAGTGTTCCCTTTTTCATCACATTACGTGACGGAACTGCACATGGTATCTTTTTTGATAACACCTTCCGGACTCAATTTGACTTCAGACAACAAAGTGATGATTTCTATTCTTTTGGTGCCCCCGGAGGTCCAATCGACTATTACGTGATACTTGGCCCTTCGATAGCAGAGGTGTTGGATGGTTACACCTGGCTGACCGGTCGCCCTCATTTCATGCCTCTATGGGCTTTGGGGCACCACTGGTCGAGATGGGCGGAGTACGAGAGTCAAGAGGAAGTACTGAACGTTGCTAGCGCCTTCAGAAAACACAATATCCCCTGCGATACCATCACACTTGACATCGGCTACATGGATGAATTCAAAATCTTCACATGGAATCCGGAGGTCTTTCCGAACCCGCGCGGATTCGTTAAGAAACTGACAGATTTGGATTATCACGTTATGGCTATTATCGATCCAGGCATCAAGCTCGAAGAGGGTTACAGGCTGTATGATGAAGGCATTGAGAATGATTTCTTCCTCAAAGAGAAAGACGGTAAGGTGTACGTTGGCCTGGTATGGCCAGGAAGAACAGTATTTCCCGATTTTTATCGCGAGGAAGTGCGAGAGTGGTTTGCTTCTCAGTATGAAGACTTCATGCAATCCGGGCTAAGTAATGCAAGCTGGTTAGACATGAATGAACCCAGCAACTGCATGTACCCTGGGCTTCGAGAGGAGTATTCCATGAAGGATGTTGTAGACTCTAAGGGTAGGCCTTGGGAACCAAGGATGCGGAACAGATACGCTCTTGACATGATGCGCGCTGTTTTCGATGGATTGAAGGAGGTTTTCCCTGATGAACGTCCCTTTATACTGACTCGAGCTGGGTTTGCCGGCTATCAGCGATATGCGGCCACATGGACTGGCGATAATCATTCTACCTGGGAGTACCTAGCTCTCTCCATACCGATGCTGCTCAATCTTGGACTATCGGGTATACCATTCTGTGGTGCTGACATCGGCGGTTTTAGTGATGATGTGACACAGGAGCTGTTGATTCGGTGGTATCAGCTCGGCAGTCTCTATCCTTTTTCCCGCAACCATACGAGAATCAATACTTCACGTCAAGAGCCGTGGGAGCTTGGCGAAGAGGCCATTGCTAACGCTCGGAAATATATCTCATTCCGATATCGCTTCTTGCGGTACTTCTACTATCTCGCGAAGCAAGCCAACGACTCTGGGCTGCCCATCATGCGTCCCCTTGTGCTGGAGTTCCAAGATGATCCTACGACGTATGAGATTGATGATCAGTTCATGATCGGCTCAAGCATGATGGCTGCTCCAGTGCTTGAGAAAGGCGCTGAAAACCGCAGTGTGTATTTCCCACCAGGAGAGTGGTTTGATTACTGGACAAACGAGCGAATTGAAGGCGGCCAGAGAATCACGGTTTCGGCACCCCTTGATACCATGCCTGTTTACTTTAGGGGCGGATCAGTAGTTCCAACAGGAGATGTAGTCCAAACTACCGACAAAGACCAAGGCGACCTTCGAATTCTGGTCTATCCCGAGGGGGAAGACTGCATTGAGTTATACGAAGATGACGGGATTTCTGAGGCTGGTCCGTCGGCTGTAATATTGATGAGCACCTCTTGTGATGAAGATAGCCTGTCCATTCACGTATCTGAGAGGCGGGGCGACTGGACACCACCGTCGCGAAACCTGATTATCGAATTCAGGGCCGTTGCAGAAGAACCCCGTACCATACAAGTAGATGGCACGACTATTCCTGTTGATTTCGCGTCCGCTAACGGTGACCAAGATATGATTGTGCGGGCAGCAGCCTATCATCCCGAAACCAGTACCTTCGAAATTGAACTCGAAGATGATGGGGCTGCCCATAAACTCTCATTTCGAAAATGAAAGTTCTACTCTCTAACCTGTTTTGATTTCAGTTGAGTTCACTTCCTCTTCTGTTTTGGAGGGAGTTATCTAACTCATATACTTCGACACACGAATTCTAAGACACTCCAATCGCCTGTTTAGGTATCTTTCCACTACTCTTATAATGCGAATTGATGGAACCATGCCTTGCAATCACTGGGTCGGTGGTCTAGCTATTCCGTTAGAATCAGTCTAACGGAACTAGTGTGGCGAAGATTCTCGGTTTGGGTCCGAGTGATCAGGCGTTCAAATCGCCTCCGGCCCACCACATACCCCTCACTTTTTGCTACCGAATACTGTCTATTCCATGATTTAACAACACAATCTTCGACTATTGACGAATACCTTTATCAAACATCAAGGGGCAACCCTAACAAATGTCCATGCAGTCCTCAGCAAGAGAAAGGCTAGCCCGCAGGATGGCTGGCGAAATCGCTTTATCCGACAATCCTGGGAAGACTATGCGCATGTGGCGTGAGAGATTCAGACTTGCGCAAGTTGACATAGCCGACTACCTTGATATCAGTCCAAGTGTGATAAGTGACTATGAATCAGGGCGAAGAGAGTCTCCTGGGAGTGCAACAATCAGGCGCTTCGTAATGGCCCTCATTACGCTAGACGAACAGAACGGCGGTCAAGTTGTCTCTGCCTTTCTTCGATTGATGGATGTTGATTTGGTCAATTTGAATATTGTATTAGCAATGTCTGATTTGCATACTCCGCTAACTGCTGAGCAGATTTGCAAGAAACTGAAATGCGATGTGCTGACGGGTGAGAATCTCCTGCAACGTGAAATCTATGGCTATTCAGTAGTTGACGCTGAGAGAGCAGTAAAGGAACTGAACAGTGAAGCTTTTTTGAAAATTTTCGGGGCCGCAACTGAGCGATGCCTTGTCTTCACCAAGGTTAGTACCGGAAGAGCTCCCATGGTGGCAATCAAATCTCAGGAGTTCAAGCCAACATTTGTTATTCTGCATGGAACCCCCGAAGTGGACCGCCTTACCATCGAATTGGCAGAGAGAATGAATATTCCCTTGGCTACGAGCGGAATCAACTCGATTGATGAGTTGATAAAGGAGCTTCAGGATCTTCAGCGTGAATGACTCAGGATGAGTTCAAGTAGCGCCATCCGAGTCACCACACCACTGTAGACTTGGTCGAAATAACGGGCTTGCGGTGCGGAATCGACTTCTGAATCAATCTCATCCACTCTGGGCAATGGATGGAGGATAATGGCGTCATCCTTCATCATACTGACTTCATCCATAGTTATTCTGAATTTGCCTTTCACCTTGTCGTACTCGCGGATGTCAGGAAACCGTTCTTTCTGAATACGGGTCATGTAGCAAACATCAACATCCTTTACTGCGTCTTCAATATTCTCTACCTGTTTAACTTCAATTCCTGCTTTGTCCAATTCTCTAATAACTATCGGTTTCATTTTCAGTGTGGGTGGTGCGGCTAGGGTGATTTGGACATTGTAGTATGATAGGGCTATGCCAAGAGAATGAACAGTTCTTCCATACTTCAAGTCTCCACAAAGAGAAATAGAGCAACCATCTATGCTGCCTTTCATCTTCTTTATCGAATACAAATCCAGAAGGGCTTGCGTTGGATGTTCTTCCGAGCCGCTACCCGCATTGACGATGGGTATACTTGAGAACTCTGCTGCTAGTCGAGCGGAGCCGTCTAATGGATGACGAATGGCTATCAAATCAGCATACTGTTCTACCGTTCGTATAGTATCTGCAAGATTCTCCCCCTTTCCCCCTGCACTTGTAACACCAATATCTGCAAAGCCGAGTATACTGCCACCAAGCCGCAACATAGCGCTCTCAAAGGAAAGACGTGTTCGTGTGGAGGGTTCGAAGAAGAGGCACGCCATTATTTTCTTCTCCAGCCTCTTGCTGCGTTCGATGGCTTCGTCCTCCATCTCTGCTGCCCTGTTTAGTATCATATCGATATCTTCGCGTGACAGGTCATGAATGGATATCAAATCATACAAGTTTGACATAATTTTGGCTCCTTGATTGGATTATCATACAACATGCTGTAGGCGGTCTTTAATCTTTCCGGATATCCGGCCTACTTCCGGTTTCTTGCAATCCGTCCGTATTTCCTCTCTATTCCTACTCTACGAATTTTCAAATTTGCCTCTTCAATTAGTTGTGCAGCAAGCTCATCCTCATAGGGCTCTATGTAGATAATCTCAGTTATTCCTGCGTTGATAAGCATCTTAGTGCAGATACTGCATGGTTTTGTTGTGACGTATAGCTTTGCCCCCTTCACCGAGACACCATGGTATGCAGCCTGTATAATGGCGTTTTGTTCGGCATGCAGCCCTCTGCAGAGCTCGTGCCTTTCTCCCGGTGGCACATTCAGTTCATCTCTGATACATCCTACTTCCTCACAATGAGGTAACCCTTTTGGTGCTCCATTGTAGCCCGTGCTAAGAATCTGTGATTCTTTAACAAGAACTGCGCCAACTTTGTTCCTGAGACAGGTACTACGTGAGGACACAAGATCAGCAATCTCGCAGAAGTAGGTATCTTTGCTCTTTCGTTTCGCCAACAACAAACTTACTCCTTCAACTTGATGTTCCTTGAAACCTTTCATCTCTCTTAAGGCCCTTGCTGTTGAAACGAAGGTTAAAAAAGCAAACAAGGGCCAACTTCGCCCTAGGACCCGTGTAGCACTGGTCGATCCACAGGAGACGACATACTCATGAAAGAGCGTGATGGTTTAATCATCTGGCCCGAATACATAGATGCCAAGCTCACGCGGGCTGAAGGCCGAAGAGTCCCCACCAATCTCTGTGTTAAGGACGTAAACGCCCGTCTTCTTCGTTTGGCGGCCAAAGTTATAGGCCATGAGGCAAAGGTGGTTGAAGACAAAAGATATCCTCGACACCCCTCAGAAGATCGAGGTGGGTATGTTATTCTGAAAAATCCGCAAGGCCACAGCAAAAAGCGTCTTCTGATGATGCTTGCAAAGGGTGCGCGCAAGGTTGTTGCTAAGAAAAAGAAACTCGAAGAAGCCAAGCGGAAGCGAAAGTCACGTAGATGATACAATTACCTGAGAGAGAAATGATTTGAGACGCTTAGGAAGAGTAATTCACATTTCGAAGACAGAATCAATTATTCTCAGAACCAAAAAGATTCCTGCAATCGGGGCATCTGTTGTGGATAAGAGTCTAGACCGCATTGGCACCGTAACGGATGTGTTCGGTCCAGTGAAATATCCTTATGTAGCAGTCTCCCCCGCTGGAAAGGTAGACAAGAAGCGTCTCCCAAACACGGTTTTATACCTCTACGAAGAATAATGGTTACGTCAGCACATTCATGTATACAAATGTGCACAGGAAGACAAATTTGAAGAGCAGCTTCCGAATAATTATTAATCCTCAAAACTATACTAGTCAGCTAGTTGTCATACGTATTGCCGAAAGGTCATGAAGAATGGAACATATGGCCGACCAAATTGTGGCCGCCATAAAAGCGGCAGGTGACAGAGGTCTGCTCGCTTCCGTACTGAAGAATGAATTGAACCTGAACGAAATCACATTGACAAACACACTCAAGGAGCTTAGACGTAAGGGATTCATCATGCAAACAAAAGAAACACCTGAAGATAGACGATTATTCATAAGCGCAGACTTCATATCGGAACCGGAGACTTCGCATTTGTCAGACTTAGGCGGATGCCCATGCTTTCACTGTCTCAAACTGAGCAAATGTGGTGCAAGGCAACCAGATTCACCTGTCAAGTGCAGGGACCTCGAAGATTGGCTCAATACCGTGAGAACCGAGTAATTAGTCCCGGTTTTCTTCTATAGCTTATTGTGGATTTGATGCAAGGAGATAAAGCTCTGAGCTCGATTTTCGCGATGCATCTGGTTTGATAAGATGTGTCTTGGCGAATTTCTGTCTTATTCTATTCATGAAGTCTTCAAATCCGGGGCCTTGGAAAACCTTAGCCAACGCCTTTTCACTACCTAATCTATGAGCAATATTGAATGTTGTTTCAGCGAGTTCTAGTTGACGTGCAACGTCGATATTCCAGTTCCCACAGACCTTGGGGGAACAATCTGAGAGGACAAGATCAACTCCTCCTCGTGTGAGCTCATCAATTCTTCTTTGTGTTTCTTCTGATCGTATATCTCCCTGAATAAAGCGAACCCTCCGGAGAGGAGTCATTCTTTCAATATCAACTGCCACAATCTCTAGAGTCGAATCCCTTTCTTGGAGTACTTGTGTCCACCCTCCTGGACTACTGCAGAGCTCAAGTACAACATCAACTCCCTGCAGTAGCTTGAACTTCTTTAGGATTTGCTTAAGCTTGTACGCGGACCTACTCCGGTACCCCTCTTTTTTCGCCTTCTGATAGTAGTATTCATCCTTTCGTCGTCGTCCCACTGCTCTATCTCCCCTTGTTCAATTCTTTCATGGTTTCTACCAGTTTGGCAATCGATGCATCTGTTCTAATTGCGGTTGGTGTAAAATGAGTTCTAGTAGATGCATATCCCGCATCCTTCAACATCTGCATAATATCGTCCGTTGCAGGCGGAGTAAGACTGTATGCGTCGCATAGCGCGTGAATATCGACATACGGTATCTTCATCAAAGCTTCTTCTTCCAGCATAGTACTCATAAGTTTGGGAACTCGAGCGGCAAAATAATCCCTCTGCTGTTCTGCTATTGCATTCGCACGGCCCAATAGAGTGGAATCATATAGTACCCCCAACCAGAGTGGACCTGCTGTTTGAACCAATCCATGGCAATCTTCAAACGCATGCTCAAAGGTTGACAAGAATCCTTTTGTTCGTAAGGGCTGTGTTTCAACTTCCATACATACCGGACAAAAAGATATGAAACCTATTTGATGTGCTTGGCGATTGGATACCCGTCGACTTTCATCCAGTTTCGCCCAGATTCTTACATAGTGGTCTGTACTGAGCGAAGCAACCGGTTCAATTCCGTAGTCCTGTTTTCCTGCAGCTTGATACAGCATGCCATAGAGCAGCCGCACTGCCAATTCGTGAGTAAATGGTGATCTGATAGAGTAGCCGCCATATTTCCTTAATGCTACTCTTGGATATACGCCGCACAGGACTGCCATGTCGGTTGCTGTAATCCCCAGCATACTACCTCTTGGATTCAGAGATTGTATGGCCGGATCAATGTAAGGTGCTGGAGTTCCAAAAGGGTCCAAATCCACGAAATCAAATCTCTGTTCCTTTGACTCAGTTATGAGCAGTATTTTCGCATTTCCACGTATCACTTTAGCTCTATCTTGAAGCTTATTGCGTTCCACGTTCTTCCTACACATTTCAACTGCAGCTGGATTTAGGTCAAACATCTTTGCACGGAAGTCGCCTTGGGATTCGATGAGATAACGTAGGGTGCGTACTCCTGAGCCCGCAAGTGGTTCACAAATCAAGTCCACTGAGGTTTCTTTCAGGTATGCAGTGAGAATAGCAACCGAGATGTCTCTGTTAACCTGCATCCTAGGGTTATAGAAAACCGGTATGTCTGCTGTGGGTTGCCCTTCCCCTGCATAATGCTTGACATCTGCACTCAGGAATGTCGTCCTGCCTTCAGTATACTCTTTCTCGACAGTCATCCGTGGTGGTTCCCCAGTTACCACTAATAAGCAATCAGTCAGAGGTATCTTGTGACTTCTGCATTCTGAATCTCAAGGAACCAAATCTTAATCCGGGCAGAATGAATCAGGTTATTGTGATTGATGGAAAAAAAGGGCGTGGCAACCCCGAGAAGACCTCGGGGTGCCAGTATATCTATCCTGTTAAACTACGGGAAGATCAAATTGTTGAGGGTGACGATAATCGGCAAGAACAATGTTGCCGTCAGGCTCAACACGACAAGCAGGGTGTTAATGCTTTGGCCCGCGGTGTCCTTGAACGGATCTCCGACCATGTCGCCGGTGGGGAGCCTACTACTATACTCTCACATATCTATTATCATGCTTATCCACTTTTTCACTAAGAACACATCCAAAAATCTCCACATTTGCGTCAACTTGTATCGATATGGCGGAACCCTTGGATTCGATTGATGATAGGTCAATATGATTGAAATCATTGCCACCCAGATATATCCTCTTCAAATCTGGAAGCCGACTTAACGGTGAGATATCTATCTCCTTGAGCTTGTTTCGAACGAGTGCAACTTCTTCCAGCTCTGAGCATAAGGCAAGAGGTGAAAGATTGACCCGTTCAAGTTCATTGAAGGATAAGTCCAGCTCTTTGAGATTCGGACAATTCTGCAGGGGTGAAAGGTCTATAGAACCAATATCATTACCACTTAAATTGAGAGCCTCAAGGTCTTGCAGGGAACCTAGAGGACTCAAATCAATCTCCTCAAATCTATTGTAACTCAACCGTATTTTCTTTAAAGGTAGCCCCTCTAGTGGAGAAAGGTCGAGTTTCTCTAGCTTGTTCTCTTCCAAGTCAAGCTCTTGAAGGCTGGATGAACCCAAGGGGGATAAGTCCACGCCGGTTATCTCATTTACGTTCAGTCTAAGGGACCGCAATTTGTGACAACTGGCTAATGGGGATAAGTCGATGTTACGAAGCCTGTTAGCCAGTAAGCACAGTTTTTCGAGGTGTGAGAGGTGACGAAGAGGAGATAGATCAACAGATTGTAAATTATTCTGGTCCAATTCAAGGCGTCTCAGTCTGTGATTGTGTTGCAGGGGCGCAAGGTCGATGGATTCAAGCTCATTTCGGTCCAGCCAGAGCTCTTCCAATGAATCTATCTTGCCAATGGGGCTCAAATCTATGTCCGTAAGAAAATTGCCATTGAGAAAAAGTACGCGCAGTCTGGGGAACTTGGTAAACGCTGTGGTATCTATCTCTGTTATCCGTTTTTCAAACAGATTTATCGAGTCCGTAGTGCTTTCGAAGTGGGTTTCGCCTGCAACTGTCTGCTTGCCGTGGATTTTCCTCTTGCGGTAGATGATAGTAACCGTCATGATTCCTAATTGTGAATATCGTACAGACCTATATAACATAATGGCATAACCTCTAGATAGAAACATGGGAGGGTGCTGGACGATGAATCTTGAACCACACGACTTGAACATCTGGTTTAGTGAGTATGGTGATGAGGTCGAGGTCTAGCAAAATGAGTAGAGTCAATTGTCACGTGATACGTAAAAAAGAAAAGAGGTTGGCAACCCCGAGATGCGTCCCGGGGTGGCGCCAACATTATTCTATATTCTGTTAGACTACGGGAAGATCAGATTGTTGAGGATGACGATAATCGGCAAGAACAATGTTGCCGTCAGGCTCAACACGACAAGCAGGGTGTTGATGCTTGGGCCCGCGGTGTCCTTGAACGGGTCCCCTATCATGTCCCCAAGTATCGCAGCTTCCGCAACCTCGTACCACTCCTCAGTATCCTTCTCGTATTTGTCGTATTCTGGCGATTCTATGATCTTCTTGGTGTTATCCCATGCACCACCGGAGTTATCCATGAGTAGTGCGAGGATGAA
>JAWOEX010000029.1:0-4906 GCA_046482545.1 Candidatus Thorarchaeota archaeon
TTCGAATGTTGCTTTAACAGTAGCGCCGCAGTAGCTGCACTTGACTTCTAGCGGCCCCACCCAATCTACGGTCTCAGGGGATAATGAAGCTCCGCAAGAAGGGCATCTCTCTGGAAGGCGTACGGTCTGCATACTGGAGCCATCAGAGGAATGAGCTTCACGACGATGCTCCTCCGGGATTACGAATGCGGGCGGCTGTACTGTGAATCCAGTAGATTGCATCTTTCTCCTAAAGGCAATACCGCAGATAATCAACAAGACAATGGGCAAGAGCAACGGAAGCAAGAAGAATCCGAAAAATGTGGCAAAATCCCAGAAATTCTGAAAGGGGGTAGTTGGAAATTGCAATTGCAGTTCTCCTCTGGCTATAGCCCATCATAGTTAATCTAAAGATGCTCCTTATTATCCTTGTCAGAGACCTCCAAAGAATCTATCTGCTTTTTCTGCCCTGTCACTAGCATGTGAAAGGCTAAGCAATCAACTCCGTAAGCTTCATTCCCTGCTGTTTGGAACGCAGATATTATCAATTCATGTTCATCAGCGGGGGTGGACCGCTGTTTCATCACCGCATGTGACCGTTCATAGTTTTTCGTAATTTATGATGAATTCCAGGAATAGAATTGCAAAGAAGAAGTCGAACGAACCAAATGCCACGATAATGAAGCTCAGGTCTCCTAAGAGAAAGTAGATCACACAAAATCCAAAAAAGGTGAGCTTACTCAAAACTCCTAACCAAACAATACCCCGATTTTTATGAATATCCAGACCTACCATGAAATAGCCGATTCCGTAGACAAATATCAAACCCAGCAAAGTATGTAGGAAGAAAAGGGTGGGAGGATTAGCTGTACCAAAGAGAACGAATATGTCTGGAATTGCAACACTGCCAACAAGAAAAGAGACTGCCATCAACCAGTTAAATACAGCCCCAATGATGAACAGCCATTTGTAGTAGTTCTCTTTGTTCATGGCTGTGTTCTTTTGAAACCCCGATTTAAGTTTGATTGACCTGAGCAGGAGAACAGTTCGATGGCATTTATGCTGTAGGCGCGATTGGGGGTGGGGTGGCAACTCTGCTTTTTGCTTCAGGACTAGCTCTTACGGCTACACATGATTGGAAAGGGCCTTGGATTGGAGAGGTCCGCAAGTGATATGCGCCATCAAGTCACCATAAGACGCAAACAACCTCATGATACAACATTGAAGCCCTGTAATGTGAAATGCCTGTCGAAAGTGAACACGGAATCCACATTCAGTCTATTTATTACAACAAAGGATGTGCAATCAGTGAAACCAATCCCGGAGTTTTCGAGTGTCTTGAAATAGTTCCAAGCATGCTTTTCCAGCTGCTTGTCAATGAAGACAGTAACTATATCCGATTGTCGTAGAGATTCACCAAAAGAAACAGCGCTTTGATGATCAATCTTATAGCAAATAAGCGTTAAGAGCTCATCAAGAACATAGTTAGTGGTCACAATTCGGCCCCACCTACCACGCTGTATCTCCTTCATTGTTTTGAGTGCGTCCTCATGCTTTGCGGAACTACTGTTATAAAAATCAAAAAACCCGCTAGTATCGACGAAGATGGACAGCTCCTACCTCTCCAGACCGTAGATTTCCTCATCATGTTCAGATTCTAGAACAGTGCCCTGTTTCGCGCTTACTTTTCCACCGAGTGAAAAAATGGGATCATCTGGATTGACTTGAGATTCCGAAATCAGAGTTCTCGCTGCGTCTAGGCTCATTTTTCGTCTTTGTTTATTCACTACAACAGTAATTTCATCATGTTTCTGTGATGGGGTTGATGTTGGTTTGGCAACGGAATGATATGTAAATTGATTGTCTTCAAAATAAGCACGATGCAGAGTTCGGAAAGAAGAAATAAGGTTCCAGAGCTGTTCGGTGAACTCTCCTTCCGCGGATAGAATTTGAGACTCCTTTATCTGGCCTATATCAGCTGTTGAAGCTGTGGATAGATATTGACTAAGAATGGAAAATAGCCGCTGTTCCAGCCCGGTCAGAATCACATTAGCGTATCTGATATCCAGAGTTTCAGCTGCAGACGTTTCTGATTTTCTATGATGACCAGATACAGTCTCAGTTTCCTCCCTCGTCGATGGAGGAATCTCGGAGGCCGTTGTTTCATCATCAACCATAATATTGCTCAATATTGATGAGTTTCCATGCTTAGTATACTTAATCTGCTGAACAGATGACAATTACGTTTCCCCCCTCAAATCACGGACTGTCTGCTCAAGCAAGCTATCAACTTCTCCCATGAAACTGGTAACCTCATCAATATCGCTTCTGCGATAGACAACATTTGCGTAGAAATATCGAGGATTTTGTACATATGGTGCTACCGAAACATTCAGCCACTCTGGAACTGTATTCAATGGAATCGTAGGTGTCTCCCCCTCAAAAGCACACCATGCTCTAGAGTAAGGCCTAACCTTCATTCCTGTTTTGTCACCAAATATTTTGGTAGGGAGAGATCCATCGGTCTCTTCACTGTCTAGAGGGACAATCTTAGAGCGTATCTTCACATGATAGTTGAATTCGTACCACTTTATGGGAGGCACCTCTCCGATGGATTCACTCAGTATATCTAGTACGTCATTCACATTCGCAACCAATAGTTGTATTTCCTCTGAACTCAGCGAAAGATGACCCCTATCTGCATTATATATGAGCTGTAGCCCATTCTTGGATATGCGTTCCAACTTCATCTGAAGCCCTTTGTTGTCTACTGCCATCAGAGTTCCTCCGTCTCTTGGGGGATTGTATCCGCTTTGGGCAGCTTCTTCAGCGAATACGGGAAAGTCAAACGGCTGTGGGCTAGAGAATCCGATTGTGAGTTCTGCTCTAATAACAATGAAACGCATGTTTTTCTATCCCCGATGAATCATCTATTAGTACCTCTTATATTATTCGATGCACTTGGTGTTGCTGAGGTAACGCAAGGTTAGTTGCACTTGGTGCCTCACGGCATCATGTATCCACGAGCAATACGTAGCAGGATTCGTGTGTGTGCTGACATCTGCAAGAATCTTAATGAAATCATGTCTGTGAACATAGAAGCAGTTTCTGGCTCGGTTATGCAACTTCAATTAACTCGTGGTTGCCTAGGGCAAGTCTAGCATTGATTTATTCAGAAATAGACTCTTTGAACAGACTCTTATTCACCGGCAAACTGAGGAGGAAGTTGTTCCAAGAGAATGGATTTTGACTCAGACTACATCGGCATTAGGCATGGTTTTTCGCTAGGAAAGCGACTTCTTCACATCGACAGCAATCAGTGTGCCAGTTGAGTTAACTTGAGCAGTTTATGATTCGCCAACTCGCAAATTGCTAATCCATATTCTCAGATGGTGTTTCGCTACTGGCTAGTTCATGGGAACGCTTCTTCTTGGATGATTGACTTTCAGCCTTGTAGACAATGACAAAACCGATAGAGGCTGCTAATACTAGGAGGAGAATGTTGGTTCCGGTTTCAATCATGACCGTCAAGGGTAGACGAAGGGCTCCAATCATCAAGCCAATCAGGAATGCGAGTGTCTGACCTCTGTAGTTAGCTAACAGCCTCTTCAGTAGATGTGAGAAAGCAACGACACCTATGAGGCCACCTACACCGAATATCATAAGCTCAAAGAGCATTATGTCCTTGATTATGGTGATGATGAATTCATACTGTCCGAGCAGCAACAAGATGAATGCCCCTGAAATGCCTGGCAGAATCAACGCGATGATAGACAATGCACCAGATAGAAAAATCATGACAGGGCTGTGGACACCTACAATGGATGTTTCTCCTGAGACCAAAAATGCGAGCACAAAGCCAATTGCAGCAAAGACTACACAGTGGATAGAGAGTACATCTTCCGAACGGTAGATGAAGACTGCTGATGCCAAGATCAAACCAAAGAAGAATGCATAGGTGGGACCTGGTACGATGTCAAGTACAATAGCAATCAGGTTAGCAAGCATAAACATAGCCGCTACATTTCCAAGCCCAAGGGGTACGAGGAACGAAAAGTCAATGCTCTTGATTGACATCCTGATGTTGCTAATCTTAAGGATCAGCTTCTGGTAAATCCCGGTGATTAAGGCAATCGACCCTCCAGAAACGCCAGGAACAATATTTCCCAAGCCCATTGCGAGCCCCTTCAGAAAGACAAGAAATGCCCCTCTTGCTGTCATCTTCTCGTCCACTTCGGTTGTGGTTTTGGCTTCCTCTTTGCGTGCGTCCATGAAACAGCCGCAGTAGTTCTCCAATATGAATGTTTCACTTCTGTTCATTCTGAGCAATAGGAAAAATCAATTAGAGCACATCATTTTCGCAAGAACATGCGGTTCTAACTATTCAGCCCTACGGCGCTGCACGGCAGTTGATCTTTGAAAGACCTTCAGATTTTGAAACTCAATCTGCCAGAAATGGCCTATCTGGAATGCTTGTTTTCACATAGAGTTGAAATGTCATTGTCGGTGTCCCACAAGTCACCTGGCTCGTCTCTTGTGCTCTGCATGACAAGGTCGGAACTAGCTGAGAATATAGCAAAATCGAATCTTTTGAACTCCCTTTGTTATCTGTTGCTGCCCCGTAAAGCTGCAACCTTTCCCCATTCTTAACAGAAGAAACGTCGATCCGAACCCTGACAGCTTCTACTTGGTTGTCCATATCTCCATTTTCTCCCCCTCTCCATTTATGGTCGTTTCCATATTCGGATTGTCACCATCGGTTTCGGTGGGCTGAGCATCAGCTAGACCGAGTATTCTCCTAGTACATAAAGAACAGACCGTTTGAAAAGATTCTTATCTAGCAGTGCTTGCCGCTGAACAGACACTTTGCAATGTCTGAAGAAAAGGGCCCCATCGAAAGTCCGTGGAGCAAATCCGTTGATGAAGT
>JAWOEX010000024.1:0-115878 GCA_046482545.1 Candidatus Thorarchaeota archaeon
CCGGGTCAGGGCAGGAGACAGAAGCCGAGACCGAAGGAGGGACCGTGTCCTGATGATGGCGGTCAAAGCCCGTGCTTGGCCGGGGGTAGCGCTCCGGTATGGCGGCGACGCTGGGCAAGGAAAGGGTGGAACACAGGAGTTTCCTCAGTTGGGTTCACTCACTCAACTGTAAGAAACATGTTATCCAGAAAGCAACCGGACTTCTTCAAGTCCGATATATCCTGGTACAAGTAAGATACTGGCCACAAGGAATGGATTCTCGCTTTGCAGTCCCTTTTCTGCAAGAATACGAAAGTTGCGTATAACTACATCATTTGAGGTTCCGGTTAGAGCTTTGTAGACTTGGGGTGTCTTTGCCTTCAAATCGAACTTGATTGTTCCACCGGTTTGAAGCACGATATCTGCTATTTCATCCAAGTACTTCTGTGAAATCTTGCCGTTGGTCTCATAACACACACGAACTTGATGACCTTGATTCAGTAACCGCGAGGTGGTTAGTGAATGCTTTGCATTACAAGAAGGGTCTCCCCCGAAATAGCAGACGCAAGATGTCTTCTCATCAGCGACGGCAGTTAACTCTTGTGGTGACATGAGCGGGCTTCCCTCAACCATCATCCTTCGATAGCTCGTATTCTGACAGAATAGGCAATCAGAATTACAGGACCCGTAGAATACTGCAAGGTTCTTGAGCCTAGAATTCCAATGATAGCTACTATCATTTCTTACCGGGCAGACCCAATCGGCGACACAATTGGTAGGGATAGGATCAAAGTACCAGCGAACAATAGATTTCTCGCCATGTTTTTCGACGATTATACCGTCCTCCACCCGGCGAAGATGGCAGAATCCTGTCTCTCCCTCGTTCATCCTGCAGTGATTGGCGCATTCTTGACACACCATCTGGCCATCCGAGGGAATATTTTCCGGAAACCCTTGATTCCGCCGGATTTCTCTATGGTGTTCCATGCTGTGATCTATAGCGTTAGGAATCGTCGCGAGACACTCTGGACAATAGCCTATCGATTGGGATACTATTCTGCTCTGATGGTTTGGGCATATCATCATATATCTGTTCTCGACTTGGTGGGATGAATCTTCCTTTTTCAGAACAACCATGTAAAAACCGATTTAAGTACTGATACTCCTAAAGGCTGCACAGTCGGTGCATGGATTGACAGCTTCCAAAGAAAGCTCTGTTGTAGATATCGATGAGGTTGACATGGACTTCGTTGATTTGATAAAGAAAGCAGGTGGTCCTAACCTCCAGAGTTGCTACCAGTGCGGTACATGCAGTGGTAGCTGTCCTGCTGGGGCAAGGACCAACTATCTTGTTCGTGATATCATTAGAAAGGCATTACTTGGACTGAAAGAGGAATGTGTCTCCGTTACGGAGTTGTGGTATTGTACTACATGCTATGCTTGTACTGACAGATGTCCGCAGGATGTAAAACCAACAGATGTAATCAAAGCTATTAGGAACATTGCTGTTGCTGAAGGTTACATGCTGAAAAACCATCAGAAAGTCGCTGTTAAGGTCATTGAGACAGGGCATGCTGTTCCACTCGACAAGGAGATGTGGCAGCAATTAAGAGAGAAGGTTGGCTTGGAAGCTATTCCTCCAAATGCAAGTGCCAACCCATGGGCTATAGAAGAGGTTCAAAAATTGAGTGAAATTTGCAAATTTGACAAGCTCATTGGTTACCAAGAATTCTTGAAGGCGGAAGAAGAGAAAAAGAAGGAGAAGGAGGGTTGAAGAAATGGCAGATAAACCCGCCTTTATGCACTTCCTCGGTTGCATTATCCCTCATAGATATCCTAGTGTAGAGAGTGCCACCCGACTCATTTTTCCAGATTTGGGCATGGACCTACTTGATATGGAAGGAGCAACGTGTTGCCCAGCTCCTGGGGTCTTTGGTTCTTTTGATCGCGTGACATGGGCTACAGTTGCTGCAAGAAACCTAACCATCGCAGAGGAAAGCGGCAATCCGATAACGACTGGATGCAATGGCTGCTTTGCGAGTCTTTGGGAGGCAAATCACGAGCTGAAAGAAGATGAAGAATTCCGGAAAAGAGTAAATGAGAATCTTGCTGAAATCGATAGGGAGTTCAAGGGCACGATTGAAGTAACACATTACGTGGATGCCCTCTATGATACTGCTGGTTTAGAAAAGATACGAAATCGAGTAAGCAGGTCTTTTGAAGGTGTCAGAATGGCGTTACATCCTGGCTGTCATTGGATGCGTCCGAAGCTTGTCAAAAAGAAAGATGAAAGCGAACGGCCACATATCTTTAGAGAATTATGTGAAACAACAGGCGCGAAGTATGTTCCATATAAGGATGAACTCATGTGTTGCGGAGCCGGTGGTGCTGTTAGGACGGCTGATCTTGAAGTTGCACTCGACTTCACAAAGCAGAAATTTGATAGTATTCTAGATGCTGGTGGGGCTGATGTAATAGTCACACCCTGTCCATTTTGCCAGCTTCAGCTTGACCTCGGTCAGGTTGAAATACAGAAGCATTTTGGCGAGGAATACGTTTTTGACGTGATGCATGTATCTGAGTTTCTTGCACTTGCTTTCGGTCATGAACCCGATGAGTTTGGATTGGCCACCCACCTTCAATACATGCAGAGGAAGAGTGAGCCCAACTGGGCGCAGATTCTTATGTAGACCCACGCTGATGAGCCTACTAACACACAGCTAGAATCTGGTAAATCATTGACCGATGGCTTTGTATTGTCAAATGAGTACCCTGAGATGATGTAATTATGACCAAAGTAGATTACGAACTCTTTGTAGCAGACCCCGGTGATGGATACGGTGTGAAGTTTGCTCTTCGTACTGAATATAACAAACAGCTTGTGAAATCGATTAAGGCAATGGATTGGCAGCTATCCCATAGGGGATGGGATCAGTATGAGAGTGTTTGGCGATTTGACATAAACGATTACACTATAGATGAGCTTCGCCGATTGGGCGTGGACGTTCCTGATTTAGAAATATGCAAGCAAGCAGTGGACGCTTTGTCAAACGAAGATAGCGATTCTTCAGATGACCCTTTCCCAATTAAGGGAGAGCTTGAAGTCTTCGCATGATGAATTGCTAGACAGAACCTAATGGAATACTCTATAGGCCCTTAATTACTCTCGTACTCAAGAGAATAATTGAGGTCCTTAGCGTGAAGACGCAATCTGCAAAACTAGCCGAAAGCACAGTCTTTGTTGTTGGACTGGCCGGACGATATAAAGTCGACAAGATAAAACGTCTAGTTTCCGCTCTCAAAGAAATCCTTAGTCATGAAATCCACATGAGTGCAACCTCTGTTGGTCTCTCAATCAAGCAGCTTAATCTTGCAAAAACAATCTTAGTTGATGTTGAGATTCCTGAAAATTTTTTCTACCGATATGAGATTACCGAATCAAGTGGATTGTTTGCAGTTGATGCTCAGAGAATGACAGAACTGGTAGAACAAGCCAATTCAAGGCTAACTTTTTCGCTAAGGGAATGTAAATCAGAAGTCGAATTGCTATGTGAGTGGAAGGATGGCAGTGCAACTTTACCTGTTTTCGAGGCGGCTGATGAAGCAAAAAGCCCGAGTTTAAATCCCACAATCAAAGCATCTCTAATCGCCAAGAATCTGAAGACGTCACTGAAGATGATTGATTCCGATTATTTCACACTTAGAGCATCCGCGCCGTTCTCTGAGCTTCTTCTCATTCAGGATAACGAATCCGGCATTAAGGAGAAACGGATTCGACGTGGTGGCGGTCTTTTGTCTTTAGCGCATCTAAAGAACGGAATTCAGGATGATAGGGATGAAAGAGACTCTGAAGATATGGTTGAAGCAAATGTTTCAGCAGTCTATTCAACAAAAGCAGTACTCAATATGCTCAAACTCTGGCCTGCTGAATCTCGTGTAACTCTTGAGTTTGATACGAATAGACCTTTAGCTTTGAAATTCAGATTCGGAAAATTGATTCTTGCGCCAAGAGTTCTACGAGAATAATGAATGCTACCTATCGTAAGAAATGCTGCTCTGAATCTTACCCCTCTTCAATCAAGAATAAACACATATCTGCCGCTACTCTCTACGAATAGGGCCTTTGAAGATCTTCACTTTCACCTCGATATCACTGAGATCATCAATCATTTTTGATTTCCGACTTGACTGCTGCTTCAGCCGCGAAACATACATTCGGGTGAACAAACGTGTCGCCTTCATAACACTGAGAGATTATCTGGGCAATATTAAGTCGTACGTTAACTATTGCCAACAACCTTCCATTTGGCGCGTTCGGGAAAGGAAAAGTACCCATTCGAATGCAACAGCTGGATAGCCCTCTTGGTATCGCCAGTGAGGCCACTTTGTTTTGGTGTTTCAGCAGGCCCTGGAGAGTTCGCGGCTATTTGCTTTGTCCAACTGCACCTGCCCAGCTTTGGTGATGGGGCTGGAGAGAGCGATGATAACCCCGCCGTGGCAAAAGCTGTAGAAACACTTACTGCCTCCGGGGGTGATGTGTCCGGGTCAGGATAGGAGACAGAAGCCAGGACCGAGGGAGGGTACGTGTCCTGATGATGGCGGTCAAAGCCCTTGCTAGACCGGGGGTGGCGCCTCGGTGTGGCGGCGATACTGGGCAGGGGAAGGGTGGAATACAGAATTTTCCTTAGTTGTGTTCACTCAACTGTAAGAAAGGGGTTATAGCCAAGCTTTTATCATCTTGCTGGAAACTGGCTGATTATCTCCCCGGAGTGAAAAAGGATATGGGAATGGCAGACTCGAAACCTGTTGTCATCATTGGCGCTGGAATTGCAGGCATGCGAGCCGCACTAGACCTTGCCGACATGGGAGCTAGCGTGTATCTTGTTGAGAAGGAACCGTCAATCGGGGGCCACATGGCACAGCTGGACAAGACTTTCCCCACCCTTGATTGCGCGATGTGCATACAAGGTCCTTGGATGGTTGATATTTCCCGCCATCCCAATATTGAACTCCTTGCTTATTCTGAAGTCACTGATGTCTCAGGAGAACAAGGCGATTTTGTGGTCAAGGTTCTCAAACATACGCGACGAGTTGACCCTGAGAAATGTACTGGCTGCGGCGACTGTATGCGTATGTGTCCGATTGAAGTTCCAAACGAGTATGATCTTGGCTTGAAAATGAGGAAAGCAGCTTACATACCTTTTCCACAGGCCGTTCCGAATGTAGCAACAATCGATATCGATAATTGCATTGAGTGCATGACTTGTGCTCGAACGTGCAAGGCAGAAGCAATCAACTTTGATATATCCGATGAAGAAATTGAAATCAACGCGGGAGCTATCATTCTTGCAACAGGATACAAGCTTCTTGATCCTGCTACCGTTCCTGAGTATGGATATGGCAGACTAGCAAACGTTGTCAGTGCGCTCGAGTACGAACGGATGGTCTCAGCCAGTGGGCCCACTAAGGGAGTAGTCATGCGCCCCTCGGATGGAAAAGAACCGGAGAACATCGCATTTGTGCAGTGTGTGGGTTCGCGTGACGTAAATCACTGTGCCTATTGCTCCAGGATATGTTGTACCTACGCCACTAAAGAGGCAATAATTACCAAGGAACATACACCAGATGTCAATATTGACATTCTCTACAATGACCTTCGAGCTTTCGGAAAAGGGTTCGAGGAGTTTATCGTACGAGCAGAAAATGAATACGGTGTCAACTATGTCAAAGGTCTTCCTAGTGAAATTGTCGAAGATTTGGCAACAACAAACCTCGTAGTCCGCCATAGTAATACAGGTGGGCATGAAGTCTTGGAAGATCAGTATGATTTGGTTGTCCTTTGTCCTGCGATGCTTCCAAACAACAGCCCCTCACTAGTAAATGCACTGGGTATCAAAACTGACGATTATGGGTTTGTTGCTGTTAGTAACCCAGATGTTGAAACGGCTGAAACTTCTGTCCCGGGCATCTATATGTGTGGTTCATGCCATCATCCTAAAGACATACCCGATTCAGTTGCTCATGGAAGTGCTGCAGCAGCTTTAGCTGCAAACGATATCACTTTACCAAAAGAAGAAACCCAATCTATTCAAGAATCTGATCTTGAACTCATAGCAGAAAATCCACGAATTGGGGTCTTCATCTGTTCATGTGGAATCAACATTGCTGGCACGGTTGATGTGGATGAGGTAACCCAGTATGCCGGAACCCTGCCCAATGTGGTTCATGCTGAGAATCTCCTCTATTCATGTTCTTCTGATTCACAGATCGCCATCAAAGAAGCAATTCACGAACACAATCTTAACCGTGTTGTGGTAGCGTCATGCACCCCTAGAACTCATGAACCTCTTTTCCGCGAAACAATCGAAGAAGCAGGGTTGAATAAGTACCTCTTCGAGATGGCTAATATTAGAGAACATTGCTCTTGGATACACCAAACTCAGAAAGACGAAGCCACCTCTAAGGCAACTGATTTGGTTCGAATGGCTGTTGCCAAAGCTTCGTTGCTAGAACCACAAGAGGAAGAAGTAGTAGAAATCGAGCCTTCAGCGCTTGTTATTGGAGCTGGCATTGCAGGGATGGCTGCTGCCGAAGCAATTGCTGAGAAAGGATTCCAAGTTTACTTGGTTGAGAAAGAAGACAAAGTTGGAGGGTTATTGAACGACCTAAGTACTGTGAATTTTGCTCATCAACCGAGTGAGGAAGTTGTAGCCAGGTATGCAGAGACGGTGACCGACCATCCAAAAATAGAGCTCTTGCTCAGTTCTGAAGTTCTCGATGCCAAGGGTGCAATTGGAGATTTTACCGTTACTGTTCAATCAGGAGGGGAAGAGCATGAAATCACTGTTGGAGTGGTCATTGTGGCCACCGGTGCTATTCAGCTTGAAGAAAAGGGATTGTATGGTCTGGGTGAACTGCCCGAAGTGATGACCGAGCTAGAATTCAATCGTCGGGTTCTTGAAGGCGATGGGATTGAAGACGGTGAGACATTCGCTATTATTCATTGTGCAGGTTCACGTGAGGAAGAATCTTTGGAAGGGGCTAGGACTTGGTGTTCTGGTATCTGCTGTACGGTAGCACTTGAGCACACACTAGAACTGCTTGATGAATACCCTAATTCTCGGGTCTATCATCTCTACCGCGACCTTCGAGTATCTTATGATGGAGAAGACAAGTACAGGGAGGCTCGGAAGCGAGGTGTTGTCTTTCTGAGATTCAATCAAGATGCTCCTCCTGAAGTGAAGCAAGGAGAGAAGAGCGAGCTTCGTGTAGAGGTTTTAGATCAAATTCTGGGCGCCAAAATCGCCCTAGATGTTGACCATGTCGTGCTTGCAACGGCGATGGTCCCACGAGAATCAAATAAGGATCTCTCAGAGATGTTTAAGATTTCATTGAACATGTCAGGTTTCTTCATGGAAGCACACCCCAAACTCCGACCGGTTGATTTTCAGACTGACGGAATATACGTAGCTGGGACAGCTACTGCTCCAAAGTCCATCAATGAGTCCATCGCTCAGGGTCGCGGCGCAGCTTCTCGCGCGCTGATACCTCTTAGCAATGGTGTTCGAAAGGCAGAAGCCATTGTTTCTGTCGTTGACCCCGAGGTATGCGTTGGGTGTGGGACCTGTGAAGTGAATTGTTCCTATAATGCCATCGAAGTTGTTCCAGGTGATGGCGGTCACGACTATGCAGTCAGTAACCCCGTGCTCTGTCAGGGATGTGGTAAATGTGCCGCCGGCTGTCCGTCAGGCGCTATTACTATGAAGCACTTTACTGACGACCAGATTCTCTCTCAAGTCAGGGCTGCACTGAAAGACATGCCATCAAACCAGCAAAGAATTTTGACCATAATGTGCAATTGGTGCACCTATGCCGGTGCTGACCAAGCAGGCGTGTCACGATTGCAACAGCCATCCACGGTACGAGACATACGGGTGATGTGTACCGGACGGGTTAGTGTAACGCACATTCTTGAAGCGTTTAGAATGGGCGCAGATATCGTGTGGATCTCAGGGTGCCACTTCGGTGATTGTCATTACGTTGATGGCAATATCGCGTTTGAGCGGCGTTTCAATATCGCAAAGAAAATCATCGAAAAGGCGGGACTGGATTCAGAACGTCTCCAGTTCACCCAAATCAGTGCAAGTGAAGGTTCGATATATGCTGATACTGTCAGGGAGCTTACTGAACTGGCGGAGAAGCTTGGACCAAGCCCCCTTAGAGGAGGACGATAGAAATGACTGAAGCATGGGGAACCCTCAAATCATTTGCAGGTAAGACCCTCGAAGCCCTCGACCCCGAATTCACTGAACATGTTTCCCGACTTATCGGGGGTCAAGACTTGACCGCTTGTTTCCAGTGTGCGAAGTGCAGTGCTGGGTGCCCAGTGAGTGATAAAGTGAATGTACAGATTCACGAAGTTATGCGAATGCTGGTCATTGGGCTGCCTGAAGTCCTTGATACCGACATGATTTGGCTGTGTACGACATGTTACACTTGCCAAGAACGTTGCCCGCAGGGAATCGATATAACCGACATACTCTTCGGGCTGAAGAATATGGCATTCAAGAGAGACAAAGCCCCCCAGGGATATGTTAGTTCAAGACAGCAGCTCTATGATACTGGAAAGCTCTATCAGCCAACTGATTGGGAACGAGAAGACCTAGGTTTGGAGGACGTACCTGACTTGGATTTAGATGAAACCAAGAAAATGTTTGAGAAAACTCGCTTGCTCAAACTAGAGGAGGATGAGTAGTATGGCTCACGAGTACGAGGTCTTTCTGGGCTGTTCCATTCCCAGTCGGTTCAACAACTATGAAGCGTCAATGCGTGTCATCGCCGACGAGCTGGATATTAAGCTCCTGGAATTTGACGGTGCATCATGTTGTGGAACTGTCGTTCTCAAGTCGATTGATGCACTTAGCTGGCTCTCAATGTCAGGACGGAACATCGCGATTGCAGAAAAACGAGGGCACAATATCGTCACTCCTTGCAATGGCTGTTTCGGTTCTCTAAAAGATGCAGACCACGTTCTGCAAGAGCACGAAGACCAGCGTGACAAACTCAATGAAATTCTCTCTGAAATCGGTTTAGAATATGAAGGCGATACGGCCATTCGCCATTTTGTTGACGTCCTTTATGAGCTTAAGGATGAGATTGCGGATAGGATTGTAAACCCCCTTGATGGCCTCAAAATTGCTTTTCATCCGGGCTGTCATCTTATACGCCCGTCTAACGTGGCAGAATTTGATGAGCCTGAGTTACCCCGTAAAGTTGACGAGTTGCTGGAACTTACGGGCGCTCGAAGTATTCCGTGGAACTTGAAGCTTAGATGCTGTGGCTCACCCTTGTTGATTTCCAGCGAGGAAGTAGCTACTGAGATTCTCAAAGAAAAGATGATTGACGCAATAGCCTCCGGCGCGAATTGTATAGTCACTAATTGTCCTGCATGTCATACACAGTTTGATGTGCAAGTGCTAGGTTTGGAAGACGATGATGGGAACTCCCTTGAATTGCCCGCACTTTTTGTAACTCAAGTCCTCGGAGTCGCAATGGGTATCGATTCAAACAAACTCGGATTTGAATTGAACAGAGTCTCACTTGATCCTGTAGCAGATATTCTCGGCCTGTAGACTCTCTTCAAAGTGGAATGTCTGGCAGAGGCTCTCTTCTTTCAATCCAACCGTCCGGAATTCCTTCTCTTCCTACTCTGCTAGCCACTATCCCGCCAACCATGGCGCAGGTCGTATCGATATCTCCCAGTCCACTAGCGGTATACCAAAGTGCCTCTTCATAATCGTCTAGATGCAGTCCAGCGCACCACAGAACAAACGGAACCGTATCAAAGGTAGTTATCTTCGAGCCATTTCCGATTCTGCTAACGACCTCTCGTATGGGAATATCAGGATTCAAACTCAAGGCTTCCAAGATTGCTTTACGTGTTATGCTATCTGGTACAGTTTCAAGTATTTGCTCTATGAATTCATGAACATTGGGCGGTCTATCTTCTCTCGTCTGATATGCCAATGCAGCACCAGTAGCAACCGCTATTGCTCCGGCTGTTGCTTCAGAATGGGCATGAGTTACTTGCGCGGATTTCGCTGCATTCTCTGCCACCGCGTCCAAATCTGTGGCAAAATATGCTCCAACAGGGGCAACGCGCATTGAAGCACCATTACCGTATGACCCTTCCCCGCCGAAAAGGCTGTCAGCTACTTTCTGCCAGTCTTCTCCTTTTGAGATTCTTGGGAGAGCTTCGTGCATTCCCCTACCGTATCCCCTTCTAGGATTATAATTCTCACAAAAGCTTTGGATAAGTGCATCTTGATCGATTTCACCATGTTCCTCTAGTATTGAGACTACGGACATCGCCATCATGCTGTCATCAGTATATTGCCAAGGGGCTGGAGGTAGCTTCCTTTCCTCTATCCAATTCTCAGATATTCTTCGTCGGTCAAAAAACATCTCACCAAAAGCATCTCCAAGTGACAGCCCCTCCAAGGATACCCTTGCTCTCCCAATTTGCTCCGATAAGTCATGCTCACTATCCATAGAATTGCACCATGATCCTTTGTTTCAAAATAACCCCATGTACTCTTTTAGTCTTGGGTGCACATCATCAATCCAATTGCAGACAGTATGCCGCAAAATGAGATTATTCTTGCATTTCGTTTTCGCCGTAGAAAAGTTCTCCGAGATGTCGCATTGCCTCCTTGACACACTCGTCTGATCCGCTAACCTGCAGATGCCTTTCTCCGTCCAAAGATATGAGAACCATACAGCTTTCTGCCAAGTCAGAAATGATCTCGACAGGTATTTCCTCTGGTAATCGTATTCTGAAGAAGCTGATGTCTTTATCCCGCGGAAGATCAGAGATTTGCGCCTTCGACTCTTCGGGGGCAGGGTCAATGTTGCCGTGTACGGCGTTCTGAAACCGTTCTTCCCATGACTCCCTGTATTCTTTTCCTCCTTCTCGTTCCGCCCACATCATGAGGGTCTCTCGCGTGCGGTCGACTTTTCCCTGCATCTCCTCTTGAAGTGCAGCATCACGTTGTTCCATCTGTCTGATGTCTTCATCAAATGAGCTGAGGTATTCTATTATCATCTTGGAACTACGGAGGTCTTTGTAGGTTGTATCCGGGGGACTGAAACTATGCTTCGATTTCAAATCTCCAAGCAAGTCATTGAGAACCATCCATCCTGCACGTATGCCCTCGATTGATGCCACCTATACTCACTCCCTCAACATTTCTTCAATCTGTTGCAAGAAGCTCTCTTCTCGCCACCAGCGTAGGTCCCGTGCACCTGTTGGACAGATTGCACAACAAGCACCGCATCCTTCGCAGCGAAGTTCGTCAGTTCGGCTCTTCTTTACTCCAGGTTCTACTTCAACCATCGATACTGCATCGTATGGACATATTTCCGAGTAGTTACACAGATCGCAACCTACACACAGATCTTGGTCAACTTCTGCAACCAATAGCTCAATTTCCACCGTACCCAGATTCAATGGAGCACAGGCTGCACTTGCTGCTCCTCGTGCTTGGTTAATCGAATCTGCAACATTCTTCGCATAGGTTACACCCAAAAACACGCCAGGGATATTAGTCTCAACAGGCTTGAATTTCATGTGCATTTCTCTCAGGAATCCATCGGCTCCTCGGGTAATGCCTATCGCTTTCACTAGTTCATCCACATCATGAGGTGCTTCAAGGCCAACAGCTAGCACAACCATATCTGATTTGATTTTCAACGTTTTCTGTGATAATGTGTCATACATGGTGACAATTGCCCTTTCTCCGTCCTCAGTTGGCTCAACTTGCGGCGGATTTTCCCGCACCCATCGCAGATAGCTGACGCCTTTCTGCCTGTTCTCTCTCCACATCTCCTCCATTCCATTAGCGAATGGTCTGATGTGTTCCTTGTAGGCTGAGAATACCCTGATATCCGGGAACATTTCCTTCAGCTCGTTCTGCATGGCTATGACAGCAGAACAACAAACCCTGGAACAATATCTGTTTCCTTCACCCGGGCTCTGTCTTGATCCGACACAATGAATGAATATTGGATTCTTTGGCGGCTCTTCAAGCTCCCCATTCTTCAACATCCGTTCAAGTTCAAGGGTCGTTATTACCGCAGGAGTTTGTTCCCATCCATATTCACCGTCTTCAGGGTCATAGGTGTCTGTTCCTACGGCAATTACCATGGATCCTATCGTATGGCTAGTTCGTTCACCGTTCTGATTCTCCAGAGTGATTATATAGTTCCCATATGTTCCATCGCGAGCTACGGGTCTCGAGTTAAGAATCACTTCGATTCTATCTTGTTCTTCAACCCTAGCTATCAGATTATCTACGATTTCCTGAGCGTCAACCATTTCTGGGAATAGCCTGTAGAGATCGTTGAGTCTTCCACCTAACCTATCATTCTTCTCCACTAGGATGACATCAAAGCCTTTTCGTGCGACATCGAGTGCGGCAGTCATTCCAGACACTCCTCCTCCGACCACCATACAAACCGGTGTCACCTCGACTGTTTCAATAGGTACCTCTTCATTATTGATTGCCTTGGCCACGCCGCTTCGAATCATATCTTGGGCCTTTTCTTGACGCACTTCGGGGGGGTCATTTGCGTTAACCAGTGTGAGTTGCTCACGAAGTCCCACTGGACCAACTAGGTAGTACCCCGACAATCCTGCAGCTTCAAGTGCCGACCTGAAGGTGTCCTCGTGCTGCAATGGTGAACATGATCCTACTACGACTCTGTTTAGATTGTGTTCTTTGATGGCCTCAGTAATAAGCTCCTGACCTGGGTCACTGCACATGAAGATGTAGTCGGTACTATAGGCAACATTCGGCAAATCACCGGCCCAATCAGCCAATGCAGGCGAATCAATCACATCGCCGATAATTCCTCCACAATGGCATATGAAGACCCCTACTCGGGGCTCATCGCCCACTTCAATTGGTGGTACTTTCTCTTGAGGCTCTGGTTCCGGTACTGGTAATATGGACTCTGCAGCCATCGCTGCTCCCTTGCCCTCATTTACTGTATCGGTTCCATCCTTTGGACCATGAATAGTACCAGCCATGAAAATACCTGGTCGGGTAGTTTCGAGTGCAGCTGAATTGGGATTTTTCTCTTTGACCCATCCAGTCGGTTCGAGTTCAATATCCAAAATCTGTGCGAGTTCCTTGTACCCTTCTGCCGGTCTGAAACTGGAATTCAAGACTACCATTTCAACACTCAGTTCCTGAATTTCTCCGGCCTCCGTATCCTCAATTTTGACCATCAGATTGTTTGTATCGGGGTCTTCATTGATTTCCGCTGCGCGTCCCCGGATGAAGTTGATAGCTTGGTTGTGCTGGCTATCCCAAAGAAACTCTTCAAGGGCTTTTCCACAAGTCCTCAAATCCATGTACGAGTAGTAAATCTTGCAGTGATCTTCCGGATAGTGCATACGGGTAACTTGAGCCAGCTTCAATCCAAATGAGCAACAGACTCGGTTACAGTGATTGCTATATCCCTGAATGTTTTCTCGCACATCTCTTGAACCAACACAATTGACGAAGAGAATAGATTCTGGTTCCTTACCATCCGATGGCCGTACCATATGTGCATCTGTTGGTCCGGTAGGATGTGTCTGTCTATCGTATTCTAATGTTGTGACAACATTAGGAAATACACCATACCCGTACTCCGCATAATCCGTAGGGACGTATTCCTGAAAACCTGCTGCGTTGATAATTGCTCCCACATTCAAGTCATATTCCGTGTCTTCATCGTCGTAGATGATACAGTCTTGGGGGCAGACTCCTGCACATGTTCCGCACCCTATGCAGGCATCTTTGTCTATGGTGGCAACAAGCGGAATCTGTTGCGGAAAATTCATGTATATGGCTTTACGAAGTGAAAGTCCGCCATCATATTCATTTGGGACCTCTACAGGACACGACTTGATACAGAGTCCGCATCCTGTACACTTGTCTTCATCTACATAACGAGCTTTCTTGTGTACTGTGACGGTGAAATCCCCTGCTTCGCCCTCCACCTTTTTTACTTCAGATAAAGCATGAATCGTGATATTCGGGTGCTTTCCAACAAAGGATGTGAGTGGAGTCATAACACAAGCAGAGCATTCCAATGCGGGAAAAATCTTGTAGATCGCCACATAAGCTCCACCGATATTAACCGTGCGCTCTATGAGATGAGCGTGATGTCCACCTTCTGCAAGGGCCAGAGCTGCATTGATACCACCCATTCCTGCCCCAATAATGGCCACATCAGTTGGTTTGGACTTGGCAGAATGTTCGTTGCTGTTATCGCTGACCATCTACGATTACTCCAGGTTTGATGTGCACTATTTTTCGTTTTCCTGTTTGAGATATAACACTTCTGAAATGGGTTGTCTGAATATTTGATGGTTAACCTTCAAAGCTTTATAATAATCGGCAACGACTACTTGAAGCTATAGTATAAGTATGCTAATGCTATCAATTGCTCATCATACTATGGAGCCCCTCAGCAAGTCGGTAGCATATACAGGAGTTGACCTCGCGTGAGATACGTCAAAATGACAACTGCAAACACCTTCAAGTTCCTCTCGTATCTGAAGGAAAACGTGACACTCTACGCTCCCACCAAGATTTCTCAACAATTCTATGATTTCACAGAGATTGATGATGTAGATGCGGTGGAGTTCAACTACAATCGAACGATACGCCCTCCACGGCGTCTATTTTTTCCGGAGGAGGAAACAATGTTCCGCTTTGATACCGACAAAGTTGAGCTCTATGAGAATACCCCTCGTGAAGGGAGATTCGTGGTTTTTGGTGTGCATGCATGTGATGTTGTCGGTCTGCGAATACTGGATGCCGAGTTCATTGATGAGCAGCCTGACCCTTACTACATGAAGAGACGAGAAAAGGGGATTATCATTGGTCTATCATGTTTGCCCGATGAATACTGCTTCTGCAATGTACGCAGGACCGAGTTTGTGGACAAAGGTTTCGATCTCTTCTTTCATGAGATAGAGGACGGATATTTGGTGCGTGTAGGGACAGTGCAAGGCCACAAGCTTCTGGATCCAAAACCAGAGCTAGTCGATGAGATAACACAGGAAGATATCGATTACATGGAGGATTTCGAAGAAAAACGGAGTTCCATGTTCACTGTGCAAGGCAACTGGGATTCGTTGAGGTATTTCTTGGAGTTGCGCCTAGACCATGCCATGTACAACCGGGAGAGCGAGAAGTGCTTGGGCTGTGGAAACTGCACCCTTACGTGTCCTACTTGCAGGTGCTATGATGTAAAAGATGTCCCGAGTATCGACGGCAAGACGGGTGAACGTATTCGCTTCTGGGATTCCTGTCAGTTCAGATCACATGGATTGGTGGCGGGACCACACAACTTCCGTCCAACAAAGGAATCGCGATTCAAGAACAGGTATCAGTGCAAAAATGCTTATTGCGAGGAAGTAACCACGGCCTATTGCGTTGGATGCGGAAGATGTACCTATTACTGTCCAGCGGAAATTAATTTCAAGCGTAATTTAATGGAGCTATCATAGAATGTGTACTGTGTCCATCGAGCATAGCAAAAAAGGCGTTAAGGTAAGAAGAGAATATGATGAAAAGGTTGAGGAAACTGTTATTGGTGGTTCTTTTTCCGTGAATGCTGGAATTGATTGTATAAACCTTGGAGATTTGCAAAATTGCAAAAAGTTGTCTGAGAACCGTTACTGTAACAACTCTAAAATCATCGATATAAGTCCGCTAAAGGAATACTCTAACCCGCATGAAGTAAATCTGGGTCGTAACTCATCTGAATATGTGAACTTAACCTCTTTTTCCTTCTGCAAAGAACTACAGAGAATCGCATCAAATTGCTGTAATAATCTTAGATCGTTAGTACTACATAATAACAAAATTGAAGAATAGATTTGGATTCTCTATCAGTTTGTAAGAAATTACGTAGTCTGGTGTTGGATGTCAATAGACTTGATAATCTTGACCTATGTTCATTGAAATATTGTCAGGATTCTGAACGATTTTCTGTTGATAATAACCGCCATTCAATAGATATCTCCCCGCTCGAAAACGGTGATAGAATAAAGGACGTCATTCTTGATAGAAACAAATTGCCAGAAATAGGAGAACCATGGTTCCGATACCTGTCGAAAAATCGCGAGCTACATTTATTAGTAGGTTCCCTACCCACTATCGCGGCTTGTATATGTATCTGCATTGGAGCGTAAGTAATGCGGTATGTGACGAGCCACACTTGTTCTGAACCAAGTTGTATGTGCAGTCCTCGGGCCGTTTGTACTTATTCTCCTTCTGAATTCTGTCCGAGGAATAGACATGACTAGACGAATCCACCTAAGAGAAATCGTGATGACTGATATCATCACTGGAATGATACCGGCACCAGCACAGGGTGTGCACTCAGGAGGGGGCACAGAATGAGGTTCCATGCCAAACGTGTGAACAAGTTCCTCTCCATAACCCTTGTGCTGACGCTGTTCTTCATGTCACTTCATGTTGTAACAGCTGCTGGTTCTGCTAACGATGAAGACACCATTTCAACACCTGAGTATATCATGGATTGTTATGATGGTGTCGGGTTTGCGGATAGACCTGGCGGCATATCCGACCTGCAATCGACCCTTGACGCTGTCACCCTCCTCATGGAAACCGAGGAGAAGTGGCCGTACGGTTTGTGGCATATGATCGAAAGCGTTGTGACACGCTACAAAAACATGCAATCCCCGTATCTTAACGGTTTTGTACAGGGTAATGTGTCTCGGGATCACCCTGATTTCCGCACAACTGCCCTTATTCTTGAGACACTTAAGGCATTGGGAAGACTAGATGCAGTTGACCTTGAAAGAGTTAGACGGTATCTGAAGGCTAGTTTCCATGAGTCCCTTACCATGGATCTCTGGCTCACAGAGGGCGATTTCGACCAAAAGTACTGGGCACTCAGGACGGCTGCCGCGATAAATAATGTTGAGATTTTGGGTATCAAGAAGATAGATTTGGGGCGGATTATCGGTCCTGATGCGAACAGGGCTGACTTCCCGGAAGACGAAACCTACCTACGATGGGGTGAGGAACATTTTGAGGGGAGTATCTACGGAGGGTTCTCCGAGGAGCCGGAAGATAAGCAGTTCAAGATAATCGACTCGTTCAGCATGATGCTCAAGGAAAAGGACTATGCGAGAACTATCGCACCTCTTTTGGTGGATTCAGAGGCATTTGTTGATGACATCCTTGAGGGTCTGGCTCAGGAAAGTGCTATCATCGAGAATAGTAACGGTGAGAAGAATCTCCGCCGGACAGCAAGAGTATATGACATACTCAACAAGACAGGATTGTTGGACAAACCCTTCAGTGATGGGACAGGTGCATACAGAGCAGTACATACACACGATTATCTAACACAGGCAAAGGCAAACCTCCGAGGTGGTTTCAGCGACAGGACAACCTCACTTTCTGACCTCCTGTATATCCAAATCCTACAAGAAGTGCTTGACAGAGCTATCAATAGCAGGGCCGCGGTATTTTCTCCAGTGTTCTCAGACTCAAACGGAGCCATCCTTGCGAGTGGTGACGAGGCATCTGAAACCTTGACAACAGGCATAGAAGAATGGAGTGTGGATTATGATGATATCGTTTATGTTCCCGAAATACTGTTGGAGAATCAAACATCGAAAGACAACAACCCTTCACCACTCCCGTTCTTGATTCTGATGTGTTCGCTCATTGGCAGCGTGATAGCATCAGGAGTGCTGGGTGAAAGGAACCTTACAATTTTCCTCTCGATATGCCTCATTATCCTGTTCGTGGTCCAAACAGGGTTCAGTGTAGATCAAGTTCTCAGGGATGTATCCGCCTTCGTGTCTGAATCATTCTCTAAAGCTCAACAAACACAACTGGAAGATTCGCTTGGAAACAGTATGCTCTCTATTGGAACACAGTGGCTTGACCTAGACTATTCGGGGCCATCAGAACCAAACGAGGACCACCAGTTAGAAGAAGACACTCCAGAAACGATGCCTAAACAAATGACCCCCGCAACAGTCAAGGCTTTAGACTCAATAGAGGTCGAAGTTGATATTCGTCTGGAGATATATCCAAATCTCATAAGGTTAGCAAAAAAACTTTCGAATCTGTTTATCCAAACCGATGATGGAAGATATGATCCAAATATGGTTTGGGACATGATAAATACTAAAATCAAAGAAACCGAAAGCTCTACCATTACATTTGGAGAGGGGAATGATATGGTAAGTATGAGTGGTGAAGCAGTCAGGGATTTTCTAAGTTTTGTAGAAGGATATGAGGAAGTTAGAATACGGGACATATTGGCAGTGCTTGAGAGAGTAGCGAATATTGAATTACAGGGAGAAGAACCTGTACTCATCCGGAATCTAGCTCATGATATGAGTAAGAACACCGCAAGAAATCTGGATGGTCTGTTGATGTTGCTAGAGGCTATCGAGGACGGAATAGGCTCCTTAGGTGACAGTGGTGTGACTGTTGAAATTATATATAACGAGAATGCCATGAAAGAAATTAATGCGATGGTTAAAAAAATCCATGGTGTTTTTCCCCTTGATAACAAACAACGTAAGGATATTAGAGAACTAGGATTCCGCATTCATGCGCGTATGGAGGCCGCAGACCTATGTGGTGACAAGACGAATCTTCTAATAAGAATCGAAAGAGAAGAGGGATCATACCAAATTATCCGCGACAGCTGGGGTATGGAGATACTTCGACAATGTCTTCCGCAGGGAGATTCTATCGCAAACACATTACTACAGAATTATGGAAATAATATCTATGAAATTCTCGGGGAACAAATTCCGTTTCATTTGCAACTAGGTGATACAACCTATACCTATGCTTGGATGTATTCCGCAGCCGCTATGCTAAAAGATATTGAGCAAGACCCACGTGTTGATTATTCAGCACGATTATCTTTTGGTAATCTTGAATTGCCGGATATTATACGAGATGCATTGGACATCGTGATAGATGATATAGCGTCGGATGAAGTGAGGAGAAATTGGGAATCACCCTTCCTTCAAGGGGGGTGAATCCTCTACTTGTTTCATGTAAACAAACGGGAGAACAAATAGAATCAAATAATATTGAATCCCATGGTTTCGTATGTTCATATGGTCTAAAGGGTGACAAGATTAAAATTGGTATGCGATTCTACGATAATGGTAGGTATACAAAGGGGTATGACAAATCCGTACGGGAACTTAAAGTACAAAGAAACGATGTATCCTTGAAGGATGTTCTTGATTCTGCTTCAACTAAAGGATATGCGTCACCAAGTATCTATACTATTGTACAAGGAGAAAAGAAGATTCCCGCAGTTTTCACTCTTAGCGAAATCAATATTGATGGAAGTCAGATTGATTTGAATGCCTTGGTGGGTCGGAAATACAGCCAACTCAGAAAACAGGTGACGGATGGTAAGATACCTTCTGGGATTTTGGTGTGGCTATCAACTAACGGTATAATTAAAGAAGGATCTACAGGAAGACTGGAACCTAATGACGATTTTATTATTGAGTATATCGACAAATATTCCAAAAATAAGATTACAAATCTACCGGAAGGTATAAAGAAAATTGAGGATGTGGCGGGAGGACCGTTTAGTTACGACGATAGTGTAGAGTTGGACATCAATTTGGAAGAAGAAACATTGAGAAGGATTGCAACAAAAACGATTGGACATTCACAAAACAAGCCTGAATTTAAGCGGGTACATGTCTGTAATGACTGGGGTGGTACAGTAGACCTAATGTCACAGGGTTCTGCCGATAGACGCACTAATTCATACATGGCGAAGTTATATGATTTTTTGGAATATCTAAGACAAAACAAAGGTAAAACATTGGAAACAAAAACCGAAAAAGTGTATCAAACATTAACGAGAACACTCATTGAATCACGACCAAAGGGTATAGACAATTATCGAATTGCTAGAGGAAAAGACTCTTTTCTTCATTCAAATGAATTATTAAATACCCGAGATGAAATTGTCTTTTCTTTAATGGCACTTGGTAATGCCATACCCGGAATGGCATATGATAACATGGAGATTAGGCATGTTCTGCCAGCACTGGCGGGGGTGAAGCTTAACGCCGATGATTCACTAATAGGCCCGGAGTGGGATTCGGTAATAGATAAAATGAAGAAATGGGCTCCAGGTGCCTACGCAGATGTAATGTCATCACTCTATGGTGGGGCCAAAACGACTAGAACAGGTACTCGGTCACAACTTCTACTTCAAGAAGCTCCAATAGATCACAATCTCAAGGTACGTTCATGGGTAATTGGTGATGAGATATATGTACAGGTCGTTGACCACTACTATGTATCTGGGAAAAAAGGTGATAATCTCCTCATGGCAGGGGGTGTGGAGGCTCTTGATGGTTTTTCTTTGCAATGTGTCTTTGATGCTTCGAAGATAGAGAGATTATACCTCAAAATATTCCAAGATTGCGCTTCTTTGAATACATGGATGAATCCTATGTCCCTTAGTGATTGTCAGAACGCAGGTAATAGAATATACTTGCCCCATATAGTTGCATTGGATCCTAACATGCAGTACAGAATTGCACTAGAAGTTGTTGCTGGTAACATGGACAGAGAAGAACTATCCGAGTTAGGAGATATCATATATCAAATAATGATGCGTGTAAATGATTATACGAAAAAGGATATCATAATGGAGGAATTGGGAAAAGAATTTAGCACCGAAAAAAAAGGATGGCATCTACATCATAATGAACCTGTGTATACGGTAGATGGGCGGGAATTCGTAGGCTATCTGAGAGGGATGACAAAAGATGCATATGAGCTTGCTGCTGTGAAGCTGAAGATACAAATGTTGGATGCCGCAATTAGGTCAGGCAAAATTGCTCCTTCTAAAATGGAAGAAACTATGGAACACATAGAGGGCTTGGCCTATGAAGCTATTCAGAGAGAAAGAGTACTAAAGTCATATTACGAATCTAACAAAAAGAAATTCGAGGCAGTACAGGGTAGCAAGGGAGGAGATAAGCGAATCAAAATAGGAAATAAGCTTCTTTGGAATTTCTATGGTCAAAATGACATTGTTGCACAGAACGCGTTTATTGCCATTAAAGTTATAGCTGATACTGATATTAGTGAAATGGTTTACTTAGAAGATATAAACGGCAAACCATTGAACAGAATGGGCAGTTATATCGAACATCCACAAGGAATACATTCGCGTAATCAACTGAAAGGTCATATGGGTCTTGTGACCCACTTCAAGCCTGCCGCAGCAAAAATGGTGGGAAGGACCACGATGTTCAGAGGGTATGATATAAGGCACATAGATGAAGGTGATGATAACAAAGACTACCGTCTTGGGGCATTTAAAGATGATAAACTGGAATATTATGTGGATTGGAGTGTAACAGATACAACTATGCATACTACTGGAAGGCGTTCCAAATACAATGTTGAAATCGATGGAGTAGTTAGCTACGATTCTCGGTTCCTATTTACCGTGAAGGAACCGATTTCAGAAAACACAATTTGTGGTTTCGAGTTCTATGTATTTGCTCAATCGCACCAGGCTGGAGGTTGGCACCCTGACTCGATTAATTACGAGTATTTGAAAAACACACCTGCTGGTCTCTTCAGTATATTGATGGATAAAGGCGGTGCGGCTATGGGAGTATCCCGTCAACCTGCAATCATGACTGAGGGGGGTTTCGAATTACATTCAAGAAATTGGAAAGCACAGAAAGTGAAGAGTCTAGGTAATATCAAATTCTTCTCGGTAAATTCGATAAGCGAACTATTCGATGCGGGTATTGTTGAAAAGATGGAACTCTGGAAACATATAGTTGAACACTCCAGACTCAATCCGGGACCTTACACTTCTGGTGTTGATATTGACCTCCTTCACTCTTGGATTTCATGGTACAGGAATCGCTACGATGACAGTCCCCACCTATTCACACGGAACATCCCAGTACAAGTGGAACAATTCGACACTCTTGGTATCCAAGAAGATCTGCAATCCTCAATAGCATCATGGTTTGCCGAATTACTTCACAACGATAGCATGTCTGATACCCTGAAAGAAATCAAGCTTCAATCTGTTGCATACAAACACATGGGCCTAGAAGAGCTCTGTGATGACTGGGCATATCCACCGTATCAAATTGCAGAATGGCGCTACACCGGCATGGACGAGAAGGCGTGGTACACAGTCGGTGACAAGTCCCAAGCCCTCTACACGGCACGATTCGGAACAACCGACATTACTCAGACCGTCAACATAGACATCGAACCAGACCGAACCATGAAGGTTGACAAGATCCAGCTGTTCCTCACAGAGCTGGGCGATATCTACAACAATACCGTAGAGTTTCGTGTCGAGGTATCAGACGGTAGTGATGTAGTCACCGGCAGCACGATACTCACAAAGGAAGGCGCAGTTGACATCCCTCTGGACAGACAGCTTGAGGTTTCCGATGGTGACACCCTCTACGTTACCATACCCATACAGGATACAACCGGCCGAACGTGGCTCTTTGACAGCAATATGCTCAGCAGACTGTACAAGAAACGTGCCGGACAGTTCGAGGTAGATGGAAGAGAGCTACCGGGTCACTCCATGTACGTTTCTATCCATGATGCTGAGAAGGCATCGATCATCGGTTGGCAGAAGACCGGCACCCGGTTCGAGACCGGCATAGATGATGATGTAAACATGCTCATCGGCGATGGAATAAACTTCCTGAACGCACACTTCACAAGCTACCCAGAGGATAAACTCCCCCGGACAATCATCGCAGCAACCAATTTCGACTCGGAGACCAACACGACCTACATCAAGTATGAGGAGTACAAGTACGAAGAGACACAGATCTACAGCGATATTCCTGGTAACCGGGCAAAGGAGACACCTATCTACGTCTACGGCAAAGAACTCCCTGTTGATTACATCGGTGCCGGCCTGAGCATTTCTGGCTACCCGAATGTCAAGAGCATCTCCCATTCACGCGTCATCGAACTAGTCTATGGCGGTGAACCGGGCGTCCTTGTCATAAATACCGAGATGATACCCTCACAACTGCTCGCAGTAAACGACAAAGGCATACCCAAGTTACGTGAATGGATTAACGCTGGCAACCAAGTGGTCTCGGCAGGTGTCTTACCCTTCTCAGAGACCATCGTCAACGGTGAACTCCACAACACCTACGATTTCCTGTTCCACACAGAGACATCAACCGTTGGAACCGACCGACTTGTAGAATTATCATATCAGGACGAAGCCGCAGCCGTCTGGTCTGACCCGATTCAAACCTACCAGTGTGAGAACCCGGGAGAGGCCAACGAGACTCATGTCTTGGACCTTGATGGTGAAAACGACGACTGGATATCCCTCAGCGGTAACAAGCGCAACGAGGATGGAAGTGTCACCTTTGTCTTCGCGATGGCACTCGATGACATAAATGGCACATCAAAACAGTACCAGACCTTTGACCTGTTTGTTGATGGCATACCGATATTCTCCAACTTCGCAACAGATCAACTCTGCTATCTTGATGGTGGTCTCGATGCTGGCTCAAAGGTATTCTATGATGAATACATGAACAACCGGATGTTCGTACAGCATATAGAGAACGTGCCACGATCAACAACCAGTGATGTGGTCTATCCCAATTACCTCTGTTACCTGACAGTACGTGAATCACTCAATGCCGGTCCGCATACGGTCACCATCGCAGACAATCCTGATAACAAGGGCTCACAAGAACTGCGGATCCTTGACCTGAACAATATCCTTGCCTACGAGTACAAGCATCACAAGGAGACCCTGCTTGCTATCGAATCACAGTATCAGGGCATGCCGGAAATCGGTGCGGGTGTCTATGCTGTTACAGGCAAGGATATGGTGAGATGGAGCGAAGATGTGGGCCGAGAATCCTTCACCATGCAGAGTATGGTGGGCCTTGAACCAACCCGAACCGTCCTAGGTGTTGACCTCTCAGAAGCTCATCCGTACCGCACCTATGCAAAGGACATCACCAACAGCTACGGTGAGTGCTCGGTAAAGGTGGGTGCAGGAATGTTCACGATGCTTGACCTCTATACCTACGGTCTTGACTCGTACTGGCATACCCTTGCAGAGCTCAACTATGTCCTGACAGGCGTGGTTGCCGACTGGTATAAGATGCACGACCAAGACACCGAGACCGACTTTTCACCGGGAGCAGGTGATGATTTCGAAGGCTTGCTTGTGGATGTGGGTGTTCCGTCTATTTCAGAAAACGTTCCGGGTGGCCTTGTTCCAGAACAGGATGCCAAGGCCAACGGCACATACGCCAATTCATTCGAGGAAACCGAGCCCTTGGAAACAACCAATGCTGACCTTGTATGGGATGATGGGCGTCTCTTGGTCAACTCGACAACGCAAGATACCTTCTCAGTTGACCTTGACACAGCGGTGGAAGGCTACGACTATCTCATGTTCGATATCTCCATGTTCAACTGTACGGTTTCACTCAATTCCACACAGGTCTTGGGCGAAGCTCAACCCGGACTCAATATCCTCAAGCTCCCCGAAGGACCGTACGATAACATCACTCTCGTAGCAACAAGGAACACAGGAAGTGCTTCTGGGTGGTTCAGGATCGAATGGATCTCTACTTCTGAAGTGCCTGCCCTTGCTGGACCTTCGCAACTCTACATCCAGCAATTCACAACCAGCACCAACCTTACAACTACAGGTTTCGAAGATGATACACTCACAATTGCAGATGGCAACATGATACTCACGCACGGTCATGATGGCGACTCGGAAGACAATGATTCTGTCCACTTCAACCTCGCCGAACCAGTACATGGTGCTGGCCTGCTGCTCGACATGAAGCACCACATCAACACAACAAGTACAACAGGTGTGGAGCTTCAGGCAACACTCTACTCTCAAGCAAGCCGGGAGGGCAATCAACAGACCATCTCTCTAGATATGGCCACGACAAGTATAATCGACAGGAATTCTCTCACGCTTGAAACAGTATCCTCTATCGAACTTAGCGTGGTATCTCAGATCTCCTCCTTGCCGCTCAACTGGACTGTTGATTATCTTGAGATCGTAGAGGATGGTGACGTGGCTCTGGATACTGTGTCGCCGTTATACACTGAAACTACTGGTGCCGTGGAAACCATAACGGATGAAACCCTGACCATACGCAGCGATGGAACAACAACCGCAGAGGTTTACATCCCTGATATCGAATTCGACCTTGGTTTGTATCCCTACACCCATGTGAGAGTATCAAACCTGAATCTGACAAGTGCCAGTATCAGGCTCTGTACCTCAAACGGTAACTACACCCACATCATCACTGATAACGAAACGACCGTGTTCACAGATGATGTGGATTCAGGAACGATTGTATCAGGCATCACGTTACTTGTCGGTTCTGATGGTCTCAATAGGACCATGACCATAGACGACCTTGTGTTCTCTCCCATACAGGAGCCGATAGACGAACGTGTAAGTGTCCAACTGGAATATTCTACACAGAACGGTGACACCCTCATAACCCTGGATGATTATCTCATGGACTGGGGTACGGGTACGCTCGCACTTTCCAATGATACCGAATCTGTTACGCGTGCGGAAACACAGATTGTGGAGTGGAATACCGAGTACATAGCACTCAGGCAAGATGTTGTCAACAGGAACGTCTCCGTCAATGCCGTATTCCACTTTGATGGCATCGTTGATGTCTCGGTTACAAGCGCGGACTATGGCATGACCTTTGCGCTCAACAAAAAAGCCACCAAGTACTCTGACTCCTTTGGTGTTATGCCCAACAACGTAACAGAGGAAATCCTGCGCTCACCAACCTTTGCCGCTTTGTACAGCTATGGCATAGGCTTTGGTGTTACAGGAATCAGTACAGAGCAGGTATCGGCATTCGTGGGCCAATCATCCTTTACCGTCAGTGCTATGGCAAACGAGAGTATCATGCTCCTGCCGGTACTGGCAGAGCGGTTCGAGCTCATCGATGGCGTGGAGATAGATCCCAACTTCGTTGTCGATTTCGAGGACATCGACATCACAGGCCTTCTGGACAACTGGGATGGCACCCTTGAGAGTCTTGATGTGGCTTACTGGCACGGGGCCTTCAAGGAGAATTACGCACTAAAGCAGACCTTTCTGGATACGTCATACTGGATAGTGGATAACACTGGCCATGACATGACCACTGATGAGGCCCTTGACAAGACCAAGATGGGTTGCACGAACGGCAAGATGAACATCACAGTCAATGCAAACCAGTCTGCTCTTGCAGAGACCGTTGTATTGAACCTCAACTATCTCTCTATCGATTCCTCTGCGTTCCCGTTCATGCGCCTTGTGCTTGACGGCACAGGCCACATATCCGTGTCTGTAAAACTCAATCTCACGGATGGCACAACATCTCACATCTTCCATGTCACAAGCATCACACCAGAGGAACCAACAAGCGATGAGCGCAACCTCTACGTCCAGCTTATCGATGATGGTTGTGGCTACGAAGAATGGACCATTCAAGGCATCGAACTGTGGATGAATGAAACTGATACAAGCACGGTTATGAACAAGTCACGCGTCTCGCTCTCGTTTTCGAGGGATAAGCCGCTCGTTCTTATGTCAAGCTTCGGGGAGCTTGTGCTTGCCCCACGGGTGGTGAGGAGATGAAGATGATACCGGATGCGAGATCTACCGGGAAGCAGAACGATATCGAGTATAACGGTTTCTGGAAGCCAGCTAACAACAAGCCTGTAGGGGAATATGTCCTTGTCTGGGTTTCGGACTGGCTCAAGCAGGACTGGGGCTTCTACTGCTACATTGCTCTTGATAGGCATAGGCAGGACCTCAAAGGAATCCACGCCCTGATTTACAAGCTCAATTGCCACGGGGTCGATGTATACGTTGAGCTGGTTGACCATTCGCTGGGATTGAGGGAGTTCTACAGCGAGCAATACAACAGGAACAGGATATCACACTATCATATCCTGAAGCCGGAGACATGGACGGGTGCTATCAGATGAGATTACACGAGATTGGTGGGAGGTAAAGATATGCGAGGAAAACTAACGAAGAAACAACTAGATGAACTGAAGCATAACATCAAAGAAGCATTGAGTTTCATAGGTTTCGCGGCAGATGAAATCATCACCATCGGAAAGACTATATAATTAAGACCCACGCCCATCATCACCATCGGAAAGACTATATAATTAAGACTCCTGCTACCGTAATTTGATGGAAATAGGTGGCTATCAGGGGGTTAGTAAGTAATGACCAGTGAACACGAAAACATCTATGATACTTCCAAGTGTCGACTTCTCAGAGAATATGACCTTTCAGATGTGGATAAACTCTTCCTCTTCAGGTTCGAGGATCCTGAGAAAGCACAAAATTTTCGATTCAGGCCCGGTCAGTTTGTTGAGGTATCGATTCTTGGAGTGGGAGAAGTCCCGATCTCGATATGTTCTTCGGCTCGTCGAGTTGGTTTTTTCGAGCTCTGCATTCGGAATGCTGGAAGGGTAACATCTGTTATCCACCATCTGAAACCGGGAACCCTCATTGGCATTCGGGGTCCATATGGTAATGGTTTTCCGATGGAGAAATTTCATGACCGCGATTTACTTCTGGTGGCCGCTGGGCTGGGGATGGCTCCGTTGCGGTCGGTATTCCTCTATGCCCTCGATAATAGGTGGTTGTTTGGCGATATTACTATCATCAACAGTGCGAAATATGCTGACGGTCTGTTATTCCGGAAGGAGCTCGAAGCGATGAAAGATATTGCTACGGCTGAGAACATCTCCATTGTTCAGACAGTTACTCGCGATTCTGATTTTGATGGACTTCATGGGCGTGTTAACACGCACTTCGATAAGGTCAACGTCGATTCGGAAAACTGTACTGTGGCGATGTGCGGCCCCCCGGCGATGTACGCTGGTATGTTCGAAGAATGCATCGAGAGGGGATATGACCCCCGCTATATTTTCGTCACCCTTGAGCGCAAAATGAAATGCGGTGTGGGCAAATGCGGTCATTGTAATGTTGGAACTGCTACATCATGGAAATACATCTGCAAAGATGGCCCTGTCTTTGATTACTACGATGTGATGAGTATACCCGGCCTGATATGATGGAGGAAGTCGAGATGGTAACAATAAAGCGGGAAAAACTGGCGATTGTCGAGGAGTGTCGGGGAGACGAATGTAAACCACGAGTTGGAGTTTATGCTCTTACTTCGTGCTATGGCTGCCAGCTGAAATTGGCAACTGTAGAGAGGATTTTGGATATAGCGAATGCAGTCAACATAGAAAGCTTCTACATGCTTTCCAGCAATAGCACCATTCCTGCAGATGTCGACGTAGCCTTCGTTGAAGGTTCGGTATCAACAGAGAAGGACTTGGAGGATCTTCTTGAGGTCAGAAAACATTCGAGAATTCTCGTTGCTCTGGGTGCTTGTGCAGTGAATGGCGGTGTCCAAAGTTGGGTTGAATGCGAGATGGACTATGAACAGCTCTATGCTGAAGTCTATGGCGACAAGACCATTGGTATGCAAGGACGTCAGGCTACGCCTATTTCTCATCACGTAGAGGTTGACTACTCCTTGCCTGGCTGCCCACCAGAAGAAGCCGAAATCATGTATTTCATATCCAGCTTCCTGTTTGGTACGTTTCCAGAGCCTAAGGATTATCCAGTATGCGCAGAGTGTCGATTGGCTGGAAATCCCTGTATTCTTATCGAACGTGGTGAACCTTGCCTTGGTCCCGTAACTACTGCTGGGTGCAAGGCTCGCTGTATTTCCTTTGATGTGCCCTGTATTGGCTGTAGGGGCCCGGTTCCACATGATACCGCTTGGTTTGATTCACTCGCTCTCACCTTTGAAAAGAAAGGCTTGGACGAAGATGTCGTGAGGGCTCGCATGCGAATTTTCGGTGCACATAATCCCGACTTGGAAGAGATGCTGAACAAAGTGTATGGAAGTGATAACGAATGACTCCATCGAAGAAGAAAGAGAGTAAACAGAAAATCACTCGGGAGATATCCATAGATCACATTGCTCGAATCGAAGGAAAGGCTGGAATTGAAGTCACTTATGACGGTTCTCAGGTAGAACTCGTCCGGGTGAATGTCTTTGAAGGTCCTAGATACTTTGAGGCTATAACTAAGGGGAAACCCATTGAGGAAGCTACCGCAGTCTTTCCAAGAATTTGCTCTTTCTGTGCTGCAGCACACAAAGTGACTGCTCTACAGGCCGCGGAAAACGCTATTGGGCTCAAACCAACAGAACAGACCCGAGCCCTTCGCGAGCTGTTGTATACTGGCGATTACATAGAAAGTCACGCCCTTCACTTATTCCTGCTTGCTTTACCTGACTTTCTTGGGTATCCTGATGCATTCTCCATGGCCGAGGATCATCCCGATGTAGTCAATGCTGCCATAGCTCTCAAGGATATTGGAGCAGACATACAGAACGTTATTGGTTCTCGCTACATCCATCAAGAAAACGCGATATTGGGTGGTTTTGGCAAAATTCCATCAAAGCAGTCCTTGGAAACATTGGCTAGACGTCTAAGGATGTTGCAGTGTGAAGCTGAGGAAGCCCTGGAGCAGCTTGTCAGCTATCCCAACTGGCCGGAAGTGGACGCCAAAAGAACGCACTTGGCCCTTGAACCTCATGATGGTTCATACACCATGCTAGGTGATACAATAAAAGCGAGCGATGGTAACGAGTTCAAGGTCGATGCTTATCAGGTTAGGATGGCTGAAGAGGTTGTCCCCTATTCCTTTGCAAAGCATGGCACATACAGTTTCAACCCCTTCATGACCGGAGCTATTTCACGTTTTTCACTGTTTGGCCACGGAATTAGTGCTCGAGCCGCCGAACTCGCAGAGACATATGCATCCCACCTTGACCCGAAGAACCCCATGAGTAACAATTTCGCACAGTCTGTAGAGCTTGTGCACTTTGTCCACCGGGCCGAGAAGATTGCCGAGGACCTAGCTAGTGACCTGAAACCATACGAAAAACGAATCGAGCCAAAGGTGACGAAAGGCGGTAAGGGGGTAGCAATCACAGAAGCTCCTCGAGGCCTTCTTGCTTATACCCTTGAGGTCGACAAGAATGCCAAAGTAGTATCTGCGGACATCATAACTCCTACTGTAATGTTTCTACCCATGATGGAAACTGATCTACGAAGGATGGCTGAGGGTCTTGTTTCAGATGGGATGAAGGAGCCTACTGAAATCGGTAACAAACTAGAGACCGTTGTTCGAGCTTATGATCCCTGTATTTCATGTAGCGTTCATGTAGCGGATGTCAGATAGCACTGCGTCATTCTGACTGGGAAAGCCACCTGTATATCAGGAAAGATAGTATTTACATTTGCAGTATTCCCTCGCAGACATGAGATACTAACAGCAGTTATTTCGCTAATGATTACTAGGCTGTTGTTTTTATTTCATAGGTGAAACACATTGTACGAAACTAAGAAGCAGATTATGCTTGAAACTTGTGCAGAAATGCTCGAGCGGGACTTAGTGGTGGGCTCCTCCGGCAACGTGAGCCTGAGGATAAAAGACCACATCATCATCACGCCAAGTGGAGTGGAGTATCGCGTGATGACCCCCTATGATCTGATTGTTCTGGATCTAAACGGCAATAAGATTGAAGGCAAGAAGGAGCCAAGCATCGAGACTCAGATGCACCTTGAAGTGTATGGAATACGTAGCGATATCCAATCTACCGTGCATACGCACAGTGTTTACGCAACCGCCATGGCTCTACTCTACAAATCGCTTCCGCCCATAGTTGATGAGCTTGTGCCCGCCCTTGGTGGGGAAATCACAGTTACCGATTATTCGAAGGCGGGAACGCGTGGTCTCGCTGACGCGGTCGCCAAAGCAATACAAGACCGTGATGCTGCGCTGATTGGTAACCATGGCGCCTTGTGTGTTGGAAAGTCGCTTCGAGATGCCCTTGATTCAGCCATTCTTCTTGAACGGGCATGTAAAATCTATATGATTGCGGCCCAAGTCGGAAAGCCTTCTCAGCTTCCTGAAAAAATAGTTACAGATGAAAAGCGCAAATGGGTCAAGAGACATGAATCGAAGGCTTGATTGTCAAGCCGTTATCACTGTTCAATTACAAACAAGTGGAATTATGAGGTGGCTAGCTTGCAAATTTCTAGTGATTTGGTTCTTAATCTCTCCGTGTTCTATCTTCTCATACTGGTTGGTTTTTTGATATCCAAGAGGGCTGGTTATGGTGAAGCAGTTAGTGCGTATCTCAACCCCCTGCTGATCAACTTGATGCTTCCTCTTCTGATAGTCAGTAACCTCATTGGCACCACTTTTAATGCATTGACCGAATTACCGCAGATTGTTGTAATTACCATAATGATGCATCTCGCTGGGGCATTGCTGTTATCCCTTTACCTGAGAACAAGTGATATCGTACCCAAGAAGAAAGGTGCTCTACTTCTCTGTGCCACATTTCATAATGCTGTCTTTTTGCCTATTCCAGTATCTCTGGTGTTTCTTGGTGAAACCGTGGTACCTCGTATCGCAGTACATTCGCTGACTCAGATGATTCTACTGACAACGCTCGGAACCTTCATAGGCTCCTACTACAACGAACAAGCGATAGACCGTAAGACGGTTACAAGAAAGGCTTTACTGTTCCCTCCGCTGTTGGCTACTATCGCTGGATTTGTTCTATCAATTCTAGGAGTATCTCTTCCATCGGCTGGAGACGTATTTTTTTCTTTCAACAACACAGCTACGACCTATCTTTCGCTTGTTGTTGTAGGTCTTGCTCTGGGCAAGCAATTTTCTGTATCTGACTCAATGCAGGCATTACCGGTTGTTACAGTCAGACAAGTCGCAATTCCACTACTGGTTTGGGTCCTTCTTGGATTTACCACTCTCACTTCCATAACAAAATCAGTCCTTTTCATAGAATCCCTGATGCCTTCTGCAGTTCTTACGGTGGTCTATGCATCTGATTTCAGGTTGGATGCGCAGATTGCCGCTACGATAGTGACAATCGGCACAGTTCTCTTGCTGCCCTTTCTACCATTGATTCCTTTCATACTCTCATTCATTTAATCAGTAGGAGTATTTCCACTATGCGCTCCATCTCAAAGCTAATATCCGATGCCCGTAGAGATTAAATTGCGGTGAAGAAATTGCCAGACGAGAAGGAAAAAGATTCGGTCCGGATAAAGCGGGAACTGGATGAAACAGTAGCAAAACTCGAGCAATCTCACCCCTCAAGTGAAGATTGGGAAGAGACAATGGCTGCCAACCGCAAAAAATGGGAGAAGATGAAGAAGAAAATACACGAGCGCCAAACGGCGCTGAAACGACTGGTAAAGGAGAAACGAGCCGGTACCATCGGTGAAAGAGAATTCAGAGAAAAGTATAGAAAAATCCAGGACGAGTTAACAGCCTTGGAGTTTGCTGTATACAATCTTCGACTAGGTACTGACATTGCTGTTTAAGACGGCCGAATCATATAGTTTCGTCACTTTCTTGTGGCCACTTGAGCTTCTAGTCTGCTTTTGACTTCTGATAAAGCAGTATTCCTTCGGTTAAGGAGATAATACCAAGCACAGCTACAGCAGCTAAGAGTATGAGATTGAGGGCATTCGGTCCGAAGGGAGAATCTGTATTTTCAAGCCCTGACGTTACTGCTCCAAGATTATATGTCATAATCGAGAGATAATCCGAGAGACCCTCTACAAAAACCCCACGAACCCAGATGAGGGGAGTACCGTAATCCTCTGCGAGCTGCTGTGCAAATTCTCCCGCATTTTGAAGACGAGCCACATCTGAACCGATAATGACATCAACGCTCCCATTCGCAAGAGCATTTTGGACTTGGACAAGCTCCGTCCCCGAAACGAAGGTCCCTTCTTCTTGCAGAATAGTCACAATTTCTATATCAAATGCTTCAGCAACATACGCTTCCGCTGGAAAAACTCCTATTGCCCTGATGGATGCAAAGCTGTATTCTTCCTTCTGTGTGTCTACGAAATTCACGAAGGCCTGCAGATCGGAAAGGAATGTGTCTAACTGTAGGTTCCAGTATTCCGAATAGCTAGGTTCAATTCGATTTAGAGCTGCAACTGTGGTATTAGCTATAGATGCGGCATTACTCGGAAGGAGCCACCATGCATGTGGATTCTCTCCCCCCTCTTCTTCTATTCTTGGGATCGGAGAAAGTTCTGCACCATAATCTGAATATCTCTCAAAAGCGTTTTCGTCGTGGAGTGTTATATACCGTACGTCCGTCTGGCTGACCAAATCATCTTCAAAAGCAAAGTGGCCTGTAAGGGCCAGTAAATCTGCTCGATTTGCCTTCTCCACAGCTTCTGTCGGCAGCTGTGAAGCATGCGGTTCAACGCCCTCCGGCAGTATGACTGAGATATCCAAGTATCCACCCCCGACTCTTTTGATAATACCTCCAAGTGGTGCGATTGCAACTGCAATTTCTAGGTTGGGTTCTTGAGCCCTGACTGCTGGTGGAATGAACGAGACAACCAACAACGAGAGCATCAACATTACTACCAGATAACCCTTCTTTCTCACCGCGTATCGCCTCTTGTTAATAAAGAAATGAAACAAGGTTTATAACATGTATCGGATACATGCGTAAATTATTAAGGTTTTCGGCATGAATATTAATCAGAAAAATACAGTTAGCTGGAAGGAAACTACCCGCTGACTAGATGTTGATGTGATTATATGCCAATTGTAGCTGTTTCGATGTCAGAATCCCATCTGCACACACTTGAAAACCTTCAGAAGCAAGGCGGATTCTCCAATCGGTCCGAGGCGATTAGACATGCTATCCAGTCGCTTATGGCCGAGCATGAGGATCTTGAACAGGAGACGGGTGAAGTCACTATTGTTTTGACTGCAGTATACTCCGATAAGGGTAAGAACAACCGATGCAGTCGCGTGCAGCATGAGTATAGCCATATGATTAGTTCTATGATGCATTCTCACTCGAATCGTGGTGAATGCGTTGAAGTGATGGTTCTCAAGGGTGATGCCGAGGAAGCTAGAAAATTCATTAAGAAGATACGTTCACAGAACCGGGTTGTTCACGTACAAATCAGCGTTGTGGGGCGATAGCTCTGATAGAACAACAGCTCTCCAATGTGCTATTGCATGCAGAAGATTTGGCTGTGAAATATCCGAACGGGGAACTTGCTCTTTATGATGTAGATTTCAAGATTGATGCACCTTCGTTTACCGCTATCATCGGGCCTAATGGGTCCGGGAAAAGCACTTTACTGAAGACTATTCTAGGGTTGCTGGAACCGCTCCGCGGCTCAATTGAACTGTTCGGGTTTGATTCTGCTGAAGAAAAAGACGACATCCGCAAGCTCGTACGTTACGTGCCGCAGCGAGATCGTATTGAATTCAACGTGCCTATGAAAGTAAAAGATATCGTGCTTATGGGGCGGCTGCTGAAAAAATCGCCCCCTCGATTTACGTCAACGGAAGATAAGGAACGGGCACACGAAGCATTGGAACAGGTAAACATGAATCACCTTTGGAATCGTCCTTTTCCGGAGCTATCGGGGGGTCAGTGGCAACGAGTTTTGGTAGCCCGTGCTCTTGCGAGTGAGGGGCCTGTGCTGATGCTTGATGAACCCCTAGCCGGTACTGATATAGCGAGCCAAGATATGATTGTCGAGGCCTTAGATAGATATCATAAGGAACATGATGTCAGCGTGCTTATCGTTACCCATGACCTCAATCCGATTCACACAATGGTAGATGACGTACTTCTCCTCAAGAACACAGTTGTTGGTATTGGAGAGCCGTGTAGCATAATGGATCCAGATCTCATGAAGAAGGTGTACGGTCGCTCCGCCAGAATCATCGAACACTCAGGCCACAGATACTGCGTAACAAGAGATTCGGGGCTTGATAGACATGCTTAACATACTACAAACTATATTGCAGAGTCCTTTTCTACAGCGGGCTTTGATTGGAGCTTTCCTAATAGCCATACTAGCATCTGCATCAGGGACCTTCCTCGTCTTCAGGGGACTCTCGTTCATGACCGCAGGTGTTGCCCATGCGGCCCTAGGTGGTGCAGCTCTGGGATTGTTTATGCAGGAATCCGGGCTTGTGCCGTGGTTCGATCCTATTTTGGGGGCTCTCATGTTCAGCATTTTCGTAGCCATAGTGACTGGATATGCTGGTGAGTCGGGTATTGCTCAGAAAATGGAAGTTGCAGTGGGTGTCTCGTTTGCGTTATCTATGAGTCTTGCTGTTTTCCTGATGTACTATATTCCACCAACAAAAGTACCCCAGATTTGGGGCTATTTGACCGGTGACATCCTTCTACTCGATAACCTTGACATAATCCTGCTAGGAGCCACTACAGTAGTGCTGGTCTTTCTCACTGCACTCTTTCGACAGGAATTCGTGTATGTTAGTGTTGATATGGAAGGGTCAACAGCTCATGGCCTAAATACCAAGGCATATCATTACTTGATGTTGATTATGGCGGCGTTAGCTATATCGCTTGCAACAAAGGCCGTCGGAGCTATCCTTGTATATGCTATAGTGGTTGCACCAGCAGCTGCCTCAAATGAGGTGTTCAATTCTGTGAGGGCTGTGATGATTGCTGTCTTTGCAATTGCGTTGATATCTCAACTCATCGGGATTACGGCCTCATTCACATTCAGGACTTCTCCTAGTGCCATTGCTGGTATTCTGGCTGCTCTATCTTATCTTGTTGCGGTGCAAATCAAAAAGATTCGTGACAGAGCCAGAATTGAAAAACAGATAGACCGGAGGAAAGGCCAAGTAGTAGGTAGGTCTCCGAAAGAAATGTCTACCTCGGGGGAAACTGATGTTTAGCGGCTGATTCCTATCTTCATACAACCCTGAGCTCGTCGGTATCTTTAAGTGGGGACCTCAGATTTTCCAAATCCAAGGTCGGTGTGAAGAGTAGTGAGCCAAGAAATTGATCGTAATGAGATGATTCGGTCAACAGTGATTACAGTCGTACTTGCGGCTGTTCTCTTGAGTCTCGGGCTTCTTTTCTGGGCGTGGTCATCTCCTGATGTTGTAGATTCCACCTTCGTTGGAACATTAAATGACATCAACCCATTTTTGGTAACCGTCATAGAAATCGCACTGATGTTCGGCTTCTATGTTTTCCTGACAGTCACACTGGTTAATCTTCGATTATTCATAACCAAAATCCGTGCAGGTTGGCTGGAAATTCTGGCCCCCCTTATTCTTGTTACTGTGATTAGCTACTTTATGTTTCAAGAATATGTTGCAGCTGCGACTTTCGTACTATCGCTCGGATTTGTTGTCTATCTCTACTTGCTGCAGGAATAGATAGCAGTCCTTATTAGGGTCACCAGAAGGTTTATCACAACTCACCAATTAGCCAATTTGAGCAACCTAATGGCGTAATTGCTAGTAGCTGGCATTATTGAAGATCACAGCCAGCACCGTAGAACTTTCAGGGACTGCATAATTCTGAGGTTCTGATTTCTGGCAACTTGCGGTTAGGCTTATTTGGAGGAATACTTGATGTTTGGAATGTCCCGCAAGGGATATGATAGGTCGACTAGCATATTTAGCCCGGAAGGTCGTATTTTCGCTGCCGAATATGCGAAGAAGGCTGTCGAACAAGGTGCCACATCTATTGGCACACGTTGTGAAGAAGGAGTGGTCCTGTTGGCTGAAAAGAAAGTCATGCCTTTACAGGAGCCTGACAGTGTCGAGAAAATCTCTAAAATTGATGAACATATAGGAGTTGCGACTTCCGGTTTCATGGCTGATGCCAGAACCTTGATACAAGAGGCGAGGGTCAAAGCGCAGTCCTATTGGTTGACCTACGAAGAGTCAATACCTGCAGAAGCTCTTGCTGACCATATTTGTGATATCAAGGCGCAGTTCACTCAGGGTGGCGGTGCCAGGCCTTACGGAGTTGCGATGATAATTGGTTCCGTTGATGACAATGGTATCCCACAACTCTTTGTCACGGACCCTGTGGGAACTTACTGGGGCTTCTTTGCTGCTGTCATTGGCAGGGGCAATACAGACGCAGGAGAATATTTGCAGGAGCATTACGAAGAAGACTTGAACATCACTGAATCAACAAATCTGGCCCTCAATGCTTTGAAGGCGACTACTGAGTCCGGGTTGACTGCTGACAATGTTGAAATTGCTCAGATTCCAGTTAGCACCAGCAGATTCACGAAACTATCAAACAATGAGGTTACAACGTTATTGGAACAGAATTCAGAAGCCGAGAAGAAATAGTTACCACGTGGGGTGTATGGGAGATTGCAACGAAAATCAGGTGAAGAATGGCTAGACCTTGATGCAGTAGTTGTTGGATTGAAGAAGGGACACCTCAACTTCGAAATCTTCGTCGACCCCGACTTGGCATTCAAGTTCAGACGTGGCGAAGACATTCCGCTCGAATCTGTTTTGAAATCCTATGACCTTTATGAGGACGCTCGAAGAGGAGAACATGCTTCTGAAGACTTGGCAGAGGATTTCTTTGGAACTAGCGAAATCTTTGAAATAGCATCAGAGATAATCAAACGTGGCAAGTTCAAGCTAACTCATGAGCAACGAAGACAGCTGAAGGAAGAGAAAACCGAAAAAATCATTGAGAACATATCCAAGAAAGCAATGAACCCTAAGACCGGTCACCCACATCCTCCTGATAGAATACGTCAAGCAATGGAAGAAGCTAAAGTGAACGTAGATCCATTTGTCCGAGTTGAAGAACAAGTACCTCGGATTGTCAAGGCATTGCGAGTTATCATTCCAATATCCTTTGAAAGCGTCAAGCTGCGAATTATGATACCTGCAGCATATGTTGGAAAGGGCTACAATGTGGTTGCTAACACCGGAGTCATTACCGAGGAGTCTTGGGACCGGGATGGGTCGTGGAACGGCCTTGTTGAGATTCCAGCCTCTCAGAGGCAGGATCTGTACGACGAGTTGAACAAGCTCACGAAAGGTCAGGTCAGGATAGAATTAGTCAGATAGATCTTGCACTACTACATCACTCTTACAATACTAATCACATGAATTAACTAAAGTAAATTGAATTGAGGAAATACATAATGGCAACATTTTTCGAGAATCGCGAAGTAGTTGTACCTGGGCAGCTTTTGGCCGAGGGAAGATACAAATCATCTTTTGGCACATATGTGTCTGCAGATGACGAAGTTTTCTCGGCTCTTGTCGGATTGGCAGAGCTGCGCGGTAACACAGTACGAGTTGTCCCTCTCCATGGCGTATACATTCCAAGAGAGGGTGACCGAGTTATCGGTACCATAACTTTTGTTGCCGGTAACAATTGGAAAGTAGATATCGGGGGCCCATATGGTGCCTCATTGCATGCTAATAACGCTCTGAGAAAACCCTACGATGATGATATCTCCAAGTACTATGACGTAGGAGATGTCATAGCTGCCGAGGTTGCAACCTATGACAGGACAACTGGTCCATACCTTTCAATGAAAGGCAGAGGATTAAGAAAACTCGAGGGTGGACTACTTGTCGAGATAAGTCCTGCAAAAATCCCTCGCATCATTGGACGCAAGGGCTCTATGATTAACATGATAAAGAGTAAACTCGATATCCAAGCTATGGTTGGCCAGAATGGTCGAATCTGGATACGAGGGGCTGAACTCGATTCCTTACAGATCGCTAAGAAAGCTTTCAGAATGGTTGCTGAGCAATCTCATACCACGAATCTAACAGATAGAGTTGCTCAGATGATTGATGAGAAACTAGTAGAACTGCATGAGGAAGAGAAAGATAGTGTTGCTGAACAAGAAGTAGAGAAATCTAATGAAAGTGAAGAACCCTCGGAACCCGGAGACGGTGAAGAGGACGAAGATAATGAAGAAGAAATGGAGGAAGTGAACGAAGAATGAGCGGAGGAGAAAAGAAGCCGGACTATTTAATAAATCCGGAAGGTCTTCGGCTGGACGGTAGGCGTCCAGACGAAATGAGACCCTTAGAACTGAAGGTGGGCGATGTAATTCGAACCGCTGACGGTTCAGCATCAATCAGACAGGGTAACACCTACATCATAGCAGCTGTTTACGGTCCCCGGGAATTACATCCGCGGCATCTTGCCCTCCCTGATAGGGCATACTTGCGATGTAACTACCGGATGGCGACATTTTCAGTTCCTGACAGGAAACGGCCAGCTCCATCCAGAAGAGAGCGAGAAATTTCTATGGTTATTCGGAACGCACTGGAGCCATCGCTGTTCCTGGAAGAGTTTCCTGAAGCCGTCATAGATGTCTATGTTTATGTTCTTCAGGCTGATGGCGGAACTCGATGTGCTTCAATTAATGCCGCATCACTGGCATTAGCTGATGCAGGAGTTCCGATGAGAAGCTTGGTACCATCAATAGCCGTTGGTAAGGCTGATGATACTTTGATAGTTGATTTGGGCGATAAAGAAGACAAGTATGGCGGAGGAGATATCCCAATGGCCATCATTCCCCAAACAGAATCAATTACCCTTCTCCAACAAGACGGATCCTTTAGTCGTGAAGAATTGATGGAGGCGATGCGCATGGGAATAAATGCTTGTAAAGTGTTACATGAACGTCAAAAGGATGCAATAAAGCGGGCATATGTTAGAGAGCCCGGTGAAGATGATGACTACGAGGACGACCTCGAGGCTGACCTCGGGGACGCAGCAATTCCAGGGGAGGACTAGAAATGGGAGATTTTAGCTCAGAAATTATCAGTCAAGTAGACCGAGGATGGATTTCGAAATTATTGGATAATGGCAAGAGAGTAGATGGACGGAAATTTGATGAGTACCGCCCGATCGAAATTGAACTTGACCCAATAGCTGAGAAGGCGGAAGGTTCCGCTACCGTTCGCATGGGTGAAACTACAGTAATTGCCGGTGTAAAAATAATACTCGGCGAACCATATTCAGACAAGCCCGCAGACGGTGTCACAATGGTTACAGCTGAAATGACACCCATAGCCTCTCCCATGTTTGAACCTGGACCACCACGGGAAGACGCTATTGAACTAGCAAGGGTTGTTGACAGAGGAGTCCGTGAAAGCGAGACAGTGGACACTTCTGCGCTTTGCATTGAGCCCGGCAAAAAGGTCTTCTTGGTCTTTTGCGATGTTTATCCGCTAGAATATGACGGCAACCTCTTCGATGCTTCGTCTCTTGCAGTCAATGCGGCCTTGAAGAGAACCGAATATGAGGACTACACCTGGGAAGATGGCAAAGCCGTGGCAACCGGTGAGAAGAAGAAATTACCACTGAACAACATGGCTTTAGAGCTTACTGTGGCCAATATTGGTCCACATATGGTAATTGACCCGGTACTAAAGGAAGAGTTTGTAATGGACTCACGGCTTACTATGGCCATCGATAAAAACAATCATTTTGCCGCCATACAGAAAGGTGGTGGTATTGGCCCCATCACACTGGATCAGATTGACCGAGCCATGGGGATGGCACTAGATAGAGTCGAGGATCTGCGTGATGTATTGAACGCAACCCTTGAAGAAGTTGAGTAGAGCAATTGATGTGAGCCATGTGTAACACAACCGCATGGTTCCCCTCATGGATTCTACCAGAACTCTAATAAGTAGAGTTGAGGGGCGAAAACCAGACTCCAGTTGTCCCGAGTGACTATAATGCATGGGAGTCAAATTTGATACATACATAGGAGACCACAGAGAATGGCGAGAAGAACAAAGAAAGTTGGCTCAACCGGTAGACTTGGCGCACGATATGGTTCACGACTTCGTCGAGCTGTCTATGAAATAGAAGCCAGAAGGGCCGAGCCCCATCGTTGTCCTTCTTGTGCTACTCGTGCATTGAAGCGGAAAGCAGCTGGTCTCTGGATTTGTAGGAAATGCGGTCTCCGGTTTGCAGGTGGGGCCTATGTCCCATTCACTGATGCTGGGAAAGCTGCACAACGTGCTATTGCTCAGCGGATTAGTGGTGATTTCTTGACGTTGAAAGAAGAAGGCGAAGAGGAACTTGACTTCTTGCCCAATGTTGAAAGCGAGGAGATGACTGCCATGGAAGAAGCTATTGCTGCCAGTATCGAAGAAACTCCTGCAGCAGTTGAACCTACTCCTCTTCGAGTTGAGGAAGAAACGGTAGAAACCACCGAAGACGAGGAAGAAGAGGAAGACGAAGAAGAGGAAGTCATTCCTGAAGTTGGCGAGCTTTAAGTTTGAATAGCCAAGTGACCTAATTTGACATCAGTTCTGATTACCACCTCACGTAGAACTTGTAATCGTGTTCGTAGTTTTGTTAGTGACCTGGCAGTTGCTTTTCCTGATAGCACCAGATTCAACAGGGGAAGTATGAACCTAGCCGAATTAGCAGGCCGAATCAGGGCTTCTGGAGCGAATGCAGCTCTTGTAGTCACGACCTACAAGGGGAACCCAGGCGAGATTCAGGTCTATGATTCCGACGGGAATCGTACTCACGTTATCAGAATTGACGGTGTGGTTCTGCGTAGAGATGTTGCACCCTCGTACAAGAGCAGAATCAAGGCTATTCATGAGCTGAGAGCCAAGAAGGATTCATCTCATCAAACGTCTTCTCTAGCTGAGCTTGTTGCTTCCTGGATTAATCGAGATGTTGTAGAAGCGGATTCAGCTCTACCTGTGGGTGCCTCTTCGAAAGGAGAGGTAATCTACTGGTTTGAGGATCTCCCTGCTGGTGAAACACTCTGGACACTTCATCATGCCGCCAGCGGTATTGAAGTAGGCCCCAGAATCCGCATAGACCAAATCAAGACCTAATGCTTTCTACATCATTACGGTCAAACACAATGCTCTTTTTGGCTAGTTGCTACAGTATATTGGCTGTCTGTGATGGACTCTGAAGTATCTGAGATTGATGCTGTTTTTACCATGGATTTTAAGACTGAACAGCTTGCGCAAACGATAGCGGGGGCCTTGGAACCTGAAACTCGGTCTATTGAATCCGAACGTGCCAACACAACAGTCAGTGTGGAAGGTTCAACACTACGGATTCATGTTTCTGCTGAGGATGTAACTTCTCTGCGTGCCGCTATGAACTCCTTTCTAGCTTGGGTTTCCAGCTCTACAAAATCGATGGATCTAGTTTTGTCTGACACTTCTCTCTAATTACACCGTAGAGTATCCATGCCAAAATCCTTAAGTTCCTACAAAGGTGCCGCACATTGAATACCCCCTAGTTGTACTTAGGGAGAGAAATGTTATGGCCCAGACTTTACCGCCGCAACTTGAAGACAAGCTCCGGAAATTTGAGAATATGCGCAAGAACCATGAGACGTTGCAGGCAATGGTTCAACAGCTCCAAGCACAGTTGAATGAGACCGAGGCAACACTTGACGAGCTGAAGGATCAGCCTGATGATACAATCACATACAAGAATGTAGGTCAAGTTATGTTTCGTGTGGATAAGGCCGAGATTGTGGAAGAGCTCTCGGATAAGCAAGAGACACTCAGTATGAAGCTAAAGTCAACAAAGAAACAAAGAGATACTCTTCAAGAGAAACTCCAATCTCAGCAAGAAGAGATTCAACTTGAGCTTGGTAAGCACAATCTCCAGTTACAGTGAGTGACATGAGTGCAGTTCTTCGCATAGGTCTGCCGGAGCTAACAGAAGAGGATATAGCTAGCTTGGCAGAACTTTGTGAAAAACAAATTACCGGCTATATCTTTGAAGAACTTGGCAGTAAGAGCATTGAAGAAATGACCGTTACTTGTATTCTCGAACTGGAGGATGGGTTACAGCTAGATGTCCAGATAGATATCGCGCAGAAATTTGAGACAGGACATGATTTGGATACTCTACTGGATGAAGCAACCCAAAATGGGGTCAAATGGTTGGAAAAACAATTGATGGAGATGAAAGATGATTGAGCATAAAGCCGCTGCTAGAGGGTGCAGACTCAGTCCTCATCATAGGCCATCAGAATGCTGATCCTGACGCAGTTGCATCAGTGATTGCTTTTAGCGAACTCTATAAGAACGTGAATCCTGCTGGAACTTCTGTTCTGGCGTGTACTGATGTCAGCAAATTATCACAACAAGTCATTGATACCTTTGCTCCTGAAATCGAGATTCTCAAAGAGCCCGATACAGAACCAGACCTGGTTGTCCTTCTTGATACTAATAGTCGGGAACAAGTCAACGGAGTGCTAATGAACTACCTGAGTGAGCCATCAAAAACACTTGTCGTCGACCATCATGAGCCTAATCCAGCAATCGACGAGTTAGCCTCTCACGTTATTCAAGAGCCTGACAGCTCATCGACCTGTGAGCTTCTTGTGGGCATATTCTACGAGATGGAAGTCGAACCGTCGAAGATGGCGGCGAATCTTCTTCTAGCGGGTCTTCTCTTCGACACGCGCCGCTTCTTTTACACGGACAAGAAGACACTATTAGCTGCTATGGATTTGATAGAAGCAGGGGCTAACTATGAAGCATGTGTATCCTCTCTCATTATACGACCAGAACGCTCTGAACGGATAGCTCGATTGAAGGCGGCTCAACGTACAAAAATCCATAAGATAGACGAATGGGTACTTGCTACATCAATAATCGGGGCCTTTGAGGCTAGTTCTTGTCGCGGACTAATCAGTTTGGGGGCTGATGTGGCTATCGTGGCTGGAAAACAGGCGAAGGATTCAGTGAGATTGAGCTCACGATCCACCAAGGAATTCTACAATAAAACTGGCGTGAATCTGGCGTCAGATGTCATGGAACCGGTAGGTCAAATTATTGGCGGGAAAGGCGGTGGTCACCCCAATGCGGCAGGAGCAAATGGAACGGGCCACCTCAAAAGGGCACTGAATAAGTCGGTAGAACTAATTAAGAAGGCAATACATACCGATTAACATAACGGGAAGAGGACTGTTCTGAATGCCGATTGTTTCGTTCAAGAATTTCAGCTTCAGGTATCTAGGATCCGAAGTTCTGGCATTACATGACATATCCCTGAACATAGACCAAGGAGAATACATTCTCGTTTCTGGTCCTTCTGGATGCGGTAAGACGACCTTCTGCAGGGCAATAAACGGTCTTATCCCACATTTTCACCGGGGGTACCTGTCAGGAGATGTTTTCGTTGCCTCTCAGAATACCAAGGAAAAATCGGTAGCGGAACTTGCGAAAACCGTCGGGATGGTTTTTCAGAATCCCAGCAATCAGCTGGTAACGCTTAACGTTGAAAAAGAGTTGGCTTTTGGTCCGGAAAATCTAGGTGTTCCCCCTGCTGAAATCCGGAAGAAAGTTGATGAAATGATTGAGCTACTTGACCTTGACCACTTGCGTGAAAAACATCCACACGAAATGTCCGGTGGGGAGCAACAGGCTGTGGCTTTGGCTGCAACACTTGCATTAGAGCCCGACATACTGATAGCTGATGAGCCAACATCTAATCTTGATCCACAAAGCGCAGAACGAATCCTCGGAATTATTTCCTCGCTCAATAAGCAGGGGCTGACTGTAGTCTTAGTAGAGCACAGATTGGACATTGTCTCAAGTGATGCAACAAGGTTACTCCTCATGAATGATGGAGAAATTGTTGCAGATGGACCGCCAAGACAGGTGCTCGTTTCTGAGATATGTGAGGAGATTGGAGTTGGTATTCCAAAGGTTGTACAGGTCTACAAGCGGTTACGCAATCATGGTATCGATCTAGATAGAGTCCCCCTAAGCGGTGATGAATTAGCACGGTTGGCTAAGGAGGTATATATTTCATGATACTAGTGGATAATGTTCATTATGCCTATGACGGCATCTACACAGCTCTACAAGGTGTCTCACTTCAAATAGACTCTGGAGAGCGCATTGCCATTATGGGGGAAAACGGAGCTGGCAAAACAACCTTACTTAAGCATCTCAACGGTTTGCTTCGCCCGCAGAAAGGACACGTTTACTTGGACGGTAAAGATACCTCAAGGAGCTCAGTAGCCGAGCTTTCGAAAAAGGTCGGGTTGGTGTGGCAAAACCCAGATCTTCAGCTCTTTCTTAACAGCGTGGAGGAAGAGGTCATGTTTGGTCTGAGGAATTTGGGTTTAGATGAGGACGAATCCAAAGCCCGGTGTGAAGAGACATTGGAATACCTGTTATTGACCCCTCTTCGTAATCGATCGCCCTTTTCCTTATCTGGTGGTGAACGAAAAAGAGTTGCACTTGCATCAGTTCTTGCGGTGGAGCCGCAGATTCTTGCGCTTGATGAACCAACTATTGGACAAGATGCCCGGCAGAAAGAGAAACTGGCTGAACTAATTATCCGCCTTAACAACAAAGAAAAGACCGTTATTGTGGTAACGCATGATACGGAATTTGTTATTGAACACTGTCCCAGAACTATCGCAATGGCGGACGGGAGAATTATTGCAGATGGCCCCACTAGTTCGGTTTTGAGCAATTCTAAGGTTTTGGATTACTGCTCATTGTCTCCTCCTGAAATGACGAGAGCCGCCCGAGCTCTCAGTTCGATATTCGACCAAGTTCCTGACCGTTTGACCCAAGTTCCAGAGATAGAAGGGGCATTGTTGAGACTACTCGGAGGTGCCTGAGTTGGCATCAATGCTAGATGTCTTCCAATACACGAAGAAAGATTCGCCCATCCATAGACTTGATCCTCGTTCCAAGATGGTTTTCTCCATTGTATTTTCGGCGATTTCTCTCATGTTTCTCAACATTCTCCCTCTTCTTCTTCTCATTATTGTCCTCTTGCCTATCATCGCAGCGGCTAAATCATTGCAGAGATGGAGCAAGAGCATGCGGGGTCTTGCAGTTCTTATCCTATTTATTGTGGTTTTCAACACCCTCTTGTCAGCAGTGGACAATCCTTTCTCCCGCTCACTTGCTCTAGCGACTAGACTAGTTGCCCTCATGACTGCATTCTCAGTATTTTTTCTCACAGTTCATCCTGATGAGCTCTCTCAGGCGCTCATTCAGATGCACGTGAAATTCGAGTTCGCGTTCGCTATGAGTATGGCCATGCGATACGTCCCAACGCTTACACAAGAAGCCTATGCCATAATGGACGCTCAGAGGGCTAGGGGTGTTGAGCTTGATAAAGGAAACATCATCACGCGCGTTAAGAACACAGTACCCATAATTGTCCCGCTTATTATTGTGTCAATCAGAAGAGCTCTCTCGATAGCGGAGAGTATGGAATCTAGAGGTTTTGGAGCGTCTCAGAATCGTACATATTTGGAACGCCTCACTTTTGATACTCGAGACTGGGTTATCTCTATTCTTTCTGTGAGTCTCCTCATCCTAAGTGTGTATTTCAGATTCTTTGTAGGTTTACCTGAGTGGATGCTGTGGGGCTTCCCCTTCTGATTACTAGATAATCATATTTCAGGTTCACTGGAACAAATCCTATTCTCGCTCTACTGTTCATTCTGAAAGGGGCTAATTTCAGAGAAATGGGTAAAGGGTGTAACTGATGCAAATTTTCCCTAGTGAGTATGTGCTATATCGGATGCAGTAATCCCAGTGTTCCGAGAACAACCGAGTGCCAAACACCTAAAGCGCAAACTCGACATAGAACAGTTTATTCGCCACATTCTTGGCTGGGCCTTAATTGAATGGTGATTCAACTGCTCAACTTCATGTGCATACTATTTATGAATTAAGAGGCTGTATTATATACAAAGATGAAAGTCGTCTTGGTGATCAATTATGACTGACTTACTTGACAAAATGCCGATGAGGTCCCAGTACACTATAGAGCAGTTCTTGGAAGATTTAGAAAAAGTTGAGCCGACCCCAGGTACCGTTTATCGAGTTGGGACAGAGCTGATATACTATGAATGGGCTAGTTGTAAGAGAGTCCGCGGAGAGGATGACCCGCTTACAAGGGAATTCAAGGAACTCCTTGACTTCTTCGAAGAAGATTATGAAGAGAAATTGATTAGAGGTGAATTGACTGAAAATGAGGAGACCCCGGCGTCTGTCATTGATGGTCTTATCGATCAGTTATCATCAGATTTAGCCAATACGGTGATTGGGCGGCCCGGTGATTACATCTATGACCTGCTTTTGGCTACACATAAGGCACGTCAAAAAGAAATCGTGGAATATTCCAACTTAGAGGAAGATGTACGTAAGGAAGTCAAAGAACACCCAGAGGATCCTGATGCTTGGAATGAGCTACGATTAGTTCTTTGGGTCCTAGCCGAATATGATGCAGCTAAGAAGGCCATGAAAAACGCACGGAAGCTTGGCTGGAATGCAGAGACATCCGAAATTGTTGCTCTCTAGTATCTGATTTGGATGAGTGGTATATCATACCGTAGGATATCTTATCCTAAGAGCTAGGTTGGGCATAGCGTTCAGCAATTGACCTCAGGCACCTCATGTAGGAATGCCTGAAACTCCAAAGCACGCCCTTCCGGGTCCTCAGCGAACCACTGATAGATTCCGTACTTCTGATTCTCCTTCGGCTCTGTGTCTGCAATATCCTTCAGCTGATAATACATCTTGTCAACTTCTGCCTTGCTGTTGTAGTAGAAGGTTATCATACCCTCAGTTTCGGCTCCTTCTCGCTGACAAAAACCCAATAGCAGATTATGGTGACTGAGTATGGTACAGCCTGCTTGGTCTAGCCATATATTCATACCAATTCTACTTTGGTAGAACTCCACTATCTCATCGAGCATCTCTGTTCTGAAGAAAACAATGCCACCCATAGTATCCTCCCTCTTTCCTACTCCCTAAATTCTTCTTTAACGATGTTTTCGATAAGTCCTTCTTCTGGTACATATGGAATAGTAATCTGTCCTTTATCCGCTGACGCCTCATTCCAATTAATCGCAGTTTCAATAGCGTGAGAGTTGCGGGCCCAAGCTCTGCGCGCAATGCCTCCTGTAACGTCCCAATCTATTGCGGATTGGATGATTTTATCGACTCGTTCACTACCGTCCAGAACCAAACCAAATCCTCCGTTGATTGCTTTTCCTGTGCCAACGCCTCCGCCATTCGAGAGAACACACATGGTCATGCCTCTAGCCGCATTTCCGGCCCAGCTCTGGTGTGCCATATCGCTTGTAATTCGGCTCCCGTCATAGATATTCGAGGTCTCTCGGAAGGGCGAATCTGTGGCACCGGTGTCATGGTGGTCCCGACCTAGCATAACCGGACCTATCTCACCCTTTCTGACAAGATCATTGAATTTTAGTGCAATCTCCTGGCGCCCCTGTCCATCTGTGTACAAGATCCGAGCCTGCGATCCTACAACCAAGTCGTTTTCATCGGCATCTCTGATCCAAGCGTAATTATCTCTGTCCTGTCCTCTGCGTTCGGGATTAATGAAAGACATCGCGGCTTTGTCCGTCTTAACTAAATCCGCGTGTTCTTGGCTCAGACACACCCATCGGAAAGGTCCATAGCCATAGTCAAAGCACACTGGACCCATGATATCTTCAACGTAAGATGGGAAAATGAAACCGTCACTCGTATCTTCGCCGTTTTTCGCGATTTCTTTGACCCCTGCATCGAAAACAGCCTTCATGAAGCTGTTTCCATAATCCCAGAAATGCGTACCGCGCTCGGTCATTGTCTTTATGAATTCAAATTGTTTCCGAAGTGATTCATTGACCAGTTGCTTGAACCTGCTGCGGTTAGCTTTGAGCAGTTCTCGTCCTTCCTCAAAGGACAGTCCTTGCGGAGTATACCCTCCATCGTATACTGCATGACAGGAGGTCTGATCTGAGGCCAGTTCCACTTCGATGTTGTTTTTGACTACATATTCCCATAGGTCGACTATGTTGCCATAATAACCGATTGATACAGCTTCTTCCGACTTACGATATTTTCCCACCCAGTCGAAGATTTCATCCAAGTCATCAGACCACTCGGATAACCAGCCCTGTTCGCTGCGGGTATCAATTCTGCTCTTGTCTACTTCTGCAATGACACCAACGCCACCAGCAATTTCTACGGCTTTTGCTTGAGCACCACTCATGCCACCGAGACCGGAGGAAATGTACAGCTTACCAGCCAAATTCTGATCTTCTGGAACTCCAAGGTACAATCGTCCTGCGTTGAGAAGAGTGATGTAAGTTCCGTGAACTATTCCTTGGGGGCCTATATACATCCATCCCCCTGCAGTCATCTGACCATAATTCGCCACTCCCATTTCAGTGGCCCAGTGAAAATCCTCAGGCGTGTCGAACATGCCAACCATCAGCCCATTGGTTAGAATTGCTCGCGGTGCATTTCGATGCGAGAGAAACAGGCCTACTGGATGGCCAGAGCTAACTACAAGTGTCTGTTCTTCAGTCATATTCTCTAGGTATTCCTTGATGAGTCTGTATTGTAGCCAGTTTTGACACACTTGGCCTGATTCACCATAGGTAACGAGCTCATATGGATAGAGAGCCACATCAAAATCTAGATTGTTGTCAATCATGGCTTGGATTGCTCGAGCTTCTAGGATTCCTTTGTATTCCTCAACAGATTTCGCCTTAATTTCACCTGGTGGTCGATAACGGTATGCGTAGATTCTACCGCGTGTTTTCAACTCCTCAAGAAACTCTGGAGCGAGTTTCTCGTGGAGACTCTCGGGCACGTATCTGAGAGCATTTTTTACGGCAGTGACCGTATCCTCATAGTTGAGGTTGTACCCTCTATTAGGGGCACGTCTGATTGAAGGGTTGAACTCAGGGTATTCAGGAAGATCGTCTGGTAACCTAATCTTCATCGCTTTTGATGCATCGAACTCCAAAGGCTTCACCTTTCCAGCTTGTATCTTCCGTTCGTTGGTCATAAAGCCTCTGTTCTAGAGATTGAGTCGTCACCGGTAGAAACTTCTGAAGACAACTATCCTACCTTTGAACTGCCCAAGAGAATCTACGGTTCTAGCTTGCTTCTTCTATGACTCCTAGTACCCCTCCTACTGGTTCTGGTCTTCATCTTCCCCTAATCCATTCCTTCGATTTGGAGCCATTTTCCCTTCCAAAACTTGATAATCCACGTGAAGTCCCTCGGTTTTCCACCAGATTTCCTGCAAATACTGCACATAGCCGCGAGTTACCTTGTCTTCTTTGAACTTGTTGTCGCTAACACAATCATACTCTTTTGTCAGACATTTTACACACCATCGACAATCTGACCAGAGTGTAACATGCTTATCGTCTAGATCAAGCGATTTGACCCTATCCAACGCCCTCAGAATAGCCATTAGCTTCATCTGTCTGCCTGTCGTTCCGCTGGAAGTGCCCTTGTCTGAAATCTTGAGCGGTTCTTGGGTGATTAAATCATCGTATTCGATGTGGTAGACCCATTTGCCATATCCTGCGGTACAGTCACCACTCGTCCACACTTTGACAACCACGGTACTATCACCCTTAACGCAATAATACCACCTATCTACATGAGTATTGTTTCTTTGCGTTTTAGTGAGACTGAACGATTAGCCATCAGAAATAGACTCGTTGAGCACACTTACCTATGCTGAGGTAAGATGCTGTCCCCTTCCTACTGTAGGAGCCACTTACTCCTCCTCTTCTTCGCTAATGTTTTCATAGTAGAAAACCATGCTATCAGTGTCATACCCTGCTAGCTCATATTCTTGACTCATCGTAATCGCGTCTACTGGGCAAGTATCCGCACACTGGCCACAGAAGAGACAGTGATGCTGAAGATAGATTATCGTTGCTTCATCACGTCGCCCTTCCATCTCAATAGCCGCACCAGGACAGATTCTCTCACATGCGCCACACCCTATACAGGTCTCCATATCCCATACCGGGCGCCCTCTGAAACCCTTCGGGACTTCCCTACGCTCGAAGGGATACTTCAGTGTTGCTGCTTTTTCGAAGAGTTCTTTCAATGCATCTCTAAGGATCTTTATTTTATCCCCCTCCAATGCTTAACTGTATGAGAATTATTTGTAGGACCGCCATTGGAATGACATATTTCCACATTCCCGATACCATTTGCTCTATTCGGGACCGAGCAAATGCTGCTCGTATAACTGATAACAAGATAATGACAAAGATTGTCTTTATAAGAAAGATGAAGACGGGAGGTATGAACCAGACTCGGTGGGCACCGCCAAGGTACAGGGCAGCAGCTATACCCGACCCTAGAACGAGTTGTAAATTCTTTCCTAGCTGAATCAGAGCGAGCTTTCTACCACTGTATTCTGTCTTCCAGCCTGCCACAATCTCCGTATTAGCATGCGGCATATCAAAGGGGACAAATTCCAATTCTGCAAGTAAAGATATGATTAGGACTGCAAAGCCGATTGGTTGCAGGAGGATGAACGAGGCTTCGTGTCCTAACTGCCATTGTGCAATACCACTAAATGACAGGCTTCCCGAAGCGATTGCGGGCCCAATCATAGCAAGTCCCAATGGAATCTCGTATCCTACCATCTGAAGAGCGGCTCGGGCGCTGCCGATGGTAGCGAATCTACTCCTTGAAGAAAACCCTGCGAGAAATATCACAATCATAATAAGACTGAACAGGAACAGCATGAATATCACATCACCCTCAAATGCTATCATGCTGGTTTGTGCTGCGATAGGAATAAGGAATAGCCCTGAAAGCGGTACAGTAAGCAATACTATCGGTGCAAGATTGAAGACATGGCTATCGGCCGCATCGGGTGTAAGATCCTCTTTTTGCAACAGCTTGAGAAAGTCTGCAAAAGGCTGTAGAATACCTGATGGGCCTGTATACAGAGGACCGACTCTCTTCTGGATTCTTGCAACTACTTTCCTATCAATCCATTCATAGAAGAATGCTAGGATAATTAAGAAGAGTGCTCCGGGGAAAATCAAGAACTGAATCACTAAGATAAATTCTTCCATCATCTATGTTCTACTCCCTTTAGTTCTCGAGCTCTGGAATCCGCTCCGGTGCCTCATCCTTTTCGGCGGAATCTCCCCGCTTTAGCTTCGCAAGGAGTTTTGAAACTCCATCTATTATTGCCTCGGGCTTTGGTGGACATCCGGGCACATATGCATCCACAGGAATCACCTTGTTTACCCCGCCACATATACTGTAACACCTTTGGAAGGGTGCACCACTGCTTGCACAGGCCCCGATTGCTATCACGAATTTGGGCTCAGGCATCTGCTCGTAGATACGTTTGAGTCGTTTCTCATTTTGGAGGGTAACAGGACCTGTTACAACTAGAATATCTGCATGTCGTGGACTTCCCTTCAGTACTGCCCCGAATCGCTCTAAATCGAATCTTGGCATAAGAGCTGCTACTAGTTCTATGTCACAGCCGTTACATCCACCACTTGGGAAATGTAATAGCCAAGGACTAGATACTTGTGCCCATTTCAAGATTCCCATTCTAGGAAACCCTCCTAGAATATACGAGCAATGAGGTCGCTGCTAGTAAAATCATCGAATAGATGGCTGGCCTAAATCCCGCTGATGGTGGGCTTATTACCAGCATGAAGATGAGCACATCAAAAATCAACAAGTAGACTGCAAAGATGTAGAAGTACCTCATCTCAATCTGAATATCCTCGGTGGGAAAATCTTCTCCACAAGCATAGAGGCTTCTCTTAGCTTCAATATCCTCGGAGGTGGCATCGGCTGAAATCCTTCCACCATACGAGTAGATAAGCAAGGCAATGGCAATTGAAAGTCCAAAAACTACGGGTAAGAGATGTACGAGAGTCGACATTGCACACCCTGATGTTAGAGCAATTCCGTAGTATCTTAAAGTTGGCGGTCTATCACTCACCAGAAATCCTTTGCCCTTGCCCTTGTTTGATTGTGGTACTTCACTGACTTTCTTCAGGGAGACCCCCTTTGAGAAGGTTTTTATCCTACTCCTTGGGTCTGCAAAAGCGGCGGTCTGTAACGCAGGAGTTTGCCTTGACACTCGGTGATATCCTCATTATTCTTCTAATGCTTTTGATTTTAGGGCTTGCATTGGCAACAGTAGAGGTAAGGGACCCTCTTTATAGTATTCTCTCATTCTGTGGAATGAGTATTGGGATAGGGATGTTATACTGGCTTCTTATGGCTCCGTACGTAGCACTTTACCAACTTCTCGTCTATGCGGGAGCTGTTGTAGGACTATATCTTGCTGCAATCATGCTGACAACTCGAAAGGAGGCTATAGAATAATATGAGCTATGATAGAATGCAGATTATAGGTTCAGTCTTAGTTCTGCTGGCAATCGTGACTTTGAGTGCACTTCTTATCCAAGTTCCTTTTCCAGCGTTCGAATATGCACTCTCCGATGATAGTTTGATTGAGATAACGAGACCAATTGGCGAGGAAATGAGCGAATTCATGTGGAGCGTAAGAAACATTGACTTACTGGCTCAGGCGTTTGTTCTCTTTAGCACTGCTGTAGGATCCTTAGCTGTTCTTTTCGAAATCGAACACATGAATGCGGAGGAAACCGAATGATTCCTCTATCGTACTTTCTAGCCTTCTCAGCAGGCCTATACATCATTGGCATTTATTGCTTGGTATCTAAACGAAATATGATTCGGCTTGTTTTAGGTATAGAGATTATACTTAATGCTGCAAATATCAACTTCATTACTTTTTCAATATTCCGGAGTGACGGTTTCGTTGACCCCTTTGCTCAATCCTTGGTGGTCATATCAATAACCTTGGCGAGTTGCGTGAGTGCAGCAGCGCTTTCCTTGGTTATCTACGCTTACCGACATTATGAAACCTTGGACGTACGAGAACTTCGCAGACTTCAAAAGTAACGAGGGAGAAATAAAGATGTTCACGTTGCCACTTAACCTACTTTTCATCTTTGCAGTAACGACTCCCCTTATTGACTATTTGATTACGAAATATGAGCAGAAGTATCTGTGTGGAGTCTATCCTCTGATAGGAATGACACTCACAGGATATGCAGTGTACAGCCTATGGCTATCTGTTTCCGCAGGCGCATACGTGTTTCCACTTGATGCCACCCCTTTCTTCGCATGTTTCAGAATTGATACACTCAGCTTTTTTATGGCATTCATTCAAATTGGTTTGGGTTTCTTTATTACCCTCTATTCCATTCGTTATATGGAGAAGGATTGGCCCATACCTCTCTACTATTCCTTACTATTGTCCATGGTTGCCGGCATGGTTGGTGTGGTCTTCGCCGGAGATTTGTTTACGCTCTTTGTCTTCTGGGAGCTGATGTGTCTTAGCTCGTACATGCTCGTTGCTTTCAGAAGGGAGAGATGGGAGGCTATTGAAGCTGGATTGAAATACCTCCTAATGAGTTCTGTAGGGTCCGCAACTTTCCTATATGGTATATCCCTCATCTATGGATTCACTGGTTCACTACACTTTACTACCATAGCCGCAACTATGGGGCAAGCTCCGACAAACATATGGTTCAACTACACCTTCTTGCTCATTTTCATCGGTCTTGGAATCAAGGCTGCAATCGTTCCTCTGCATACTTGGTTGCCAGATGCTTACTCTGCGGCTCCTACACCTATATTGGCCTTAAGTTCAGGCATAGTCATTGAGACTGGTCTCTATGTCATGTTTCGTGTTTTCTTCATGGGTTTCCCTCTAGTTCGTGCAGAATGGGCACCCATCTTCGCACTTTTTAGTATCGCCACCATGACTATAGGCAATATCTCGGCCCTTTTACAGACTGACTTGAAGAGACTACTGGCATACTCCAGTATCGCGCACGTTGGGTACATGCTCGTTGGTTTAGCAGCAGGTAACGAATCGGGGCTGACAGGTACCTTTTTACATATCCTCAACCATGGTTTGATGAAGAGTACCGCTTTTCTCTGTCTTGGTGCCATTATATGGAGGCTAGGAGAGAGAGATATAGAGCATCTAGAGGGTGTAGGAAAGAAAATGCCCTTTACAGTCACAGCTTTTTCGATATCGCTTCTTGCACTATTAGGTATGCCTGGTCTGAATGGATTTGTAGGCGAATTGATTTTATTCTTTTCAACTATTCAACAGAACCTATTCTGGTTAGGGATTGCAATGATTCTCAATACCGCCATATCCGCAGGATACTACTTGAGAATAATGTACAGAATGATGCAAACGACTCCTTCGGAGTTGGTTGAAGAGGCTGAAGAAGTGCCAGTCAGCATGCTGGTACCTATTTACGTGATGACTGTATTCATTGTGCTGTTTGGTATTTGGCCTGATTTAGTACTCGACTTAGCGAGACAAGCTGCAGCAGGACTTCTGTTTATGATTTAAGGAGAAAGAAGAAATGCTACTTGATATCAACCTACTTGCTTGGCTTTGTTGGATATTTCCCTTGGTGGGTGCAACAACCTCTCTGCTCATGTCACGAGTGAAGGAACAGACTCGCGGATATGCGGCTGTTCTGTTTTCTTTCTTGGGCTTCCTCATGGCACTTCTTATGCTTCCGGAGGTATTTTCCCCTCAAGCCATTGATAACACTGCATTCTGGGTAATCCTGCCCGGTGGTATCTCTGTATCTATTGGCATGCTCATTGATCCACTTGCAATCATCTTTGCGAACATCGTCAGTTTTCTGGCCTTTCTGATAATGGTCTACTCTGTCAAGTATGTTGAAGATGAGCCTAGCAAGACTCGCCTCTGGTTCTTCATGTCTCTTTTCATCGCTAGCAAATTGCTACTCGTGCTGGCAGATAACTTCATTCTGCTCTTTGTAGGCTGGGAGCTGGTTGGTGTGTGCAGCTATGCACTTGTCGGTCACTGCTATAGCGACAAAGACGAGCAGTTGATTGACGGCTCCTCTCCATTCCTGAAACCTTCAAGGGCAGGATTGAAGGTGCTCCTTTTCACAACGTTCGGAAATATTTCCCTTCTTGGCGGGATGATCCTCATCTATACGTACTCGGGAACATTGAATTTCATTCAGCTCTATACGACTGTGTCTGTATGGCTTCCTGCTATGGCTGCTAATCCGGGAATACTGACGCTTGCGTCGGTCTTGGTTCTCGGTGGTCCTATTGCCAAGTCAGCTCAATTCCCTCTGCACGAATGGTTGCCAGATGCAATGACTGATCCCGCTCCTGTTCCAGCGCTGCTACATGCCGCAACGATGGTGGCAACCGGTGTATACTTTATTGCTCGGATGGTTCCAATTTTCTTCTATGGTTATTGGGTTGGTGGTTTCCCTGAAGCGGGTACCTTCTTCTTGATAACTGCAGCAGTTGGAGCATTTACTGCATTTCTTGCTGGTACGCAAGCGATGGTAGCTCTTGAACTGAAGAAGATACTCGCCTTTTCCACTATGAGCCAGATTGGCTACGTGACACTTGGTCTAGGAGTAGCAGGTTTGACCCCTCAAGCATTTACTGGTGGCCTTACCGCGGGCATCTTCCACTTGGTGAGCCATAGTATTTTGGAGGTGACACTATTCCTTTCAGCAGGCTTCATCCTTCACGCCACTGACACAATCTACATATCTGAGATGAACCTTTCAAGGACGCGACTGAAGCTCACTTGGGTAGCCATGTCGATAGTCACACTCTCGTTGATGGGTGTACCACCGCTTTCAGGATTCTGGAGCAAGGAAGAGATCTTGACCGTTTGCCTTAATAGTGGTCATTTCATCCCATTTGCTTTTGCTCTATCTACGGTTGCCATCACTGCGTTCTATTCAGTCCGCTTTGTAGGGATGGTCTTTCATGGTCCACAAGAAGAGAGCTCTTCTCATGATGAGGCGCATCCGATAATGCTTGCTCCATATGGCATTCTTGCCATCCTTACCATGGGTTTTGGCATAATTGGTCCTTGGTTCGGTGAGAGCCTCCATCATCTATTCGAGGAGTACTTTGTTCATACACTGGGCTTCGAAGTAGTTGCAGAAGCTGCTACCATTACCCCCTCCATGGCCCTTTCCGAATCAATACCGTTTTTGGTGCCTATCCTTTCGCTTTCTATGCTTCTTCTTGGTGCCATTCCTGCTTACAGGTTGTATATATCTCGGCAGAACCACCCTGAGGATGTAATTGGAACTGAAGGTGTACTCAAGAAGATACACTCCTTCCTCTGGAACCGCTGGTACATCAATACAGCCTATCTGGCAATAGTTGATGGGGTATTTTCTATGCGAGAACCATTGAAGAAGTATGTAGAACGCCCCATGGACCGTGCTTTGAACGATGGTATTCCTAATCTCTTCTCTGCGATAAGCAAGAAGGTGGGGAAAATTCAAACGGGCATCTTCTCAATTAATATGCTTTACATGTTCATTTTGTTAGTGCTGGCTGGAATCGTGATTCTAGTAACGGGGGTGCCCTAAGTGGAAATTCCATTCTTGCTTCTGCAAACGGTGCTCATCCCAGTACTATCCATGCCAGTCATGGCATTGCTTGGCAGAAAAATAGGCACACGTGTCGGCTGGGTTGCTGCAGTAGTCCTATCGTATACCACGATTCTTCTCCTCCTCGGTGGTATTGATTTTTGGATTAGCGGGTCACCTCTCATTGAGCACTATTCTTGGAGTACAGCAGTATTGAATATCGAGTTCGGATTCTTGGCCGACGGCCTCAGCTATCCAGTTGCCATTCTCATGAATATCATCTCAACCGTGGTCGTCGTCTATTCCATTCGATATGTTGAGCATCCCATAGAGGAGATTCACGACGAGAAAGAGAAGGGCCTAAATGAGCTCTATTTTTCCCTCTTTATGCTTTTTCCCACAGGACTCCTAGGGGTATCATTTGCAACTAACTTGGTAGAGATTTACCTATTTCTCGATATCCTTCTGATACCTCTCTATTTTATCATAAGCTACTTTGGACTTATCCAGCGAAATCGGATTGCAACAATGGTATTCATGTGGGGTTTCATAGGCGGTTCGCTGTTTCTCATCGGATCAGTAGTCGTTTATTCCCAAATAGGAAGCCTAATGGTTTCGGATTTGCCCGCTCTCGTGGGGTCCCCTCTTGCCCTCTGGGCAACCGTTTTCATGCTTGTAGGCATACTCATGAAGATGGCTGTTTTTGGTTTTCATGTATGGCTACCTTGGGTGCATTCAGGAGCTCCGACACCGGTATCTGCCATACTGACAGTTTTTGTTGGTATCATGAGCTATCTACTGGGTAGGATTTTTGTCCAGAATCTTGCGGTCATCATCCAGTCGTTTTCTAGACCGCTTATGATTTGGGCATTGATTACTATGCTTTATGGGGGACTTCTCACCCTTGCTCAGGACGATATCAAGCTCGTGTATGCTTGCTCTACGATAAGCCAGACCTCGTATTCCCTCCTTGGATTGGCAAGTCTTACAGCTACTGGAGCCGCGGGTGGTGTGTTCTACTTCCTGAGTCATTCTCTCGGGAAGGTCATCCTATTCTCGTGTGCTGGTATGGTCATACTCAGGACAGATGTCAGAAATATCAACAAGATGGGCGGCCTTGCAAAGAAGATGCCGGTGACGGCAATACTTTGTGTGATTGGCTCTCTTATCCTGTCTGCTATTCCTCCATTCAGCGGACTACCAGCAGAATGGATTATGTTCATGGGTATTTTCGAATATGGCATTACAGCTGGCTCCCTTCTGGACATAGTGATACCGATTGCAGGCATATTCATCACCTTCATATCTACCGTCTATACATTCTGGCCTGTGATGCGAATATTTTTTGGTCCTCTACCTGAGTCCATGAAAGATGTACGAGAAGCGCCACTTCAGATGATTATACCCACTGCAGTTCTTGCCCTGATATCTCTCCTGATTGGTGTCTACCCTGAGTTGGTTATGCGTTTTCTGTCTACTGCATTCTAAGTCACTAGCTACATACTCATAGACCGTTTCTTTCCAATAAACCATTCCTTCGGATGTTTCCATAGAACAAGTCTTTTATCTCGTTGCTCTCCTAGGACAATTGTCGGATAAATAGGTCTGAGGAAAAGTCATGACCCAAGCACAAACTACTCTGAAGCATCCTATGGCGAAATACATACGCGAAGACCGTCAACCGTGGATATATTGCCCTGGCTGTAGTATTGGCATCGTCACCAATATGGTTGCACGGGCAATCGATAATCTTGGTCTAGATTACCATGACGTGGTAGTAGTCTCAGGTATTGGTTGTACTGGACGCACTTCTGGATACTTTGAAACAGGTTCTTTTCATACCACTCACGGTCGTGCTATCGCCTTTGCAAGCGGTGTGAAGATTGCTAACCCGGATTTGGAGGTCATTGTTGTATCTGGAGATGGTGATATCGCAGCTATTGGAGGGAACCACCTAATCCATGCCTGCAGGCGAAACGTTGGCATAACTGTTGTTTGCGTCAATAACTTCAACTATGGTATGACTGGTGGACAATTCGGACCAACTACTGAACACGAAAGATACACTCAGACATCACCAAGGCCAATTGGCAATATTGAGCACCCCTTCAACCTTGTCAAGCTAGCGGCTTCGTCAGGAGCGACTTTCGTGTCTCGTTGGACTGCAGTCCAGGCACGCAGAGCCACAAAATCCATACAGAAAGGCATAGCAAAGGATGGCTTTTCCTTTATCGAAATTGTCGGTGCTTGTCCTACTGCGTATGGTAGGCGGAACGATATGGGTACCGGCCTTAAGATGCATCAGCATCTCCTTGAAGTAGCAGAAATACAGAATGGGCTCCCAGCCCATGAAGCAGAACTGGATTATGATAACAGAATTGTGTGCGGAGAATTCCTAGACATAGACAAACCTGAGTATACTGCGATATTGAAGGCCGCGCGTCAGAAGGTAACGAGGTGATTATCTTGGCACGTTTCGAAGTACGCATGGGTGGTTTTGGAGGACAGGGTATAGTCACTATGGCTGTTGTGCTTGGTGAGACAGTATCATTAATCGAAGGAAAAGAGTGCGTACAGACACAATCCTACGGTCCCGAGGCCAGAGGAGGAGCAAGTAAGAGCGAGGTGGTAATCAGCGATAAGTCGGAGGTTGATTATCCGAAAGTCATTGCTCCTGATGTCTTTATCGCCCTGAGCAGGGCTGCCTATCTGTCCTACAAGGATGACCTGAAGGATAATGGAACACTCATCGTTGACGAGGACCTTGTTGAGATCGAGGGTAATCTTCCAAAGGGCGTCAAGGTATACAAGATTCGTGCTACCCATATTGCCGACAACGAAGTGGGCTCCAAGCTGGCCACGAACGTCGTTATGCTCGGGGCTTTCTCAGCGATTACAGGCGAAGTCACACTCGATGGCCTAAGGGAGCGAGTAGCCCAGCGCTGGCCTCGTTTCAAGGATACTAATCTGAAAGCTCTTGAACTTGGTTTTGAAGCTGGTAAGAAGGCAGTAGAAAAGGCAGGCAATGCTTGAGTCCTTTATTTGGGTGACGGCTGATGTATCTGGTTTGACTACATCTTAATTTGACCGTATGTCGAACAAGAATTCTGAAACACAAAGAAACTACGAGTGGATACCATGTGACTTCTGGACGGAATTGCCGCTCAGGTTGATAGGATTTCTTCTTCCTTTACTGGTGCTCATCGTACCATTTGTTTGCCCTCACCCTGAGCTGCTCCTTTGATACAATTTCGATTGAATCGTCTTCTGCATCAACAAGGGCAATCCGGTCTGTGCAGCTGTAGCATGGGTCTATTGCGGCCAATATGATTGGTGCGTCTGCAATCTGGTAGCCTTTCAAGGTATGCTCCATCGATACCCAGTTGGCATGTGTTGGGGCGCGTATCTTAACTCTTTCTGGCTTACTTGTGCCATTAGTGATCAGGTAGTGTATGAGTTCCCCACGTGGAGCCTCGTGTCTAGCCAGTACCTCGTTTGGTTGAATCCTTGCACCCATTTTCTTGCTTATAGGTCCATCAGGCAGGTTCTCAATAAGCCATCGTGACATCTGAATTGCCTGAACAATTTCCTTCAATCGTACAATTGTCCTTCCCGCGACGTCACAACGTTTTGACAGAATCACGTTAAAATAGTCGATATCATTGAGATGGGGATAAGCTTGTGTAGGATCGGTGAAGCGTACGTCTGTGGGGACGTTACTTCCTCTAGCTGTAGGGCCTACAGCTCCATGGCTTCTTGCCACGGCAGTCTCAAGGATACCGACGTCCTCAACACGATTCAGTAGGCTTCTGTCGTTCATTGCTGTGTTAAGGTAATAGTCCATCCGCTCCTCAAGCTTATCTAGACGCTTGATGAGACTCTGTGCCAGCTCGTCTGAAATATCTCTTCTGACTCCACCAATGGTATTCATATCATGATGTATACGTGCTCCGGATAAATCCTCCAGCATATCAAGAGCTAGTTCACGATCTCGCCAAGCGTACATGAACAACGTTTCGAATCCAATTTCGTGACATGCAACGCCGAACCAGAGCATATGTGAGTGAATCCGGTCCATTTCCCATGTCAATGTTCGGATGAACTTGGCGCGTTCAGGAGGCTCCTCCTCAGCAGCGAACTCAACTGCTTGGGCGTAGTTGCCATTATGTGTTGCAGAACAGATACCACAGATTCTCGCCAGCAAGTACAGATTCTGAGTGTGAAGATTCCCTTCCGTTGCTTTCTCGATACCTCTGTGGTTATAGGAGATATTGACTTCTGCATCCACAATACGTTCACCCTCCAACGTGAGCTTGAACATGCCCGGCTCTTTCAGAGCCGGATGTTGTGGTCCGATTGGGATGGTAACCCGTGGCGGTACGATGGTCTTTCGTTGTTCACTTCTGGTCATCTTATTGCTTCTCCCTTTTTCCTACCGGTGGTCTCTTTGCCCTCTCCATAACTCCTCTCGGATCATCCCAGTCTTTCCTGAGAGGATGCTCATCCTCGGGCCAATCTTCGGGAAGCTCAACCCTGTGCTTCTTTTTAAGGCCCACAGGAATTATCCCATACATCTCATGAAGCTCATTTTCAACATACTCGAAACCAGGAAAGAGGTCAGTAATTGATGGATATTCGGGATTGCTTCGCGGCACATTTACCCGAACTGTTAGGGCAATCCTCTTGTTCCTCAGAAAGAAATGATAACAAGCTTGGAGGTCATCCCCCAAATCCCTACCCGAAACCGTTGAACATTGCCAAACATTGAGTTCTTCCTTCAGGTATTTTGCAAAATCTCGGAATTTATCCTTTCTTACCTGAAGAAAAATCCTGCCTGGTTGCTTGTGAACATATGAACCCTCTTCAATCGTAGCTTCTGGATTATCATTTACCAAGGTCTCAAAAAACTCGTATTCTCTTTCGTGACTTTCCCTATCAGCGGGGTGGTGTTCATCTTGTTCTTCCTTTTGACTCATAGCTTAGCAGCCTCTTTGAGCTAGCTAGATTGTGCCGTCAACTTTCAGCACTGGAGAGTCGTTGTGGGCTGCACCCGTTGCTTCCTCTCTCTCATATAATTAATTTGGTTCATTACTAATCAACTCATGGATATGCCTCTGTAGAAATTTCCATAGGACGATCAAAATGCTCAAAGCACCAACCATTGGGATGTATCTGCTCCACAATAACAGCAGATTGCACCTATCTACTCACTTGAGCGATAACAAAGCTGCGCCCAGAGCTCCTGTAAATTGAGCTCTCTGTGGTACCAGTACCTTTTCCTCAAGTGACTGCTCCAGATACTGAACGAATGCTGGATTAAGGGCAACTCCACCTGTTGCCACGACTGGAGAGACAATACCAACTCGCTTTGACATGTTTGCAATCTTGCTTGCCATGGATAAGTTAACTCCCGCTGCTATATCCTCCGGAGTTTCACCTGAACTTATCTGACTGATGACCTCACTCTCAGCAAAAACGGTACAGGTGCTGCTGATTGAACACGGATTTTTGGACCGAAGAGCTAGTGGTCCCAGATCCTCGATTCGTACATCCAACACACTTGCCATAACTTCAAGAAAGCGACCCGTTCCAGCTGAACATTTGTCATTGAGTTCAAAATCGATGGGCCTCCCATCTGCTCCAACTCGTATTGCCTTTGAATCTTGTCCACCAACATCTATAACGAGCTGTACTTGTGGGAACAGATGATGTACTCCGAGACTGTGGCATGTGATTTCAGTCACATTCCTGTCTGCAAGTGAAATGAGCCTGCGTCCATAGCCGGTACTGACAATTGATTCATCTACGGTTCTGCCATATTGATTCTCTATTTCATCCAAAACAGTTTGAACTGCTTTGTTTGCAGATGCACCAGTGGGGTGAATAGATGAAGCTAGAATCTCGCCGTCACTGTTAATGATGACCCCTTTCGTGGTAGTGGAACCAACATCAATACCGATGCCTATTTGCTCATGGCTCACGCGTTTTCACCTACTCAACCATCTCAATCAGGGCATCGATTCTTGTCTGTATCTGGGCGTCATTGAAGAGCCGACTGTCAACCATGTCTCCTTCTATGACCACACCCGGAACTCCTGTTCTTTCCGTCACCAAGTCCTTTGACACAAGCTGACCGAGGGAATACCTCTTACATGATCTAACTGAAAACATGACAAAACCGTCCAAGTCATACTCCTCGATTAAACCACACATTTTGCTTACTTTCGCTCGTAACCCTTTGTTGAGATAAACGTTGGAATAGATGTCTACCAATCGGTCTAGAATCTCATCACCTTCCAATGAACCCGTCCATGCATGTGTGTATGTATCAGCAGGAAAAACTACCCCTCTCTTCGCTAGGCCATTGAAGAATTTGTAAATGCTGAACCAAGGTGGAATATTATCCCAGAGCAAGCGAATACTTTCGTCTCGAATGGCTCCAATGCCTTCTGCTACCCGATTTTTGACCTCATCAAGAAGTTCCTCATAATACTCTAAGATATGCTTCTTCCCCCGCATGGAAACTACTGGAGCCATTGCGAGAAACCTGTCGGCACAATTGAGTGGTGATGGCTTATTCTTGCATGCTTCAAGGGACTTGGTCCAAAGATCGATTGCTCTCGTGGAATTTGATGCTACATCTTGAAGTTTCTCTTCTTCGAGACTGGTATCGAACTCCTCACCCAAGAAATCTATCAGCTCTTCAAGACCCGCTCTCACGTAACTCTTATGATGGGATGGTTGCCTCCGTTCAACTGGTGGTGTATCGAGAAGAAATACCGGAGCACCTGTAAGCTCAGAAACAGCTTCATACCAGCGAAGAACCGTCCCGCAAATATTGTTACAGGCCAGCAGTACCTGAGGCTCAGGAAGACCTCCTAAGGGGCTATCATCTGGTCTATTTGTAGATCCGATACCAGCTCGAGCATATGAGCACAGTTCCTGTGAGTATCCGAGCTCCTCAGCAAATCCGCAAACTTCAGGTCCTGCCTTTTCGGAGCCCACAACAGCAGTATACTGCTCTGGATAGCTGACTCCTAGGTCCATCGCCAAGGGAATTTCCACGGGAAAGCCGGAAGTCACCCATGCAAGCTTTCCCTCCTCGCTCGCAGCCTGAGCCTCAAGCATGTATCTGAACATCGTTTGCTGCAAAAGGCTACTCGACTCAAGCTTCCTGTATGCTTGTTCTTTCCCATTACTCCTTGCCATCTTTAGACCTCCACCTCAGGAGACAGTGTTTCTAAGAAACTCTGCACTCTTCCTTCTAACCGAGCCCTATCGGAGAACTCCGCATCCACTGGTAGCCTTAAGGTAGGGACTCCAGTTTCTTTTGCAGCTTTCATCAGTGAAGGTGTTTCAAACTCATCCGGATCACAGAACGACATCTCGGAAATGATTAGACCATCAATCGAGAAGTTTCGGAGTAGATTCTTGAGAAATGCTACTCGCGATGCGAGCCCTTTCTGTGTGGGTGCAGAAGGAGCTCCAAGAATGCCCCTTGCAAGATCCTTGAACATGTGTTCGCCAAGATTCACAGCTGGCCTGAAAACCATCCTGTAGCCAAGAGACAATAGATCAAGTACAATAGCCGCATCAGATTGATTTGCCACAGCATCAAACAGCTCACCAATGCGAACAAGGTCAGTCATTCCTCCTGCCACAACAATCCGCGCGGGGGGCGACTTTACTGGAAAGCCCATCTGATTCATAGGAGTATGGAGAAGAGCTTGCCTTATTTCAGAAGCAGTATTTGGTCTTTTTACCATGCTCTTGACCCTGCGATGGACGCTTTCTATCTCTTCTAGGCCCACAATAGATGGCGCCTCCAGGAACGAATATAGCAATTGAGCGAACTCTGTATATCGGAGAAGATCTGGTTGGAGCACTCTTGCTGCATAAATCTCTTGACACATGCTTCGAAACCAATCGAATACATTCAGCGCTTTTCTGAGTCTCATCATGTTAAGCGAATGGTAAACTATACCTTGAACACTTGCGCTCAGTTTTCCGAGTTCTCCTGCCAGATATTCCACAGACTTTTCCCCAGCTTCAACAACAGGATATCCTACCCGTAAAACATTGTCTCTTGGGAACTCCACTTCCCAGATATCGTGAAGATTTTGCATTGAATCACACATATTGCTTGGAAACAGCAGCCCCTCGAGATTTGAAAGGTTTCCTTTTGTTCTCTGACTCAGAAGGTTCCGGCTGAAGGAGCATGCAAATGTCTGTAAACTCGCTTCGAAACCAGTACTTGTTCCTCCGGTAGACCTAACAAGGGACGGTATTGCTTGATGGGCTACAATCATCTCAAGTGGGGCGCGATGATCGAAATAACCGACGGTAGGCATTTGAGATTCGTCAGACGTGGGAAGTATCTCCTTGGCCTCAAGCAGAACTTGGTCTCCGCTCAATCTCTTAGTTTTCATTTAACGTCCCAACAATTCACTGTTACACTTGGCTGTCTTATAGGTTGCGGCCGGGCTAGATGTGCCGCTGCCAAGAGAAGAAGTTATCAGTCTTGGTTACAAAACATTGACGATATACCTTGGCCCACTTGGGGAAAAAAATGGACCAAGGAAAGAGAAAGTAGAGGAGAAACGCATTATGGATGAAATGTTATGGCACAAACACAAGTGGCCGGCGGATGCACCGAAGAGCATAGAGTATCCGGAGGAGTCTCTTTTTGCGATGCTAGACCGATCCGCTGAGAAGTGCGGTGATCAACCCTTTACCCTATGGGAAGGTAAATCACGGACTTTTGCTGAGGTAAGAGACGACGCGAACAGGATTGCTAACTTTCTGGCAAGCAAGGGAATTGGTGAAGGTGATACGGTAGCAGTTTTCCTACCTAATACACCCCACTTCCCAGTAATCTTCTTTGGTATTCTGAAAACGGGAGCAAGGATTTGCACCTGCAACCCGATGTACAAGACTGCCGAGCTCAATCACCAACTCAATGACAGCGGCGCAGTTGCCGTTTTTGTCCTTGACCACCCGACATTTACACCAACCTGCTATGAAGCGGTCAAGAATAGTGATGTAAAAACAGTCGTGGTATGTAGTGTCAAGAGCTTCCTACCGAAAATAAAGGCAATTCTTGGAGGTCTGCTTGGCAAGATTCCGAAGAGCCCGTCTTACGAGGAAGACAAGACAGTCTTCTATGATGAAATAATGGACAACTACGAACCCGTTGCTCCTGATGTAGATGTGGACCCGCATGAGATTGCACTCATACTCTACACAGGTGGAACAACTGGGACACCAAAAGGAGCAGCACTTACGCACCGCAATATGGTGGCTAATGTTAAGCAGGTTTACCAATACGTTAATCTAGATCCTGAGGACATGGATGCTCCGAGAAAGATTGTGTACGGGGAGGAGGTCTTTGTTGGCGCACTACCATGGTATCATAGTTACGGTCTAACACTCACTATGTTGATGGCAACGGAATATGCTGGGCAGCTTATTTGCATACCTGATCCGCGGGATGGTGACCCGCCTCTCTCCGTTCTTCTAGAAGACATCGAGAAGTATGGTGGTACTATTCTGAATGCAGTCCCTGCCTTGTATGCAGGAATTGTTGAACATCCCAATGTAAGTGATTACGATTTGAGTTCGATTAAGATTTGCAGTTCTGGTGCTGCACCTCTTCCTCCTGAATTGGCGAAGAATTTCGAGAAAGTAACTGGAGCTGTCATTTTTGAGGGCTACGGTCTAAGCGAGACCTCTCCAGTCACCCATGTTAATCCCACCAACAGAAAGGATCGGAAGTTCGGATCCATAGGTCTACCCGTTCCAGACACTATCGCCAAGATAGTCGATATTGAAACAGGAACCCGTGAACTCCCTCAGGGAGAAACTGGGGAAATTGCTGTTTACGGACCACAAGTGATGGACGGATACTGGAACAAGCCTGAAGAGACAGAGAATGTCATGCGTGAATTCGACGGAAAGCGGTTCTTCCTAACAGGTGACATTGGACACATGGATGAGGAAGGCTTCTTCGTCGTTTCAGATCGCAAGAAGGACATGGTAAATGTGGGCGGCCTCAAGGCATATCCGCGAGAAATCGAGGATTATCTCTATGAACATCCCAAAGTAGCCATGGCTGCAGCTATTGGTGTCCCGCGGGAGGAGGATCCAAGCAATGAATTTGTTAAGGCGTTCATTGTGCCGAAAGAGGGAGTTGATGCTACGCCTGAGGAATTCATCGAATGGGCTCGGGAGAAGATGGCAGGGTACAAGCGACCACGGGAAGTAGATCTCGTTGATGAACTTCCTCTCAGCAGTGTGGGTAAGGTCTTGAGAAGAGTACTCAGAGAACAGGAGCTGAAGAAGAGAGGTATGGACTAGTAGGAGGGCTTTTCGTCGTTCCTCTTACAGCAAGAAGGAACTGGATATGGCAGTACCTTCACAATTGGTCTCTGTAAGACCTTCCTAGCTCAACATAGACCTTTGCACCGGTCATGAACGAATCCTTGAGTTCATCAGAGACCTTCTTCTTTACCTTCCCTGGAATTCCCAGCACCAGCGATTCTGGGGGGATTTCAGTATTCTCGGTAACTACAGACCCTGCACCAATCACACTATCATGTCCTACCTTTGCCCCAGTCAGCACTATTGCCCCAATTCCTACAACCACCCTATCTCCAATCTTGGCACCATGAATGACACAGTTGTGACCCGCGGTGACGTAATCACCAATGTGAGTTGGGTGAGTGATTTCCGTATGAACAGTACAGTTATCCTGAATCGAAGTCCCCTTTCCTACAGTTATCCTATTCATATCCCCTCTGAGGACTGCCGATTCCCAGATACTCGAATCAGATCCGATTTCAACATCTCCGATGACTGAAGCCCGTGGTGAAACATAGGCTTCATCGCTAACAACTGGCATTTTACCTTTGAATTCGTAAAGTCCCAAACTCTACACCTTTGCCTAGAGGGAAATAAGCCACTTCATAAGGATATTGTACGATTATATGTTTACAAGAATTTCAATAATTCAAACAGCTAGATTCTATAATCTAGACGGAAGGACAAATGTCACTATGCCTTTCACCTTATTTCACTACTCGGTTGCCTATGCTATGCATAGGGCGGACAAGAGACTTCCTCTTCCAGCCCTAGCGGTGGGATCCGTCATTCCCGACATTGAAGTTCTCATACTGACTTTCTTCTTTTCAGGCATTTTGCCGGACCATCTAGTACTTCATAGTCTAATAGGAGGTTTGACTTTGGGCACACTTGGTGCGGTTCTGACAACGCTATTCATTTATCCTCAAATAATGTCAGTTCTGTTCGGTATTGAGAAAGAACGACTAGTAGAAGCGTGCAGAATCTCACCTCTAATGGTACTATCATGTGTTATAGGTATCCTTGGGCATATCCTACTCGACTACCCTATGCATTGGTACAATGCCATATTCTGGCCATGGGTGGAACCCACAGCTGTGGTCGGGCCGCTTGTACTCTATTTCTCTTCTATTGGTGAGATCTCTGGCATTGCTTTCACTCTTGCAAACGGAACAGCAAATCTCTTGATGCTACTCATATTCGTGTACATTCTGGCACAAGAAAGGGAGGAGAGATGGCTACATGTATGGCTTGGCAAAGACTGATTGACTTCACTATTTACGAGGAAGGCAATGTTGAGGCAGGGACAAACCATTCCTCCAGCGAGATTTGCGACTTGGTGTCAAGTACGTTCTCATTCTGATAGAGCGTCCTGAGAAATCTGTTATACTCATCAACGCTGGCAGCCCTCACAGTAGCAAACAGACAGTATTCTTCCCCGGTACGATGCAGGTCCCAAACTTCGTCCATCGAACTTACATACTCTGCTGTCTCGCCTATTGTTCCCGGTGAAGGCTTAATTTGAAGGAAGAATTTGACAGGCAATCCTACATAACTGAAATCAAGATCTATGGACTGTCCTATAATGACATTTTTGTCGATTAGGTCTGAAATTGTTTTCGAAACTGATGGTTGACTGATTTCTGGACTCATCTTCTGACCGATTTCACGCTGTGATAAGCTCGATGGGTGTCTTTCGGTAGGCTGTTGTCGATGGATGACATTGAGAAGATTCCATTCCTTAGCGGTCAACGGCGTAATTGGGGTATCATCCACATCAAGTTTGAAACCATGGGTCTTGTAAGTGGTTAGTACCTGAACAAGATTATACGTCTTCGCTTCTGACCTTGCGACAATCTCATCTATTCGGTCAAGAAAATCAGAGAACGCACCAGCTTGCCGAAAACGAAAGAGCCCGAGAAGTGAATGTTCTCCCGATATTCCATCAAGCGACTCTAGTTCTGACATCTGAAGCAGCAGTCGACTTATGACCTCTTCACGAGGATTTGATTTCAGAAGCAGAATCGTACTGCTTTCAGCATATACTTTCGCAGGATTGAATACTGTGATGTAGGCCCTCAGTATTCTTTCATTTACCAGTTTCTTGATTTTTCGAGCTACCCAGTTACGCCCCTTTTCGAGTTCCTCACCTAATTCTGATGTTGTACTTCGCGAATCGTGCAATAGCAATGCAAGTAGCTGTTGTTCTTTTGGCTTAAGTGGCCTGATAGATTGCATCGATATATTCCTCTAAACGTACAATCTATTATTCGAAATGATTAGTGTCTCATAAAAGTTAGGGTGCATAATGTGAAGCAATCTAATATGCAATAGAATCAGTATTCGCTTGCAGGGGAGAACCGTTCAAGCAATTCACGGATCTCCCCGAATAAAGCTTTCAGCCTCTTCTTCTACTTAGTTTTCCTTAAGGTTAAATCTTGTCGTCCTACTCGAGCTTTTCTACCAATTCTTTGATTGTAGCCACACCATCTCTAATCTGACACAGTAGCATCAGCATTTCTTATTGGACGGTTCATTCGAACTCTCTTGCTGGGCAATGCGATATTTGAGACACTATTCAATGCATTGCGACTTCACTTGTTTTTCTTATCGGACTAGTCATGACAAGGGCTGGTGTGACGAGCCTGTCGCGTCCAGACTAATCATGAACCTCATTCTGTTTTTTAAGATACAGCCATATTTACAAAGAAATGGGAAAGATTCGTAGGGCAGCTAGAGAGAAGCAAGCGTATGAAAGTTGATGCATCTAATCGAAGGGGTTTCAGACTGCAGTTCTATACCAGAAGTACAAAATTGGTTGCACGGAGAGCAATGCTTCTGGGGGACGCAGCAGGGTTAGCATCGCCCATATCAGGTGAAGGCATCTATTATGCAATCCGGTCAGGAGCAATAGCTGCCCAAGTCGCAAAAGAGACCGTTGAGATGAAACGAATTTCACATGTCAATTCATATGAACACAGAATCAGAGAAGAGATTGGAAGAGAACGTGAAATTCAGAAATTCATAGCAAAGACCCTCTTCGAGTCCAACGACACTGTAGAACGGATATTGAGACTGCTCTCCAAGGATGAAGTTCTACAGCGCTACGCAAAACAGATTATTTTAGGTAATCAGAACAAGAACATAAAACAAAAAATCATACGGAGAATACTAACTAAACATCCCTTGAAAGGACTTCGTTTCGCTATCTGAGGTGATGCATATCATGGGCGGAGTATTTGCTGATTGCCATCCGTATCCATCTTGATACGCATCAAATCTTCAGCAACGATTGAGTTGGAGAATATCTCCTGAGCATCATGTGCGACTTGTGTACTATTCTCATATCTAGGGCTATAATGAGTCAGCACCAATAGATTGACTCCTGCTTTCTTTGCAAGCTGTGCAGCTTCTGCTGCTGTCATATGACCGCGAGGGTCGGCTAAATCCGCGTGTTCTGAAGTATACATCGCTTCGGAGATGAGCACATCTGCGTTTCTTGCGGCTTCCATCAACGTATCACAGTATCTTGTATCACCGGAATAGACAATTTTCATGGGTGGAGGTTTGGGGCCCGTGACCTCCTCTGGTTCTATAACTCGACCATCCTCCAGCTCAATATTCTCACCAGAAGATAGCTTGCCCCATAGTATCCCCTCCGGTATTCCAAGATTTCTAGCCGTTTCGGGAATAAACGGGCCTGTAGGTCGCTGATACGTAAGAGAGTATCCGAGAGCAAATCCACGGTGATCCACTTCAAAGGCGCTAATAGACAGGTCATCAATATCCAGAACCGGACCATCTTCGATTCCGTACACAGTTGTTTCGAACGTTGTTCCTAGATGTATTGTATCCTGCCATGATTTCACGTATTCAATTAATGGCGGAGGACCGTATATTTGTAGAGGTTTAATCCTGCCAAGCAATGAGAATCTGAGCAGAAGTCCCGGCAGGCCCAAGATGTGATCCGCGTGCATATGGCTTATGAAAACAGCCATCTTCTTGTTGAGTCCCAAATTAGCCCGTTGGAATTGTCGTTGAACATCTTCTCCTGCATCAAACAGGAAAACCCACTCTTGAAACCTCACAGCGATTGCGGGAAGATTGCGACCTTCGGTTGGCATGGATCCGCCGGTTCCCAAGAAAACAATCTCAAACATGGTCATGGCATCCTTCGCATGGAGTCAAAACAATCTAGGTAGCCAAATATTCATTGTGATTCTAATGTTACCAAGTCAAATCGAGAGGAATATCTTCAGGAGATGCGCTTCGTCTAAGCGTTCTGTACCCTACAGCATCAAAGAAATTATTGTCCCAAGCCCAAGCGCCTTTCTTGATATCATACATTGTCTCAACAGAAACACAATCCGAAATCCCGCTTTGCAGTCTATGAACAACGACGTTATCGACAAGCGAAGTAGCACGAAGTGCTAGATTTTTCATCTCGGCTGTCGACCCCTTTTTGCAGAATGACAGCAGTAATATTCGCTGCTCCGACGTCTCTAGATTCTCTATTCGTGAAATGTACGTTAAAGGCAGGTAACGAGATGCAGCAAGCAGGTCTCCTGCTGCGTCCGACATGTGAAAAATAAGCATTTCGCGTAAGGTGGGAATCCGCAATCTTGGACGGGGAAGCACAACCCGCTCGTTAAGTAGACGCAAGCGTGTGTCTACGACCGTGGTTTCCGATAGACCGGTTCTGGATGAAATTTCTGAGACTGCCATATCATAGTATTGTAGAAGAACCTGCAGAATCTTGGGCTCAGAGTTTGCCAGCGTAACCTCATTGTCACCGACATTACGACTTGATTCACCAAAAACTAGTTCTTGACCTCCTTGCCTAAGCAGCATGCCGAAATGCAATGGTTCGATGTCCCATGATCGTTTATCCTTCGAGTAATAAGATGGGCTAAAATGAAGCGTACCTCTAGAAAGCTTATAGGCAGTGACACTTCTAGCGTCTGTACGCAACGAACGAACCATATTTAGAAAATCCGACTCCTTTTGCTTCGGTATCGTCGCAACAATGAAAACCTTCTGAGCTGATGCAGTGAATAGGAATTTGTGGAAATACGGACTTGAAGGAATGAGGTTCGGGGACTCGAGAACAATCAGGTATCGCTGTAGTCCAAGCTTGGATGCGTTCAAGAGACCACGAACTGCATAGATGCCAGTTTCTCTAAGGCGAGACATAGCACGCCGGACCTGGTTATAGCTGAGATTGGGAATCTTCTCGCTCATCTGTTTCATAGATATGCTAGGTTTCTGGACAGCCACCGACAGGACCTGTAATTCTGGTTCTCGTAGAATCGATGCATTCTCGCCCATAATCTCGGTAACAATAGACCAGATATCGCGTTCGGTGACAAGTTGAACACCACCAGGATTTAACACTTCTTTGAGCCGATTGATTACAGCATCATGAAGGTTCCCCCTGTAATTCTGGACTATTTCTTGAAGCCGCATATGTTGCTCTCTCACAGTGTCACTATCTTGAGAATACTGAAAGTGCCGAATTGTATCAATGAATGCTTGGGCGTTCGGCGTGAGCTTCGGTTCTAATTCAACCATTCTTGAACACCTTAGAACTTACAGTGGATAGTCCTCAGAAAGTTGTCCTTATCGAGTCTAAAAAGCTCATGTATCAAGTGGGAGCAGTACTTTCTTGCCATAGTGAATCGAAGTAAGCGTTTGCAATAGCTGCAAACACCGCATGCGAAGAATAAACACCGACAAAACTGGTTTCATCTTCTCCACCCACAATGATGATTAGCGTCTGTTCAGAATCTACAACTAGCCCAGCACCGAAAACCCGATCACGTGTTCTTACTTCAAAGTCTCTCGGTATAGAAGGTTCAATCGCTTCATCCACATTTGCTGTTAGAATTCGTACTCGTTTTGCCTTCAGCTCGAGAACTCGTTTAACAACAGCATCGAGATTCTCAAGTGATAAATCTAGCTCCGGCAGAGATAACTTCACTTCGTCCCTCGCCTGCTCAAGCATTTCTATCGCTTTGGCAAGGATAGCTGCTCGACCATGAAGTACCCACACATCGCGCGTTGTAGCCTGTGTATCTTTCTCGAAACGCGGTTGAAGCTCTTCCACTACCCGCTCTGAATGTTTTTCCAGACGCCGTTCCCATTCCAGTCGTACTAAGCGAACCACCTCTGTCGGGGCCTTCGCCACATAGATAGTCGGCCGCCCCCCTCGGACTTGAATGAATCCTTTGTCTTCTAGGCGGTTCAACACATCATAGACCCTGCTGTAGGGCACATCGGAAGCCGAGCTCACTTCAGAGGCGGACATCTCACCACCAGAAACTAGAGCTACGTAAGCTTGTAGCTCATACTCAGTTAGGCCTAATTCTTTCAATGCCTTCTTCGTAGCTTCACTAACAGACATATACCACCACTATGAATGGTAATATTATTTAGGTATTTAAGTTGTGTACCAATCCAAGAATTGAGTGAAAGCCCGCGTGCGGTGAGAAATTTTCACTTTTTGTGAAAAGCCAAGCTGGGCGTATGTGCGCTCGAAACCTTCTGGTATGAAAATTGGGTCATATCCGAATCCTCTGCCTCCAGCTTCCTTTGTCCCTATTCTACCCTCCATAACACCTTTGAAGGTCTTGGTCTGCTCCCCGTTATAATATCCAACACAAGTAACGAATCGTGCGTTTCTGTTGGTAGTGTCTTCCATGAGCTTCAGGATGCCCGCGGTGCCAACTGTATCAAAGACAAAAGCCGCATAAGCACCGGGAAAGCCGTTGAGATAATCGATATAGAATCCCGTATCATCCAAGACTACTGGACACTTGAGAGAATCATATGCAAATTTTGCAGCTTTCCTCGCAATGACTTCCACACTTTGCGAGCGAACTTCCTTTTTTTCTAATGAGGATGTTTCAAACTCAACATCATACCGCCCGAATAATGGGATGAGTTCTTTCAGTTTATGTTCATTCTGCGTAACCAGTACGAGTCGTTGATTATTCCTTGGCATAGGAAAGTACTTGCTTCAATATACTGTAAGAGTCTTTGGTCTTGTCCAAATCGAACATACCCGTGGAATTCCAAAGAATGATATGCTGCAGACCTTGCTTCTGGTACTCCTCAAGAGCTGATATTATGTCTTCAGCAGAACCATGTAGATAGAACTCTTTGAGAATTTCGAGCGGTACTTGCTCAATGGCCTTCAGTGTAGTTTCGCGGTCAAGTTTTTGGGGAATGTAGTCACGCAGAGAGTAGAAATCATCTCCTAAGGGATGTGAAAAGCTGTGTTTTTGCCACTCCGAAGCGGGGTAGAGAAGAGTGAAAGCCTTGGCAAGTGGAGTGTCCATCATCTCTTCGCAAACCGATGGCTCGTCATCCAAGATGCACCAACTCCACAACGCAGGTGTGAAATCTCCCTGCTTGTCGATGCGATCCCTATGATTCTCGATTATCTTCAAGCGTTCTCCATACTGCTTAGGTTTGAGCAGTGTAGGTATCCATCCATCAGCAAACTCAGCAGTTATCTCTAGCATCTTCGGTCCATGCGCCCCAATCCAAATCGGAGGTGGATGACCCTCTCTCGCAGGTCTCAGAGACATCACTGCATTCTTCAGCTTCCAGAAGTGGCCATCGAAGGAGATAGGCTCATGTGTTTCCCAAATCATATGGATTATCATCAGGGCTTCTCGGAGCTTGCCAACCTGAGCTGAATACGACAGGCCATACGGCTCGATATTCTCAATCTCTCCTGCCCCGAGTCCCATGATGGTGCGACCTTGGCTAATATGATCCAATGTCAAGAACGTCTGAGCAAGCAGAAAGGGGTGCCTTCGGATGGGTTCGGTCACTGCAGAGATTAATTTGACTCTTTCAGTCACTACCGCACAGGCAGACATTATGCTACTAAGCTCGAAGTAGGTGTGCGGGGATTGTTGAATGAGTGCCAACGGGGTTATATCAGGTGTCCATATGCTGTCAGGGACAAAGCCCGCAAAATGGTCCGGAAACGCCATACTATCATAGCCTAATGAGTCAATTAAGCGGGCATTTTTCTTCACGTTACTCCATGGTGGAAGAAATGGGCCCGGGGCGCCTATCTCCAAGTTGGAAAGAGATCTCATTTACGCACTCCTCTCTGCGAATCGTATAAGGAGATTCTTTACTTTATCAAAATCGGCCAACCGCATGAATTCGTCAACCCCATGGAAGTTGCAATCTCGAGCTATTACACCATAGCAAACAGTAGGTATGCCAACCTTGCTGAAGTATGTTCCGTCATTTCCACCGAGTTCTCCACACAGTGTGATATCCGGACTTACTACGGCTTTGGCCGCATCATGGAAAGCGGTAACCAAGAAGTGTTGCGGGTCTGTACACCATCCGTCAATTTGGTGCTCGATTTCCAGACTTGCGTCGACAAAGGTTTCTTCCTTGACTAATTCGAAAAAGCTCCGGAATTCGGCGATGATTTCATCAGCACTTTCTTCGGGGATCAAACGAAGATCGAAGTGAACCTCCGCCTTGCCGGGGATTATGTTGGTCTTTGTTCCGGCATGATACATAGTAATGCTGAATCGGCCCCAGAGATTCCGGTGGGGCGAACCTGGCGGAGCGGGAACCATGGACTCCACATTCTGCCTTGTATCAGAAAATCGCATTATCCCATCTAGGAATGGTAGTGAAAGGTGTATAGCATTTCTAAACATGAAAGGGTAACCGGCATGGCCTTGCTTACCTTTGATGGTAATTCCTCCAGCGACTACCCCACTTGCACCTATACTGACAAATTCTGGTCCACTATCCACGACCACCGCAAAATCGCCACGAATTTTTGGTGGCCCGTTGATTATGTAGTCAATACCAAGCTCACCTCCGACTTCTTCATTTGGTGAGACAAGTATCTTCAGATTCACTTTAGAAGTCCCTTTCTCGACGAGTTCTTTTGCAGCACTGACAGCAGCGACAACATTGCCCTTATCATCGCTAACACCTCTACCGTATGCCTTGTCTTTTTCAATGGTCAGAGTAAAGGGGTCCCTTATCCATTCGTCCAAATCTCCAGCCGGTACAATGTCATAATGTGTGCATAACAGTACAGTCTGTTCAGCGCCTGCATCCATGGTGGCAACGATATTTGGTTGAGATATTCCACCTCCCTCAGAATCGAATACTTCCACTTCTAGTCCCGCATCTTTACAGTAATCCATCAATACTTCTGCACACTGAGGGTAGTTTACTTTCTCAATACTGTTAGTATCTAGTTCAACCAGCTGCCGGAGAAACTCAGTTTCCCACTGATTCATGTGTCTTGTCAACCCTGTGAATGGTGCATCTTATAGCAAATTGGCATAAATTACTTGTGAGAGAAGGTCGTGAAGGGAATTGTTCATATATTCTTCCAACATCGGTTGCACGAAAAGGGGCCGAAGGTCTCAAACACAGAATGGGAATTTGAATGTCTGAAGCGGTGGTTTACTATATTGTCAAGGGCAGACTCATTCGCATGCCCAGAAAAGGAGCATTCGGAAAGAGTGATTGTTACTTGGTAGATGCAGGTGAAGAATTGTATCTTTGGGTAGGCTCTGAACAGGAGACAGAAGAACATACACTAGCTCAGGCAGCGGAAGTACTCAAACAGATGAAAGAGAAAGATATCGAACTACTTCGTCTTCCAGCCGGACACGAACCTCGAGAATTCCGAGATCTTTTTCCAGCCTTTCGCGTAACTACAGAAAGTGCAGAGAGGTTCGTACAAGAAGTAGCTACTAGGCGGCATGAACACAGGCTCTGGATGGTGCACAAGATAGAAGGTGAAGTCTGGTTTCGCGAAGTACCCGCACACGAAGATTCGCTCGAAAGCGATAGCGTTTTTGTTCTTGATACGTGGGAGAAATTCTACATCTGGAGAGGAAAAGATGCAGATACAGCCGACTTGGATCCAATGGTCATAGTTAGAGGCTATGATGCCCGTAGAATTGGACCGCGGGACGTCTCCGTAGTGGATGAAGGTGAAGAATCAGAGGGTTTCAAGCAGGATCTCATTACAGATCAAGAAGAAAAGCTCTATTCCAACATGTAAATCGTTATACCAATCTGTAATGGCCGGACCGTGGTTCATAAGCCGCAGCGTCCTTTTTCATTTCCTCAAGCGTTCTTGCAGCGACTTGAAGTTCTACCTCAGCTTCATCAGCAATCTCTTGCAAAGTGGGCCCTAGCGAGTTCGCCTTACCAGTATCAAGACTTCGTAATGCACGGTGTACCTTGGTATTATAGCGATGTAGCGGACGGCCTTTACCCCAATCGGCCTCCGCACCCTCTCTAAGTGCAGCAATCTCAGCGAATTCCTTCAGAGCGGGTTCCAGTATATTGTCCCATGCCCGCTTCAAATCCTTAGCGGTTACTTTTGTGTCCCAGTCGGCCCGGGCCGTAGACCGCGCTAATCGTATTGTACTCAGAGGTCGCCCCATCCGGTCAGCATCTAGTAGATGACCCCGTCCCAGAACCGATTTTTCAAAGCCGAAACTATCTCTCAACAGCTGTAATCGGGAAACTACATGTTCTGTAGCAGACTCTATGGCTCTCTCAGAAATTTGGGGCGTCAAAAGCTGGTAGGTTATAGATGATTTCAGAATTGGGAGGCTCAAAGCCTCCGCATTACTACTTTCAACCCAGAAGTCCTCCGTTGCCAATGCCAATGGGACATCAGGGAGTGCTGCAGTTTCGCTATCGGTGAGTGCTCCCATCGACACTTCGCGGAACCCGGAAGGGTCAATCCGTTCGACACAGAGCTTTCTAATTTTGGATTTATTCGTCTTTCCTACATCAAGACGCCAGCGTCTAGGAGTAGTTACCTGCAGTCCACGGACATTCCTGTTAACAGGCCAATTTCCTCGAAGAGTGGGTGGAACAGCCTTTTTCATGAATGAGAATAGGCGGCGCACCTGTTTCTTGGATGCGATGGCTTGGATACCTGTGGCTAAACCCCCCACAGCATCCTGAAATGGCGGACTTGATACGAAAAGACGAGCGAAAACTCGCTTACTGGCTTCAGCCATACCCACATCCTTGAACAGCAACCCAGAAAGGTCCTTGAGTGACATCGGTGGCTGAATCTCCGAAAGAAAATCGAAGTCGACTGTCTCCAAAGCCTCAGCTGAAATCGCCCTCACAGTCTCATCTGACTGCTGTAGGACCGAAGGAACGGCTATGTTCCTGCCTTCCACCTCTACTATGGCTCCGTCTGGAGGCTGTGTTTGATTCTCGTGGAGATATACAAAAACACCCCCAAGCATGTAAGGACTTGGAGAAAGCAGGAAAACCGAATCATTGGCGGTATGCCGTACGAATCCCTTGTATCTCCTCCGGCGACTGCTGACCTTTTGGCTGAATTCCCTGTGGAATCTGTGCTCCCATGCAGTGAGCTGCGAACCGAATTCTCTATCGAATATATCAGCTGCTGTTGAGACATCAGCCAATCTATCACGCGGCTTTCCGTAATCCTCTATCAGGTCAATCGGTTCCAGAATGACCACCTTCATATCGCTTGTTTGTATTTTGATTCTCGCGCTGCGCATAAACTTCATAGGCTTTGGGATATTTTTCGGCCAACTCTTCTATTGATGGAAGCCTGTCTTTGTAAGGCTTATACAGCTCGCCTAAATCTCTACGAGAAAGTTCGGACTGGATAATCGGTTGCAGTTCATCATTGATTTCATAGCCAAGATAATGGCGGTAACCTGTCTTGCATGCAGCTGCAGTGGTTCCATTTCCCATGAACGGGTCTAGGACTAGGTCCCCAGGCCGAGAAGAGTAGTCGACGCATCTCATAACCACTTCTAAAGGCAAGCGAGTTCCGTTCTTGGCGCAACCAGCACGATACTGCCGGTTCATATTCCAGACATCAAGTGGATAATGCTGAATTTTATTGAAGAAGTATGATTGTGGGTACTTCACGAAAAGAAGTACATGATAGTGGCTAGTAACGAACTTTTTGCGGGTGAAGACACCGAATGGATATTTCCAGATGACATGATTGAGAATCGAAAGGCCCGCTAGGCGTCCTCCCCTAAGAATGGATTCTAGGTTGCTCCAACCACTGAACACGTATGCCGAACCATGCTTTTTCAGGAGGCGTGGTATCTCAGCCATCCAGTGCCTCGTGAAATCCATATATGAACCATTAATTTCCTCGTAACCATCTACCACATGTTCTTGATTTCGATTGTAGACACTGCTTTTCCCGTCAAATTCTATCCCAAAAGGCGGATCAGCGATTACCAAATCTGTGCACCCATCTGGGAGTTTGCTCATCGCCTTGACACAATCTTGGTAGTGTATCCTGTCACAAATGTCTGATGGAATCTCTTCGGCTTTTTGTTGGTATAGGTTTCTCGCTTCATCCACAGTCCAGTCATAGGTCGGTTCGAAATAGAATTCGGCAAGATTTGGAACATAGCCTGAGCTACTTGCGTCAGAACTACTGCTATCATTGTTGCCATCGTTTACAGTCATATTCCAAGCCGCTAAGACTATCTTCGTACTTTCTCTTTAAAATATACGCAGGTATTCCAAAATTAGGTATGTTTCCAGTGTGCCTTCAGATTGTCCACTCTTGTACGAAGGGGTGGGACGTAAGGATAAACTATGTACAGAATGGCAACAAGGCACCAAACAATCCACAATCCCCCGTAAATGAAAACGGTATAAACGAAAGCATCAAGGGGACTAAGCGGACTTACCATAGGAGTCCACGAACCGAAATCCCTTGGTATGGGGAAAAGCACCATATTGGGTCTAGGCCAGAAGAACCCATTGAGCGGGTCGCCCATTATCATCCTTCCAAACCATACCATACCAATTAAGTCAAGCAACAAAGCTACGACTATGAGTCGCCGAACCTTGGCCAAACGGCTTAGCCCGTTCTTAGATGAAAGCCACGCATTTTGAGGGTCAGAATCGTCAGCCAAAGTCCATCAGCCTTTGTTCATTGTGTTCGCTCTTAGAAACATAAGGCTTGGCTTCAGTGCTGCCATTCTCTATGAACAGAAAGAAACTAATTCACATTATGTTTCAGAGGGCGATTTATTGTCCATTAAAATCCACTGGAGTTCTTCAATTGAAATCTTCCTGAAGTCCCTCTCTTGGCGTCGAGCATTATCTATCTCAAATCCCTTTACTGTTACTTTGACTAATGCTCTATTTTCCGCTTATTCTCTTGTTTGATTTTTGTCCAAGTAGAAGTTTCACAGCACCCTACACCCTTGAAAAGTACAGACCCTCGTGTCTCGGTCCAGCTGCGTAGCATCATAGACGGTGTTACCGTTACCTCATATGTCTGCTGTTTATCCTTTTGAGCACATTTCAAGAGTGCCTTGGACCGGCGTGAAAATCGAACGAGTGAGACCTAGGGTTCGAGTTGTTCATTCAAATCCGTCTAATTATTCATTGCGAAATATTAATACTGAGCACTCCTGTCGAAGACAAGAGATATCTTGCAAAGATTGCTGTGAGTGGAATACATGACAGAAGAAGCGACAGAAAGGAGAGAACCTATATCACGTCGGCCGGCTAGGGTCGACCCAGAATTCAAGCACGAAGTGTTGAGAGAGCCGGGTGGCGAGAGCCTGAAACAGTGCTTCCAGTGTGGTACGTGTACAGCAGGATGTATCATCGCAGAACATAGTAAAGAGTATCAAGGACCTCGAAAAATCATAAGGATGGCTCAACTTGGTCTAGTTGAAGAACTTCTCTCAAGTCCTGAGCTCTGGTACTGTAGTACCTGTTATTCCTGCACAGAGGTCTGCCCACAGGGAGTCACGGCCAAGGACATCATCAGGGTGCTTCAGAACATAGCTGTGAAACGGGGTTACGTGCCCAAGGGGTATCAGAAGATAGCTGAGAGTATCCTGAAAACCGGCTGGGCACAAAAGGTCAGTAGATTCAAGCTGAAGAAGAGGGAGAAACAGGGGCTTCCACCGCTCCCCGATACGGATCGGGATGAGGTTGAGAAGCTAATGAAGACCACCGGGCTAGATGAGATTGCTGGAGCTGAAGAAGCGGAGGAAGAAGAATGAGCAGTACAGAACCAAAGGACATCTCGATTCCTGAAGTAGAGGAGCATACTGAGCCCATCAAATACAGCTTCTTTTTGGGCTGTGTTATACCAAACAGAGAGGTTGCCTATGAAATCTCTACACGACGTGTGTGCAAGGAACTGGGAATTGAGCTTCTCGACATGAAAGGCGCAAGCTGCTGTGGTCTTCCTGTGGACACGGTTAGTCATGAGTCTTCATTGGCACTTGCTGCTAGGAATCTGACTATTGCTGAGGAAATGGGGCATGATATTTTTACTATTTGTACTGGCTGCACAGGAACACTCGCAAAGGCAAATTGTCAGTTGAAAGAAAACAGAAGAACCCGGGAACGCGTCAATGCGGAGCTTGGTGAGATTGGCCGAGAGTTCAAGGGTACGATCGAGGTCAAGCATCTCGTTCGGAGCCTTGTGGAAGATTTCGGTCTGAACAACCTTAGGAAACGAATCAAGCGCCCTCTGAAGAGCCTGAGGATTGCGGGACACTACGGCTGCCATGTACTGATGCCCAGCAAGTATCTCCGTTTCGATGATCCAGGGAATCCCCACATTCTGAATGAACTGATTGAACTGACCGGGGCAGAGTTGGTGCGATATGAGGGCGAGCGGGACTGTTGCGGAGCCATGATACTCACGGTCAATACAGACCTCCCCAGTGAGCTTGCTGCAACTAAGCTACACAACGTGAAAGGGGCGGGAGTAGACGCACTCACCACGATTTGTCCGTCGTGTCACCGTCAGTACGACGGTAACCAGCGAGCTGCAGAGAAGAGGTATGACGAGGAATTTGGCGTTCCAGTCTTGCACTACCCACAGCTACTCGGGCTTGCTCTGGGTATCCCGCCAGAGGAGCTCGCGCTTAATGATCTGAAGGTCAAACCCACATCTCTTGTGGACAAACTGGAAAGAGAACGAGAACAAGACAGTTAGGAGCTCTGTATCATGTGGAACTACCATGCCGTCTGGAAAGTTTTGGAAGAGTTACTGGGCGACCTGAAGCAAAGGGAGGCTGAGATACCTGAAGACTTCTTGACGAAACTGAAAGCAGCCCATGGGAATATCAACATCATGAAGGCCGACCCTACTCATGAAGACATCATGGACAAGGTAGAAGAGCAGTTGAACAATCTGGAGGGACAACTAATCTATCTCGCTGAGGACAGAGTCGGTCCCGACTATGCCGACAAATGGATAACCAAGATTAAAGAGGCCAGAGAATCAGAGCCTGAGGTATCAAGGGCAAAACCATTCTCTCCAGGAGTTCCACGGGCAGACTACTGGATTCGCCTCACAGTAGGAGATGTGATAAAACGTCCGGACATAGAGAAGATGGCCTCAGAACTGGGTCTCTCAATAAAAGAGGATGCTGCTAGTACAATCATAGTCCATGGCGATGAAACCAAGGTGAAAAGTCTGGTAAAGGTCATGACTAGAAAGATGGGGGAAGAGAAAGGCAGAGAATAGTCTCTGCCAAACTCGTTCTATTGCTCTGCTTCTGAGGCTTCAGCTGCTGTAATCCGTGCGGTGGTTGCAGCTATTCGAGATTTCCTTGCTGTGGTCTCTCGGGTCTGCAACGAGAGGGCCTCCACCGGACAGGCCTCTATACACTCTGGTTCCCCATCACAGAGATCACAGGCGATGGCTATGCCGTCAGGATTAATCGTGATGGCACCGAAGTCGCATGCCTCAACACACCAACCACATCCATTACACTTGTCCTCATCAACAATAATATGACCATCTTCCTCACTTTGCTGCAAGGCATCTCTTGGACAAGCGATGACACATGGAGCGTCTTCGCACATCATACAAGTTATTGAGAGATTACCGCTCGGATAGACACGAACAGCCCTGATTCGAGACCTGAGGGGATTGAATACACCCTCTTTCTCAAGGGAACACACATATTCACAGACAGTACAACCTGTACAAAGATCTGGGTCACAACCCACAAACTTGTGTAATTTTGCCATTTTCTTACCTCCACTATCCCTTTGTTTTCTTCTTCTTTGATGATTTCTTTTTCCCGTCTTTCTTCTTCTTTGAAACAGCCTTCTTCACGTCTTCTAGGTATTCTGCATAATCCATGAGTCCCAACTCCTTGAGCTTGGCATTTGTTGGAATACCCTCTTTCGACCAGCCTCGCGTTTCATAGTAGTCATCAAGAAGGAGGTCTAGTTCTTCCTGAGTGACAAGCGAACCCTTTGCGATTCCCGATTTGATGGGATCTTTCATGCATCGAATTGGCAATGTGTCCTCCTCACGACCAATCCCCTCTCTGAGGTTGTAGATCTTGCCCAAGTTGCTAATCCGCTCACCACAGCGTTGCATCTCCTCGGCAGTCATCGGAATACCGGTAGCCAGAGAGTACATCTTTGCATACATCTCGTAATCCCAAATGCGTCTTGAGAACTTGCATATGATAAGAGAGTCCATGATGCTGTAGAGGTCCTCTCCATCAATGACCAGTTGCCCTCTTCCCTTTTCAGCCTTGAAACGGTCGACTTGACCTTTCAAATCCGGTCCGTAGGCGCCATGTCGCTGATGGTCTGCGCCTCTGCGGGATACCGCATAACCCAAAGCACAGGTCTTAAGGCCTCGTACGTCATAACCCGTCATCTCTACACCTTTGATATGCATGGCGAACTTCTCTGAGCCCTTTCCTAGCTTCGCAGCTGCACGTTTCACACCCCCAGCCAAGAGATCACCAATATCTTCTCTGAGGGCAATCTTCTCTACCATTTCACACATGCCTTCGGCGTTACCGAACTCAAGCTCGATACCACCTGTATCCTTCTTGGTGATGATGCCTTTCTCATAGGCCTCCATAGCAAATGCGATTACAACACCTGTGGATAGAGCATCTGTTCCATAGAGATCACAGAGCTGTACTGCTCGAACGATGGCATCTGGTCTGTCGACACCTGTGCACGAACCAAAAGCATAGGTCGGCTCATACTCGATACGACCGATTGCACCTTTGAAGGGCCCCTCTCTTACAATGGCGACATGCTCACAGCGCATTCCACAGCTGTCGCAGGCCTGTATTTTCTCAACGTGCATTTCATTGAGAGCCTCTCCGCTGATTTTGTCCGCCTTTTCGAATACTGCATCCTGCCAGTTTCTCGTGGGCATGGCAGCCTGTTTGTTCAGTGCTAGAACGTTGGCAGCAGTACCAAGATTCCGGTACTTCTCTGTGGCAGGTCCCTTTGCCTCCTCATAGATTTCAGATGTCATTTCTTTGAAGCCTTCAACATCTGCAATCTCAACATCATTAAACCCTCTTACTGCGAGAGCCTTGAGGTTCTTAGATCCCATTACCGCGCCCATTCCGGTGCGGCCAGCTGCCCTGAGTCGGTCATTAATAATGGCTGAAAAACGGACGAGATTCTCTCCTGCTGGACCGATTGATGCAATTCTCACCCCGGGATCTCCCAAGTCCGATTTGATCGTATCCTCCGTTTCCCAGTTACTCTTACCCCACAGGTGGCTGGCGTCCATAATCTGCACGCTCTCATCCTCCAAGTAGAGATATGACGGGCGCTCAGCTCTTCCTGTCACCATCACGATATCATATCCAGCTCTGCGGAGCTCTGAACCAAAAAAGCCAGTTGAATATGCCTCGCCAAGTCCTTGGGACTGGGGAGACTTCGCTGCGACACCCCACTTACTGGCGCTCCCGGGTATCATCATGCCACAGAACGTCCCGCACGAGAATACTATCGGATTCTCGGGGTCGAAAGCATCTGTACCAGGTCGCTGGTGATCTGTAATCATTTTAATACCGAATCCAGCACCGCCAAGGAATTTCTTAGCCATTTCCTCGCCGAGCGGTTTGGTCTTCGTCTTTCCAGTGCTCAGGTTAACGTACAAGATATTGTTCGCGTATCCTTTCACGTTGTCCACTCTCAGGCAATCCGTGACGTATATATTGGGGATGAAGAGAAAGTCAATCCATGATAAAGGTATCGAAGCCCGACCACTCAATTATCAATACAGTTAACCTCGGATTAGCAATGATATGAGTCGTCGATTCAACAACCTCTAAGATGAAACAGAGATTCGTGTGACATGCAGGTACCCATTCATGATTGAGAGTCACAAACGTCGAGGATTATACACAAGATTATCCATCTCTGTTTTGGCTTCTTACAAAACAGATTTAATATATCCAGCTTTGCGAAACGCATCACGGTCACGACACAGCAAGCCAATAAAGGGAGAATAGACATTTGCCGCTACGACTGAAAAAGACAGAAACCGATTATAGTCTGGTCATCGAACGAAACCTCTACACGAAGCGCTTTCTGCTTACCGTGGACAGAGAAAAGTGCAGAGGCTGTGGTATATGTGAAACAGTCTGCCATTCTGATGCAATCTCCCTCGTCAACAGAGAGAAGACAGTGGTTGATGGGGAAGAGGTCACGCAAAGAGCTATCGTTGATATTGACGAAAACCTTTGCGACCACTGCGGTATGTGTGAAGCGATATGTCCGTTTTGGGCAATCGAGCATACCGTCAATGGTGAGCCGGTCGTGTGTGTCCATGAAACAGAGAGTTTTCCGCAGTATATTCGTGAGATTCGAGTGGACGAAGAGGAGATATCTCCATATCTGGAAAAGGCAGATGAGTTATGCCCGTTGAATCTCGTCTCAGTGGAAGACGGAGAACTGTTCATTGATGAGAAATCGTGCCCTTGCTGTAGGCAGTGCGAAGACAGGACAAACGGTGCGATTCTAGTTCGTCCCATCTTCATGGGTTCTATCATTATCAATCAGGAAGTGTGCCCCGAAGACTGTAAGAGCTGCTTAGATATCTGTCCTGTCGAGGCTCTGGAACTCCACGAGGACGGCAAGGTCTATCCCTTGGATAGATATTGCGTCTACTGTGAGGCCTGCATCAAGGTCTGTCCAGAACCGGACGAGGCACTTATTGTCACGCGGACATCAGTTCGACACACCCCTGTGAAGTCTGGGGCGTGGAACAAAGCATTAGAAAAACTAGCGACGTCTGATGCGTTCGAGCGTGAAGTTCGGACAAAAAGGACAAGCAAAGTTGCGGAGGCCATGAAACGACGAAACTTGGGCGGAGGAAAGTGATTAACGTTGAATGACAAACAGACCGAAGAAAATGATGAGAAACTCGTGGCGGAAGAACCCCGAATTGGCGTCTTCATCTGTCACTGCGGCTCGAACATAGCCGGCACTCTGGACATCGACGCGCTGGAGGAATATGCTAAAACACTTGATTCTGTTGTCTACGTGAAGCAGAACCGATACACATGTGCTGATCCTGGTCAGGAGGAGATTCGTGAAGGAATTAAGGATTACAAACTCGACAAGGTGGTGGTAGCTGCATGTTCGCCCCGGATGCATGAACCCACCTTCAGGGTCACGGTCTCCGAGGCAGGAATGAACCCGTATAACTTCATTATGGCCAATATCAGGGAACACTGCTCATGGTGTCATGAGGAAAGTGAAGACTCTTTGCAAAAGGCAAAAGAGATAATCAGGATGGCTGTTGCGAAGGCTGCACTATCCGTTCCCCTCGAGAAGTTTGAAGTGCCTGTGACGGACAGGGCCATGGTCATTGGAGGTGGAGTTTCCGGAATACACGCTGCTCTTGACCTCGCCAATATGGGCTACAAGACCTACCTTGTTGAGCGTGATGAGAGTATTGGCGGTCACATGGCTCAACTCGACAAAACTTTCCCTACACTAGACTGTTCAATCTGCATCGAGGGGCCAAAGATGGTCGAGGTGGGCAGACACCCCAACATCGAAATTATCAGTTTCTCTGAAGTTGTAAATGTTGATGGTTACGTCGGAAACTTTAAGGTGAGAATCCGAAAGAATCCCCGATACGTCATCCAAGATAATTGTACAGGCTGCGGCGAGTGTTCAGATGTCTGCCCAGTCGAGTATCCTAATGCGTGGGAACAGAATCTCGGAACACGAAAGGCAATTTCCGTCCCATTCCCACAGGCTGTCCCTCTCGTGTACACTATAAATCGCGACCACTGTATCGAGTGTTACAAGTGTGTTGATGTCTGTGGCGAACGGCAGGCTATCGACTTCGAACAGGAGCCTGAAGAGATTGAAGTGGAGGTGGGGACTATCACAGTGGCCACGGGCTACCACTCCATGTACGAACCTGTCAGTGGCGGTGAGTTTGAGTCTGCCCAAGATGGTTATTATGGCTACGGTCGGTTTGAGAACGTTGTCACGGGCCTTGAAACAGAGCGACTTGTCTGTGCGGGAGGACCTACGGGAGGCGAGGTCATTCGTAGGTCTGATGGGAAGCATCCTCATCGTGTAGGCTTCATCCAATGTGTGGGCTCTCGAGATGTCAATAAGTACGAGTATTGCTCCAATTTCTGCTGCATGTACACTCTGAAGAATGCCATTCTCATCAAGGAGCACGAGCCTGATACTGAGATATTCATCTGGTATATCGACATGAGGACTCCTGGAAAGGGGTATGAGAACTTCTACACCAGAGCAAGAGATGCCGGTTTCACCTTCATCAAGGGGCGACCATACGAGGTCATCGAGGACCCGGAAACCAAGAACCTGATTGTACGTTCTGAAGATGTGCTTCTCGGGAAAGAGGTAGAGGTAGAGGTCGATTTGCTAGTCCTAGCTACAGCCTGCGAACCAAGTTTCGGAACTGGAGATCTTGGTGGGAAGCTTCACATCACCAGAAGCGCCAACGGATTCTTTATGGAGGCGCACCCGAAGCTCAAGCCTCTGGATACACCTGTTGACGGGATTACCCTGTCGGGGGCTTGCCAGGGTCTAAAGGACATCCCTTACTCAGTATCATCTGGTAGCGGTGCAGCGTCACGGGCTGCGACCATCCTGTCGAAAGATACCGTTGAGATTGAGCCCATTGTAGCTGTGGTTGACCCTGACAAGTGCATGAATGTGGACCGGAACTGTGGCATCTGTGTGGACAAGTGCCCCTACGTAGCTATCACGGCTGTCGAAGGTGAGGCTGCTGCAGTAAACGTCGCCAATTGTCATGGTTGTGGAACATGCGTTGCTTCCTGTCCCCACGATGCTATCGACCAGATGCATTTTACTGACTCCATGATCTTTTCACAAATCAGAGCAGCGTTGGATGACAAGCCTGAGGAGAAGATTTTGGTCTTCGCCTGCAACTGGTGCTGCTATGGAGGATCCGACCTTGCGGGAACGAGTCGATTCACCTATCCTCCCAACACCCGCATCATCAGAGTGATGTGCTCTGGTCGGGTTGATACTGACTTTGTCGCTGAGGCCTATAGGCTGGGTGCTGGAGCGGTCATGGTGGGTGCGTGTCACAGACCTACAGACTGTCACTACATCAGTGGAAACCACGTTGCATATGAGAGATTCCAACGATATCAAAAACGACTTGAAAGAGCAGGCATCAGCCCAGAGAGATTTCTCTGGAAGGAAATATCTGCCGCGGAGGGGCTTATCTTCGCAAAAACAATGAAAAGACTGAACGAGAACATTCAGGACATAGGAATCGACAGAATCAAGGAAGAGAATGAACAGGCTCGAAAGAGAATTTCAGCTTCTCTAAAGCGGAAGGGCCTCATCCCGGAGACAGAGAAATCTAACCAAGAGGAATAGTCTTTCCTGCAAAATGGTCCAAGTTTCAGCATTTTCTCCTTGGATGACCTATGGAAGTGAGGTCTATGATACTGTCTGACGTGCTGTCCAAATTCAGCAAGTTATTTATCTCATCATCACAGATTGCTCCAATTTGACAGCTGCCAAGATTCTGCCTTCTGCAGCTAGAACAAGATTCTCTTCAATGCGGCCGCCACCTAGGATGATGTAGCCACGGGCCCGCTGAAGACACATCCGTTTTGACCGCCAGAATCTCAAATTCCATATGGCCCCAGCCATCACTTTCCAAACCATTTACCGTTTATCGCTTTCAGGAGAGGGTGTCTGTGGAATTCCATTTCATAAAGTAAAGTAATAAGCCAAACATGTAGAGTACTATCTGAGAACCTTCCCGGTAAAATATACTGAGAGAAGATGATAATGGAGAACGAACAAAGGTCAGATTTTCGACCGGAGCCCCTAGACCTGGTCATAGCGATTATTGCAGCATTTGGACTGCCAATTTTCAGCGGATATCTCTATGCCACCATGGGAGCACTACCTGTTCTTGTAATCTATTACGGGGTCTTCTGCATTGGGCTTAGAAAATGGCGATACGGAAACTTGGGATACAAGTTGGAGAAGGGCAGCATCATTGAGCAGTTTAAGGGCTACACCACGAAACCATTCATTATTGCATTGGTTGCCCAAATCGGTCTCGTTATCGATAGCTGGATTGTGGTGGAACATGTCACCAATAGCACCCTACTGGGATTTTTGGGAACCTTATTGCTATGGGCCCCCATAAACGCCTTCTCAGAACAGCTTTCGTGGTTGTATGTCTTTGAATCGTTCTCAGAATTTTCTGATGAAAAAACAAAACGGCGGATTGGCACGGCGATTGGGATACTTCTGTATGTGGCGTATATAGGTCTGATACACGCGCTTTTCTGGGGTCGATTTCTTCTGGGTAGTGTAATTATTTCACCCTTCACCGAGATTTTCTTCATTCTACAATTTGTGGTGTCACTCTGTTACTTGGCAATTTACAGACAATCAAGGAGTATGTGGCCCATTGGTCTTATCCATTTTCTTCTTAATTTCACTAGTGTCCTCTTCTCAGGTTATTCGATGGTTCCGTATCTAATCAGATAGAATGGGGAAAAAACAAGTCATGAGTTCCATTGTTGTTACTGACGGCATTCTTGTAACGCCTAGTCCGAAAGGAGTTAGGGTCATTGAAAACGGTGCTGTTGCCATAGAGGATGGGCGAATTGAGGATGTTGGAAAATCTGCAGAAATGAAAGCAAAGATTTCTGCGGAAATTGTGATTGACGCCAAGGGCAAGGCGATTCTTCCAGGATTCATTGATGCTCATGTCCACAGTCCATTGAGCTTATTCAGGGGTCTTGCGCAGGATGTACCTGAATCCGAGTGGATGACCAAAACAATTGACCCTCTAGCTAACAAGATGACAAAAAAGGCGGCAATTGTAGGTTCCAAGCTGACCGTCATAGAAGGGCTGAAAGCTGGAACTACATGCTTCTGCGATTTTTCCACGTCAATGGTAGACCTCATCAAGAACGTCTACTTGAGTGCTGGTGTCCGTGCCAATGTTTGCTCTACGATCAATGAGGTTGGTGCAAAGAAGGAAGGAAATGGAGTATTGTACCCATTCGATAGGACTCTTGGTGAGAAGAGACTTCAAGAGAATATCGAATTGGTGGAGAAATGGCATGGAAAGGGAAATGGCCGGATTACATGTCTATTCGGTCCCCAAGCTGCTGATATGCTGAGCAAGGAGCTTCTTCTACAAGTCAGAGATACTGCGATTGAATATGATTTGCCAATTCACACCCATGTCGCTCAAGGTGGAAGAGAACGCAAACAGATGATGGAGCGATACGGGAAGTCAACAGTAGAATTCTTGGATGAGATAGGGTACTTGGATAACCGGTTGATTGCAGTTCATTGCCATGATACCACTAGAAAAGAACTAGAAATTCTTGCAAACAGAAACGTGAGAATGGTGGGCTGTCCGGGTTCCATTGGTATGATAGACGGCATTGTACCACCATTGGCAAGTTTCAGTGGATTTGGAGGTGTTACAGGACTTGGCTCAGACCAATGCCCGCCTGATGGACATAACATGTTGAGAGAAGCTAAGTACGCAGCAATCCTATCAAAAACCAAACACCAAAATCCAACTATCTTACCAGCCGGAGAAGTCTTCAGAATGGCAACCATTGGTGGGGCCATGTGCCACAGTCTTCACAGGGAGATCGGGTCACTCGAACCAGGCAAGAAGGCGGATCTCATACTGATTGATATCGAACGACCAAATCTCGTACCAATCCTAAATTCGCCCGTTAGAACCATCATCCCAAATTTGATGTACCATGCTATGGGCCCTGAAGTTGTTACTGCACTTGTTGATGGACAGATAGTGCTAGAGAACGGCAAGGTCACGACGATGGATGAAGGAGCCGTTGTGAAGGAAGCACAAAGGATCGCTTCTGAACTAGCGGAAGAGGCAACCGATGATTTCATGACGGCTGGGTCAGAGCTAACAGATTTACAGAATAGAGGCCTCCTATGATATAATGCTGAAACAAGTATATTGGAGCCTGATTCCTAATTGATGAGACGAGTTTATCACACTCGAAATGAATGATAATAGGAGAGCACAAAATCGGTTCTAACCCAGATCCATTAGGACCTGCAACAAGGAGCGATGCTAGTGGTCAAAGTCCTGAGGAAAAGCGACTTGGTGTATCTCTCAGGTCGGGCTAGATTCTTCCATAATGAAGCCATAGTACTGCTGATTGTTGGTTCCATAATTATGTTTGCAGTTCCTTATGTCGGTTTTCTGCTGGGTCTAGTAATACTAACATTGGCTACGGCATACTGGAAGCAGTATACTGATTATGACACAGGCATTCAGGGGGAGCAATTGGTAAGTCAAACGCTGAAAGAACTAGATGAAGAGTACTACCTTCTTGAGGATGTCAATTTGCTTTCCGTAAAAGGAAATATTGACCACGTTCTAGTTGGCCCAAATGGTATTTTCGCAATAGAAGCAAAGAACTACAGCGGGAAAGTATCCTGTCACAAGGATATGTGGTATCACACGAAACGGTCAGGAATGCATAAGACGGAGATACAGAGCGTCAGCATTCAAGTAAAAAAGAATGCTGCTAACCTGAATAGAACACTTACGAATTTTCTCGGCACTCAATTCACAAATCGGCTTTTTGTGGAACCAGTAGTTGTTTTCACTGATGATAAGATGGAGCTCAAGACCAAGGAGCCAACAGTCCTTGTTGCCAGAGTGGACAGCCTGCTGGATATCCTTCAAAGACACAGAATGCAGTATCATTATAGCACGAATCAAGTTGATACGATAGCACAAGCTGTCCCAGGCGCTTGTGGAGGAAGATAATATCAACCTATCATGGAACAATCTATCTAAGTGGAGAAATATAAAATGAGCAATGAACTAGATGATAAAATCAAGAAGAATCTATTGGAATTCGCGGTTAGGAGTGCGGAACAAGCTGGTGATCTAACCCTAGAATACTTTCGTGCATCTATTGACGTAGAAAGGAAAGATGATGAAACTCCGGTAACGGTAGCGGACAAGCACTCCGAGCGAATACTTCGTGATGCTATAGAAGCGGAATATCCTAACCATGCCATTCTTGGTGAAGAATACGAGAACAAGAACACCGACTCATCCTTTAGATGGATTCTCGACCCTATTGACGGTACACAGTCATTTGTACGCGGTGTGCCTTTGTATGCGGTTTTGGTTGCTCTTCAGTATGAGGGAAATCCCCTTCTAGGAGTCATTCACATTCCACCGCTCCACGAAACAGTTGCAGCGGCGATTGGAGTGGGATGTTTTCATGATCATAAACTATGTCATATAGCTGAGACCAAATCACTCTCAAATGCGTGGGTACAGGTCACCGATGTGGTGTCGCTGGCAAAACACAGACCGACTCTTCTTGAGCGTCTTCTAGCGGAAGTTGGTTTTCTGAGAACTTGGGGGGATGCTTATGGGTACCTGCTTCTTGCTACTGGCCGAGCTCACGTTATGATTGACCCAGTCATGGAAATCTGGGACATCGCCCCCTTGATGCCAATCATAACCGAAGCAGGAGGATGGTTCGGAGATCTCGACGGTAAAGCCAACGCTTTAGGAGAATCAGCTCTGGCTTGTGTGCCTTCCCTTCGTGAAAGTCTATTGACCCTTTTCTGAAAAGGGGCGAAACTCAAAACCAATATGTGGTAATCAAGGTGAGCTATGTGTTCTCTATTTCACTTAGTATCTTAATTAACATCACAACTTCGATTCCAATCTTCTCAAACTCATCGTAATCACCGTAAGAACGGGCTGATATCAATTTGGCTCCTCAAAAGGCGCTGTTGCAATACGCAAGAACCTCAGCCAGCCAATCATAATACCTAGCCCACCAAGATTGAGTATGATTCCAAGATTAATCTTCTCAGCTGTAATCAGAATCAATACAATTGACACAAGAATATGGCTTCCACCCAAAGAGAATCTCATTTCACCCTATACCATTGGAGCCCTTTTGAAGGAATAATGTTCCAATGCATATGAATACTGTCAGAGACTACTGTTGTGATGAAGGACAGTCTTTCTTGGTTTTCTGGCTCACATAGAAAAAGGAGATTTGAAGGAGGGCATTGCAGCCCATCCTTCTGAAACTAATTGCCTTGCATCAGATACAGCGGTGAATGACTTCCGGCCCAGCTTCTTCGAACTCTTTCTTGCTGACCCACATCTTCTGGAAGGTCTTAAGTGAAGCAAGAATGGAGCCGCCAATCCAAACTGAGTACTGTCTCTCAGGAGGAGCAATGATGCGAACCTCGAGGTTCTCAGGTAGTTGTTCAGAGACCTCCTTGTGGAGCCTCTCCTTGAGACCTGGGAACATGGTTGAACCACCAGACATTACGATGTTGGCATAGAGCTCACGTCGCAAGTCAACGTCACACTGCTTAATTGACTCGACAATGTGATCATCCATCGGGATGGTATCAAGTCCAATTGCGCTCGGATTGAAGAATAGCTCTGGCGCTTGGAACCGTTCTGCGCCTATGGTAATTGTTTCACCATCAGGCAACATGTAGGGTTTGTCTACGCCGGCCTTGTCGGCAACCTGTCTTTCCTTCTCAGGATCAAGTGCAACGTAGCATAGCTTCTCCTTGATATCCCTCACAATTTCCTTCTCCGCACCACTTACGAAGGTATAACCACGCTGTCTCAGGAGTCTCCGGAGGTATTCAGTTATGTCACGACCTGCCAGATCGATTCGCCTGATTGCATGAGTAATAGCAAAACCCTCGTAGATAGGTACAATGTGAGTAACACCATCTCCTGAGTCAATAACAAGCCCTGTGGTTCTGCCTGATGCATACAGTGATAAGACAGCTTGTGTCGCCACGTAAACCGCAGGAACTCCAAAATTATCAAACATGACAGATGCCATGCGCTCTCTATTCTCTCGTGGATTGAATGGTGCTTCAGTAAGCAGTACGGGATTCTCGCTGGGGTCAACCTTCAAGTCATTATAGAATGTGTATGACCATATCTTCTCAATTGCATCCCAGTCATCAATCACACCGTGTGTAATAGGATACACCAGTCGAAGGACACCACGTAGGTTGATTGCCTCTTCACCGATATAGTAGTCCCGAGTGTAATGGTCAACATCAGTCATTATTGACTCATACCGGGGATACCCAATCAGTGTAGGCCAAACACTACGGGGCTGGTCTTCTCCCGCGTATCCGTTCTTACTCAGGCCTGTACCGTTATCAATCACAATGGGCTTCGCGCCCAAGTACTCGTCTTCCGCCAAATTCATCAGTCCTCTTTTTTATTTTTGATTCGTGCTAGAACAGGATTTCCAAAACCATTTGCGAATTAACAGTTCGTAATGCCGTATTTAAGCCTTGTTTGCATGCTTTCGATAAATCGCCAATTACTTTCAATACCTATATGAACTATATATGAATGACAGGAAGAGGAAATGCACGGGTTCAAATCAACCCTCACCTTATTGTTGAAATGATATTAGAAGTGTTCTGGAGTGTGTATTCTCTGGGTATTACTGTCAGTAATATCAGCATAGCAAAGCCGTGTATCCTGAGAGGACATCACAATATCATATATAGATATTATATTCGTCTTACGAATTGGAGTGTCTGATGTTAATAGAGTCTCCTGAAGAAATCATTCGTGAAGAGGTTTCAAGTGTCCGTGCGAGAAAAATCATTCTAGAGGAACTACAACAGGGACAGAGGACTGGTACTGAGCTCAGAGAAGCAATAAGGGAAGACTTGATTGCTCGAGAAGAAGAAAAAGGCAATGGTCAAGAAGAGGTAAAGGTAACCGATCCAAAGCTCTACTTCAATACTAAGCATCTTGAGAAGAAAGGAATAATCTCTAGTTCTAAGAAGGGGCGACAGAGGATATATCAGCTTTCTCCTAAAGCGATTCACCCAGTTCGAAGAGTTCTCAATTTCGGTAGGCCTAATCTACTCATCACATCCGTAGCAATGCCCGATGACCAACGACCTCTTGCTAAGTGGTTAAGCCGAGATAAACGAATAGATGTCAACATAGTTAGAGTGTTTGTCAGTGAGCGTCGTTTTTCCAGAGGTGTCCAGAGAAGCTTGTCGCGATTCGTGCCAAACGACTGCAAGAAAAAGTGGGAAACTAGTTGGCACGAGATACCAGACAGTCTGCTTGACAGCACCGTCGTTGAAGGTCATGGCAATCTCAAGGGAATCTATGAGTATATGGAAAACGTGGTTCTTGAAGATATGCAGGAATATAGTCTAATTGTCGATGTCTCGATGGGGCCAGCAGTTATCGTCTTAGCTCTTTTTATGTTAGCATTTGATTATTCACTCGAAGCATTATACCTAGATAGAACAGAGAGAGGAGAATTCCGTACCTTTAAACTACTCCCGAGAGGATCGCCTTGATTTCAAACGACCCTACACATCAGCTTCGATGGATACAAATCGGTCTTGAAAGAAAGATACATGTCATCAAAGAAATTATTCGAGATAAGCGAAGAAAAACTCCTAGAAGAAACACCAGAACTCTTGAGAAGCTAAACCACTGGGAGAACTCAATAGAATATATCGAATCGAAGCTTACCGACATAGAAGGTACATTAGGGCCAAAGCTGGAGGAAGAACTGGGCATTGATTTCAAAGATAACGAGCTCCTGCAGATTGCGATGTTTCAGCCAAGTACAAAGAATATCTTCCTTGAGATTGAGACAGAATATCGCTATGATAGAAACTGCCCCTTGTCAAGACAGGATTTCGAGAATCTAGTCAACGTCCCCGAGATGGCGCAGGCCCTTGCCTTAGTAGGAGATGCTGCTATTGACATGTCGGTACTCCATCATTTGTGGGAACCTACTGCTGCGGATGTCGGAATGCTAACACAGCGCAGGGCAGATATTGTTTCAAATGAACATCTGGCAGATGTCTGCAATAGCTGGGGGCTGTATGAATATAGAATACACTTTGATCCAAGCCATCCTAGCACAGCTGAAATGCAACATGACAAGGGCACGTTACTGGAAGCGGTATATGGTATCATCTACGTAGAATATGGGTTTGAAGCAGTGGAGAGAGAAATAACACACATTCTCCGTTAGATGATGGAGCACCCAGATTGTTCGATTTTCGTGTTTCCTTTGCACATATTCATCTTGTCTTGACGAAGGGTAGTCACAAAACACGAAGCCATGAAGAAAGGCCAGAGGAAAGACCAAGTCTTGTTGACGGATATCGCCACTCTCTACCAACCGGACTGCATTAGCTCCCGGAGAGTTCGCGGCTGTTCACCCTGTTCAATCGAGCTTTTCTGTCCTCGGTGGCGATATCAGGGAGATAATTATGACTGAGGCGTGGGAAAGACTGTGGGATACCTCTCTATAGCTGAAAGTGATGTTTTAGCAGAGTACACAGGAAGATGAAGCTGGGATCGTGGGGATGATTCCATTCCAAGGAACACGGACAAAGTCCATACTGACTCAGAAGCATTCGGGTGTTCTGAGGGCGGTGATATTGGCAGGATGGGTGGAACACAGAATTTTCACGCAGTTGGGTTCACTCAACTGGTTAGAAATTGATTATCCAGAAACTGTCTTTATTTGTACACTTTGAATCTTAGCATTGGAAAGGAACAGGATTATTAGGCAAATCCAAGCGAAAAATAGCTGTAATGTTACCCGTATCAACTGAACTAGCGATACTATTTATTGTTTTAGCTGTTGTACTTGTCCTGTTTGTTATTGGACGTTGGCGTTATGACATCATTGCGTTGTCCGGTTTGTTGGCACTTACAGTTACCGGCATAATTCCTCTGGACCAAGTGTTTTTGGGATTTGTTCATCCTGCAGTGGTCACGGTGGCAGCTGTATTAATTATATGTTGCGGCCTGAACAATTCGGGCGTCGTGGATATTATTGTTAGAGAGATGTCTCGGGTTGGAGATAATACACTCATTCAGCTATTGGCACTTACAGGATTAGTTATTGTGCTTTCTGCTTTCATGAATAACATAGGTGCTCTAGCGCTCCTAATACCCGTGACAATCAGAATGGCTAGGAGGAGCGATAAATCACCATCGCTTCTTCTCATGCCGCTTGCGTTTTGTTCCATACTAGGAGGGCTGATAACGATGATTGGCACTCCTTCAAACATCATAATTGCAACATTCAGAGCCCAAAATGGCCAAGAGCCTTTCCTTATGTTTGATTTTCTTCCAGTTGGCTTGGGAGTTGCCGTAGCCGGTATGTTGTTCATGTCATTGGTTGGGTGGCGCTTAATTCCTCAGCGTGAGGGAGCGGCAGATGCGGATTTGTCTCTGGTTGATGACTATATTACTGAGGTTCACATACCTGAAGAATCGAAAATGGTTGGAAAACGAATCTACGATTTGGAATCAGCCTCTGAGGCAGACATAGCAGTAGTGGCACTCTTACGAAAAGACGAACGTTTTAACACACCTCACAGCTTGAGGAGCTTGAAAGCGGGTGACCATCTAATAGTCAGGGGAGAAACTGAAGACCTGAAGATACTGGTTGAAGCTACTGAGCTGGAGCTTGCTGAAACCAAAAGAAGCAAAGAAGACATTCTGCAAACAGATGATGTAACTATCATTGAGGTTGTGATAGCAACTAACTCGATAATGGATGGGAAAAGTGCACGAAGATTGAACTTGCATGGCCGCTATGGGGTCAATCTGCTCGCCGTCTCTCGTCAAGGTAGACGATTAAGAGCTCAAATAGGTGACATCCGGCTGCGAATAGGAGATGTGTTATTACTTCAAGCTCCAACAGCGGAATTGAATGAAACTCTCTCAGTCCTTGGCTGCTTGCCCTTGATTGAAAGAGAAATGAGGTTTGAAAAGCCTCATCGCACACTTCCTACTATAGGCATCTTCACAGCAGCATTGCTAGCTTCTGCTGTGGGCCTGCTACCCGTTCAGATAGCATTCGTTATGGCTGCGTTAGCCATAGTGGTCGTGGGAGTCGTTCCACCCGATGAAGCTTACAAGGCCATTGATTGGCAAGTAATTGTCCTACTGGGAGCTATGATTCCAGTCGGACATGCTTTGGAAACCACAGGAGGGTCACAGCTGATTGCCACCATGCTTGTTCAGATAGGAGGTGCTGGTTCTCCATTTTTTGTCCTGACAATGCTACTAGTCATTGCCGTACTTCTATCATGTATCGTGCATAACGCGGGCATAGCAATTCTTTTGGCCCCCATAGGTATGAATATTGCACTACAACTTAGTGTATCAATGGATCCGTTTCTGATGGCAGTGGCAGTTGGCTCGGCAAGCGGCTTTCTCACGCCTATTGGGCATCCCTCAGAGTTATTGGTCATGGGGCCCGGAGGCTACATGTTTGGTGATTACTTTCGAGTTGGTTTCTTATTGGAAATCATTGTGATTATATTAACAATTATGTTGATTCCACTGTTCTGGCCCTTCTAAGGAAAGATGCTGGGCAAAATTGCAGTGCCACTCATCTCACATAGAGAGTACATATTATATATTGAAGCTTGGCCTTCATGGCATCAAAATCACTATCTTCTGGGCAGTGCGCTTAATATACCATACGAGCCGATTCAAGATGTTTCACAAAACGGAGTCTCAGCATCTCCCAAGGGAGATTAAATCGAGCTCCCATGGTGCAAAGAGATAGGTTCGTGAAAAGGGCATTGGATTGCTTTCTGTCGTGTGAGTGGTTCACCAATGTCAAGAAGGCGAACATGGTTCTCATATTGCTATGTTATTTACGCCCATTTCTCATCACCCGATAACTTAGCGGACAAGAGGACTTCTTCCGGCATATCCGTGATTCAGATGATTTTTACAAAATCCTAACTGATACTGTCAGGAATCTTCGTTATGACCGGCCTAGTTACAGGTGTGAAGAAGGCCTGTGGATAAAGAGTATGCTTTCTAGGAGACTATTTCTGGCCTTATTCCAGCGCACGGTCATGTTTCACTTTCAGCCTCGCCTTCTGATACTCCAAGGTATTATCTGTCATCATGCCTCGGCAATATCGATTTGGATTACAATAGCCCCATTGACGTAGACTCTTACATGAAGGAGATGACCTTACAGAATAGAATGGGGGGGTGAGTAGATTTGCTGCAACTAAGAAATTGACAACGGTTCTTATATTATTCTTGGTAAAGGCTAGCCTGATACAGGGTGGGGCTTTTCTGACATTTTTCCACGTTACAAGATCAAAGAGATGATACCAGAGTTTGCATTTTTTTGCCTTGTACAAAAGATTACAATTCCTGCAAAAGCCACCATGGATTGACACGTCGCATAGCTCATCTCGCGTTGTGGAGGTGAGGCCGGAGCCCTTCAATAGATGGAACTTCACCTCGATGAACCATTCAGGTGTAAAAGAACCAAACTCCTCGATGAATGAGCCGAGCTCCTCGCCTAACTTATCGGGAGTCGTATTCCATTCTGAGCTAAGGTGGGGAATTGCATTCTTGTTCATTTTTCAACCGTCTGCTGGTACTTCTTTCTATAAAGCAACAATTTTCAGGGTTCTATCAACTGTTTTACAGTAGATGGTTCCTACAAATAGTTCTCTGTCAGAAACTTATAAAGACACTATAACGCCTAAAACAATATCAAAGAGAAACACCCCCTCATTCCACTAACGGCCCGGACAATTCTTAAATTGAGATTCATATGACCTGATATCTAGCCAATCTCTGAGGTTGTCACCATATGCCCCAATTGAATATTAGAGCTAAAATCCCATTCAAAGAAGTGCTTACCAACATACGAATAGCCGACTTGGATGGTAGCGGGGTAGAAACGCTTGTTATGTCAACTATGGGTGGAGACATCAGAGTAATCGAGTTTCAAAATATAGAAACTGGGCAATTTGAAGAAAGATATCGGGCGCGTGATCTTCCTCCGCACTCAGCACTAGCATTAGGCGATGTGAATGGAGATGAAAACATTGACTTCGTCATCGGAGGGTTAGACAACCAACTGAGGGTTCTATCCATCATCGACGGGGATTTGAAAATTCATGCAGAAACACCAGTAGGAACACTGCCAACAGGCATTTGTATAACAAATCTCTCGGGAACGGTGGCAGAAGAGGTTCTTGTGGGGTCCAACGATAAAGCCCTCAGGTGTTACGGCTGGTTCGATCAATGTCTCGATAAGATTGCCCATAAAGTGGTTGACATGCCAGTCTTCTCCATAGTCCCTTTGCGGTCGGAAGGCATGTCATACAATAGATTTGTTTTTGGCGATGAATCTACCAACTTGTATGCTTACAGATACGCTGATGATAGGTTACATGAATTGGTCAGACGAAAGACCAAAGGAAGCGTCGAATTGGTGGCCACAGGGGATATTACTGGGAATGGTATTGACGAAGTCGTCTCTGTATCTGACGGAAAGTACCTTGGTCTCTATGCTGTCGTCAAGAGAGGTTTTGACAAGTTTGATGGTCTTACTGCACCACAGGAAATAACCTCGATATACGTAGGCAATCTCTTTCCAAACAGTGATGGGGAAGGGCATCTGGTTGTCAGTCATGCTGATTCTTTGATTGCATTATTCGAACTAGATGGGCGGAGGCTGGTTCAAAAGGGATCAGTTAAAGCTATGAGTAACGCTGTTGATTCCATGGTCAGCTGTGGGGATCTAGATGGTAATGGAAAGATTGAGATAGCTCAAGCGGTTGGGCATCACTTGAATATTATCGAAATTGAAGAGGATTAGTTCCCCTAATCGAGTTTGGGCATGTATACCTCGGAGGGCCGCTGTACACGGATTTCCTGAACATCGACCCTTTTCTTGATACGCGGAACAAATTCTGATTCAATCCAATTCTTTACCTTCTCCCGGGCTGAATCAATCGTCTCTGCTTCCGCATTGACATCTACTCTAACAAAAAGATTGTAGGGTTCCCGATCAGTGACCTCTTTCTTTATCATTCCCCAGAAAGCCTTCGATCCTTCAGGAATTGCGATACGGCCAGATATCTCGGACCAGTGCTTGCCTTCGAATTTCCTAGATACCAACGCCATATCTTTGAGTTCGGGTATAGATTCCAAAGCATCCAAGACTTTTTTGCCATCAGCTTCTAGGTTGGGTTGGTTCAATTCCGCGGTGATGTAATGATCGGCTCTGAAAATCGCCATTCTAGACTAGAACTCCACTGATTTCTGGCAACGGGTATCTGGCGGCGCTCTTAAACGTGATGGTTGGTCGGTCAACCCGTGGAAATCGATTTGTCTTCAGCAGAAGAGGTGGTCTCAAGTATAGCTGAATAGTGATAAAACCTGTAGGCGGCAGTCAAGATTCCTACCAATGTCACCGCAATCAATCCATAGAGAAGCAATCCTAATACCGAAAAAATAACGAGAATCATAAGGCGCTCCGACCGTGCTCCAAGACCAACATCGAGATCTTTAACGCCGAGTCCTTCCGCTCGAGAGCGGGTGTAGCTTGTCATGAGCCAACTTGCAGTACACAATAGGACCCACAAAGGAACATACAATGAGAACAGGTCTTTACAAGGATATGCAAGAGCTATTGCAAGCAGAATAATGAACTCCGAAAGCTTGTCGCTGACAGAATCTATGAAGGCACCTTCAGTTGAGGCTCTGTCTTCTAATCTAGCAACAGCTCCGTCTACCCCATCAAGGAAACCAACAAGGAAAACAAGTATACCATATAACCACTGAAAACCGTTGAGATTGAGAGAAAGAAACGCTGTAAGGGACACCAAGACCGCGAGATAGGTAATTGCATTGGGCGATACATTCGTACTGGCAAGCGGCCTTGCTACAGCAAGTATTGGCCTTCTGAACACTTTCCTCAATCGATACTTGCTAGGGGACATATCTAGTCCTCCGCGTAGAGGATTTCAGACCCATAAACGACCCCACCTTGTACTTTCATATTTGTGTTTAGTTTTGCCTGGTGAAAGAGGACTGCATTATCTATGATGCACCCTGCCCCAATTCTAGTTCCTTTGCCCACAACGACATCCGGGCCAATTTGCGTATTTCCTTGAATATGAGAATTCTTTTGAATCAAGACTGGACCTTCAAGTGACACCCCGCGTTCTATGAATACATCTCCTGGTAGTGTGAGTGTTTCACCGAATTCCATACTATCGCCCGGAAGTATTAGGATGGCTGTATCATCTGACTCCCGCATATGATGTAAAACATATTGATTTGCCTGTAGCATATCTTCAACAGTATCGATATCAAACCAGTGTTCTTCTACTTGCAAAGAACCCACCTGTACACCATTATCAATAAGATGGTTCAATGCATCTGATAGGTTCCTCATTCCGCTTTTTGACGATTCAATTAACCTCCTGTAAGCATCTTTTGAGATAATCATCAACATTGCAGAACGCGCCTTGAAATCATACTCTGTAATAGGCATGCCAAGCCCGGCTACTAGGTCGTCCTTTTTCAGGAATACTTCTGTCCCCTTTTCCACAGAAAGGTCAGTTACCAGCATGATATCTTCAAGCAATTTTTTGTCTTGGAGGTCTTCTAAGGCTTCAGTAACAAGTTTCCTGTCCATTATTTCGTCTACAGGCCCAACAATTACGCAATCATCTTCAACTGTCTTCAAAGCCGTGACCAGCGTAGTTAGTGGCCCGTCTTCATAATTAGGAACAGGCACTATATTGATGTTCAATTCGGAGTGTGTTTTGTGTAGGTGTTTTCGAAGCAAATCACCTTGCCAACCTATCCCCACAGTGAAAGAAGCAACTCCGGCCTTTTGATAGGTATCAATGAGTATGTCGATTAGTGGTGCGCCGCCTATCGGAACAAGAGCTTTGGGCAATCTCTGAGTTATAGGTCTTAGTCGTCGTCCTTTTCCTGCAGCAAGTATTAGTGCTCTGATTTGTGAGCCTCCTGGCATCTTTGTACGCACCATTCTAAGCTATAACATTCTTGAGATACCTATGAGACTTCTTATAAGACATAGTCTTCATTGAAAATGCGAAACAACTAGGCACAGAATCATTCGGATTCATTTGAATTAGAAACATTTTATCACCAAAAAACACAAGCGCCATATATCGATTTGTTACTGTAACGGTAGGGATGTAGTTGACAGCACGAACCCTGGACTTGTCAGATACAGAAGATATCGATTCGGTCGTAAAGGAAGCAGCATCGATTCTTGAATCAGGCGGATTAGTAGTCTACCCGACCGACACCAGCTATGGCTTGGCTTGTAATCCAAACAATCAATCTGCCCTCGAAAGACTGATTGAAGTCAAGAGAAGGGATCCTGACTTGGGTGTTCCCCTGCTCTTTTCGGACTACGAGCAGATTAAGAGCTATCACGATTTTGGTAATCTTGAACACATAATAGCCAAATTCTTCTGGCCAGGAGCGCTCACGCTTGTAGTAACTGCAAAAAAAGAAATTCCCGAATACGTATCTGGAAAAAGATCCACAATCACTGTTCGTGTTCCGGATCATTCCGTTCCCCAAGGCATTGCAAAAGAGATTGGAGGACCAATTGTAGGAACAAGCGCAAACAGAAGCGGAGGAGAGACTCCCTTCGAGGTTTCGGTAGCGCAAGAACAACTTGGTGATGAAGTCGATCTATATATCGATGGAGGAAAATCGGAGGCTGAGAAGAGCTCAACCATAGTGGGGGTATCAGGCAGTGATATCAAGGTCTATCGCGAAGGCGAGTTGAGTGTTGAGAGATTAAGCAACAGCCTGAAAGTAGATACAGACGCCTTGAGATATTGGACCGCACGCATCATATACCCCGAAATGTAATTACGCGAGGGATTGTTTGCAAGATTTCAACCTGCTAGTTAGCACACCGCGAAATAGAGAACGAGCAGCAATATCAGAAGTAAGGTATTTTGTTGCCGATTTGCTTGAAGATGACGAATTGGAAATAGAACAGACTAACGTTTCGGGTCTCGTCACTTGCAAAACCTCACTTGATCCCTTTGAAGTGGTACATAAGCTGGAAGAATTCGCAGAGCAGAATCCATTCCAATTCCGTTTCGCTATCAAGTTCACCCCTCTTGAAATCTGTGTTGAGTCTGACATAGACAAAATGGTTGAAGCGACCGAAAAACTGCGGAATAAGATAGACGAGAATGAAACATTCCGCGTTACTGTTAGGAAGCGATACTCTGATTTGGCTCATATGGAAATTGTTGATGAAGTGGCAGAGGTTATTTCCAATGAAGTCGACCTAGAAGAGCCGGATAAGACGGTATGGCTTGAGGTTATTGGCGATAGAACAGGCATATCTGTCTTGAGTGAAGAACAAGACATCCTTTCCATTATGCCAATGCGAGATGAATAGGACGTCCGTGTCAAGAAATTTAGTTGGATAATTTAATCGTAATGAACAATCTAAGCTTCAAGTGCAACCATAGACACCCTACTCATCACAGATTTCTTGACAGCATCATATCTATGCTCCAGATTGGTCGATGATGTAATTGCATTCAATTCGGTATCAGCGATACTAAAATGCTCACAGATATGTTGTATTCTGTCCTCACTTACTTGGAAAGGTGGACTTATTCTCCTTCCAACTCTCTGTTGAGCCCGGGCAATAGATTTCTCTACCTGTTCCTTCAGTTTTCCTATTACTACAAGAGCAACCGATTCCAGTCCGTCAATCGTTCCGATGTCCTCGAGTGCTTTGTCTATTTGCCGCTGAGCAGAAGCATACAGAACAACCTCGATATCTAGGTTTCTACTAATCATATACCCTCCTTGCCAAGCGTTGATGGCGTTCTCTGAGGCAGAAAGAAGATGCTCAATTCCAGCGATGAAATCAGTTCTCATGAACTGCACGACCAAGAGACCTTCAGCCATCTGAGACGCCAAATCAACAAAACCCTCTTTGGTCAATTTCTGTTCGTTTTGTAGCTCAGCTATACCAATAAAATATTCCCAATCTCTTGAGCCAAGAGTTTCAATCAATGGACTATTCAACCTCACACTACTGACTAGAGCCTCTTCATGAAGTAATCAGCTGTAGTTGGCTCGAAACCAACTTCGAACACAAGCTTCTTACGGATTTCTTGCATCGAGAAATGAGGTTCTTCCTGTTTGAACTTTTTTACCAAGGCGATTATGGATTCACGATGTTCCCACGGATAGACCGTCCAAGCTTCGACTTCACGTATGAAGTAATCCGGTCTCACCTTAGAGCCCGGTTTGAGATGGAGAACAGCAGACCGTACTTCTTCAACCCCCAGAGCTTCGATATGCTGGATAGCATGTTCTAGAGTGTCACCTGTGTCCGTGACTTCATCGACCAGCAGAATTCTCTTGTCTTCAATTGATACCGAGATAGGCTGGGTTATCTTGGGTTCTCGACCTGCAACACCTACATCTGAGTAGTATTCGATGCGCACGTTCCACATCGTATTCGCATATAACACATCTGAGAGTATTCGGGCCGGAATCCAACCACCTCTGGCAATACCCACAATGACATCCGGCTTAAAGTCGCTATCTACAATACGCTCAGATAGCTGCAGCGTCAGGTTGTAGACTTCTTCCCAGCTGAGAATAAGATACTCCATTATAGTCAATCCGCCCGCGATAGAATGTTAAGGGAGACTGCTAGACGTCTTCCTTTAACAGTATTGGTGAATGGAAAGCGTAACCTACATCTAGGCCCTTTTCTAAGCCTAATTAGATGAGCTGTATGAAACCCGATTTGGTATTGACAAATATTGGTCAACTTGCTACTCTGGCGGGAAATAGTAAAGAGCCAAAGACAGGAGGGGATCTCAGAGACCTCTCCATTATCGAAGATGGTGCGGTAGCCATAAAGGATGGGAAGTTCATTGCGGTAGACACCACAAGGCGGGTGCTCTCAGAGATAGAAAGTGATGAAGTAGACAAGCTTGAATTTCCTAATATGCTTGCACTGCCGGGTTTCATTGATAGCCATACACACTTAGTGTTTGGAGGATCCCGTGAACACGACTTTGCAATGAAGCTTGCCGGTAAGAGCTACATGGAGATACTAGAGGCTGGAGGAGGTATTCTAAACACACTAAGAGCCACCCGAAAGGCAAGTTGTGCCACGTTATGTAAGAATGGCTTCAGCTATGCAAACAATATGTTGGCACATAGCACTACAACATTGGAAGCAAAAAGCGGCTACGGCCTCAATGTCGACGATGAGATGAAGATACTTAGAGCTATCAAAAATATCGATGACAGAATGCCGATGGAAATCATTCCTACATTCCTCGGCGCACATGCGATTCCGCCTGAATACAAAGACCGAACTGAGGATTACGTCGATTTAGTCGTAGATGAGATGATACCAGATGTAGCCAAAAATAATCTTGCGGAGTTCTGTGACGTATTCTGTGAAGAAGGGGTATTCAGTTTGGAGCAATCTCGGCGGATTCTCAAAGCGGCAAGAGAAGTGGGAATGAAACTGAAAGTCCATGCTGATGAAATCGTCCATCTTGGAGGGGCAGGCTTAGCGGCAGAACTCGATGCAGTATCAGCAGACCATCTTCTCCAAGCATCTGAATCAGACTTAGAGGCAATGAAGAAAGCGGGAACCATAGCAACTCTTCTCCCAGCTACCGCCTTCAGTCTTGATACCGAATATGCAGATGCACGAAACATGATCGAGATGGAGCTTCCCATCGCCCTAGCGACGGACTTTAATCCGAACTGTGCAAATGAATCAATGTTCTTTACAATCGCGCTTGCTTGCTATAAGATGAAAATGCACCCTCGAGAGGCCATATCCGCCGCTACAATAAATGCTGCTCATGCGCTAGATCGGGGAGAAACCTTGGGAAGCATTGAAGTGGATAAGAAGGCGAACATGATTATTCTCGAATGTCCCAATCCCGAATATCTCTCCTATCGATTTGCTATGAATCTCACGCATACTGTTCTCGTGAATGGTCAAGTGGTAAATACGAAAATAGGTCCCTGAATACTTATCAGCTCGCTAGCTTTTGCCTGTCATCTGCACAGTCAGGAGATCGTGCACCTGTCTCTTGGTATTCTCGGAAGTGAGTGAGCCACTTCGGACTTTTCGGTGCTCCCTGCACCCATTCGGCAAATTGAGTCAACTTTTTGACGGTTTCAGGACGAACTATATGCTCGATTTCGCATGCGTCTTCATCAGCAGTCTCTTCATCAACGCCAATCAGTTTTAAGAACCATCTCAGTGTTTCGTGGATGTGTTCAAGCCGCTTTGCGACTTTCATTCCTTCAGGGGTAAGAGTCACACTGCGATATTTCTCATAATTGACCAAGCCGGCATCACCAAGCTTCTGAAGAACATAAGTAACACTAGGAGCTTTCACATTGCGGGCTTCCGCAATGTCAGTGACTGTGGCAAAGCCATCCTTTTTCTGTAAATCGTATATTGTCTCAAGGTATTGTTCCATGGTTTTCGTTGATTCATTCTCTGACAATACCGAACACAACCAATTGGTGAACGCACTATGTAAACTTGACTTGGGACATTTAGCATGAAGGGTCCTAGACAAATAAGTCTTCATCCATGGCAGATATAGTACTCTACTCCTCTAGAAGGAGACCAGTTTCATTCTCTACAGCAGAGACGATTTGGCCGGAATCCATAAGGCCCCTGATTTGCTCTATGTCACTGCTAAGTGAGCGATCATCGCGGAGTCGAGTCACAGATTCACGAATCGCCCTGTGTGCAGCTTCCAATGGAATAGAGGGCTTGAGAGGTGCAAGCAAATCCAACCCTTGGGCCGCACATAGATATTCAATCGCAATTACGGTCTTTGTATTGTCTAGGATTTCACGTGCATGTCTAGCTGAAATCATTCCCATGCTAACGTGGTCTTCTTGGCCTGCGCTCGTAGGGATTGAATCAACGCTTGCAGGATGTGACAGTGTTTTGTTTTCCGAAACAAGAGATGCCGCCGTATATTGAGGAATCATCATACCTGACTGCAGTCCGCTCTTTTCTGTAAGAAAGGGGGCCAGCCCACTGACTTTTGAATCGGTGAGACGGTAGATGCGCCGTTCAGAGATGTTGGCAATCTCAGAGAGTGCAGTAGAAAGAAAATCCATTGCAAGGGCCACTGGTTGGCCATGGAAGTTCCCTCCTGAGAGCACATCGTTTTTCTCCGGAAAAATAAGGGGATTATCTGTAGCCGAGTTTATTTCGGTATCCAGAACTTGCTTGACATATCCTATTGCATCAAGTGAAGCACCGAGAACTTGAGGGGCACAACGTAGCGAATACGCATCTTGTACTTTCCCACAGTCTGCATGTGATTGGTTGATCTCACTATCTCTGAGCACCTTCATCAGAGCACGGGCAATCGCAATCTGGCCTTTATGCGGTCGAATTTTATGAATTCGTTCATCAAAGGCAGTTCGCGTTCCGCGCAGGGCTTCAAGGCTCATTGATCCAGCAATAATTGCGTCCTTAACCAGATTGAGGGTGTCGTGAATGGTAAGAACACCCACCGCAGTCATTGGTTGGGTTCCGTTTATGAGGGCTACACCTTCCTTCGCCCCAAGTGTAAGGGGCTTAATCCCTGCACGCTGCAGTGCCCTACTGCCCTCCATTAGTTCACCCTCATACTCTGCGGTGCCTTCTCCAATGAGAACAAGTGCCATATGAGCCAATGGAGTCAGATCTCCGCTAGCTCCAACAGACCCCTTCTGAGGTACTACTGGAACGACGCCCTTGTTAAGCATAGATAACAGGGCCTCTACTACCTTCACACTCACACCAGAGAACCCCTTTGCTAAAGCATTTGCCCGCAGGAGCATCATAGCCCGGACAACATCGGTCGGGAAAGGAGATCCAACCCCCGCACTATGACTTCTAAGAAGATTGACTTGTAGATTTTCCAAATCATTTTCGTCAATCGCTACACGCGCAAGGTCCCCAAAACCAGTATTTACGCCGTAGACGGTCTTGCCCTCTTTTACAGCTTTCTCAACCACATCTCTACTTCGAAGCACTCGTTGCTTTGTATCTTCAGTTAGAGAAACTTTCTCGCCATCCCTTGCCACTCTTACAACATCAGCAAGAATCAAATTTTCTCCATCTACTTGGATTACCAAGATATTCACAACCTCTGCAGTATGAGAATACGTTCTGCCGTACTTATATTGGTTCCAATGGAGCACAAGTTGTCATTCAAAGAACAATCTAAGCTACTTTGTTAGTCATCCCTCAGCTATTGAAGAACGTAGGCGTGAAGACAGGTCAAAATAGTGATTGATGAGCATCGCCGCCGCCAGAACAACCACACCAGCAATCGAGACCACAAAGATTGTGAGATTTGATGGAGGCGCTGGAAAAGCATGAGTGATGCTTAGTCCAATGAATGCCCATATGCCAACTCCAGTGAATATGTAGTCTCTTCTGAATAAGAGAAAGGCTAGATACACTACCAGAGCAACTATGGCAAGCGCAATAGTCCACTGCAGCTCGGTGAACGGCAAATTTTCAAATCCTGTGTATACAAGCCCAGTTGTACTGTTCACCAGAGTAGCGACTGTTACCCAGCCTGCGTACATACTCCAGCTTGAAGTGATAAACAACCGTTCTTTTTTCGTGCGTTCATGAAGGTTGATATCAAGCCGGAAATAAGCGGCAAGTATTGTAATGAGGTAGATAATCATTGCAGCTACTGAGCCCCAAATCATTCCGGAGGTCCACGTAACAAACCAGACTGTGGCCATGACAGAAGAAAGCAGGAAGAAGACACTCACCTGGCGGACGAAGGGCATTTCGATTTCTTTTTTCTCTGGAATCAGATCCCTAGCCTGATAGAAGTAGAATAGTCCAAGCAAAAAGAAAATCGGGCCCCAGATGGCGAAGGTTATAGGCGCAGGCGTAAGCAGTTTCGTGAGCGAGTCTTCAACAAACACATCCTCCCAATTTCCGGAGCTTCCTCCGAATACTAGTGCTATAGCTCCAGCTATAAAGGGCGCTAGAAGATTCAAAATCTGGAGATATCTTTTCTGTTGCAATCGTTCCAAGGGCTTAATCCTCCTTTGCTCACTAGATACCTTTCACCATATCATACTTCCGAATGAGTCGAAAAAGTAAACATCGAGCTTCTTGTTTGCTTGACCGTCAGAACGAAGAGCTTATGTCCCGGTTTTCTTCATGAATTTTGTGAATACGAACACTATTATGAAATGAACGCTCCAGTCACCTACGCTGTACATGTCTGCCATGGAGATGTTAGAGTAAGAACCAGTATTCGTAGAATAGAGGAGTTAAGATGAGGCAAGAATTAGATTTTGAGCCGCGTATAGTGGCATTTCTCTGCAACTGGTGTAGTTATGCCGGTGCAGATTTGGCTGGTACAAGCCGTGTACAGTATTCGCCAACGGTACATAATATTAGAGTGAACTGTTCAGGTCGGGTAGACCCGGTTTTCGTGATTCACGCACTCCTGAATGGCGCGGACGGGGTGCTCATTGCCGGGTGTCATCCAGGAGACTGCCACTATAAAGTGGGTAACCTCTACGCTAGAAGGAGGATGATGATACTCAGGGAGGTTTTGGAAACTGTGGGGATACCCCCGGATAGATTACGGTTGGAATGGGTATCTGCATCAGAAGGTAGCAGATTTGGCGAGGTTGTTGATGATTTCGCTGAACGGATTAGAGAGCTTGGGCCTAATCCAGTCAATGGAGGGGCTTAGATGCTTCATTATGAGCCGACTATTTGTCCGTATTGTAGCTGTGGTTGCGGACTATATCTGGTGATCAAGGACGGCAAAATCATCGGTCAAGAGCCATGGAAAGAACACCCGGTGAACGAGGGGAGCAATTGTCCCAAGGGAATGAACGCCTATCAGTTCTTGTATGCTGAAGATAGGCTGACAACACCACTCATAAGAAAGAATGGTGAGTTGAAGGAAAGTACATGGGACGAGGTTCTTGATTTAATCGCAACCACATTAGGAAACACCAAATCAGAAGACTTTGGTATGCTGGCGTCTGGTAAGAATACAAATGAAGATGCATACGTATTGCAGAAGTTCACTCGATTGATAATGGGAACCAATAATATCGAATACTGTGGTCGTCTGTGTCATTCACCCAGTGCGGCGGGTCTAAGTTCAACAGTAGGATCTGGTGTCATGCCGATTTCTGAACTAGATATTGACAAAGCTGATTGTATTTTCTTGGCTGGAATCAATCCGAAAGAAACATTTCCTATGATAACAAGGAGAATACTGCGTGCAAAAAAGAAAGGAGCAAAAGTAATCGTATTGGACCCGAGAAAGTCAGTCACTGCAAAAGACTTGGCTGACCTTCACCTTCAGCACAAATCTGGAACGGACATTGCAGTACTCAATGCTATGATGAAAACTATCCTTGAGGAGGGGCTGGAAGACAAGGAATTCATCAGTTCAAGAACAAAGGGAATAGATGACCTAAAATCTTACCTTTCTTCTCTCCATTTCACTGAATTGGAGAAAATTTCGGGGGTATCCGTTCAAGAAATGCAACAGGCAGCCCAGTGGATAGCAGAGGCTAATACCTGCAGTTTGGTTTTCAACCAAGGACTCAACCAGCATTCATCAGGCTCAGAAAACGTCAAAGCCATTTCTACTCTTGCACTATTGACGGGACAATACGGAAGAGCAGGTGCTGGGGCGTGTCCCACTCGCGGGCAAATCAATGGGGAGGGCACAGGCGATATGGGTTGCTTGAATGTGTTCTATCCTGGATTCAAGAAAGTAGGTACAGGCGCTCATGAGATATTTGAGGAACTTTGGGGAGTGGCTGATTTACCTTCAGAACCTGGCCTACCATATACCAAACTGCTACAGGAAACCAAGTTTCTATGGGTTGTAGGAACCAATCCAGTCATGGCGGCTCCGGATGCCAATACAGTAAAGAAAGCCCTACAAGAGAAGGATTTGTTTATCGTGCAAGATATCTTTCTCAATGAGACCGCTGAGTTAGCAGATGTTGTGCTACCAGCAGCAACATGGGTAGAACGGCAAGGAGTCCATGCCTACATTGACAGACGAGTACAGAAGATAAACAAAATAGTGGAGCCACCAGGAGAAGCGAAACCAGACTGGTGGATTGTTTGCCAAATTGCAGAAAGAATGGGATATGGAAACAACTTTGACTTTTCTTCTTCAGAGGAAATATTTGAGGAGATAAGGCAGTGTGTCCCTTCATACAGCGGCATAACCTATGCAAGACTTGATGATACCATAGGAGGTATTCAGTGGCCATGTCCTAGTGAAGAGCACACTGGAACACCCACCTTCTTTACTGAGAAGTTCAATACCCCGGATGGTTTAGGCCACCTTCAAACAGTTGGGTGTACATCTCCCGCTGAAACCCCGGATGATGACTACCCGTACACCCTAACAACTGGCAGAAGTATCTTCCATTATCATACCGGCACGATGAGTCGAAGGACTCCGAAGCTCGATAATGAGGTTCCAAAATGCTTCTGTCAGATTAACCCAAAGGATGCAAACGTGGAAGGGATTGAAGATGAGGACTTGGTTGTTCTAAGTACCAGGCGCGGCAGTATAGATGCAGTAGCTCACTTAACGGAAGAGGTACCGAAAGGGATGCTGTTTGTTCCTATTCATTTTGGTGAATCAAATGCCAATGAACTAACAAATCCCGTATTAGATCCGGCGTGCGGGATGCCGGAGTACAAAGTTTCCGCTGCTAGAATCGAGGGAGAAAAATGAACGAAGATATGTATTTGGTTTGTTCTTCAGACACTAACAGAGCTAACAAGGGGGAACACGGTGGTGCTGTTACCTCCATCCTGAAGTTTGTGTTAGAAACAGGATTGGTTGATGGCGTGGTCGCGGTAAAGGCTATGAATGGTGACAGATATGCAGGAGTACCAGTTCTGATTACAGAATCGGAAAAACTGGATGATACTGCCGGATCACTTCATTGTTCCACTCCGAATATTGCTCGCTTTGTGAAGACGTACCTTGATGAATTCTCTATCACAAGTTTGGGTATAGTAGGCAAACCCTGTGACATCAGAGCAATCATAGAATTAAAGAAGAGAAACCAGATTGAATTGGACAAGCTGATTCTCGTAGGGTTGAACTGCACAGGATCTCTCTCACCAACAATAGCCAAAGAGATGGCCATCAATGAATTTGAAGTCAATCCAAACGAAATTGTGATGGAAGACATAGATGATGATGAGTTAGTCATCACGCTTAAAGATGGAACCGAGAGATTTAGGCCTCTCTCAGAGCTTGAAGAGAAGGGTTATGGACGCCGAGAGAACTGCAGAAGGTGTGAATTCAATATCCCAACGATGGCGGACCTTGCCTGTGGAAAGTGGGGAACTGAGAACATCGCTGGCCACTGGACCTTTGTTGAGGCATGTTCTGATACAGGTAAGGCATTGATACAAGAAGCTGCAGAAAACGGCTTCATTCAGGTCAAATCTCCTGATAAGCAGAGTATTGAAATTCGTGAGAACAAGAATCAAGCCGAAATCGAACATGCGCAGCAATGGATTGAACGTGATTTGAAACCTTTGGAGAATCTGAGTCAACAAGAGAGATTCGACTATTGGATAAGTGAGTTTAGAAAGTGCGTGAAATGTTTTGGATGTAGGGAGGCTTGTCCAATCTGTTATTGTGACCACTGCGTCCTAGAGGCGGATAGAGGTTATCTGGAAAAGGGCGTCGTACCCCCAAATGCTTTGTTTCCATTGACTCGACTCTCGCATGTTGCTGATTCTTGTGTCAACTGTGGTCAGTGCCAAGACGTATGTCCAGTAGAATTGCCCCTGTCTAAATTGTTCACAATTCTACACAGAAGACTCAGCGATGTGTTTCAGTATACGCCGGGTATTGATGTGGAAGAACACCCACCAGTCATAGGTATAACGGATGAAGAAAGTAGCGTGGATGATACATTCCTAGACCTCTCTTCGATAGAGTCTCATAAACGGTAAAGTCTTTCCCATAGCAGGGGGAACAAAGAAGAAGCGCACTCTTACCCGATGGCTGTTGAAGCGAGAGATTCGAAAATACTACCTCCAGTTCCAACTGCTCATCAGCAGATTGTACGAGGGGTTGCGGTAGCTTGTGAAAAAGGTCAGTTGACTGAAGAGAGAAAACAAGAAGATTGCGAACACTAACCGTTTGTTGAAAATAATCTGTGTTCTATCTTATTTCTCATTTGAATTATATTGAACTATTATCAAAAAGAAGATCTCAATTGACTTGTTGAGGGTCACTAGAACACGTGTAACAAATTTTGCATTAATTTGAGCCTAGAATGCCCGGCACCTTGTCCTTCATCGCAATCACGCAAGCGTTAGTATTCGCAGTTGTGGAATTTCAGTTACTGCCAACCAGCTCTAATTCACTGCTTATACCGCCACGCCAATTCTTAAAGATAGATGACAATACCAGAAGATTACCACTTTGGATCGATGAAGATGAAAGACTGGTGTGTTATGATTGGTGGACCTTGTCGTGGCAAGAATTGCGATTTTTGGGCGCAAATCAAAATCAAGAAGAAGCCAGTTGAGGAAATGGTTGAAGATATTCTCACTAGAGTGGAAACTCAGAATGAAGAAAGTTTTCCCACACCTAAAGAGACCATTCAAGAGTACTGGGATTGTCTTGGTGTCAAGAACCTGAATCGGCTTCGCAAGGAAAAACCTGAGATTTTTGCGAAGATGAAGGAAGTGGAGCAGCTGGTTCTCAATCGAATCCAGAGAGTTAGAAATCTTACAAAATCCTAAATAAATCGGCACATAGAAGTGTAAAATATCTGTAAGATTTCCTGTATGCCTTCTTATGACCAAGGGCGAGGGGAGTTTATTAGGCCTAGTAAGAAATCCGAGTCTAGTAGGACTAGGGCGGTGGGCCACTCCCAGCGGGGTACGAGCCCAGCCCCGAA
>JAWOEX010000030.1:0-28363 GCA_046482545.1 Candidatus Thorarchaeota archaeon
CCGGGTCAGGGCAGGAGACAGAAGCCGAGACCGAAGGAGGGACCGTGTCCTGATGATGGCGGTCAAAGCCCGTGCTTGGCCGGGGGTAGCGCTCCGGTATGGCGGCGACGCTGGGCAAGGAAAGGGTGGAACACAGGAGTTTCCTCAGTTGGGTTCACTCACTCAACTGTAAGAAACATGTTATCCAGAAACAGGAAAAATACTTTACCTACTCAGGTATAAGCACCATATTTCCGACGTTCAACAGCCATTTTGGATCCAGTTTACGCTTGACCTTCTGAATCTCATCTATACCTTCACTGCCATACATGATTTCTAAGAATTGGCGTTTGAGCTTTCCAATGCCATGTTCAGCTGCAACCGTCCCACCAAGCTCGACAGCCCGCTGTGCGAATAATCGGTAGTTTTCCATGCCCTGCTCAACTTCTTCATTGTTACGTGGAATCATGTTCACGTGTAAGTGATTATCTCCAATGTGACCAAAGATTACGTATTCCATGCCTTGTTCTTCCAATATCTCGCGGTAGAAGGCTAGATACTCACGAAGCGCCTCATCAGGAACAGCCATATCTGTGCCAATCTTATGCACCTTTTCATATTGTGCCTTCCGCTGAGCAATCAACGAGTTAATCGTCTCGGGTACAAAATGGCGAACAGTCTTCATCTTCTCAAGCTCTCGGTAGTCTAGCCCAGCCCAGCTGGACTCAGAAGAAGAACCATGCTTATTCAGTATCTCCTCCAAGGCCATTACTCGTTCTTCCAACTCTTCCTCAGTATAGGCAAATTCGAAGAAGACAACAGCCTTTGTTTCCTCTGTGAGAGCAGGCACTTTGATACCCGCATCACCCGCTTTTTCACGTATCATATCAAGAGCATAAGGCCCGAAATATTCTATGAATTCCGGCGGCACCGGGCTGTTGGGTTCGCGCAAATCGTAGACAAAATCAACGGCGTTCTCTTCACTTGGAAAGAATGCCATAACTGTCATTGTGTTCTCCGGTAGCTCAGTCAGGACGAGCTCAACCTCAGTAATCGCACCAAGAATGCCTTCACATCCAATAAAGAGGTCGATAAAATCCATATCGGGTTTTGAGTAAAGAGCTGCAGCATTCTTTGTGTTTGGCATTTCGTAATTAGGAACATCAACTTCAACTGTGGAGCCATCTGTAAGCTCTATTTCAAAAATCCCATCTTCTGCAAAGACTTCACCACGCCGAATATCCAGAGCATCACCATTAGGCAGCAGGACACGAATTCGTTTCACCCAGGGACGCACAGCTCCGTACTTGAATGTACGAGCACCTGAAGCGTTACATGCAACTATTCCGCCCAGCCATGCGCTGGTCTCGGTGGGATCAACTGGAAAAGATATCTCACGGTCATCTTCCATGAATCGTTCCAAGGCTTTCTGATTCTCTGAATCTCCCATTCCTTTAATCTCATCAAGGTCCTTTGATGTGATTACTTTGACAAGGTCTTCGAGTAACACGCCCGGCTCAGCAGTTATGGAATATTGATCTTCATTGGGATAGTAGTTCATGTAGAGTAACTTGTCCATCTCTTCGAAGTTGAGTGTAGTACCTCCAAGAGGTACCGCACCTCCAGTGAGACCTGTTCGCCCACCTTGCATGGTAACAGGGGTACCGTTTGCGTAGGCGTTCCGAAATTCATTTGCTACTTCCGCTTCTGTTCTAGGAAAAACGAGTCTCTCCGTTTCTCCGTTAATGGAATGACTCTCATCATCGAGATAGAGACCATAGACATCATTGATTTGCTCGCTATCTGTCACTATCTTCATGTCTGGATGTGAAGGTGCTGGAACCTTTTCTGCCTTGATTTTGTTGCCCATACTGATTGTCACCCAATTTCAGCATGTTTCGAGAATAGAACAAACATATCAAATCATTGATTTGAACACTCCTGTCTTAACTAGCCAGCACACACTAAAGGGCTCCATCTATCCCCCCGGCCCCTGTTCCAATCAATAGGCCCCCTAAGGTGCAACTGATGAAGATTACTGCAGTATCAGATATTCATGTCAGGCCACACGGAAAAGATGAGCAACTGATTCAAGCAATACGAGGAAGGGTAGAGAAGGCAAATCCCGATGTCTTCGTTATTGCTGGTGATATCAGTGATCGACTTGATGTGATGGAGGAGTCGTTAGCATCTCTGAAAATCGACGACTGCATCAACCTATTTGTAGCGGGTAACCACGATGTCTGGTTTTCAGAGAATGCATCTTCACTGGAAAAATATTCGGAAAAAATAGGCACCTTATGTAAAGAAGCAGGATGGGTACATTTGCCTGATGAGCCATACATTCATGGCTCAGTTGCATTTGTTGGAAGTATGGGATGGTCAGATTATTCATTTCGTGTGAAACAGCTTGATATCCCACCGGAGGCCTACAGGCAGAAGGAGTATAACGGGTCAGTTTGGCGGGACTATTTCAATATCGACTGGGCGATGAACGATCAGGAGGTTACACAGCTGATGAACAGGAAATTGGCTTATGATTTAGGCAACCTGCCAGAAGATATCACCGAAGTTGTTTGCGTGTCTCATCATCTGCCATTCGAAAAGCTCGTTGTATACAAGAATAGACTTCCATGGGATTTTTTCTCCGCGTACATGGGCGCAGAGAGTACTGGGCAGATACTCTTGGATGATGGCCGTATTTTTCTTACCATATCGGGACACAGCCATGTGCGGAGTACGTGTGAAATTGATGGAATAACAGCAGTAACGGCTCCAATAGGCTACTGTCGACCGCCTGCTGATGAGCTTGAGAAATTCGCTGATGCAGCCGTTGCAGAAATCGATGTAAGCAGTACTGATATTACCTTGAGCCATTTCGTTGAGGGAAACATCTGCAGAGGACTACCCTATCCTGATTAAAAAATGCTTCATTTGCTCTAGAAAAACCTCTCGCTTCAACTTCACCACTTCCGTTCAGATTTACCGAAAAACGATATGATGGACTTGCTACCAATTGCAGTTCTGGTAGTTTTCGTTAATAGAAACGTTGGTCAGGTTGATTCACCTAGAAGGATCCACACGGCTGCAGCTCATGTCATGTTGCTTACAAAAGCCGCAAAAGGTGGCGTCCACCCCCGTCATGCGCGCCGGGAGGATCGTAGACACAAACGGAGACTGGACGCCTTAATTCGATGAATAAATGCCTTATTCAATAGATAATTGCTAACTCATTTACTTGAATTTTGCTTTCTGGTATATTGAAGGCGTTCCATAACGAAATTCTTTAAGAGAAGAAGCTAGGGCAAATCGAATGACTGTGTATCCTTACATTATGGTGGAGTAGAACTGTGCCAAAGAGAGCAAGATGTCCTTACTGTGGGAAGCTGTTTGACAGATACGAGCTTGATGAGCATGTACGAGTCTGCAGAAGACGCAATCAGCACAGTGAGTCTAAGACCAAGAGTAGAAGAAAGCTTGTTATCGATGGCAATAATGTGGCCTATTATTTGTCCTACGATGGGGTTCCACAGGCAAGAAATATCGCTCTGGCAGACCGGAGCCTCAGAAATGCAGGATACAATCCCGTTGCGGTCGTTTCGGCAGCCCTGAAGTATAGAGTAGAAGACGAGGGAATCCTTGATAGATTGGTGAGACAGGGAAAAGTCATAGAAGCTAGTAGTGGTACCAATGACGATATGCTAATTCTGCGTCTTGCAAAGCGGCGCAACGCCGATGTCGTATCGAATGACAGATTTCTCGAATGGGTAGACAGATTTCCTTGGATTGCTCGGAGACGACATGGATATAGAATGACGCCGTCCGGTTTGATACTGCTGTAAAGAGAGAATGAGGTTTTCTTGCAGCGTTTCCTAGTCTGGGCTCCTTAGCAGCACACCAAAACGTAAGCATTAAAATCGTACAATCAATGCCCCGGCAAGTTAGCAGGATTATATATGGGTGATGGCAAATTGAATTGCGATGAATTGCGCCGTAAGTACCTAGAATTCTTTGAAGAGAAGGACCATGCCATCATAGGATCTGCCTCACTGATGCCTGAACATGATCCTACTGTGCTGTTCACTACTGCAGGTATGCACCCTCTGGTACCTTACCTATTGGGTCAAAGGCATCCGATGGGAACACGACTGGCCAATTGTCAGAAATGTATCCGTACCACAGATATCGAAGAAGTGGGTGATACAGTGCATCTCACCTTTTTCGAGATGCTTGGAAACTGGAGTTTGGGGGATTACTGGAAAGAAGAAGCTATTCGGTGGAGCTACGAGTTTCTCACTTCGGAAAAGTGGCTGGGATTTGACCCAGAAAGTCTCTATGTCACCCTCTTTGAAGGCGATGATAATGCTCCGAGGGATGATGAGTCTGCCGAAATCTGGAAGGCACAGGGAATACCGGAAGAACGTATCTACTACCTACCAAAGGAAGATAATTGGTGGGGACCAGCAGGAAAGACTGGACCATGTGGACCCTGCTCTGAGATGTTCATTGAAGTTGATGATATCCCGAAATGTGGTCCGGACTGTAAACCAGGATGCAACTGTGGACATTTTGTGGAAGTATGGAACGACGTTTTCATGGAGTATAGTAAGACAGAAGATGGCGATTACGAGGTTCTCGACCAGAAGAACATAGATACAGGAATGGGTCTTGAACGGACTGCAGCTATGCTGCAAGGAAAGCAGACAGTTTACGGAATCGAGAATATGGCTCCACTTGTCGAGACACTCAAATCAATGAGTGAGAAGGAAGAGTTCACCCAAGAAGATATTAGAAGAATCAGGATAATTTCGGATCACATCAAAGCAGCAGTTATGATTATGGGAGATGATCGCAAAATCATTCCATCCAACAAAGAGCATGGATATGTTGTGCGTCGTCTCATAAGGCGTAGTATCCAACATGCTGGGAAACTCGGAATATCCCAGGACTTCACCAAGAGACTTGCAGGACTTGTCATCGATATCTACAAGGATCCCTATGATGAAGTGGAACGGAACAAAGAGTTCATCATGGAAAATCTTGTGCGGGAGGAGAAGAAGTTCAGCAAGACACTTCGCCGAGCACTCAGGAAGTTCAATCGGATTCTCGAAGACAAAGGAACCATAACAGGAGAAGATGCTGCTCTCTTGTATCAGAGTTTTGGCCTGCCTATCGAAATGACAAGGGAACTTGCTGCCGAGGAAGGTATCGATATAGATATGGAAACCTTCAGAGAGGAGCAGCAAGAACACAAAGAGGTCTCAAAAGACGGTGCAGAGGATAAGTTTAAGGGAGGGCTAGCGGATCACAGTGAGGAAACCACAAAACTCCATACTGCAACACACCTATTGCAGGCTGCATTGAGGAACGTGCTAGGCGATAGAGTAAAACAGAATGGTAGCAATATCACTGCAGAGCGCTTGAGATTTGACTTCACCTTCCCCAGGAAGCTTACTGATGAGGAACTGGAAGAAGTTGAGAAGCTCGTGAATGAGCAAATTGAGAAGGATCGTGAGGTGCAGCATGAATTCATGCCCTACCATGAGGCCATTGAACAGGGCGCGCTGGCTTTCTTCAAAGAGAATTATGGGGATAGAGTATCTGTATACTCGGTTGGAAACTTTAGTAAGGAGCTTTGTGGTGGACCCCACGTAGATAGAACTGGAGAGTTAGGGCACTTCAGGATATCAAAGCAGGAAAGCATTGGTACAGGTCTTGTTAGAATCTATGCATTTCTTCAAGACGAGAACTGAATTCACCGGACACTAAAACAACTTAGTGGGTATCTAAAATAGAGATATATTCAAAAACAAAACGATGATAATGGGATTATCGGTTGAAAAATTCAACCACAAACCGCAGAAACCGGCTGTAAGAATCAAAATAGACATTCTACGCAGACAAAGGACTGTTAAGGAACCGTCTAGAACCTAGAACTGCAAAGAGGTGAATTTGTTGGGAACTTTCTCAAGAATATTTGGCGTAGGAAAAAAGGAGCTTCAGGAGAAAGCTGATGAGATAATCCTAGATTTAAGCAAGGGATTACAAAGCGCTAGTGCGAAGCTGTGCGTGGCGTCCAAATCTTGGGGGTATGGAGATATAGAAACACTGCTCGAGATTGAAAAGGAAATCATCGAAATCGAGCGGGAATGTGATGAGATGCGAGACCGGCTTATTGAAAATATCTTTTCACAACGTGCATACTTGCCCCAGCAAACCCAAGAAAGACATCGACTGATAAACTACATGGACGATATCGTGGACGCAGCTGAAGAAGCAATCCGGATAATGTCGATATGCAAAGATATCAATCCCCGTTCAGAAATCAGAGATATAGCTGAGAAATGCTGGAAAAGCACAGATTTACTCCAAGACGCCATCAAGTATCTCTTCAAAGATTTTGACCGTTCTGTAGACTTCTCACATAAAGTCTCCGAAGTCCGGGAAGAAGCAAGAGATATCCAGTTCCAGTTCCTTGGTTGCCTTCTAGAAGACACAGAGCGAAACCCAACCGAATTGCAGTATCTTCGCCTTGTAGCTAGAACCATCGTAGAAGTTGCCATAGATGCAGAGAAATGTGCAGATTTCATCCGAGCTCTGGCCGTCAAGTATTCCTAGAAGCTGGAGGATTAGGAGTGGCCCTCGTCGCCCTAGTTGCGTTGCTCGCCATCGGTTTCTTCGTGGCTTTCGGCATTGGAACCAATGATGAGACAATGAGCCCAGCTGTGGGAGCCCATGTATTCTCAGCTGGAACTGCTGTTTTGCTTGGTGCAGTGGTGAATCTTTTTGGCGCTGTGTTCATGGGCAGCGCAGTATCAGAGAAAGTAGGCTCAGAACTTGTTAGGGGGAATGTGCTCACAATGGACATGGTTTTCGCCATTCTCATATCGATGGCCATCTGGTTGATTATGGCATCAGCTTCTCATGGAATCCCCATAAGCACGACACAATGCATTGTAGGTTCAGTGATTGGTGTATGTCTAATAGCACCGTTCCTCGGTTTGCCAAGCTGGGGACTACAAAGTATAGATTTCTTAGTACTTCTCCAGGTCTTTCTTGGATGGATAATCTCTCCAATGGTGGGTTTTTTTATCGCCGCTGTAATTTTCTTCCTTGTACGAAAGGCACAAGACCGAGCAAACGGTTTCTACGCACGAGAGAGACAGGAAACGATTGCTGCTTACGCATTAGCAGTGTTTCTGATTATCACCTCTCTCAGTCGGGGAGGTAACGATGTCGCCAATGCTGTTGCACCATTAATGGCATTGCCCGAGTTCAATATGGTGTACCATTTCGGATTCTTAACCATTCCAGGTACTCTCATGCCCCTAGTTGTTGGTGGAATTGGAATGGGCTTGGGGCTAATCATTGTCGGAGGAAAAGTAATCCGCACAGTATCTACGGAGATTGTTACACTATCTCCATCTTCAGCTCTATCTGCTAGCATAGCAGTCTCCTTTATCATGCTCATTGGGACTGTTCTCGGCTTGCCTCTGAGTGGAACTCATGTGCTAGTGGCTTCACTGATTGCAGTAGGATGGGTAGAACAGACCGAGATTCAGAAGAAGCAGATTAGGGATATTATCATTTCTTGGGTCATAACCGTTCCAATTTCTGCGTTTTTCGCCATTCTTTGTTTCTGTGGCATCCATCATCTTTTCTAGCCTACGTTCTTAGCTTTCTTATAGGCATCAAAGAAGCTATCAGGACCACCCACAATCGTTTGTGTAAGCATTTCTCGACCAAGATTCTCGTCGATTGTCTCGGACATGTGCGCTCCGGCAACATACCATAGCCTGTTCCCCGTACTACTCATTTTCTCCATAACTTCGAAATCCAAGTCAGTCAGTTCACGACTACCCACTTCATCCAATCCTTCAAGGATTTCGAAGTATTCTGTTACGCGAGCTTGGCGCTCGTCTGAGTCAAGCAGGAGATGATAATCTTCATGTCCAAGACCGTTCTCGGAAATGCGTCTATCCATTGGCGCATAGACTGCAAGCCCCTCCAAGTGTGTTGAGTATCTCATGGCATCTCGCAGATCAGCTACAGTCTGTAAATCTGCAAGAGAGTAGATGGGATGGTAATCTGTGTATCCAACATGATGCAGCTCGTGCATAGCCATATAGACAAGCTCACGTCTGTCCGAAGAAAAATGGGGATGGGCAATATTCAGCATAGCTTCTCCCTGAGACACAATCCCGACATCATAACCTAGAATTAGATTCAGGTGGGTTTGAAGGCTATAATCAGAAGGAAGATACTTCTTCAATTCTTGTATTGCACTAAGGAGCGTTCCTCTATTGAACTGTAGATACCTGAGGTTGGACCGAATGTGTTTTTCGTAGTCAGGTTGGTGCCTTGTGGCCTCCGTTAAAATGGTTAGCCAAAAATCAAGCAGTGAGGCCTCGGTATTTCCAAAACGAAGGGCATGGGCATGTGTCTTTTTAGCGGCTGTACAGGATGCAAGCTCAGACAGAAGAGATTCAGTAGGCGATGTTAGATATTCAAGAGCAACCTCAACAACTTGAGCATTGACTACCACACTATCAAGTTCCATCATTGGATTCTACCTCTGTTCAGTTCCGATTATCGATGGAGGGCAATTGATGTATCAAGATGTAGTCCTTAGCTAGTTGACCCAATGAGATCGCCTCCTCCTCCGACAGGTGTACCCGCAACCCCCTCTCAGGGCTTTCCTTTCGGGTTGCTTCAACAAGCGCTAGGTCAGCCCCCTGAATAGCAGCCCTTGCACCATCACAGAGTCGTGTATCTCCACTGTAAGCTATTGTTGTATCATGAATCTGAACCCTATAAGCGAAACACGGCATTAGTGTTCCCGTTGGCTGAGATTCTCTTCCGAAATGCTCAACCTCGAATGCTTTCACACCAAATAAGTCGATGGCGAATTCAGCATTTGGTCTCAGTTCTTGCAGCCGTATCTCAAAGGGGGTTGTGGATGTGTAACAGGCCTTGAAGGTTTCAACCAATCCTTCAACCTCGATTGAGTCACAAGGAATGAGGATATCAAGTGGCGTAGTACGTTCTAGCATTCGAAGAAAGCCCAATATACTGTGTAATCCTCCCATGTGATCAAAATGCCCGTGAGTGATAGCTATTACCGCAAGCCTCTCAACGATAGATTGTCCGTAAATCTCAAAGAGGTCCCTTAGAACCCCATCACCACCATCAAACAACAAGATATCTTCTCGTTTCTTTGATTCTACAATAGCAGAAGTGCTGATGCCTGCTACTGAATAGGGCACGAGAACTCGTACATCATCATTTTGCCATTCAATCAACTGCCCCTCACGTGTCATAATCATCTTCACCTGCAGTGGTTGCTGACCAATCTCTGAACTTGAGGGGATAGAGGTCCGCACTCACTCATAACCTATCTCTGGCATTCTCGCTAACCACTTAAAGAGATAAGCTATGATTACTGAAACGACCAGACCACCTGTAGTAAGTAGGAGCACATCAACCCAAGACGGTGTCACGCCACGGAATATCTGATTCCAGCTTACATAAGAGCCAGCGAGGGTAGCCCCAGCGAGCATCACTTTGAAGAGGGGAACTTTCACCGTCTTAGTCTGCAGGATTCCTAGTTCAGTCAGAGCAGCAGCAAGCGCTCCACCCTCATCTGGCTTCAAGTCTAGTTTCTTTGCTAGGGTACCAACTGGAACCTTGGAACCAAAGTCTACAATATCCAGAGCTTGTGGAGCTTTGTCGCCAACCTTGTCTGCCATTTTCTTTGCTGCATCTCGGGGATGCCATTCGTTGATGATAACTTGCTGAACCCGATCAATTAGCTCTTCCTTCGATATTTTCTTACTGTCCTTCTTTATTCGTCTCAGCACCACCGGTCTGGGGAAGGATCGAAGTTCATCATCACCATGAGCACTCCGCACTTTCCTAGCTCCAAGTATTCCCTGTTGGAACTCGTCAAGTGCTAAAAGAATCGAGAAAATGGACATTACTGTGAATCCGGCGGTGAGCAATCCCGCTACAGAGAAGATGGCTCCAGCTCCAGTAGGACCCAGTCTGACAACAAAGGTCTCAGATACTGTTGTATTCTGGTCGGGAGTATCGAGCAGAGAATATGTGAGATTCAACCTGCCAGTTAGTGTTCCGCTTACTAGGCTCATGTTGCCAAGCGAAACAAGCGAACTTGTGGGTATGGTTGAATTCATCATGTCAACTTCAGTCCCAGCAGGCACCATTGTGTCTATCGTGAAATTCTCTTGGAGTATGCTTATGCCCAGGTAACGTATTGAAAAGAGGCCTGTCTTCAGAGTTAGGTTATCACCCGTTTGTATTCTGAGAAACATGTTTATGTCCTCATGAGCATCGACAGCGATTGGGTTATCTGCATCAGATTCAGCAGCAGAGACGCCGTTCACGGTAAGCTGAAAGGCCAAATTGTCATCTCCACTCCAGCCTCCAGGTTGAGCGGTAGCAGGAGAACAGAGCATCGTAGCAGCCAATATTCCAAGCAGGACCAAAGCAATTCTGGATTTTGTTAGCAATTCGGTAGTGCCTCCATGTAGGACGTGATTTAGAAAAGAAAGGGGCCCAAATATATGATTTGGCTATTCCTTGCGTCTAAAAGCCTCGTCGATTTTGCGGTCGAATTCTTCATCATCGTCAGGCTTGAAGATGATGTGAGGCGAAGAACGCTGTCTAATTGGCGTCTGCCAATGCCATACCCCTCCGACAATTGTCCCAACTGTAAATGAAGCAATCTGTAAGGGGATTGGTGGCATGCGCATCATGACGTAGCTTCCAAATATGAGCGAGACTATGAAGCCACCAATTAGGGAGACTAGTCCGCCGAGGGCTATTCGCTCCCATCGGCCAGTATCTTTCAGGGCTCCTATGGCATAGCCACAACCCATTCCTAGAATCATCGATGCTAAGCTTACTATAGCATCCATGACAGCCATTACCTGCAATTCAAGCAATCTCCGTCCACGTCTTATCTTGCTATGACCTGTTCCTTACAGCTAAGTAAACTGCCTAAAACTTCTGTGTTTCGCCCTTTGCCTGTGAGCGTCGTCGCCCTCAAGATACTTCTCAGATCTTGGGCTTTCAAAGACATAATGATATGGTAAGTTCGATAAACTTTTCCTTATTCATTCCAAACTAAATAGGGAGCTACATATGAAATCATCAGAACTTTTACTTGACGTAATCGAAGAACGCCATAGTGGCAGAGCATACTCAAGCAAACCAGTTCCGGAGGACAAGTTGCAATCCATTTTGGAAGCAGGCCGCCGTGCCCCTTCCTGTAGCAACACGCAAGCATGGAATTTCGTCGTACTCACCGATGAAAAAGCATTGAATCAAGCCCATGCAGGACTGAGCAGAGGAAACAGTTGGGCCAAAGATGCACCCGTTATGATTATGGTTGCAGCAAAGGAAGATGGCGGATGCCCAGCGCATGGGTTACCGTATTTCATGATGGATTGTGGATTGGCAATTGAGAATATGTTGCTTCAAGCTGTGCACTTGGGACTCATGGGGCATCCAACGGCCGGATGGGATGAAACCAAACTCAAGGAGATTAACGGGGTTCCTGAAGAATATAGAATAACAGCGGTTGTCTTCTTCGGCTATCAGGAAGACTTGGATAAACTGGATACTGAAACTAGGAAAAAAGAAGAAAGCCGTTCCAACAGACGACCATTATCAGAAATCGTACACCGGAACGGCTGGTAGAGGAACTTCTAGCTCCTCTGCACCATCATAGTTTCTCCACAGTGTTGAGGGATTGCCTGTTCACCGCAGGTTGATCCCATCCAGCAGACCAGTTGGTCGCCTTCCTTGTGCATCTCCTTGCCGCAATGCACCGGTACGTCAAGCTCTTCTCCACAGATTTTACAAACGAGTTTAGCCATATTTGATTACACCATACCCTTTTCACTATTGTTAATAATTATCCGTATTAGGACTTTATGGCTGGTGCAAATTTCGACAGTTCTTGGGTACTATTCGTTTAGTCTCGCATGTCAGAGGGATAGTACTTTTGTGGGTCCTCGCTGAAGACTTTCTCCTCTTCTTTGTGAGCCCCAGGTGTATCTAGTTCTATATTTCGTTTCTTTGAAGCGTCCTCAGAAAGTATCTCCTTGACGACTTCGTTCTGAATTATGAGTCGCTGAACCTCGTTGCTACCGGTCCAAATCGTGGCTAGACGAGCATCCCGAAAGAGGCGTTCAATCGGATACACATCTGTATAACCGATACCTCCGAGAATCTGCATTGACTCATCAACTGTTTCTAAACCAGCTTCGGTGGCGAACGTTTTTGCCATGGAAACTTCCTTCCTACACCATTGACCAGTATCTGCCACCTTTCCAGCACGGTAAACCATTCCCCGGGCCGCATCCAACTTTGTAGCGCAATCTGCAATCTTGAAGGATATACCTTCGAATTTCCTCAGTGATCGTCCAAAAGCCTCTCGCTTGTCTGCGTACCGTACTGCTATCTCTAAGGCTGCACGACCCATGCCGATTGGACCGGCTGCGGATGTTAACCGTTCAGGAACCATCATGGCGTTGAACACAGCAGCCCCATCGTGTAGTTCACCAACAAGGTTCTTTTCTGGAATCTGAACATCGCGCATGGTAATTCGTGCTGCACCCATGCCTCTGCAGCCCATAAGCTCATATTCCTCGTTGACTTGAATTCCAGAGTCTCGTTCGACAATGAACGCACTAAGTGACTTGTGAGGGGGCCCCTCGAAATCCGTCTTCGCATAAATCAAGAAATAGTCGGCTCCGACACCGCCTGCAACGAATCTCTTTTCTCCATTCAGTAAGAAACCTTCTTCATTTTTTACTGCAGTAGTTATTGTACCAAAAAAGTCAGAACCGCTACGAGGCTCGGTAAGGCCTTCTGCGCAAATCTTCTCACTGCGGAGAGTCGGGGCGAGATATTCTTCTTTCTGAGATTTGGTACCGAACTTATCCAGAGATTCGCCTACAATCGAAGGGAGAGAATATGCACATCCCAAAGCAATCCCAAGAACTCCTATCTCTTCCAATGCAACAAGCTCGCTTATCCAGCCAAGTCCCCTTCCGCCATATTCCTCCGGAAATCTCAAACCAAGCAAGTTCGCCTTGCCACATTCCTTGATGAATTTGTATGGATACTCTTTCTCCTTTGAGTCCATAGCGAGAATAAGTGACCTGTCTACATTATCCCGAACAAATTCCCGTACTTCGTCTCTTACTGCTTTCTCTTCTTCCGTGAGTACAACATCAAACAACTAACTCAACCTCGCAACCTGAGATGTTATTCACCGTCCAATAAAGCCTTGAGGGTTGACTCTGATCCAGCGCGTGACTCGACCGAAATTGCATCTACATCACATACCATCTCACAAGCAAGGCAATCAATACATTCAGATTGTCTCGTTGGGAGAATTACGTTCCGGCCTTCAGAGTCAGTATAACGTTCAAAGACATCCGTAGGACATACATCAAGACACTTCAAACAGAATGTACAAGAATCTAGATGAACTCCCACTCTGGTTCCGTGAATTACACTTTCGTCTTCTGGGCTTCGCCAGATTTCACAAGTGTCATCACGGTCTACAATACGCCACGTTTCACGGTAGTTAGGATCTATCGGCATGGGCATCATAAGCCACTGTTAACTGAAATCACCAAGCCTGTTTTCGCCTGTGATTGATTGAAGAGGGGTTAAGTTGAGTGTGGCCTCCAATGTTCCCAAATACTTGCCTTCATCATCCCGAATGGCAAAATATCGAATCAATAGCTTTCGAGGTTTGTCATCCTCTGGAAGGTCAATCCAGAAATCCACATGGTCGCGTTCACCACTCCTCAGGCCCTCAATGACCTTTAACACTTTATCTAGGCTTTTTTCAGGGTGGCAATTTCGCACATTTCTTCCGAGTACGCCGTATGGCCTGCGAAAGATTCGGGATTCATGCTGGTTCCAGAAAAGTACTTCATCATTGGCATCGATTATAGAGAACTCCATGGGAAAAGCATCGAGTGCATGCTTCAGAAAACTAGCCGACATTTCTTTGAGGACATCTTTGAGGGGATCCTCACTCATTACTGCTTCATCTCCGTAATTCATACTTAAGGTAACTGGATTCATCTCGATATGAGGGTTATGCTTGGATTAAGAACAGAAAAAACATATCAGACTTTCACAGGGAATAGTGGAGGGGTTACATTTTAAGTAATAGTGCCAATGAAACAGTAACGCCATAGTAGAAAACCCCATAGTATCCAATTGGGTTGGGAGGTCACCAAGTCTTGGCTGACATGTTCATTGCCTATACCACAGCAGCTGGCATCGAAAGGAAGGCGGAATTTGACACTGAAGAACAGATAATCAATCTAGACCTCCGAGATATCGCCACGGTGGATTTGTTGCCACTAGTATGGGCTGAAGACTTGGAAGTACTGTGTCTTCGTCACAACAGAATAGATGAGCTGGATTTGACGCCATTGAGTAAGTGCAAAAACTTGGAGATGTTGAGTCTGACCGATAACTGCCTCAAGAGTATCAACTTATCCCCCTTAAGCGATTGCCCAAATCTGATAGAGCTTGCGTTGAACATGAATCCACTCGAAAGCATTGATATTTCGCCACTATTCGAATGTGCGAAGCTGGACGATCTTAAAGTCGATGATGATGTGTCATTGAAGGCTGACCTCTTCCTGCGCTCGATTGGTAATTGGCCGCAGGTCCTTATCGATTTGTATCCGAGAATTCTTTGGAAGACATCAGGATAAACAATTCTTGGTTCACTGTGCTTCATCGACTTACTACTCAATTTCCAAGAACAATTGATTAATCAGTATATTGGGGGGAAAAAGGCTGAATCAATGACGAGGTCTATCACGTGTATGTTGACAAACAGCTATGCAAACCAGAAAGGTGTGATTTAGCCTGCGCAGATACCTGTACACAGATTCACGGGGATAAAGCCCCTCTGATTCTTGATGAGAACACAGGTTACCCGGTCATTGATGAAGAGAACTGCACCTATTGTTTGAGTTGTGTACGTGCATGCCCCACTGATGCCCTCACACCTGTCTCAGATCGATACAAGAAAAGGAAAGCCGAAGATGATGCTATGAAGTCTGAGCGAAGGAAACCACCCTATCGCGTTTCTGACGAATACACTCCATTTCCGGAAGGCCAGAACATATTCGCACGTGTACTCAATGACGAATCCTTCAGTTGTTACAGGCAGAGTGTCTACTCGAATGCCCATCAGATGATATCAAAAGACCTGCCGGGATATTCAAGGATAGAACATGAGCTAGTCATGGCTGCTTGGAAGCTCTATGATAACAGACACAAAATCACCCCAGCGACGATTCAGATGTCCAAAGAAGGGCAGCAGATAGATGGTGAGTGGAGCTGCATCACCCGCTTTATCAAGAAGGCTGCGAAATTTTTCGGAGCAGATCTAGTAGGTGTTGCAGAACTCGACAGAAAATGGCTGTATAGCACAAACAGAAAGGGAGAAGATTATGACATCCCTGAAGAGTACGATAGGGCAATAGTGATGGCAATTGAGATGGATTATGAAAGCATCAATACTTCTCCTGCAATGCCGTGTTCAGCCGCCTCTGTTCTAGGTTACTCCAAGATGGCCTTTGTTGAAATCATGCTCTCCGCATTCATCAAGCGATTAGGGTATAGTGCTATTCCCTGTGGAAATGATGTTGGATTGAGCGTCCCTTTAGCTATTGACACAGGACTGGGGCAGTATGGTCGGCATGGTTTACTAATCACAGAAGAATACGGTCCACGGGTCAGGCTCTGCAAGGTTTTGACGGATATGCCGCTGCATACAGACCAGCCGGATTATCCATTCTGTGAGTCCGTAATCCGCTTCTGTGAGGTTTGTGAAAAATGCGCTGAACATTGTCCGTCTCAATCGATTCCGTATGGTAAGGAAAGAACATGGGAAGGCGAGACATGCTCTAACAATCCGGGTGTATTCAAGTGGTATGTAGATGTCGAAAGCTGCTACGAGTTTTGGATTGAGAATGGTGGTGATTGCTCCAATTGCATCCGCTCCTGCCCGTACAACAGGGAACCGGGATTACAGCTGCGAATAATACACTGGGTGGCGAAGCACATCCCCCAGCTCAGCGGTTTTCTAGTCAGGCTAGATAATTTACTTGGTCATGGCATGCAGCAGGAGCCTGAGAAAGCGTGGCAGCAATATGAATAGCGCATGCCCGGGCCGAATTTAGGCTGATGTTTAGCGGTTCATTTCATGGAGGTAATCAAACCTTCAAGTTTTTCTCTATCAAAATTCCGCTTGAAAAGAGGACGATTGTTCGAGTCATATACTCCAGAAGCCTCTGAAAAGCTCGGTTTTGACGTATCTTGATAAAAGACACCAAGAGCTAATTTGCTCATGTTGTTTACCTTCTCCTCTTCAACTTCAAAAAGCGCTGATAGAAAACCAACTGCAACTGTATTGGAGTAAATCTTTGCGCTTACTTCATTGGCGATATCAGTAAATGGGACCTTGAGAATTCGGTCTGTAGGAATCTCCATATCCGGGGTGATGTTCTCTTCTTCACCAACTACGAGTGTGGACTTGTTGAGTCTATCGTATCTCTTCAGATGGGGAAGTGCACGCTCATTCAGGGAAAATACAATATCTGATTGCTCCGAATACGAGGAAATGTTTCCCTGTCCTACACGAATCTGGGTTGAATTCTTTCCACCACGAATCTGTGACATAAATTCTCTTGTGGAATACACGTTGTAACCAGAACGTTTCAAGAATAGGCAAGTGGGCTAGTGCTGTGCATGACGCCCACGGCCGAAAGCTGTGAGGAAACCTCTTCCTTCTAAGCAGAAGTCCTCACTCTCCGAACAAGGAACTTCATCAGGTTCCGGAGAGTCCGCAACTGTTCACCATGTCCGTAATGGACCTCCTCAGTTACGGCGACAATGCTGAGATGGGTGATCATGACCACGCCGTGGTAAGAACTGTGGAAAACCTCGCTGTCGCCGGGAGTGATGACCCGGGAACACGACAGGAGGAAGCCAGGACCGCAGGAGGAACCCTGTTCCGATGAACGCGGACAAAACCCCTGCTGACTCAAGGGCCTACGGGTACCGTGGGGGTGGTAACGCTGGCAGGGGAAGGGTGGAACACAGAAGTTTCATACAGTTGCTAAAACTGTAAGAAATAGGTTATCAAGGCAGATACGAGAAAATCTTCAACAGTTGCTATTCCTTGACCCTCTGCACCAGATAGAACAATGGAGACTCCCTTCTTCAAATTGACCACGTCTATATGAGCAATCCAATTCTCTTTCATGCTCCTAAGACTAGTGAAAACATGAGCTTGCAAATGATACCAACTTGTTGTATGCTCATGGTAGAAAATTACGTGTGTTGCCATCTATCTCTAGGCCTGCGTTCCGTCCAATTTCTGAGAATAATAATCTAATCTCTTTAGGTTAGTCTGTCATTGACACCGGCATAGACTTCAAGTATGATTGTTCTGCTTCACGCACATAGTATACCATCACACAATAATGGGGTCATATGCATGAATTTGGGATTTCAAAACAAACATATCATAGTAACTGGAGCTTCAGGAGGCATTGGGAAAGAGACAATCAAAGCTTTTCTTGCTGAAGATGCCACTGTAACAGCTACATACAACACCAACCGCCAACCGCTTGAACAGCTAGTTAACAAGTATCAAGAAAGAATCAATGTTTTACAAGCCGATGTTACAGATGACACTTCCGTGAAGAATCTCTTTCAAAAAGCAGAATCTGAGAATGGACGTGTAGATATCTTAGTTGCGAATGCAGGTATTGCACATGGACCTGCTCCAGTCCACGAGATGTCACTTGAACAATGGCAAGAAACCATGGATGTCAACCTCACAGGTGTCTTCCTCTCTGCAAAACACTTCTTCAGAAACCTAAAGCGAAACCGGAAAGAATCTGCGTCCCTAATATTGATAGGATCAACGGCAGGTCTTTTTGGAGAAGCTAACTACGCAGATTATGCTTCTTCGAAAGCGGCACTACATGGATTGATGATGAGTCTGAAAAACGAGATTGTGCATCTCGCACCACAGGGCAGAGTTAACCTAGTGAATCCGGGCTGGACTATGACCCCCATGGCGGAATCCACTCTTCGAGACCCAGAGCTGATGAAGAGGATATTACAGACTATTCCCATGCAGAAGGTTGCGGTTCCGTCAGACATTGCACATGCTATACTCATACTAGCCTCAGATGTCACAGCAGGACACATCAGCGGAGAGACAGTGACTATCGCAGGGGGAATGGAGGGGCGAGTGCTCTTCGACCGTGAAAATGTGGATATCCATTCAAGCGGAAAGAAAGGTGACTAATCCCGTGAAGCAGTCAGAACCAGTATACCAACCACAACCGTCGTGCCAACCGCAAGAATAAGGAATTGCTCTGTTCCTAGTACTCCCCCGTCTGGTGTTGGCGTGCTGGTAATGGGTGTGGTGCTAGTAATTGAAGTCGTAGACGATAGTTCTTCCAAGCCGAACGTGGGATCATAGAATAACTCATCTCCGCCAAAATTTGGAAAACAAAATAGAACGCCTTGACCATCACCTTGATTCGGTAACTCGCCTAGTGATACATTAACACCAGCGGAATTCGAGTTGAATGTGACATTTGGGGGATATGTGAGAAATGCAGATTCGAAGCTAATCCGATTTTCTTGCTGGGTCGTGAGGGGTGTTGAAATGGAATCATTGCCGCGGTTACTCGATCCGACAATAGCTGCTAAACAGAGAGCATTTTCCGCACTGGTCCATTGCCATCCAGATATGCCGATATCGAACTTCACAACGGAGTTATTTGTTATGTCTATGTGATGTCTGAGGCTAATTCTAAGGGATGATTGAGCTGGAGAGAAACTACTACCATTCAGGTGAAATTGGAGTGATTGAATAGAACCATTCACCTCGTTATAGTTGAAGCCTTTGAAGACCCAATCCCCACCCTGCAATCCGACAGGAGGGGGCAGTATCTCATCAGAGGAATGGGAGTAAATGCCATCTCCATTAACATCTTGAAACTCGAAAAGCCTGATGAGCCTCAAATGATACTCTGTACTATTGGTAATGCGATCAAAAAAGCGATAATGGGGACCTGTATCTTTGCCGAGCATGAGCCTGAAAGCGCCATTTTTGCACTCCAAACCCTCCGAATCGAGACTGTAGAAGATGCCATTCGCTCTAGAGGCTAGGGGGAAGAATCCCAGCATTACTATCAGAGAGATAGTCCCCAGGAGTACGGTCCGTGGTCGCCTCATACAACATATACCTTCATTAGCACGAATAAAGCTTGTTAGTAGCGCGGGAATTAGCAAACCATATTGAGAGGTGAGCTTGGTTGATGGATGAGAAATTAATGGATCAGATGTTCAATGCACTATCGCACTCCATCAGACGACGAATAATCCTCATGGCGGGCAACCATCGAGAAGTGAGCTACACGGACTTAACGGAACTAGGTGTAGAACCAGGAACGCTCTACCATCATCTTGATATCCTCCTGAAAGCTGACGAACCCCTTCTGGAAAAGAGCGAGAATAAGCAGTATTCCCTCACACAACTTGGGGAAGCAGCCTACAGGCTCATCCAACAGGGGGAGGGTCAACTTTTTTGGGCCAGCAACCAGAACGAGGGAGAATCTCCATCTCAGAAAGCTGTGAAATGGATAGCCCTCGATCCATTGATTGGTAGGATTCAAAACGATCCATACCGATTCGTTCTAGAAATGCTGATTCTCTTGGGCAGTTATGGATATCTGGCCTCGGAAGTCGGTCTGCTTCCTTTTCTTCTGTTCTTTTTGGAAGGAGTATTCAACCCTGGAACCACAATATTGGCAGCTTTGATATCTTGGATACTGACGTATCTCGTTGTCGAAGGAATCTCAATTCCGGTACTGGGTGAGCGAGAGTATAATCCGTCATTGTTCCTTTCCGTCCCCCTTTCCTACCTGCCTCATATGTTGGTTGAGCTGCTATGGTATTCAATGCCGGCAAGCCAGTCACTAACAGGATGGCCTCTTACCTTACTCCTTACGTTCGTTATTTCTTGGAGTACCCTCATTCTCACAGTATCGGTAGCCAGAGCAAAAGAAGTTCGTATCTCCCGAGCCGCAATCGTAACACTGGTTTCCACAAATGCCAATCTCATTCTTCTCGCAATACTGGCCACAGCTTCTTTCTAGCCTGTGCCAATAGAATGCCCTTTCGGCGGAAATCGAAAGGATTTCGAGGAATCTCGAAACTAGGTTTACACAAATATCAAACTGAAATATTATATACTAATTTGATTAATCATTACACGTGACTAATGATGAAGCACAAGAAAACAATCATGGCGCTTGCTCTGTTTGCGCTGGTGGCATCACTGCCGCTCGTGACAGCACAGGGCAACGGGATGCAATATCAGCATAGCCAAGGTATGGTTGAGCTGAGTACTGATGACATCAGTATCAAAGTGACGGCTATGAATCAGGTGCCACACTTCCACTGGTGGAACAATACTGATTCAGGAGCAGACTATCATGTTATGTTCTTAAAGCTCTTTGAGGCTACGGACAACAATACCGATGGGGCATACGATCCAGAGAATGACAGTATTGTAGGTGCGCCCTTCGCACTACCTTCCAGTGGTTGGGACTTCAGCGGTTTTGAGACTGAAGAGGATGGGAGCGGAAACGTAACCGCAGTTCATTTCAACTTCACCAACACAGCAACCTTCTCCACTCCAGTTGACACTCCGGGTCCTGACAGGCCTGATTTTGATACCACAATCCAAATCCGAGTTCATATGGACATGGATAATCCAGACCAGATGAAATTCGACCTCATTATCGATGGTTGGGAGTGGGCTGAAGAGGATTCCTTGCTTGTCTTCCAGTTCACAGTCTCTGAGAGCAATCGTGGTGAGGTAAATGGAACCCGGGAGCCTTCAGATTTTGCTCAGGAAGGTAACCAGTTTGAGTTTGGTGGAGCTTTCATGGAGTACGCTGAAGAAGCCTCTGCTGGTGAACACCAAGTTCAGGTACGAGGTACCCATGGTGAAGGGCCGGCTCAGCAAGAAGGCAAATCAGTCTATCTGGCTTTCGAGTACTTCGGTAACGAGACACTCGAATACGATCCAACAATTGGTGTTGCATCCATAGGTGATGGAGACACTGGATTAGGCATTGACTACACACAGTTGCTGCTCATAGCTGGCGGCATTACGATAGTCGTTCTCGTAATTGTGGCTTTCAAGCTGAGAGGATAATATCCTCATATAGTTCAAAATACAAAGGTCCCGGAGTGAAACAATCGCTCCGGACCAAGTTCCTTTTTTTCTATGAATGTGATAGTTTGGCTTATAAGGACGTGACCCAGTGAAACCAAAGATTATTAAATATAGTTAAGAATTATAAACTGTGATTAGGATGCCTAAAGATATAATGGACATGTGTTTTGGAATCAAGGGTCACAATGCCATAGTTACAGGTGCCTCCTCCGGGCTAGGTGTTGATTTCACCGAAGCATTAGCACAAGCGGGGGCGAATGTAGTGATTGCCGCCAGACGATACGAACGACTTGTCGAGAATGCAGAACAAATCATGGAAGACAACGATGTCAGAATCGTGCCGGTGGAAGCCGATGTGACAAAAGAAGACCAAGTTATCAATATGGTCGATACTGCAGTTGAAGAGTTTGGTTCTCTGGAAATAATGGTTAACAACGCGGGAATATCAGCGATGGTTCCATCAGTAGATATGGCCCTCGAAGAGTGGAAAAAAGTCATAGATGTCAACCTTACAGGTGTATTCCTAACAGCCAGAACAGCAGCAAGGAAAATGATAGAACAAGAATACGGCAAGATGATTAATATCGCATCAATATACGGTGCAGTAGGCGATAGGTTTCACGCAGCACCATACTACGCATCAAAGGCAGCAGTAATCAATCTTACGAGAGCTTTTGCAATCGAATGGGCACCACACAGCATTAACGTGAACGCCATAGCACCTGGATTCTTCCCCAGCGAGATGACAGAGGATATTCTTGATGATGAACAGGCGAGGCAGCTAATAAAGTCGAGGACAGCGCTTGGTAGGGTTGGTGATCCATTCGATCTTCAGGGTGCGCTCATCTACCTTGCATCACCCGCTTCAGACTACATGACTGGTGAGACCTTATTCATAGACGGCGGATGGACTGCCCTATAAGTACAGGCGCGGCAGATTCAAGAGGCGGAAGCACAAGGAAGATTGGTCGGAACCAACAGGATAGGTTTCGGCTATCCTATCCCGGAAGAAGGGTAGACGACTACACCCTTCTTGAACACTATAAGATTTCCTTCATTGAACTCATTCCAGTCATGATTGCCTAGTTTGCGTGTGGAAATAAATGCTTCTTGCTTTTCTGATTGTTCTCTATTTTCGGGTCTAGCTGATTCCGGCTCGACTCCTCATAATGGTTATCCGCATCTCTCAGGTCATATCTATCTGAGACCGCTGATAATTGAAGAAGGTGTAAACCAGCATTGTGGTCGTTTTCGTCCGAATACCAGAAAAGAAAATTACCATTGGAAAAGATGCAGTTCAGTGTGTTATCTACAATATTGTTTTTGCGCAACAGATTCTCAGTTCGGATGAATTTGTCTTCACCCCAACTGCTAATCTGTTGTTCTTGGGGGGTATTGAGGATATAACGGAATGTCTGTTCAGAGTCGGTCTCGCCACCTGGTTGGTAATACTTCATTGTAAGAGACAAGATATCCTGTGGAGTGTCATTATGGGCAAGAGCCTATTCTTCTGAATGATTGGTAAGGCACAGCTCTCTGTAGAAGGGGTGGGTATTGACGTATCTCCTGCCGTCTCGCGTTGAACGACGAACATGAGAAGTCAATGTGCTTGTTCAATGATGAGACTCAACGAAATCGAATAGCGATTTTCGTACTGAATGTATAGGTTCCTTTACTACCTGAAGGTTGTTCTAACGGTAGCATACAACACCCCAGCCATCTGGATTACTTTCGCCATGGATTTGGAACAAATCCAGAGAGACTTTTATTTTGACTGGATGACTAAAGGAGAATCCGAGTAAATCACACAATCTTATTCCTCTGCCGTTCCCTTATGCGGAGATCTACTATAAAGCAGTTGCCAGATAGAAGTAGGATATTGAGGGAGTACAGGGAGGTATAGCTGAATTCTAATACGCATCTTAATCCTTTAGGCCGTACAGCGGAGAAAACCAAGCTATGCAGATATCAAGTGAATGGATAACAGACCTCGTTCGCAACTTCATAGAGGAATCACCGGTCAATTCTCTCGGAAATGATACCGATGAAAAAGCGTGGGCCGAACCGCTGGTGGGTTTTTCAAATGGAGCTGATCCGTTGTATGAGTTCTACAAGGAAGACATAGGCAAGTTCATTCTCACACCACAAGAAGCATTCATTGATAGATTCCCGGAGGCTCGAATAGAGGCTTCCAATCTCACTGTTGTGACATGGATCCTTCCCCAGACTGAGGCTACAAAGACAACTCAAAGGAAGATGACGACCTTTCCATCTGAACAGTGGATGCGAGCCAAGGTATTCGGTGAAGAAGTCAATAACAAGCTCAGGGAGTATGTAGTAGGCTCACTACAAGATGAAGGTCATCGGGCGGTTGCCCCGGTCCTCAGTTCAACATTTAGTGAGATGTTCTCTGAGAAGTATAATTATGCATCTACTTGGTCTGAACGTCACGCAGCGTATGCTGCAGGCTTAGGCACATTCGGTTTGTGTGACGGCTTGATTACTCCTCGAGGGAAAGCAATGCGGTGTGGTTCGGTTGTTGTTGATATTGAAATCCCACCTTCTAACCGCCCGTATTCAAACCATAGAGCATACTGTTTGTATTTTGCTGATGAATCATGTACAGAATGTATCGACCAATGTCCTGTCCAGGCAATTTCTGAGGAGGGGCATGACAAGGACAAATGTGTGTGTCATTTGGAAAAGGCTAGGGTTCGCGCAATGGAGAGATATGGGTTCGGTTCTGATGCATGCGGCCTCTGTCAAGTGGACGTGCCTTGTGAATCAGGTATTCCATCAGGGAAACAAGACCAGATGTGAAATCAACTCGAGGGCCTACTTTGAAGCAGACATCCGGTCGGTCGCATACGAAGGTCACAAGATGTAGAACCCTCTTGTTGGTGTTTATATCTTCCAGCAGAGACCAAGGGTAGGTTCCAATCATGCAATATCTCAAAATGTTAAGCCCCCTGAGCAAATTCGCTGAAATGCTTTGTACTTATTTCATCGAGATTTGGGACTTTCTGATTCTCATAGGGAGAATATCCGGAGCAATCGTGGTTCTTTCAGGGGCAATTCTGTGGTTCACTGAGGTTAACATTGGAAAGGGGCGGAGTCTTGTTATGAGTGGAGTAATTCTTTCAATCGTTGTCCAGTACTTCGTGATGTATCCACCAGATTTCGTAGTTGGCTGACAAGGCATCTCTGGCAATTTTTTACCAAGAGAGACTCCTAAATGATACTGGCTAGGCAAACCTCAGAGTATAGCGAAAATTTGAAAAGTTTTCATCTAACTGAATTGACAAACATATGAAAAGTTTTATCTAATAGTACTAACAGAATTCTGTTCATGCCTTCAGCAAATGACACACTAGAACTTACCGGAGATGACATCATAGCAGTAGGCAGTGCCTTAGGTACTGCCTCCCGCCTCAGGATAATACGGCTCCTCCAAGAAGAAGGGCCAATGATGATAACGGAGATTGCAAAAAAGCTCAATATGACCGAAGCAAATTCGAGTGCTCAAGTCAAGATACTTGAAGAAGTCGGTATTATTAAAGCGGACTACGAAGCCGGAAAACATGGTCTAAAGAAGATTTGTTCGGTACAAAAGAACAAGATTATCTTCAAGCTGTAGAGCCTTAGTTCTCGGTTTCGGATTTGTGAATTGATTCTCCTGAAAGACAAACGGGATTGTGTAGCAACAGCTCCTCACTAGCTCAAGAGTTCGATGAATCTCTCTTTGTGGAGAGTAAGGACTTCTACTTAGAATCACAGGACTTCCTCACATCTTTCGGCCGCGTGCTTCGCGCTTCTGTGCTAGCCCAATTGCCTGGTCCTACTGATATCCAGTACGGTTGTCTGTCTACTAAACTCCTTTTTGGTCACGAAAAGGGCTCGATGAAATCTTACACTCTACTGTGCTGATTTATTTAGGATTCTGTAGGATTTACAAAGATCTTGAGAGTCCGCTGCTGTTCACCTCGTCTGTAATGGGCCTCCTCAGTGGCGGTGACAATGTTGAGGTGGGTGATCATGACCATGCCGTGGCAAGAACTGTCGAAGACTTCACTGTCACCGGAGTAATGTGCCTGAACAACGACAGGAGACAGAAGCCAGGACCGCGGGAGGGACACCGTTCTGATGAACGTGGACAAAGCCCCTGCTAACCCGAGGTCCTAGAGGTACCGTGGGGGCAGTGACGCTGGCAGCGGAAGGGTGGAACAGAGAAATTTTAGGCAGTTGGGTTCACACAACTGTACGAAACAGGTTAGCAAGAGGAGCCTAACGGTTCTACAGCAAGTTGAATCTTGCACAATCCGAAGTGCATGAGGATATTGAAATGCAATGTTTCCCAATGCTTCTTCTCGTTCTTACACAAGGAACCGGGTAAGTCAGTGGCGGCATGTCACTCCGCCAGTTTCCTTAAATCCAAGTCTCCCACACGGGCACGTATCCTTTTTCCAATCTTTTCAATGTCTTTCCGAAGATTATCAATTTGCTGACTTCGTTCCTCTATCTCTTCCTTCTTTTTTTGATCCGTTTCCATGTACTCTTCATATGCCTTGGACCACTCTTCTCTTGTCTCACTAATCTGGCGTTTCAAGTGTTCATACATCATCTTCTTAGCATGTACTTTGTTCCTGAGTTTGAGAAGCTTAGTCTCATATTGTGAAACGACATCTGATAGTTTATCCTCGGCATTTTTGAGCTCTTTGCGTAGCTCGAGCAGCTCAGCCATCTCTTTTCCAATCTGATCCTCTTTCAGCAGTTTGGAGTCTTTCACCAAAGACGTTATCGGATCCAAGTGGGGTATCTCAGAGGCGGTATCATTCTCAACAGATGGGACCATTGCGTGGTTTGTACTCGATTCAGCGCTTTGTTCAACGGTCGCGGATTCTCTTGAAACTGACTCCTTTGCTTCAGCAACATTGACTTTCTGTTTAGATTCATCGGAGAGTTTTCGGGTTCTCTCAATTATAAGCTCAATCAGTTTCAGGAAGGCCTCATCAATATTCTCTCCTGTCAAAGCAGAAGTCTCGATGAATGCAGCTTTAACATTCAGTTTCTTACTGAATTTCTGTGTGAATGCCTGACCTTCTTCGGGTGACACAGTCTCTCTTTCCGGACGGCTTCCTCGCAAGTCAATTTTATTGGCTGCAACTATGAGGGGTGGTAGTTCTTCCATGAATCCGTGAGCTTCGACGAGCCACTTTGAGGCATTATCGAAGGTTTTCCTGTCTACCACAGAATAAACAACAATAAGGCCGCTACAGCCTTGATAGTACCGCTTCCGGAGGCTCTTGAAAAGGGGTTGCCCTGCTATGTCCCAAATGACAAGTTGGGTCTTGATTCCGTCGTAGGTCAGAGTTGTATGTGCGAAATCAACCCCTAGGGTGGGAAGATAACTTGCTTTAAAACCCCTACCCAAATATTCTCTTCTTATCGATGTTTTGCCTACGTAACCATCTCCAATCAGGCACACTTTGAATTGCCTGCGGATGCCTTCCGTCATACAGTAAATTCTCCTTCCCAAGAGTGGCGCATTGAGTATTTGCTCCAAAGGCATATAGTACTATTGTGCGTGTGACCATTCAATTTGACGAACTTAGATACTTGGTGGCTTGTAGAAGTGATGGGAATATTCCAAAAATAGAAACCGTAGCCAAAACAAAGTTCTATATGGCATCATTAGAGTCATATTGAACTGTGTTCTAATACGATTGTTTCCCCCACAGAAGAGGTCGTCACACTGCAGCCATTGAAAAAATTTACGATCATAGCACTGGTGGCTATTCTATCATTTCATGTATTTTATAGCAACAATCGTGGGCTCCAAATCAATGATAGACCAGACATACCAAGTCTCGACTCAGAAGGTATCGACATAGTTGACAGGCAAGATAGCGATGGTGGCTCAAAACCCCTTCGCAGAAACACACTCTCCGATTCTGGTACCACAGGTGTTCTCAATCCTCTAGAGGTAGAGCAAACAGGCATCATCTCAACAGGGACCGTAAACGCAAGAACAGATACCAGCTTCAATACGAACACTACGCTGGGCATTGATACCGCCAATAATTGGATGGCTAGCGAAGCGTCAGCAGATATCTGGAATCTTGAGAGGAGATATGCTGTAAATGGTACATTTGATGACGGGGTTCCCGGACAGTATATGGTGGTCAATGAATCACAAGTATACTATCCATATGGTTGGACAGCAAACAATGTTTCTACCGATACTGAACAGACACAGGTTGCAGGATACAGTGATGATGGGTTTGCTATACTGGAAAATCAAGGGAAAAAAATCGGACAGAGTGGAGTGCAATACGATCATGTAGCAGGAACCAAAGTCCTTTGGGAGCAGGATATAACCAATGTGCCCTACACCAAGAACTTCACCTTCAATTTTAGATATCTGTAATCGAGAGGGCCATTAGACCGACCGGGTGGTGATGATCTTGGAGGTAATTGTTCACTGAGCGTGTTTGTTAATGGCTCTGTAGTATGGAATCAGAGCCTTCCATATGTTAGTGAGAGAGGTGCATGGATAGAGACTGGTGACATACCTATCAATATAGCTGACGCAAATGACACGCTGGAATTTGCTATAGGTATTACAATAGACGAGACAATGAATCTAAATGCAGAGAAAGACTATGACGCCGATGACGTGGACGATGGGCTCGCTAACACAGTCTATATAACGGCGTATATAGATGATGTCTCATTCACTGGGCTCAACCCCCCCTCTTTTGAAGAGGTCGATTTTACATTTCACGCAGGTAATGACACTACCCCAGCTACAGGCTCATCAGGAAACGGGAGTGCCACAATACCCAATACCGAGTATTGGTCAACAGACGAATTGGATATTGCTTTTACTTCAAATGCCAGCATTTCATTCGACTACGAAGCGTTCTTACTTGAACACAGATTCCACAACTCAAGTTGGACAACAAGCATAGAAGAGGAAGGAGTAGAGTATACTATATATGACAATCAGAGTGCAGAACTTGGAGTACATACGTATGTGGG
>JAWOEX010000036.1:0-40529 GCA_046482545.1 Candidatus Thorarchaeota archaeon
AACCTGTATTGTCGCTTAGGAATCCGTCCTCATCACAAGTTAAAGGATGTCTTTTATCAGTCTGGCTTCCTGCGTTTCTTCGTCATATTCAATGAGATTAGCATTTGCTAAGTCATGAATAGCTTTCAGGACCTGTGCAGGCTGGATTCCGGTACTATCCGCTAAGTGTTTTCTGTTGATTGCAGTCTGTATATCGTGGAGTGTATACAATATTCGAGCATGGGGTTTGCCATAAAAAACGGTTTCCAAAAGTAACACGTACACACCAAGCAAGTCGCTTACATCAACCTTTTCCTGTACCGCTTCCTTTTCAACTGACGTTTCACGATATAGCTCCGATACTCTTTCGAGCTTCTGTGTTATCTGCTCCATTTCGGCTTGGAGTTTATCACGCTCGGCTCTTAGAATCTCCAGCTCTTGGTCTCTTGTTTCTTCTCTACTCTCCAGCTGGCTTTTGAGCTCATCAAGTTTCTCTGTCTCTTCGGATAATTCCTGTTCCAGGTTGGTCTTTTCCGTTTTGAGTTGCTCAACCTTTTCCTGCAGAGCCTCGGCCTTTTCCTCTACAGCCCAAGCTTTCTCTTGAGCTTCTCTGCGTGCACTCCGTAATTCTTCGTTCTTTTCTTCGAGTGCGTCACGGTCATCAATCACTTTTACAACTTCGTGCTTAAATTCGTCGAATAATTCAAGCAATTCTTCCCTCTTCTCGGACATCACAGCCATCCTCGCTATAGTTGAGGGCAGACTGCTTTATATGAGTTTCACATCATCTTCTCTTGCTTTCTCTTGGATATACTGGATGTAGAACTCTTTGAGCTCGGAAAGGGGCATTCCAAATGCTTTGAACGCTTCCAGTTCTCCTTTCCGACGTTTTTTGATTAACACATCGTTTTCGTGGCTAAGCAGGTCATTTTCTTTGATTGCAGGTATCCCCTTATTCTGACGTGCACAACGCAAATCGGATTTAGACATTGGTTCAAGCGTGTGCTCGATTGATGCGAGAAGGCCGTCATCGCTCCAGAAATCACTAGTTGTCAAGCCAATGAGTCTGGCATCTGGAGCTGCTAGACCTTGAATATTCGCCAGTTCTATACTATTGCTCTGAATCGTTGAGAATATTCGGAGAGACCACGGAGACATATCTACAAGAACCAATATCGGAATTTCTTCTTGTGAGAGCTTACGTATCCAGGCTCGCATATTACGTCCTGGCTGTCCGAAAAGTGCGCCTACCCCAATCCCAATCTCTTCGGGAATGCCTAGCTCTATAATGTTTCGGGCCATTGCTTCCTTTTCCACAAAAACGGCGGCTTGGATATTCATGTCATAGATTTGAACTTCTGAAGGTCGTGAAGATATGAACCAGCCATATTCACCAGCAGCATCGCACTTGATCTTCTTACCAGACAGGTCAGAGAGAGTAACATCACCATAGAAGGTGCCTTTGGGTGAACTTACGACACCAAATTCTTCACGGGGAACAGAGTGACCATTCCTTCGTAGAATTCTCTCACAGAGCTTGATTATACGATTGGTCTCGTTTTGACTTCCGATTTTCAGGACCTGCTTCACTTCTTTGACTTTGTGCATGTAATAGAAGTCTCGCAAGCTCATTGACATGCCCTGTTCAAGATGTTCCTTAAATCTGGAAAGGCCGTACGTTAGGCCTGCAATCATCTTGGCGCTTTTCACTTTTCGACCGTCCATATATGAAGGCGAGTCATCTACGTGTTTATACCCAGACCCAGGGTCGTATGCTACGTTCGACTTGGAAGAGGCATAGTAACCAATCTCTGGAAAGAAACCATCATTTAGGGTCTCGGATATTGTTTTGAGCACATGGTCGATAAGTGGAACCACATCATCGGGGTTCCGTATTTCCGTTGTGGACTGAGTCACTGCATCTCCCTCCCATCAGGAAAGAGAGCATCAATTGCTACATTCTGTCCTGTAGATTCTGTCAGTGTTTTCGATATGAATCTATAGTACTGCTTCAATTTGCTTTTTCTACGGCGCTTCTTCCGCGCTCTATGTTTCTTTCTGACTTTGGTTGCTATTTCTCGAAGACACTGCTTGAATCCAAGGTCAATCTCACGCCTGATACTATCCACATTACCGATGTATTCCTTGCCAACTGTCTTGTATGGAATCCGCGTCGAACATATGTGCGTGAAGAATGCAAGTTTGTCTTGGTCATCTAGATCATAGTTTCCAAGGTTTAGGTCTCGCATCACCTTGTTCGATACGTCGGAACCCTCATCATACAGAAGGGGTATTCGGTTTGCAAAGCGGTATAGCGTTAGCCCTTCTTCTATCTCCCCTCCGTAAGCAACACCAATTTCGACTATGAAGGGATGTCCTTCGTAGACACTAGGTTTTCGCTGACAAACTGCAAAGAACTGCGGTGAGAGTCTCTGAATCCCTGAAGAGAGAACATCTTCACCAGCCGGAGAGAGAGCCGAAGCTGAAGGGGGGAGAAAACCCTCAAAGGAATCTATCCCTCGCATGAGACGTTTGAGTTCAATAGTTGTTAGATTCGATGGTTTCCTTTCAGCATCCAGACCACAGTGATTGAGAAGATTCTCTGATGTGATTTTTCCTACTCGATGAAACGCACTTCTCATGAACCCTGCTAGTGTTCTGTTTTCCGCTTTATCGAGCATCTTTTTGAGCATTTCAAGGTCGATACCCTCCGGATGCGGTTTCATTTCTGAAGGGACCGTTGGCAATGAACTGGTTACCCGTTTGAATACTAATTGCTCTTGGTCGGGGTTGTAGAATGTTAATGAGGCATAGGGAGCAATAATGCTAGTCTGTTTGAAATAATCGATAATTCTCCTTTTACTTCTCAACCAGTCACCTTTGAGATGATATGAAATTGTGGTGCCGTGCCGTGCCTGTTTCTTTTCGTAATCAGTTTCTTCAAGAATTATAGGTTCATTCGCTTCGATATCAAGCTGCAATACAAGCTTATGCCCCATAGCTTCTCCATGCTGCTCTGTCTTGACTTCTATGGGGTTCTGTGTGGTGATTTGTCCGTAGAGGAGAGCTAGGGCTCCCCCGAGACCAAATGTTCCCCGGCTTTGTCTTTGTGTATATTTTGTACCCGTTAGCATCTTCCCAAGCAACTTAGGTGCGTTCTCAGGACAAATTCCCGTTCCATTATCTTGAACGGTTAGGCAATAAAGCTGAGGTCCGGCTGCGAAAAGATCTTCGTCATCGTCTAGCGAGCTTTCTCTCCGAAGTGATACTGATATATCTGGAAGCACTCTGGCCTCTTCGCACGCATCAAGAGCGTTCTCAACGAGCTCTCTGACTGAAACATAGAGCGACCGTGCGGGATTATCGAACCCGGCGATTGTGCGGTTGCGATAGAACCAAGCGGAGACTGATAACTCCTCTAAGCTCGAGTCTGTGCTGCCAGTGGATAGCATAGTGTTCTTTCACCTAGCTTACAGCTCCTGTGAGGTGTCGATTACCTATGAAGCGTGGTATTATCCCCACATCATAATAATGGCAAGCCGAAGTATAGGAATACTAAGAGTGCAGCTAATCCTACCACCTGAAGCCCCCACACTTTCTTGTTCCAGCGCAGGACAGTTCCACCATCGAATGGTTGAACCGGTATCATATTGAATAGTCCCAGTACGGCATTAAGCATTAATCCAAATCTAATGATTTGATTTATTGGATAGACGAAAAAACCCAAAACCGATGAAAGGGCTGCTACACCGACGATAATCAAACCCATAATAAAATTGGATAATGGCCCAGCTAAGTTAGCCTTCCCATGTTCTTCGAGTGTCGCCCTTCCTCTGGTCATCACCGCCCCTGTGCCAAATACTGGAAATCGAAACAGTATAGCCATAGCAGAGAGTAAGTATCCATATGTGGTCATCCTGAATTCGCTCCACATTCCAAAACTCTGAGCGGTGAATTTGTGTGCCAACTCGTGTACCATGAATGCAGTAAGAAACAAAACGATAGTTGCCACTGGATACCACCAGTAGGGTGAGAACAGCATAGCTATTCCTCCGATTATGGGAGTAGATCCGGTTAGTGACAAACCCACAAGAACAACCAAAGCCGAAGCAATGAGTAAGTCTCTGATTTCTCTTTTAGAAAAGCGACCTGTCTTTCTCTTTGGTAGTTTTGAGGTGAGCTTTGGAAGAAGTGAAATCGATAGTTGTTCGCTTTGGTTGGACTTTGCCTCTTTCGGCGCTTGTGGCCTGATCCGTTTTTCTCGAGCACGTTCGTGTACCTCTTGCATTGCAGGGCAATTATGATTCTCTGGTAATCTATGGTCTGCACAGAATGGCTTGTTACAATAGGGACAAGTGAAACAGAGATCTTCTTTGCCGCAGAGAGAGCAACGAGTCATGATAGGATCCAGAGGTGGAAAGATTGAATCTTCATATTTACATATGCATTGTGGCGATATACTTCTTTCTGAATAACATGTTTCTTACAGTTGAGTGAGTGAACCCAACTGAGGAACTCCTGTGTTCCACCCCTCGCCTGCCCAGCGTCACCACCATAGGGGCGCTATACCCGGCCAAGCAAGGGCTTTGACCGCCATCATCAGGAAACGGTCCCTCCTTCGGCTTCTGTATCCTGTCCGGTTCCAAGCACATCACGCCCGGGGGCAGCAAGGTTTTCCACAGCTTTTGCCACGGCGGGGTTATTATCGCTCGGTCCAGTCTCGTCGCCGAAGCTGGACAGGTCCAATTAAACAAAGCGAACAGCCGCGGACTCTCCAGAGCTCGATAAAGTTCCTTGTTTGGAGAGTGAGGACTTCTGCTTAGTGGAAAAAGTCCACCTCACAGCTTTCGGCCGCGTGCGTCACGCTACAGCGCTAGCCCACTTGCCTAGTCCTACTAGACTGCATTCTCGCACTAGACCTAATAAACCGTCCTTATCTGTGGCCAAGAGAGAGTTGCAGGAATTCTTACAGAAATTTTACACTTCTATGCGCCGATTTATTTAGGATTCTGTAAGATTTCTAATACTCTGGATGCTTTAAGGAAAGGCTTAAGTTTATGCCCTGCCGCGCTCAGTTCGGTTGTTGACTAACCTTACTGGAGTCAATCGAAGTGGACTTTGATGTCGCTATTGTAGGAAGCGGCCCCGCCGGTATATTCTGTGCTTTGGAGCTACTAAGAAACAGACCAGAGCTTAAGGTCAAGATACTGGAACGTGGAAAACCAATCGAGGAAAGACAATGTCCAAATTCTACTGCTGCACGAGGTTGTAAGAAATGTCAGCCCTGCCAGATTCTCGCAGGGTGGGGTGGGGCAGGAGCATTCTCCGACGGAAAGCTTACGATATCACCCAGAGTAGGAGGCTGGCTTGATGAGATAGTTGGCGTGGATCGCTTGAATAGTCTCATCAATTATGTGGAGGATATATATCTCGAGCATGGTGCTCCGGAAGAAACCTATGGCAGCAACCATGACAAGATAGAGGAATATTCCAGAAAAGCAGCTTTGGCAGGAATGGAACTGATTCCGCAGCAAATACGACATATGGGTCGAGAAGGCTGCATCGATGTTATGAGCAGTATGTATCACGAGATTTTAGACAACGCCGAAATCAGTTTCAGGACTGAAGCTAAGGAGTTGTTGGTTGAGGATTCTCGGGTTGTAGGAATTGAAGCTGATGATGGTAACGAACTTGTGCGGGCGAGGTACGTAGTCGCCGCACCTGGAAGGGTTGGCAACGAATGGCTTTCAAATCAGGCTGATAGATTTCCTTCCCTCCATACAGATAGCAACTACGTGGATATCGGCCTACGGGTAGAAATCCCAGCTCCTGTAATGGAAGATATTGCCGAGGCGCTCTATGAGCCCAAATTAATATACTACAGCAAACAGTTTGATGACAAGGTCAGGCTTTTCTGCTTTAATCCGCGTGGCTATGTCACCACAGAATACTATGATGAAATCCTTACCGTAAACGGTCAATCATTTGCAAACAAGAAGACCAGCAGCTCAAATTTTGCTCTCCTTGTCTCAACCAAGTTCACAGCACCATTCAATGAACCAATCGAGTATGGTAGGTCTATAGCTAGGCTCGCCAACATGCTTGGAGACGGAGTCCTTGTACAGCGTCTTTCTGACCTCCGACGTGGAAAACGGAGTACACAAGAGAGGCTCTCCCGGACACCTGTCAACCCTACGCTTCCCAGTGCTTGCCCTGGTGACCTAAGCTTTGCGCTGCCCTACCGGCATCTAAGCTCCATAATGGAGATGTTGGATGCGTTGGATGAACTATGTCCTGGTGTTGCCCGAGACGGTACCCTGTTATATGGCGTGGAAGTGAAATTCTATTCTTCGCGTATAGGTGTCGATGAATCACTGGAGACAAAAGTTGAGAATCTGTACGCCATCGGGGACGGAGCAGGCATAACAAGAGGTTTGATGCAATCCTCAGTATCCGGCGTTATTGCAGCAAGGGATATTCTTGCCAAAGAAGGGATAAATGCTGGTTGATAGATGATTCAATGTAAGCAGCTTTCTATTCTAAATGGCCGATCAGAATTCGAAGCCATTACTCTTACAAAATAAGGTTACACATCCTAATCTTTATATATCTAGGGACTAGTTGGTACTATAGTAATAATTGGTCCCTAGTTGACCAAATTGCAAACATACAGAAAACGAAGTCCCATTGGTGACTCTTAGGGCGGCACAATGCCGCCCGGGACTTCACTAGATGGGAGGAATGTATTATGACAAATATTGATGATGATTTCGATGCGCTAGTCCGCGAGATGCTTCGGAGGTTCTTCTCCGGTTCATCGGCGTTCGGACCCATGATGGGCGAAATACACCGCATACGTCCTGAATCAGGCGAAGGTGAGGTTCCTGGCGTGAAGGAACCTAGTGATGAAGAACAGCATGTGGAGCGCATTGACCTTGATGATAGAATTATTATTGTAATAGATGGATGTAGAGATAGCGATAATCCTGAAGCTCGTATTGAAGGGAGAGAAGTTGAAGTCGCTTTGAATGAGACTGCTTCGGATATCCACGATTTCGAAGCACCCTTCGCTGTTGATATAGATAAATCAACTATGACATTTCGAAATGGGATTGTTGAGATTACTCTGGTCAAATCAGGGAGTGAAGATACCTCCTCTGACTTCAACGAGGGGCTCCTCAGACCAGAATAGAGGGAGATGTGAGAAATAATGTCAGAAGATGATAAAGTTAAGCTAAAAGTAGCAGCTGCTATGCCGAAAGACCAAGGACGTGGCATAGTCAGATTGAATTCAACGATAAGACGGGATTTGGGTCTTCGTTCAGGAGACTATGTTCTTATCAAAGGGGACAAGGAAACCGTTGCCGTAGTTTGGCCTGCTCTGCAAGAAGATGAAGTACTTGAGATGATACGCATGGACGGTCTCATACGCAAGAATGCTGGAGCTAAGCTGGGTGAGGTTATTGAGCTCCAGAAAATCGATCCTCCTGATGCGACCCGAGTCGTATTAGCTCCAAGCCAGCCAATCCGTTTCCGCGGTGGTTTTGAGACGTATCTCAAAAAGCAGATTCTCAACAAACCGCTTACCCGTGGAGATGTGCTCATGGTTGCTTCCATAGGTTCTGGTTTGAACTTCCATGTAACGGCGGTATCACCGAGTAAGCATGTCAAAGTTCAGCGACAGACGAAAGTCGAAATAAGAACTAAGCCTGTCAAGCCAGAGGATACACAGGTTCCTCAAGTAACATACGAGGATATCGGCGGCCTGTCAAAGGAACTGCAGAAGATTAGAGAAATGGTAGAGCTTCCAATGAAGTCGCCTGACCTATTCAAAAGGCTAGGAATTGAACCACCCAAAGGGGTATTTCTCAGAGGCCCGCCTGGAACGGGAAAAACTCTCATTGCGAAGGCTGTTGCAAATGAATCCGGCGCGAATTTCCAGGCTATTAACGGGCCAGAGATCATGTCGAAGTTCTACGGTGAATCTGAGCAGAAGCTTCGTGAGGTATTTGAGGAAGCAGAGAAAAACGCTCCGAGCATTATATTCATTGATGAGATTGACAGCATCGCGCCCAAGAGAGCTGAAGTCACGGGTGAAGTTGAGAGGCGAGTAGTTGCCCAACTCCTGTCTCTGATGGATGGTCTGGAAGGTCGCGGTCAAGTGATTGTCATTGGAGCCACTAACCGCCCTGATGATGTAGATGAAGCACTCAGAAGGCCAGGTCGATTCGATCGCGAAATCCACATTGGTATCCCAGATAAACAGGGTAGATTGGAGATTCTTCAGATTCACACACGGGGTATGCCTCTCGAAGAGAAGCTTGAGTTAGAAAGATTTGCAAATGCTACCCATGGATTTGTCGGCGCTGATTTGGAATCCTTAGCTAGAGAAGCTGCAATGCATGCTCTAAGGCGGGTTCTCCCACATGTAGACCCGGAGACAGGTGACATTCCTGCAGACATTTTGAACGACCTATATGTTACACAAGAGGATTTCGAAATGGCTATGTCTGAGGTTTCGCCATCTGCGCTACGTGAAGTCATGGTTGAATCACCGAACGTGCGATGGGATGATATCGGTGGTCTAGAGCATGTCAAGAGCAGGCTAAGAGAAGCAGTTGAGGCACCTCTGAACCATCCTGACGTATTTGAAGAAATGGGTATTCGTACACCTAAAGGTGTGCTTCTGTTTGGCCCTCCTGGAACTGGTAAGACCCTTCTTGCGAAGGCGGTTGCCACTGAAAGCGAGGCTAATTTCATTTCAATCAAAGGCCCAGAGATTTTCAACAAGTATGTTGGAGAGTCCGAGAAAGCAGTACGTGAGATCTTCAAGAAAGCCCGACAAACTGCACCGTGTGTGCTTTTCTTTGATGAAATTGATGCTGTGATGGGCCACAGGAGTATGCGGGATGAAACAGGTGTTAGCAAACGGATTGTTAACCAGTTCCTTGCAGAGCTCGATGGTATGCAGTCACTTCAGAATGTCTTGGTTGTTGGCGCAACAAACCGAGCAGATATCCTCGATCCAGCAGTATTGAGACCTGGAAGATTCGATTCGGTGGTATTTGTTCCACCTCCTGATGAGGACGCTCGTGTTGAGATATTCGAGGTTCACACCAGGGATATGCCGTTGGCTGAAGATATTGACCTCCGCCAGCTTGCGAAGGACACAGAAGGTTTCTCCGGTGCAGATATCGAAGGTCTATGCAGAGAAGCGGCTATGACTGCCGTCAGAGAAGACTGGAAGGCTAAGCCTGTAAAAATGGAGCATTTCAAGAGTGCCATGGATGAGGTTAAGCCAAGCATCTCTGTAGAAGACAAGGAAAGGTACAAGTCTCAGGCAGAGCGTGTGCTCCGAAGAGCACCGAAGCGCGAAGAAAAATTGTCGGGCTATGTATAATATCTGCTTGCAAATGGGACGAATTGGTTCGTCCCTACTCTTCTTTTTTCTTCATTGTACTATCAACTCGTAGCTAGATTTGGGTTCTTCTGTTACTGGTTGAAACATACCCTGCTTGCTGATACTATCCAGAAGCTATCGTGATTAAATGTCGAATCTTCTGGTATCTATGACAACTACAAGTTGATATTCCTTAGGGAACTCACCGATATTGATATGACCGACTTCTACGATGAGATTGTTGGAAGTGTCAGTTTCAATAGCAAAGAAGCCTCATTCTTCATGTGGACTCGCACGCGATAATGGCCCCGCGAATAAGATTTGAGCGGCAGAAGGGAGCTACCTATCTGTTGGCGATACCCTTTTCTTGCTGTCTGTGAAGGAGTGGGTGAATGAATCTTGGTGAGCTGATGAGAAATGTCTGACTTCTATCCTATCTCGCCCTTGGTTGGCATTCCAAACAGTTCTTATGGAGGCCAGATGGGAGTTCTTGGCGACTACTGGGGAGTAAGGGTAGTTCGAGGAAAAAAGATCCTCGCTGAGAAAGAGATCCGCGAACTGATGTTGGAAAACGTAGTTGGAGTCATCTATGGACATATTCGACTTGAGGGGCTGAGTCGACATACTGTTGCCAGAGCTGCTGGGAGATTGATGCAGTTTGCTCGGCGATATCAACAGTCAGGATTGAGTCCCGATTATGAAATTCCCGATTTAGTTTACGAAGATGGCTCACATACCGGTGCTTCTCAGAGGCAGGAAGAGGAAGTTGTAGAAGAACCTGTTCTTGAGGGGGTTAGCATTGAATCTCTTCCAATAATCACTGAGAAGAAAGCAGAAAAGGAATTCAAAGCCATGATGGAAAGCCATGCTTTCATGCTTTCCGAAATGGCCGCATACGGCAATTCATTACCGGAGGGGCATTTGAATCTCATGTTCAGGCAAGCTTCTTTGGGAATAGTACGCGCCTGGAAAAATAAGGGCAACCCAACTTCGGCCATCACTAGACTCTCCCATCTTTTCTTGGGGTGTTCTGACCAGAGCGAAGTTCAAGAATCAGACGAAGATAACTTGAAAATAGGTGTGGAGAATTGTTCTCTATTGGAGGAATCAAACAAGTATCAGGCGATTGAAGGAGATTTCCCAGCTAGATATCCTTGTATCTTTCACAAGCTCTTGGCACAGCATGTTGCTGATGTAACTGCTTGTAAGATTGAAATTGAACTCCATAATGGTGGATGTCACCTGTCAGCATTAAAAGAGGAATCATGAATAGCTCAGATAATCTTAAAACGAGAAGATATGAGCATTGATTCAGAGAATAACCCTCCGGTTATTATGAAGGGAGATTATAAACATGAGTTATCTCACAATTAGAGAATACGTACGCTCAGGCCCCGTCTGCTTTGGTGCCCTGCTCGTTATCGCGGGATCAATTATCGCGCTGATGCCATCACTTGGGTACGAACTGGTTGAAGGCTATACTATGCTTATTGGTGCAGTTATAGCTGTTGTTGGCCTTTTGTTGATAGTTGCTGGTTTCTTCCTAACAAGCAAGAAGAGGGATTCAGTTCTAAGACCTATAGACACTGACCAAGGAGACACCCCTCCGGCACCTCCACCACCTGATTGAGCAAGGACGCATCGAGCGCTAAACTGTACTAATCACTTTGGGGGCCATCTGTATTGTCCCCCAATGTTCTTCTTTTTTCAAAATTATATTGCCTACTTGTGGGCTCTATCGCGATAACCCTAATATGCAAGAATGACAAACACAGATTCATCAACTATTAGAAGGGTGCTACACAATGACAACTCTTGAGTATCGAGATAGCAGATTTCATGAATGTACTGGTGAAGCGACTGCTCCAATTACACTGGAGGTAGATGATCGGCAGAAGAAACTGATTCTGTCCATACCGACGGGTGCAAGTATGATTAAACGACGTGCCGCTGAACGAAATGCTCGGTCAATTCAGAAATCTGGATTTCAAACCAGTGGTCGTGGACGAATCGGCCAAGGATATGAACTGGAAATCCAAGGTCATGGTGGTGGGTTACCTGACCGCCTTAAACGCTCACCCCGTGAAGTCTATTAGGCAGGGTTTCAAGGAAATCTATGAATCCAAAGAACACTAAACAATACTTTGGCATACCCGGATAGGGGTATCAGATGGCACTTGCGAGGTAAAGTCGGATGTCTGAGGACAAGAAATCGAGGATAATTGAGCAATCAAAGAAAGATGCTAATCGGCAATCTGCAGGAAGCAATCTTCTTCGTCAGGCGCGGGAGCTTGAATCCAGTGGAGACAACTCCAAGGCAAAGGAGCTTTTTGTTCAAGCAGCAAGAGCCTATGTTGAGTCTGCAACAGAGTATCGCAGTTCAAAAGGCTACAAGAATGCTGCGCGAAACTCTTCGGAAGCTGGTGATGTTTATTCTCATCTTGCAGATGCGAGTGAAGCTATGAGTGCCTATGAGGGTGCTGCAGATGATTTGTATTCGGCTGCTTCTGAGCATCTGATGTGGGATGAAGCCTCGGAAACAAAGAATGGTACAGCCTTAGCCATGACATCCTGTTTGATGTACTTGATGATAGGGAAAGAGGATAAGGCGTTCAAGAAATCGAGTGAATTCCAGAATCAATACGGTTCTAAGCTAAATTTTCCTGCTGTACAGAGACTATCCGGTCTTATTGGTAAATTGCAGCGATCGATTGCCAACGTCAATATTGAAGCTTTTTCCGAAGCTGAAACAATGGCGATATCAGAACTTAAACCAGCCTTGTCCAGTGCAAAGGCGTCATATTTCACAAAGTATGTAGACAAAGGGCTGGAGATGGTTCGTGAGATTCTTCGGGGAAAATTGCAGACTCCGAAGCTGACTGGTCGCCTTCAACTACCCATAGACATGACGTTCTCAGAGGAGTTGGAATTACTCGCTTTGGTGAGTAATGTTGGGGAGGGCACTGCTCGAAATGTGAACGTGCAATGGTATTTGGATGATAATCTTGAACTTGTCTCTGGTGAGAGCAGAAAGCAATTTCCAACTATTGATGCTGGTGATTCAGTCGAGCTTCGCGTTATTGTTATGGCAGATGAAGAACTAATGGGAGAGCGTGATTATGAGATTCTCCTAAGAGGGTCTTATTCTGATCGATTGAAGACGGAGTATTCCTTACAAATAGGACCGGGCATACTTACGCTGAAAGACTACAAGGAAAGCGAAAAGATCGCACAGGATTTGGATATTACCGAAGGCAGAATAGGGCTCCTTACTGCTTCTCTTGAACAATTCCCTTTCGCTAGAGAGCCTCTCGATGAGATAGTTCAGCAATTGAAGACTTCACTTAGAAAAGCGAAGGAAAAACTAGAGTCAGGTAATCTGGAGACTGCGAAGGCTCGCGTAAAAGTTGTAAACGAACTGATTAATCACATGGATAATCTGTTTGCAGATGAAGATTTGAAGACCTTACTACGGAGAAAACGCCGGGAGGAGCAACGAAAGGCTGTATCCTCCGCCATTACCTCTTTGAAGGGCCAAGTGCTAGACATCGTTGAGAAGCACATCTCAGATATAGACACCAAGCTGGTTCCCGCTGTCAATCGTATGAAAGACCTCGCCTCTTCAAGTGGTACCGGACAGGTTCTTGATTCTATGACACGGCAAATCCAAAGTTTATCCACGAAGCTGAGGGAAACCCTGCCTGTAGTACGAGCACTTCCTCAAAAGGATCCTGCCAAGCTTCGCGAAGGTTCGAATGCTGCTATCGACAAAATTGACGCTGTTCTATCTGAGATTGAGGTTGTCAAGACCCAGCTGGACAAGGTTTTGGAAAGTCAGAAGGAAGCTACTGAAGAAACACGGAGTAATGCAGATACGATCGAGCGGCGACTGGCTGAAATCCGATCGATGAAGACCGAAATTCTCAACGCTTTTGAACAAGACTTAGATTTGTTATCGGATTAGAGTATTGGAAATGGTCAATGTCTGTCCATGAAGGTCTCCAGCCTGTTCATCGCTTCATCGATTATGTCCAATGGTGGCAAGAACACACTTCTGAAGTGACTAGCACCGTATTTCGGACAGAAACCCGAACCAGGCACAAATACCACACCCGTTTCATTGAGGATATCCAAAACGAATTCCTTGTCATTCTTCCATCTACCGTCGAGCTCAACTTTGGGCATGATGTAGAAAGCTGCTTGCGGTAATGTAGTGGAAATGGAATCGATAGAATTGAGTCTCTTATGGATGAAGTCTCTTCTCTTCCTCAGTCGTTTCATCACACCTTCCAAATGACTATCGTCTCCGTTCAATGCAGCAACAGCACCATGTTGTGCAGGTGCGTTCGTGCAGATTCTTATTCGTGCTTGTCGCACCATAGCATCTCTCAGTGGTCCCAATTCCTCGCCATTGTCATGGAAATAAACATACCCAATTCGCCAGCCTGGTGCTAGATAGACCTTGCTGATGCCATTGAACCCAACAACAGGAACATCTCCTGCTGCTTTTACCATCGGTGTTTGTTTCTTGTCAAAAGTCAGCTGGTCATAGATTTCATCACTGATTAAGGGTAGTTCGTGTTCACCCGCGATGTTGGCGATTTCTTCAAGAGCTCGTCTATCATAGACTGCTCCGGTGGGATTATTCGGATTGATAACTAGGATTCCCGCAGTTTTTTCATTGATCTTTTGACGCAAATCATCGATGTCTGGATTCCAGTCATCCTCTTCATCTGTCCTATAGGTCACGGGCTTTCCACCGAAATAGCTTATGAATGAAATGTATGGCGGATAAGCTGGTCCTGGGACAAGAAACTCTGAACCCTTTTCTACTAGTGCTCCCGCAAGAAACTGTATAGCCTCTGAAACCCCTGTGGTGACGATGACCCTCTCGGGTGCTACCTCTATGTCATTCACTCTCTTTTCTTTGTTTGCTGCGGCTTGTTTGACTACGTCTTCACCTTCTGATGGTGCATATCCATTATGTCCATCTTCGGCCGCTGAGCATAGAGCTTCTACCATGGTTTTCGGGGTTTCCCAATCATACTTGAGTGGGTCTCCTATATTGAGGTAGAGTGGGGTTTGATTCTCTCGCTTCTCGTAGGCCCTTGCCGCCACTACTATATCTCGAATTGCGTATTCCAGATTTGCAGCTCGGGAAGTTATCTTCATCTTCATGATTAACCCGACGTTGGGTTAGGCCGATATCTTCTATAAGTCAGTTTTGGAATGCTATCCTCTATCAGATGGAATTTTCAAAATTGATTCTAGAGTTGACTTAGAATAAGTGGCCAACGCATATTTTCTGATTGTCTATTTTCTTAGAAGCCGGCCTATTTCTTTCGCGTACTTCCGCATCTGGGTTACTGCGAGCCCCATCGATGTTATGTCCTTCGCGGAACCCATTATGAGGAAATCTCCTGCGTGTGACAGGACCACAAAGCCATCTTCTCCTCTTACAATGACTTCATAGAGCTCGTTGAGGTTGAGCTTATCCGTGGCCATTTCTCCCTGCACGAGAAGAGCTGCGCTCACTGCTGCCATAAGATCTGGGTCGGCATCTGATTCTTCTGTTGCGAAGTATGCGAGTTTGACGCCTTGCTTGCTCACTACGGCTATAGCGTCCATATCTGCATATGAGGTTAGGCCCATGAGTAATTCAACCAATTCTTCTTCCTTTTCTGGCTCTAATTGAGACGACGTTTTATTCTCCTCCAAAATCCTTTCGAAACTCACTTAGCAACGAGTTTCTTTTTGCCTTTGTTGTTCTTTCCCTTTTTATTCTTGGCTGTTTCTTGCTCCACTTCTTCTTGGAAGAACGTGATGAGATCACCAAGCCTCTCCTTCATCTCTACTTTTATTGGGCTCAGAATCGCATCCGGAGTGCCCTTGAGAAGCTCGATTCCTAATACACTACCGTCTTTAACAATCACTCTAGGAATGAATCCTTCTGCCATGAATGTTCCTTCCGGTGGATCCTTCACTTTCTCTATTCTGTGCTCAACCTTCTCCTTTCCAAATATGGATGTCTTATGTTCTGCTACAGTGTAGAGCTCGTTGTAAACGATGACCAATTCGCGCTCGTACCCATCTGGGGGATTCTGGCCTTCGAGTTGTTCAATCATTGTCTGGATTTCATCATCTGGTGGTTTTGTAGCTGTCTTGGCAACTGGAGCAGGCTTCTCAGGTTTGGAGCTTGTTTTGGCTGTACTTGGTTTACTGCTAGTTGGAGAGGGGGTTGGTGGTTTCTCATGGGTTCTCCTATCAGGAACCTTCTTTGGAGGCGGAGCTGGTTTTGAAGAGGGAACTTCCGGCTTTGCCTTTGGCCCCTTCTTTGGTTTCTTTTTTGGTTTTGGAGGTGCTTTAGCTCCCGGTTTGGTAACCCTCTTAGCCCCCTCACCTTCTAAAGCGACAAAGAATGGGGGAGGTTCTTCACCTTCGTCAAGCGGTCTGACACTGAACTGAAAACCATATTCACTTCTTAGATTTGTAGCTACTCTTGCGCCAATGAATTTTCTTCTAATTCCTGCTTGGCTTCCTTTCCAGAGGAAGATGCTCTTGGTCTCGCCGTCAACGACACAGAAGACTTCACCCGAATCCAATGAGTCTTTTGTTATTTCTTGTTCCTGTAGTGTTCCGTCTTCTGACACTTTGTAACCAGTTACCATGGAGTCCCACTCTCTTCGGTAATTAATGATGGGTAAGACCCATCTTATGGGTTCGACAATTGGCTTATCAGGGATTGTCATATAATAGGGTTTTGTGTGCTAAATACCCTTACCAGTACGAATCACTTCCCACTCCTACTTCTCTGCTGATAAGACTACTGCGTCTTTAGGGTTGAAATAGAATCTCACTTCTTCCCCTCGCTTCTCTCTGAGCTTCGCAGCAATATCTGATTCTGTCACAAGAGCCACTAAGGGTTCTCGGACAAACTCCATCGTGACCTTGTAGGCTCCTATCTGTGGTGTTATCGAGCGAACTGTGGCTATTGACCCGCGAGCGTTGATATTTGGAAAGCTTATAGCCGCCGGCTTTACCGTAAAGATAACGGTCGATCCAATATCATATGACCCCTCTACCTTGAAGAGGCTATTTCCGACTCTAACCCGCGAAATTTTGTCTCCTTCTTCTTCCACAATCCCTGAGAAGATGTTTCCACTTCCCACAAATCTTGCTACGAATCTACTCTTAGGCTCATTGTATAGCTCGTCTGCTGTACCTGTCTGAGCTATTGTACCGTCCTGTAGAACAGCAACTCTATCTGATACTGCAAACGCTTCTGTTTGACTGTGCGTTACGTAGATGGTGGTGATTCCCAACTCGGTTTGGATTTTCCTAATCTCAACCTGAAGTCTTTCCTTGAGTATTGGGTCGAGATCCGAAAGGGGTTCATCTAGGAGGAGAAGTCGGGGGGATTTGGCTACAGCACGTGCAAGTGCTACTCGCTGTGCTTCACCTCCACTAACCTCATCAATATTCCTACCGAGAAGGTTCTGTATTCCAAACACCTCGCCAAGCTCCTCCACCCGAGCTATAATCTTTTCTCTGTTCCATCCTTCCATTTCGAGTCCAAATGCGATGTTATGAAACACATCCATATTGGGGAATAGGGCTATAGATTGAAATACCATACCGATTCGCCGCTTAGTGGGATTTAGAAATGTGACATCTTCTCCGTCAAAGAGTAGTCTTCCACTATCAGGCTTAATGAATCCGGCAACCATTCTGAGAGTAGTTGTCTTTCCAGCCCCACTGGGGCCCAGTAGCGCCATCAATTCTCCATCTCTTATTGTCAGATTGATAGGACCAACTGTTGTACCATCTCGGAATTCCCTTCTCATTCCAGCAATCTCAACTTTCACCATCTAAAGCGCACCTCCGGCAGTCCTATCCGATAAACGCTCTATCGATAGGAAGGCTGCGGAACAACAGAGGGTAAGCACCAATGCAGCTGCCCCTGCTTCAACAAATTTCCGAACACCAAGATATTGGTAAATGGCCACGGCCAACGTAGTATTTTGTGGAAGCGCTATGAACAATGTGGCAGACATCTCACCGATTGCCATAGCGAAAGAAAACGTTGCGCCTACCAATATCCCCGGTGCAATCAATGGGAGTTCAAGAAAGAACAGTCTCTCTAATCTTGAAGCACCAAGCAAATCTGCTTGTTCAAGCAACGAACGGTCCATATCTTTTACTGCAATCTCGATGGATCTTACAGTGAATGGCAGACCAATGATTGTCTGAGCGATTACAATGAGTGGCCACGGATTTGTGCTCAACCCGAGGGGTACTGCAACTGCTCTCATCAATCCATATGCGAGGGTGATGGATGATATGCCTAAGGGCAAAAATGTCATAGCCGATGTGATGGTGGCAACTCTGGAATGATCAAATCGTTGCCGATACGCCAGTGGTATGGCAATTAGAACCGCAAAAAACGTTGACAGTGTAGCGTAGAACAAAGAGTTCAGCAGGGGTTGGAGCCCTTTTCCTGTACCCAACTGGGCTAGATTCGTGAAGCCCCGAATAGTAAATTCCTCTGTAATCGGACTGTAAAACGCGGCTCCGAAGACAGACACTACCGGTCCTACAATCAAGATTGATACGAATGCGGTATATAGTACGGTAAAAATCTGGGTATTCCTGCTAAGGTTCTGAAACGAAACCGTCTTCACGGCTCTTGTTTGTCCAGTTGCATCGCCGCCTGACCTGCCAATATTGACATACCAATATGCGAGAATCATGGTGATTACTAGCTGTATCAGCGCTAAGGAGCTGGCTTCTCCGTAATCAGCCAAACGAAATGCATTCCAGATTCGTACTTCCATTGTTGCATAGCGTCCTTGCCCAAGAGCAAGCACAATAGGAAATGACATGAAACAGAACAAGAAAGTAAGAAGGGCTGCCGCAACAATTGACTGCATGATATGAGGCATGATGATGCGCTTGAATTTCTGTATTGAGTTTGCTCCAAGGATATCGGCGCTTTCCTCGATCTCCGGGCTTAGTCTTTCGAGCGAAGCTGAAACGATGAGGGCAACTAATGGTATGTTGTAGAAGACATGGGCAAGTACTATTCCAGTAAAGCCGGATGCTAGATTCAACACTGATGAATCAGCCATGAACACTGTCACGAGAATCGAATCAATGAATCCGCCTTGACCGAACATTCGTAAAAAGCCAACAACAACGACAATAGGCGGCAAGACAAAAGGAATGAGCATAGCAGCTTGAACAAATCCTTTCCCACGAAATTCTAGCTTGGCAAGTATGATACCCGCAGGCAGCCCAAGCAGTACCGTAACGATTGTACTAACTAGTGCTTGGATGACTGTAAATCCAAAAACGCGATGCGTAACTGATGATACCCAAACCTCAAGGAATGACGATCCCGGCCCAGTAACGAGCCCCCTGACAAGCACTGATGATACAGGGTAGATGAGGAAGATGAGGAGCAGTAAGATGGGAATCCCAATGATGGCATACCGAGTGACAGACTGCGTATCCATTATAGTACTCCTCTACTACGCAGTCATAATACTTTCCCACGTATCAAGCCAAGACGCAAGATTCGTTGCAATCTCATTTCTGGTAAGAAGGGTATTGAGCATGTTTATTTCGTCTGGGTGAAGAGCATATTCGAATGCAGGATCCAACTCGACAGATCCGTTCACTGGATACATCCATTGATTGAGCGCAATATGTGATTGGACGTTTGCGCTAAGGCAGTATTGAATGAATGCCTTTGCTATTTCGGGATGCGGTCCTCCTTTGACGAGGCCCATACCTTCGATTTGTACCCATGCATAGTCCTGATTATTGTGAACGAATGGTGCAACCCCTGTGGTTGGTTCTTCACCTGTCATATAGGCATCATAGGCCGGGTCTGTTCCGTAGCTGACAAGTAGACTCCTTGACTCGTCACTATCCCACTTGCTCCATGCTTCCGACCATCCTTCTTGAACATCGATGTTATCCTTAACTTCACTCCACCAGTCGGTCCAGTCTTCTTCTTCGAGTTTCTCTTGCACTGCAATTTCAGTCAGAAGGAAGCTCAAGCCAGGGCTACTCATCTGTGGATTCTCAGTAACCAGACTTGATGCCATCTCAGCAAGGCCAGCAAAGGTGAGATTGGCTAATTGGGGATGGCTTGTAACATTCATGTCTGCCATGGAGTAGATTAGGGTAACTAAACCGTAGTCAAAAGGTACAACGTAATGGTCAGGGTCAAGTGCACTCACCAAATCCAATGACGTGTTTGACAGAGCCTCCTCCAAATTGGGTGGAACATAAGACTCCAATACAGTTTTCGCGTCTTCCCGGAGTATTAGGATATTATCAATCCCAATGACAACATCTGCCACCGGATTCTCTTGTTCTGCAACTAGTCGTGAAAGAATTCCACTGGCGTCTGTTTGAAGCCGTTCAATTTCAACCTCAATCCCGTACTCCTTTTCAAAAGCAGCAAAGAGCTCTTCATCAATGCCTTCTGGGTCGGGTCCCCAGACCATGAAGCTGTCATAGGTATAGACCCTGAACTTCGGCCGAGGCCAATTGAGAACACCATACACAGATACTCCTATGACAACGATAACCAATATTACCGCAACTACTCGCTTTGGGTCCCGCCTTGGACTGTATTCACTTTCTGACATACTGAACTACCACCTTTATATGTCTGTTATACAACTAAGTTATGAGTGTGTACTAGTTAAATAGTTTCTGTTGGTGATACAAACAATGCGTCCTCCATGTGAAATAGTGATTAAGGAGATCTTGCCAAGAATCAGGGCCGGTGTGGCACAACGCCTAAGCGACCAAGATATGTCTCAAAATGAAATTGGGGAGAGTCTGGGTATTACACAAGCCGCTGTCAGCAAATATCTTGGCGATGCTCCTGAACCAGACGAGAATCTGGAGACATTGATAGACGACCTCTCTATGATGATACTCACTGGGTCTAATCGTCCCGACAGAATGGTGAAGGCCATTTGCAAAACATGCATGTACTTGCGAATAGGGTCTTCTACATGTCGTAGACATAGAGAACTGATTCCCGTTCTCGAAGAAGTAGATTGCAGGACATGTTCGGAATTGCTTGGTGACCAAGAGAAGGAATTTTCGAACCGCGCTGAGCTCTTACAGAACATGGAAGAAGCTGTGCGAATCATCGAAGATACTCCGGATTTCGGCAAGCTAATTCCGCAAGTCCGAGCAAATCTTGCAGCATGCGAATCGTCACCCGAGTCTATCCAAGATGTTGTTAGCATACCCGGCAGGATAACCCTGTTGAAGAATCATGCTCATGCTGTAGGGGCTCCTGAATTCGGGTCATCGAGGCATACAGCCAAGATTCTGCTTTGGGGACACGAAGTTCATGATAGGATACGCTCGTGTTTTTGCCTAAGTGGACGAACCGAGGTTAGGGATGCTGCCGAAAATGTAGGTTTCCAGATCACTATATTGGAGAAAGCTGCTCGAACATCTGGGGACATAATTAAACAATCACGGATCCTTGTGGCTTCTAGGGGTTTTGATTCGGAGTATGCAGCCGTATATGTTCCTCGGGGGCATGGAATAGAGCCTATTCTGTACCTCTTTGGTCCTGGGCCTGTACCACTAGCAAATAAATGTAGGAAGATGGCAGACTCATTATAACTGTACACATCATACTTACCCTAAAATTGAGGCATTAGCTCTCCTCATTACAGTTACTTGAGATGTTACAAAATGATTATCCGCAAAGGCAAGATGTGGGACAGCAACGACCTGCTGACTGTTTACCAAACCACAAGATGGTCAGAAGAGTACACCTCTGAAGAGGTTAAAGAAGAACACCGTCTTGTAGGATTGGAACGCTGGGGATGGCTTGTTGCTGAGAAAGGCGACCAGGTTATTGGAGAAATCATATTCAGGGCAGAGCCAACGCCACAAAAAGGACTTGTGGGCGTAATCAGAAGCATTGATGTGGATATTCGTTTCCAGAAGCAGGGTGTAGGCTGCGAGTTGGTTGCAGAAGCAGAACGTATTCTGAAAGATAAAAGTGTCCAAAGAATAATGGTTCGTTCCCCTCCTTCTGCCTATAATTTTTGGATGAAACTTGGCTATTTTGCTAGAGGTTCACTCACATGGATTGAGGATGAAATAGATAATATCCCAATAATGCGAACATCTAGCATTTCAACACATCGACTGAAAGATTTTGACGGATTGCCGGACACAATTGCATTCTCAAATCTAGCCCTTGCCGACTCCTTAGCAAAAACGGTAAGTGACGTTGTTGATAAAGGAAAGGTTGGTCGGGTATTTGAATTTCGAAAAGAGAAGGAACCAATTGGGTCTGGCGTGATTGTCAAGAGAGATGCAAAAAGGGCAGAATTTGTTGCGGATGTACTGCCGAGAGCAACAGATTTCTTCCCTGTAATTATCAGTAGAACTGCCAGAGCGGCAAGTGGCTGGACCACTGAGACCGCTTTTAGTGTTGTACCTGAGGATTCGCTGGGATCATTTATCAAATCTGGCACATGGGATATTCAGGAAGCACACGATATCCCGGTAACGAAGCTTCTGTAATCGCTATTCGTTCTCAGAGATTCCCATGACTAATGGGACCACCCAGTTCGTGAATACGAGAGTTGACCCTATGGCCCATATGCTGCCGAGATTGAAGTGCCATATCAGGAGTGGGATGGTGTTAATACCCAAGACAACAAACAGTCCCAGAAAAGCTGCGAAGAAGATCACATCAACCACCATCACCGGTCTAAGCGGTTGCCCCTTTCTCTTTCTCCATAGGGGAATCAAAATTGCTGCTCCAAACAAACCTATTGCACTTACTAACTCCTCCATCTTGAAGCTTGCAAATCCAAATATCTCCGTTGTTTCAGCAGTTTCACCCTCAGGGGTGGTCACAATGACCTTCACATCATGTTCCCATTTGCTGTAGTTATTCGTGTCGATGTAGAACGTATACTGTCCTGTGGGTACGGTCTTGTTTGTTAGGCCTGAAACGGGACTATCATCGACATAGACGGTTATATTGACGGTATCCCATTTCGTTTCGATGTTTATGGTAAACTCCGCCATACCAGCGACAATATCAGTGGTCGGTGATTCGAAGGATATCTTAGGAACACCAAAATTGTCGATAACCAGAATCATGCTGGATACCCATTTGTGACCATATGCGTCATATGCTTTGAAAGTAAAGCTGGTTTCACCCTCTGAGTAGGGTGTCGTATTGAGCGTAAAGGAACTACGCCCCTGTGGAAGCGTAATATTGTTAACATCTGGCGCAATTACGCCCTCAACATAGGCTGAGAATGTCACGTTATCATAAGGTGTGAATACTTTTACGGATATTTCATGATTCCCAGAAATTTTGCTGTACATGGCAAGACCAGAAATGGCAAATCTGACGTGGTCTAGAAACTCGAGTTGAAGATTGGCTGAATCAGTAAGGCCCTCCTCGGTATAGACTGTCATTTCTATCTGGTGTATTCCATTTTGAAAATCGCTACCGTTAATCATTACACTATAATTTCCGCCTGTAACGGGCACGGATGCTGGGCTATAATTGGTTAGGAGTTTTCCACCGACGCTTACGTTGAGAAACACCGAGTCATAATCTGAAGTAATGTTTACGGTTACAGAATCCAAGCCAGTGAAGGTGGAATTTTCCGCAGGTGCTAAGACTTCAATCATGGGTGGACCATGATTATTTACTAGAAATGAAAGCGAAAAGCTCTCTTTTTCGGGGCTTTCTAAATCCTGATTTACGAACAGAAAAGTGAAATTGCCGTTTCCTTCAGACAAAGTGGTTGTATCTACTGTAACGTTTTGTTCGCCCGTGTCAATCGGAGTGTTGTTGTAATCAGGATATACTTCTCCGTTCGTGTACAGTGTTACGTTGAGCGAACCTGCCAAGCTTGTGATGTTCAGAGTGATGTTTGTAAGTCCCGACACTTCAGTGTTGTTAGCTGGGGCGATAAGGGTGATAGTGATATTCTCAGAATCGAATCCGGTTGTTACGTGCGAATCGGAGATGGAAACCGGGAACGTACTCTCTGGTGCTGTCTGGAAACTGCTTTGAGGTTGGATTGCTCCAAGAAGAACCATTGACACTACGAGGGCTATCACGAATATCTTCCTGTTTCTCATAAAGTATCCTTCCTGATACTAACGAAGCGAAGCTTGGCGCTTGTGGGTGAGTTCGAGGTGAGTTTTTAAAGATAGCGCCAGTTTCATTCCTGTACGATGCTCCGTGAAATTTACTAGAGGTAATCGCTTATCTACTAACAGATAGCTTCTACCCATATAGAAATGTGGTCAACAAAGGAGCACTTGATTTGAAAGGCATAATAACCAAAATAGAGAGATGCTCAACTGAGGATGGTCCTGGGATACGGACAACACTCTTTCTAAAGGGATGCCCAATGAGCTGTCTCTGGTGTCACAATGTAGAAGCCATTGATGATGAATTGCAACTTGTATGGCACAAATCCAAGTGTATTGGTGATCGAGCGTGTATTCAAGCTTGCCACCACGATGCCCTAGATTTAACTGGGCATGGTATGAATATCGATTATGAAAAATGTGTCCTATGTGGGGCATGTGAGGCAGCATGTCCATCAGGGGCATTAGAAATCATCGGTACAGAGTGGTCGGCAAAGAAGCTGGTTGAAGAGCTCGCTCGTGATGCTGTGTTTTTCGAGAAATCAGGTGGCGGTGTTACTTTCTCAGGGGGAGAACCTACACACCAACTAGATTTCGTGGAAGATGTTGCCAAAGGCCTTCATGAAATGGGGATACACGTTGCTCTCGATACTTGTGGATACTGTTCAGAAAAGGAAATGCTGCGAGTAGTCAATAATGTGGACTTGGTTCTATATGATCTAAAAGTCTTAGACCCACAGAAACACAGGCAATACACCGGGGTTTCTCTTGATATCGTAGTTTCTAACGCTCGCCTAATCGCAGACCGCGGCATTCCTGCTTGGGTGCGCACGCCAGTAGTCCCGGGCTATACTGACTCTGACCAGAATATCATAAGCATTGCCCGGTTTATTCGGGAAAATATGCCTAATGTGCGGCGATACGACCTTTTAGCCTTTAATCGTATGTGCACTGAGAAATACCATTTGATTGGGCGAGAGTTCCCCCTATCAAACGCTCCCTTGATGACCAAAGACCGCATGGACGAGCTGGCTGATTTAGCTCGGGCTCAGGGGCTCAAAATAGTAGAATGGTCAGGCATGATTCGAAGAAAAGAAGGACGGGATGCTATATCGTGAAGACATGGACGTTCGATTGCAAGGATGACCGCTCTGTATTCATTCGACATGCAAAGGTATCCGATGGGAGGAGCATGTATGAGGGATTTGCAGAGGTAGTTGAAGAGCAGAAGTGGTTGCCTATCTTAGAGACTAGTTCTAGTCTCAACCAATGGCTGGAATGGATTGATAGAAGCAGAAGCACACGGGACATAATCCTTGTTGCCTTCATAGATGAAACTTACGTTGGCCACTTGACATTGAGACCTGAGCAATGGGCGGCTTCAGAGCATGTATGCAGACTTGGCATCATTGTTCGAAAGGCCTTTCGAAATACGGGTGTTGGCAGAGCATTGATGACCACTGCTGAAGAAGCTGCTGTTCTTGAAGAATATGAGAAGATTGTGTTGAGCACCTTGGCTGATAATGCAACAGCCTTGGCTTTGTATCGCTCGCTGAACTACCGCACAATTGGCATTCGAAAGGACCAATTCAAGATGCCCAGCGGATATGTGGATCAAGTACTTTTCGAGAAAAAATTGGTATAGCTCCTGTAACAACCAAATACGAAAGCAACATATATCTGGATGGCTACGTCTACTCGACTCTATCTGAAAATCTAAGCTCGTACTTGCATTGGAAACCACACTGAAAATATCTATGGGTTTGAGGTGCGATTATGTGGAAGAAAATACGTGAGAAATTTGAAGACTATCCTCAGCGGTTAGTCGTTGCACAGGAGATAGTCCGTCACGGGCTCCGGATTATGGGACCAGGTGTTGTAAAATGCGGTGATATCGGGATTTCGTTGACGGCTATCGGTGATGCGGTCGGTGTTGATAGGCGTACTGTGAGGTCAATGACAGAAGATGTCTGTGCTGATGACGAGCTGTGCAAATTCTTTTCACGTTTGAAACCTGCTGGTCCATCTTTGGAGAACGTGTGCGAGGTTTTTGGGTACGGATTTGTCAAGATTTACGTAGAATCGCCAGAGAACCCCGGAATCCTGTCAGATGTAACTGCAACCATTGCAGGTCGTGGTGTGGCGATTCGCCAAGTATTAGCAGAAGATGTAGCCATCTATAGAGAACCCTGTCTAAAGGTAATCACTCAGAAACCTTTGCGCGGAGCGATTATCGAAACGCTGTCACGCATAGAGGGAGTGACTCGAGTCATTATCGAAAACTGAAGTCCTTTTCCTTAAGACTGAACTCTGAGGATTGATGGGAGCTTTATCGTGCTTCTTGGGTGACACCGCTCAAGACAACGGAATCTATATCGGAGTATGAACCATCTACCATACCTCGGAGTGGCGCTCTGCGACAAGTCTTGGTGACTACAATCTCGCTTTGCATGTTTCAAATTGGTTTCGGAATCGTCAAACCTGCTCTCCGTACTGAATTTCTGTTGTTGGAATCTGTATAACAGAATTGCGTGTTGGTGGTGCGTACTTTTCGTACTCAAGAATAACATTTGTAGATTCGCTTGGTAGTCTTTCGGATAGTAGAAGTTGCTGGTCAGTTATGCTTGCTACTCTGTTAGGCTTTCCTTGACGAGTGTTATGTACATGTTTGTGGCCCATCTGGGTTATGGATTCAACAAGAATGATTTAAAAAAATGTTTCAGCCGCCCCTTATCCAGCAGGAATCGCACAGGTTTCTGATGCGATGTTTTAGCATAATCGTGAAACGGGGATGAGCTATCTGAGTACTGGCAACATGGTGGGCTTAGCTATTGGTCTTATTGCAGGTGCTGTATCTCTGGTTGGGAAGATACGACTTCTCTTCGCCTTGGAGATATAACTGCTGACCACAGCCCAACTGTCCATAATGTAGATAGAACGCAATCTGTTCGTGAGTAGATTCAAAGGATTTCAGCCGCAACGTAAGCAACAACACTTTCCTTATCGCCGGTGACATCGCCAGAATTGGAATATTGAAGGAGCCTGAACTCTTCTGCTCCTTGTTTGTTTGCATAGACAACTGCGGATGCTATGGGGCCTGCACCACAAATGCTAATCCTATGTTTACGAACGAAGTCGATGAATCCCTCCGCATCCAAGAATTCCAGATACTCCATCGCTTGATTGTCTTTCCTTTTTGCTGTTTCTGCTGGCTCAAAATGGGTGAAATCCGAGCTAGCTATGATGAGAATATCCATTTCATTACCCAGAGTAGCGAATGTCTCTCCAAGTGACCTGCAAATTTCATATGATTGAGTCTTCAGGCAAATGGGGACAAAAGCAGGGGGGTCATCGAATATGTACTGCAAGAAAGGTAGCTGAACTTCTATTGAGTGTTCACGAGCATGTGCGACACAATCACTCTGGGCAAATTCATTTTCTTCAAGAATCGCGCTCCCCAGTTCAGTATCAAACTTAACTACACCCAGAGGTGTTTCCCAGTCCTCTTCACAAACAGCAACCGGCGCTCCATGACCTGAGTGATTGGGCCCCATTATGACGATGTGATCTGGTCTTCCGTCTTCAAAAATCCCCATGTATGAATGAGCGGCAGTCATACCGGAGTAGACATATCCTGCATGCGGGGCAATTACCGCTTTGAGATTTCTCTTTTCCCCTGGTGAACTCTCAGGAATTCTCCCTGGACCCATCTTCTTAGAAAAGCAATCCTCAAGCCTCTGTTCAAGAAGGGTTTCTTCTCCTTCGTAAAATTTACCTGCCACTACAGGAAGACGTGTCATATCTATCCCTAGCCAAGGTATACTGGTTTGTTGAGAAAAGGCTTTCCCTACAGACTCTGTTATTCTTCATCAGACTTCTTTTTTATGTTTGAGTTTGTTTCGCACATATTCAACAATATCTTCCTTTGGTACCTGTGTGGTCTTCTTAGTCTCCATGTCCCTGATACTGAGCTCATCTTCGCTCAGATCCCTTTCTCCAACAATGACGGTTAGGGCAGCACCTTCGTCATCAGCCTGTTCCAGCAATCTGCCCAACGGCCTGTTCATCAAATCGACCCCACAAGCAAAACCAGCTCTAATCATTTTTTTCTGTACACTCATTGCGTATTTGTGCATGTCTTTCGAGACCGGTGCTACAAATACATCCAGCTTGGGTTTGAGTTTCTCGGCTACTCCTGTCTCCATCAGTATGTCTATGATTCTGTCAACACCAAGGGATATACCTGTTGCACCGATTGACGGACCACCGAATTTCTCAATGAGATTATCATATCTTCCTCCACCAGCAATAGATCCTACATCTGGTTTTCCTAGATACCTTCCTTCAAAAACTGGGCCTGTGTAGTAATCTAATCCTCGGGCCAGAGAAAGGTCGAATTCGACAAAATCACTCACTTCTGCTTCGCTAAAGATTTCCGCCATCATTTCAAGCTCGTCAACCCCTTCCAAGCCGATATCTGAACCAGACAGAATTTCGCGAAATTCATTCAAAGTCGATAAGGTTTGCTCTTCACCAAATACATTGTCCCATAGGAATGAAATTTGTTCGCCCTTCATTCCCCGCTCCCTAAGCTCCTCGGTCACACCATCGGCGCCAATCTTATCTAGTTTATCTATGGCTCTGAAGCATTCATGTGCTAGTTCTCTGGGTATACCTGCTTTCTCTGTGAGACCTCGCAGTACCTTCCTATTGTTGATTTTGATAAGATAGGGCTCATCGTCAAATATGGAATTCATGAATTCAAGAGCAACCATCACTACCTCGGCATCTGCTGCTGGGCTGGTGTTACCAATAATATCCACATCTGCTTGAGTGAATTCTCTATACCTGCCTGCTTGTGGTCTATCATATCTCCATGCCTTACCTACAGCATATCTCTTGAAGGGTTTTGGCAGGGTTGGATTAGATGAGATTATCCTTGCTAGGGGTACGGTGAGGTCAAATCTAAGCCCGACCTCTCGGTCGCCTTTGTCTTTGAATCTGAACGTATCTGATTCAATCTCTTCTCCGCCTTTGGCAGAGAGGGTCTCCCATAACTCAATAACCGGAGAGTCTAGCGGTTCATATCCGAAGAGCTTGAAAACATCAACGGCTGTCTGAATAAGATAATCACGTATATACATCTCCGGTCCCATTAAATCTCGCATACCGCGGACTGTCCTCATTTCAGTCATAGAAAACCTCCGAAACAAGAAGAACCGAGCGAGTCAAGTATGCCCCAATCAGGAGATTATCTTTCCCCTGACCTGTGAACGGAGCCACCAACGCTCAAATGCTTCACCATGTAAGCGGTACATCATGAGTATTTTAAGGGTTATGTTGGGTTAGATTCCTTTAGAATCCAGGAAAAATGCCCCAGGCTAGGAGAAGCAAGTAGACGAGGACTCCAGTAGCCATGAGAAGCGAATCTCTGCCCACCTTCTTGGTCAATTCTGGCTTTTGATCTGTTGAGTAGACATAGATTATTTTGTTTAATACGGCGATGGTGGTTGCTATGATGACCGAATAGACAGCTGACTCAATGGCTATGTTTCCTGCCACATACCCTGTGGTTACAGTTGATACCAGTGCCGCAGCCGAAACAAACCCGCCAAATACAGCGGCTATCAGGATTCCAAAATCACTGAAAGTATCTTGCAGGAACAAAGAAATGACGGTTACAGCGGTGAATACGGATGCGAACTTCAGTGCAGCTGATAACTCGAACGGTGAAACAAACCGAGTGTCTAGTTTTTCTTCATCTGTTTTCTGGATGACTGTTCTCTCATAGAACAATCGTACAAGTCCACCGACTGTTAGAATCCCGAGAGGAATGATGTAGAATCTAAAGATGCTGAGCGTTGGGTCAATGAGTATAACAAGCACTCCGTTTCTCAAAACCATTGCGATGTTTGCGAAAATAACGGATAGAGATATTCTGCCGGTAAATTTTCTATTTGTACGAACATGGAAATCAGCCAAACTCGATACCGTTGCCTCGCTGTTTGCGAAACCTCCGAAAAATCCGAAGAAATAGGTTCCTCGTGTTCGATATTGCTTGACCAAAATATAGTTCACGAAACTAATACCAAGTAGTAAAACAACCAGCAGATATGTTTGATGAACCGGCAGAGTAATGGGTCCTATATCCCAAGTGGCAGGTAACAGAGGCCATAGGAAGAATATCAGGACACCAAGCTGAACTGCGCTAATCATTTCTTCCTTCGTAACCACACCTACTGCACTTGCAACTTCCTCCTTGAATCCAAGTACAAGGTATATGAAGAATGACATAGTCATAGCTAGAACCTGAAGTGGACCAACCAATTGCCCTTCAAGTGGAGCTTCGTCTAGTCCCACCAATGCCCCAAGAACGAAGGAAATACCAAAGACGATAGATGTGGTGGTTCCCTTCCGCATGGTCCTGAATATCTTGTATACAATCTGTGTTGCAATTAGGATAGCGGAAATCGCGGTGGCATAGATAAACAGGGTAGGGTTCTTAGATACATTGAATGAGTAAGCGGCGAGAGTTGCCATCAGGCTGTGGAGACCAAATGATCTCACACCTGCTGTAAGGTCTTCCCTCATTCTTTTCTGTCTTTCCAGACCAATAAGGGCGCCGACCGAAAATCCAATTATGCAGCGGATTACGAGCGTTGCGTCAAGTAAAATCTCCTGCATCTACTATCATCACCGGGAAAAAAGTAAAGGAATATCTCCATTATTAAGCTGTACTGTTTTGATAAGGCAAAAAAGAAGAGACTGAAAAAGACAGAAACTGAAAATAAAATCGGAAGGATAGGAATTGGTCCTATCCAAGAGACTACGATTGACTAAGAAATCAATCTAGCCTTGTGTGTTCTAGTAGCAGAGAAAGCGGAATATCCTGATGCTCCCCTGTAGGTAATTTGCGCCTGACAGTCATTGGCAGCATACCCGATTTCAACTCTGCTTCTGCTAATGCAAAGAGGTTGCCGTCGACGTTTTCAGGATTGATGAGAAGAGGAGCCCCCATCGAGAGCTGGAGTGATCTTGCCCCGATGATTCGTGCTTTCTCAAACTTTGTCAACCATTTCGGCCCTATGGGTATACCCATATCCTCTTTCTCTTCTTCCAAGCCTGTAGTCAGATCCGTTCTCTCTGGTGGTGGTTCGAATGCCTTTGTTCCGGGTAACTCATGGGAATCTGTTGGTTCTTCGGGTTCTGGTCTCTTCCGCTTACGGAGCTTCTTCTCACTGAGATCAATCTCACCAGATTTAATGGCCTTTCGGATTTCACTTGCAGCCTCGATTACATTTTTGGCCTTTCTGACACTCAGCCCGTTGATGCTTACTGCAATGACTGCCGAGTTGGCGTTTTCCAGCTTTTCCAAATCACCGTATCCTTCTCTGTATAGCTTCTCTGCTGTTCGGGGACCTACGCCCGATATTTCTGCAAGAGCGAGGAGCTGCCGTTCTTTCTCGGTGTGCTTGTCATCTTCGTCTTCGCTGTCTTCTTCCTTCTTCTCTTCGTCCTGTTTTTTCTCAGGTTCTTCTTCCTCGGAACTGTTGTTGTCTTTTGAATCATCTGACATAAGCCACACCTATCTAGTCCGCGTTAGATACGCTTTATTAATCTAGGTCTTCGTCTGCGCCGGGTGCGCCGCCTGCCCCCATGTCACCGCCCTTGCTACTGATGACATCATCAATCTTCAAGAGCATCTGTGCTGCTTCGGCAGCAGACATAACAATTTGCCTGTTGACTGCAGCAGATTCGATAACGCGAGCCTTCTTCATGTCATCAATTTTGCCAGTGGTGATATTGACACCATAGTGCTTTTTGCCCTCTGAGTGTGCTGAACGGAGATCAACAAGCATATCGATTGGGTCAAGACCTGCATTCTCGGACAGGGTAGTGGGTACAATTTCCAAAGCATCGGCGAAAGCGTTGACGGCATATTGTTCTCTACCTTCGAATTTAGATGCTTCTTTCCGAAGACTCTGAGCGATTTCTGAAGCAAGTGCTCCACCGCCATAGGTGACCTTGGGTTCCATGATGACATCTCGTACAACGTATAGGGCATCATTGAGAGCTCGATCTACCTCATCAACTATGTGGTCTGTACCGCCTCTCACCATTATCGTGACTGCTGAGGTCTTGGGTGTTCCTTCAACGAAAAGCATCTTGTCGTCAGCGATCTTTCGCTGTTCAACGAGGTCTGCTTCACCAAGGTCCTCTTTGGTGAGATTGTTTATCTGTGAAACAATGGTTGCACCAGTTGCTTTGTGTAGGCGCTCAATGTCTGATTTCTTTATTCTCCTCACCGCAAGGATACCATTCTTCGACAAGAAGTGCTGTGCGAGATCATCGATACCTTTCTGGCAAATAACAACGTTTGCCCCGGATTCCACTATCCTGTTTACCATTGACTTCAACATGTTTTGCTCTTCGTCAAGGAATGACTGCATGGACGTTGGGTCAGAAATGGAAATCTTGGTATCAAATTCGGTCTTAGAGACTTCCAGTGGTGCCTCAAGCAGAGCTATCTTAGCTTTCTCCACCTTCTTGGGCATACCGGCATGCACGATTTCCTTGTCAAGAACCAATCCATTAATCAGTTCACTTCGGTCGACCTGAAGACCTTCTTGTTTCTGTCTTGGTATATCCTTGATTGAGATGTTCTCACCTGCTTCCTTGTCCTTGCTGATTGCTAGGACAGCATCGACAACGATCTCTGCTAATGCGTCCTTGGAAGTGGAAACAAACTTGCTCGACATTGCCGTCTTTGCCACATCGATTAGAATGTCCCGATAGTTTTCATCCTCTGGATCAATTTCATCAGCAAACTCTTCAATCATGTCTATTGTATGCTGTGAGGCCTTTCTATATCCGCTGATTATTGTGGTTGGATGGATTTTCTGATCCAGCAAGTCTTCTGCCTGTTTGAGAAGCTCACCTGTAAGAACTGCAGCAGTGGTAGTACCATCGCCCACTTCATCATCTACAGTGCGGGCAACTTCGATAACCATTTTAGCAGCTGGATGTGATACATCCATCTCCTTCAAGATGGTTGCTCCGTCATTGCTGACAGTGATGTCTCCGAAACCATCCACAAGCATTTTATCCATACCTTTAGGACCTAGGGCAGATCGAACCGACTCGGCAATCACTTTCGCCGCCATGATGTTGTTTCTCTGGGCATCACGGCCCCTACGTCTCTCGCTATCTTCTCTGAGTACGATTACTGGTTGTTGACTCATTTTGTATTTCCTCCACTTAATTCAGGTAATTTGTACCGAATAAAACTGTACATGCGCTTCGAAGATTCCCATTTAAGGATTACTTTGTACACACAATCGAGCTCCCACCGAAACCTCATAAAAAGTCTTCTCTCAAGCAGAAGTTCGTTGGATATCTGTTAGGTTCTAGCCTCGCCTAAGAACAACATTTTGTCCCTTGGCAACGCCTAGTACGCCTGCAATATGAGGGCATTTTGCGCGAGACACGTAATAGCTTTCTACATTAAGATCTCGCTGGATTTCTGGAAAAGTCTCAATGTTGGCCTGCCCTTTTGAGATGACTACATCCGCATTGGACACAGTATCAAGAAACTGCTGACTTACCCATTTTTGGGGGACACCAAATGCCCACGCTCCGGACGTAATAACCTCAGCGATCTTTTGTATTCCCGTTTCTTCGATATCTCCGACGACTACGTCATTCATCATCGGCCTATCCTTGACTACATACGTAACAGTCCAACCATGATCTTTCGCTATCTCGATAAGCGGCAAGTCGAAGTAGGTTTCTCCTGCGTTATCCGCCAGAAACACCATATTGCCTTTCTTTGAAGTCAACCGATTCCAAAGACTCTGAGAATCGTCAAGTGCAAAGCCCTCCCTCTTAATTGCAGTAAAAGCTTCTCCGAGTTTGGTCAAATCGGGGTCGTGCCCTGCTGTGTTGAAGTCTATCATATTGCCCGCGATTGCAGCAGCCAAAGCAGCTCGTAGCTTCTCGTATCCTTTGAGAGCATTGATTCGTTTATTTATTCCATTCATGCATTTCTTGGCGACTTGGTTGCTCATCGCTTTGATTTCATGATACGGATCCTGGGCGTCCTCGAGGGAATACAATTCCCTGTAAAGTTGAATTGACAAGGTTGCAGGGTCTTTTTTTTCATCGAAACCCTTGGCTAATATGCTGAAAGCGGTGGAGAATAATTCAAATTGTCTTTGTTTGTCCTTGGTAAGAAGTGGAACAAGTGTCTTAAGTGAGTTGACCATACATGCCGAGCAATCGGGGATAAGTGGAACTACTAGGGTGTTTGTTGGCATCTTGTTCTATTCCTCTTCCTCCGATTTCTTAACCATCAAGTAGGCATCCTCACCATCTCGGTAGTAGCCATTAAGTGTCTTCTTGATACTAAAGCCGAGACTTTGATAGACTGATACAGCTGCGTTGTTGGTTGTCCGAACCTCAAGGAAGAATTCATCAGCACCGTACGAAACCATCTGTATAAGTGCCGAACCAACAAGATTCCTCCCAATGCCTTTCCTTCGATAATCTGGTAGAACAGCCACAGAAACTATGTGACCTTTCTTTGTTGGTCGAATACCAAAATTCGATATACCTCGCTCTATTCGGCACATGATATAGCCGACCACATTCCCGTTCTCTGTGGCAATAAGAAATGCTTTTGGCGCATGGTTATGTAGACCTAAAAAGAAACGCTCTGGGTAGTTTTCGGGCAAACATTCCCGGTTGATACGCATCACTGATTCTAGGTCATCTTCAGTGAACTGACGGATTTGATATTCTGAATCCATCATTGTTTCAGCTTCCTTTGTTTGCATGGAGCCAGACCCAATTTTGCGAGCGATGTTTAAGACTTATTATGGTTTTCATGCGATTACTTAGAGGAACAGTAACCTCACAGGAAGCCCCATTGATACTGGGTTATAGCATTTTCCTGCTTAAGATGATATTCCCTTAAGCTAATATTCGGTCAGTCTCTAAGTTTCTATTATGAAAGCAATTGTGATTGGCGGTAGTCCAGGATGTGGAAAGACTACAGTTGCAGCTTTACTTGGACGCAGTTTGGACCGAGATGTCATCTCGCTTGGTGACCTTGCTGTCGAAAAAGGCTGCATATCCGAAAAGGATTTGAAAAGAGATACCCTTGTGATTGATGAGGATTGTATGGTACAGGCTATCAGGGCTGAAATTCAACAACATGATGATCCCGTCATTCTGGAAGGCCATTACGTGGATTTAGTACCCTTTAGGGCCGTGGAAAAAGTCATCATTCTTCGTCTGCATCCTGAGGCGCTGCGTTCCCGTCTTGTGAAACGAGACTATCCAGAACTCAAGGTTACAGAGAATATTGAAGCCGAGGTGTTTGGTGTCTGCCAGCTGGACGCTATAAACTCCTTTGGCGAAGAGATGGTCTTCGAGGTAAATGCCACAGGTCTTACTCCGGAAGAAACCCATGACCAAATAATTGAGATACTGCAAGCATCTGAGAAACCTACGAGAATTGACTGGATGCAGCGTCTTGAGACGGAAGGCGTCCTTGATGACTACATCAGCAGTCACTTCGAATGACTGATGCAGAGTAACTCACTGAGGGAACGCTTTCCCTTGCGTTCTTACTCTTTCTCTCGGAGTGGAATTGACAGCAACGCAACTACTGCATATATTATCAAAGTAAGTGGAATGCCAGTTGCTGCGACATCAGCTTCCGGATCTACGCTTAATGCGAAAGATATCAGGAAGTAGATGGTTGTTGCTGACATAGCTAGCATCATGGCAGGAATGATTGAAAGATAGGTTGCTCGCGGTTCAGTGTACGCCCAGTAGCCGATAACCAAAAGCAAAATTCCTGCTATCATGGGAAATAAGAAGAAAATATTTCCGCGCATCAAATAGACCTGGAAGAAAGTGTCAAACCCGATATCTGGAGGATGAGTCATGACAGGTAAGAATTCAGCCCATATTGCCAAGAATCCAGTAATCATGAGAATCATGGCTGGCCACCGATATTTCATAAGGCCAAGTTCTTGCTTTCTTAGTTTCTTCCTGAGTTCCTTTGCCTTCCTTTTTCGTTCTATCTCTTTGGCTCGCTCAATTTCCTCCTCTGAATTGGTTAAAGCTTCTTCATTGGGCCCGTCTTTTTGAACGGCTTTCTCTATATTGGAAGCCATTTCTTCAGAGTCCTTCTGTCCTTCCTTGTCTCTTGAGCCCATGGTGAGTCTTACTCCCCTTCCTTTCTCTTTATTTAAGGCTCAGCTTCTCAGCGGAGTTAAGCTCGTCTTTGCATTCTGGGAGATTTTTCTATGCTGAGTACTTTCGGGTGTTTGAGCAGAGTTTTCAGGCCTTCATTAATCTCTTCTGAAGCCAGAGAATTGGCCACTTTAAGGCCATTAACTCCATTGTTCATGTGCTTCAATTCTGCATCTACAAAATCAGCAAGAGGACTTAGGATTCTTAGATAGAGGCTATACACAAGCCCATCAGCTACCCTCTCAAGTCGTTCTGCGGCACTTCGGGCTTTCTGGGACGGAGGATTCTTTGCATGGAGTTTCTGTAGAGATTCGAACAGTATTTTGTACGGCCTTTCCTTGCTAGGATAAATAACTGGAAGTTGTTCCATGATGCCTGTGTTTAGGCAAGTGGTTAGCTTCGAATAATTGGTGAGATATCGCACGCATAGATAGCGTATCATTCGAGAATTCAGGATAAGTCCAAGGACTTCAGGGGTGATCTTCCTATTGTGAATTCTAATCCTAACAACTCCTCCTCCGTGAATCATGCCCTTTGGTTTGAGAACACATCGAGGGTATGCCTTATTTTTCGTGGCTATGAGAAATTCACTGTTCTGGAGATGTGTCAGTTTCTGGTTTTCCAAATAGGCTTCACTGGCGTATGCAATGTACCGAGTATCAAATCCGTACCGCCTAATGCTTCTTCCCGATGAAGCGTAACGGATAGAGTAAGCTTCTGATTTGGATTCATGGACGTATTTTCGAGGAATATCCCTTCCTCTGGTCGCAGAAATATGTCCTGTGTTGGCTTCGAGAATTATATCATCGAAAAGCGCATCATGATATAGAACTGCAATTTCACCGTCTTGGAAGATACTCCTTGGTATCACGTTGTCTGTTGTAACTTCGGGTCTTCTTGAGACCACATCTATTTCTCTTCTATTGGGTGTGCTTGGGGAACAGAATACGCTTACCATTTCCAGCGTAACATCTTCGAAGGGGTTTCCTTCATCCACCACTTTCCAAATACCCAACTCGTCTGCGAGAAACTTCCTGGTGTTACTGAATTGCTTGGTTCTCATGATGCTATTTGGGAGGATAAAACCAAGCTCTCCCTCTGGTTTGAGAAGGGAACCTGACATTGCGAGGAATTGAGCTGCTGAGTTCCAAGTTCCTTGCCTTCCTCCAAAGAGTTCTGCATCATAGGTAGAACGGATATACTCCTTCTCATAACTTGTTAGCAGATTGCCAAACGGAGGATTTCCTACTATGATATCAAAGCCCGGCTCTCTTTGACCGAATGCTTCAGGAAACTCTTCCTTCCACAGGAACGGCATGCATTTGTCTCTATTAGCTGGACACACAGCGGAATTCTGTTGAATTAATTGATTCTGAGACATTTTTTCTGTTCTGTTGGGTTGACCTATACTTCCTACAAGGCTATTGCCCTGTCGTATTTGTTGTGCAACAAGATTATCTAGACGACTACCGGGTATTGAGTCAGACCCCTGTCGTATCCACTCAATCAGGTTTCTTCTGCACTCCCGGACTGCATCTGATCGAACGTCTACACCAAAGAGATTAGTAGCCAATATGGAAGCTCGCAGTTCACTGGTATCAATCTCATCGCCTAGTCCGCACCGAAGTTCAAGGAGATAGTCCGCGGCCGCAAGCAAAAAGACCCCATCACCTACAGCCGGATCTAGTATTCTCACTGAATTCAGCTTTGCAAGTACATCCTTTTTCTGATTATTTCTGTGATTCCTCATGTGCGATTCAGTGAAAATTTGCCTTTGTCTATCCAACCAAGATTCTATTGATTGATGGGTGATGTACTCGGCGATTTGTGCCGGTGTGTAGTATGCCCCTGTTTTTCTGGAGGTACTTCTTCCGCTCCGCTTGGGCATCTTGAAAAGTTCACCCATTTGTGTCTGCTGCTACTATTGATTTGAATGTATGCCTAGCTTTTCTGCCAATTGGTCGATGAACAATTTTCAAATCATCACATTGCAATAGGATGGCCAGCTGAGAAAGTAAGAAAATGAATAAGAGGAAAGAGACCCGAGATGCTTTCACATCTTGGGAACTCTTTCAGTCATTCTTCAACCGATTTTCGTACCACAATTGGGGCAAAACTTAGCGCCTTTCAATTCCTGTCCACAATTCGGGCAGAATTTTGCACCAGCAGGAGCACCGGATTTTTCACTATCTTGATTCCCCTGCATCGATTTGCCCATTTGCCCCATCATGGCAGCTCCAGCACCGAAACCGGCACCTTCGCTTTTGCCAATCGATTCGGCAGCTGATTTCATCGTCTCTGAACCCATAACCTGCTTACCGTCGACCTTGCCGGTCTTTAGCCAGAATAGTCTTTCTCGGTATTTCTCGGTGGTGTCTATACCCTCGAATTTCAGGTCAACAAGCTCCAGTCCAATTCGTTCGAATGACATCCTGACTTTCGTCTTAACCTTCATTGATGTCTCGTCGAGTTGTGTGAAAACTGCCTGAAGGTCGTAGTGTGCAAATTCGTCAATGATGCGCTCATTCAGGAAAGACCTGAGGTAATCGTTCACCTTCTTTGTTGTGAAGGCATTTTGATTGCCCACGATATCACTAACGAAGACCTTTGGTTCCTTTACGCGAAACCAGAAGTTGCCGTGAAACATGAGTGGAGCGAGATCACTTGTCTGTCCTCTACCACCGAACTTTCCTTGGAACTGAGACCGTGAGAGAAAAATGCATGTTGCTTGGAATACATCTCCCTTGACTTTCTCCTGCAACCAGCCTACGAGACTGGGCATCTTGCTCGTTGTCAGTTTATGTCGTCCTGCGAGGAAGGTATCAAGGGCCTTACCATCCCTGTAGAAAATTGCTGCCTGGTTCTCATGTACAATGAGTTGACTACCCCAGTCCAGTCGATTGTCTGGGTAGCGCCAGACGATTTGATCCGGACCAGCGTTTGTCCATTCTATAGCATCAGCCATATTGTATACTTCCCTATCTTGGATTCTGATTGCTCTTGTCAATTTGTGTCGATTTAAATATTGACATGCTATATCGGTCATCTGTATACTGCATTTATGCTTTGAGTTATTAGTCACAATTCGAAAAGATAGATGGCTATTGCAATGTTGGCTGAAGAATCTGCTAACGAGGGTGATGAATCAAAAACTGACAGTAGCGCTCAACATACTCGGTCTTCTAGTCAATTCAATCCTATGAGTAACTACTTCGCGATAGTAGCTGGCATTGTGATAAGCTATATTCTTTTCTTTATTTTCGGTTATCCTGCGCTAATTATTGCTGTGCTATTCTTTGTTGTGCAGGTCGTGCGAGAAACCGTTGAGATACTTGATGAAAAAGCTGGAGGTTTTCTTAGGAAGGCAGCATACTTCAATGCTGGACTGACCCTTGTCTGTTTTGGAATCCTTGCTATCAATGGATATGCAATCTTCCGCGGCTCTACGCCTCCCATATTACCAGAGATAGCAAATTTGACTCTTCTCAGTCCACTACTAATCTTGACTGCTCTCTATGGCTCGAAGAACATCAAAGGCATGATTGATGCACAGAGTGATTCCAAGGAGTAATCAACATCACAATTTTCAGCTTAGGTCAATTCACCTAGAGGTCTATTTGGTGTAAGTCTTCACCCATGATGATCTCTGATAGGTTAGATTCACCAACGATTTCGATAACAGAGTCTTTCTTTTCAACAACAGGTGGCGAGACATGAACCAGTACAACCTTGTCTGGTTTGGTCTCTGAGACAACCGCATTGAGTTCACGAGGGCTTGTATGAACCCCTTCTGGGTGGTCGCCATCGAGCCAGTTGCATTCGTGAATTAAGACATCAACGCCCTTTGCCATCTTGATTACTTCATCACAAACCGATGTGTCACCTGTATAGACCAACGATGCGTGTTTGGTTGTTATCTTGAACGCTCTGCTGTCTTGATCGCTATGACATGTTGGGCAAGCCTCGACTTCCACATCATCAAACTCTATTTGGTCGTGAGGCGCTAGTTCGGTGATGTTCGTAGAGATTCTATCAAGCAAGTACGGAAATGAAACCTCGTTGATTCCTCTCAACCAGTCATGAATGTCTGCTGATCCATAAACCTGCAACGTGTCATCATATTCTTGCATCCACAGTGTCTGATAGAGCGGAAGGAAGTCGGCACAGTGATCAATGTGAAAATGTGTGAAAAAAACTGCAGAGAGCTGGGTTAAATCTATCCCAGTCTGAGTGAGCCGATGAAGGGTTCCAGAACCAGTGTCAAAGACGAGTTTGAGTTCTCCGATTTCGACAAGCACTCCCGATTGAACTCTTTGAGGATCGGGATACGAAGTACCAGTACCGAGCAGCGTGACATGCATGTCCATCAGGATGTGTGATACATATCTAATTAATCAGTCTTGTCTCCACTACAATTTGGCTTACAATGAAATCTCTCTTTTCAGCTAGGTTGGAAGAAGGGTTGGCTTCAGCACATGGCGAACAGTGTTGACAAACAGCTTCAACTGACTGGCCAATTTCTCAGGTGGTTTTGTTGCAAGCTCACGAGGTGACAGAATTTCTCTGCACGTTGTTTGGCGCAATACTCGCAAGAGTGCGATTGATTCTACTCTACAATGACCTCGTCGAACTCCTCTCCAAAGCTGTTCGATGGCTTCAACAAGATGCTCGCCATACTGGACGAGCTCGTTTCTGCTTACGTTTC
>JAWOEX010000018.1:0-13489 GCA_046482545.1 Candidatus Thorarchaeota archaeon
TAGTGACGACTTTGCCCGAGTTCCATGGTTCTTCGCTTTCTCTCATCCTCATGTCAAAGACGAGTTCTTTACAGTCCTAGAATCTGGTCTTACTTCGTAATCCTTCGCTCCTTTACTGGCCCTGTTTGCCGAGTCGAGGCCTTTGTTCTTGTCTCTTTTACATAATGCTATCCGACGAGAATTGAATATGAGTTGAATACTATTGGCCATACCCCAATCAAGATGCCAAGCACATAGCGATGAGATTTGTGAGCAATTCATGTCCCAACTGGAGTCATCAATCTCCGATGAGAAGTGGGAACAAAACCAGAAGTTCATCATAATCCGGCTGTGTGTTAATGACATATGATTTGGTCCTCTCTACGAATGATTGGTGGTGGGTCTTCCTAGTGCCGGCCGGCCAATAAGACAACTAGTGCTATCTCCGTCAAATCAAGTCAGCTACGTGGAATACACCACAGACATTTGTTCTGTGTGGAATGTGTCTGATTCCTGAAGTGAACACCACATCTTTGTCTTCACTGACCAGTCCTTCCTTATGCACTCTCCGTACAGCTTGCTGAACCAAGTCGTCAACATTGTCAAGATCTTGTCTATACTGCACTGGGTGTACTCCCCAAAGCAACCTCATTCTTCGAATTACAGCGGGGTCTCGTGTCACAGCGTAGATGTTGGTGGGGGGCCTGAATTTTGAAATCCACCTAGCTGTGAAGCCGCTTCTGGTTGCACTTACTATTCCATCAACATTCTCTGGAATGAGAGAGACCGCGCTATAGACCAGATTTCCGATGATTTCCACTATCATACGTTCTTCTGAGGTGACGTCTAGTGGATCGACTGGGGTAATACGCTTTTCTGCATTGCTGATGATTCGATTCATCATCTCTACCACCCTGGGGGGATTTCTCCCGATTGCGGTCTCACCACTCAGCATCACAGCGTCTGTTCGGTCGAAAATGGCATGGGCAACGTCGCTCACCTCCGCACGTGTGGGAAGTCTCTCCTCCGTCATGGATTCTAGCATGTGTGTTGCTACGATACTGGGGCGGGCCCATTTGTTGGCTTTCCGCACAAGTTCCCTCTGAAGCACGGGCACCTCTTCGATTGGAACCTCAATTCCAAGGTCGCCCCGTGCAATCATCACTCCATGGGATTCTTCAAGGATGTCATCATAATTCTCTATGGCCAGCATATGTTCGATCTTGCTTATGACATCTGCATCGCCTAGTCCATTTTCCTCAAGGATTTCGTTAACCCTTCGTACTTCATCTCCGTCTCGCACAAACGAAAGTGCTATGAAATCCACCCCAAGCTCGGCTGCGAGTTCAATGTCCTTGACATCCTTTTCTGTGGGCATGCTACAGGAAAGGCGGATGCCTGGGATATTGACTCCTTTCCTGCTTGATATAGGGCCGCCATTGGTGACTTTGGTAACCACCTCGTTATCTCGAATTTCTTGAACCACGAGATTGATTATCCCATCGTTTATAGCAATGATGTCACCTTCTGCAACATCTTCAGGCAAATCTTTATGCGAGATGGATACACGATGGCGATTTCCGATAAACTCCTGAGTTGAGATGATGAACTCGTCCCCTTCTTCAAGCTCTACTTCCTCTTCCATTTCACCGATTCGAATCTTAGGTCCTTGGAGGTCAAACAGGATTCCCACCGTATCATCCACTGAACGTATCAATTCGAAGGTTTTCTTCGCTGATGAATGATCCTCATGGGACATGTTGATTCTTGCAACATCCATTCCAGCTTCAACCATCTGATGAAGGACTTCTCGTGAATTGGACGCTGGACCTATCGTGCAAACTATCTTGGAACGAGTCTCTTGTTCTTGCATTGTAAATACCCTTTCGTAGCAGCTGTCCTTTGTTTTCTTTGGTAGACTAATCAGTTATAGTTTGTCACCTCCCATCAGGTACCGATTTCTGTTTCTCTGGTTCCGTTCATACCGGTCCCTAGAACAATGATTTGACCACAAAATCCATTAGTACATCTTAACAATAGATAACTAAGGTGAAACAATGAATTTGGAAGGTAAAGTAGCGATTGTCACAGGCGCAGCTCAGGGTATCGGACAAGGTATCACCCTGAAGCTGGCTGAACGTGGAGCGAAAGTAGTTGTTAGTGACATTGCTGAAGATGTAAAGGAAGTCGTTAAGGAAATCGAGGAGAGTGGCCAGCAAGCCATTTCACTGCTAGCGGATGTCACTGACCCGGAACAAGTGGAGAAAATGGTTCAATCCGCTCTGGATAAATGGGGCCAGCTAGACATCTTGGTTAACAACGCAGGAATATACCCCTACAAGAGTCTCATGGCGATGGATGAGAGCGACTGGGACAAAGTGATAGATATCAATCTCAAGGGTGTTTTCAATAGCACCAAAGCTGCCCTTCCGGCATTGAAGAAGGATGGAGGAAGCATAATCAATATGGCATCAATTGCAGGAACAGTTGTGGGCTATCGTGACTTGGCACACTATAGTGCATCGAAAGCTGGCGTATTGGGTTTCACAAGGGCTGCTGCATTGGAGCTTGCTCCTAACAAAATACGAGTGAACGCCATTGCTCCAGGAGCAATCCAGACACCGACCGTTGATAAGACACTCACCAAGGAACTACGCGAGAAGACCATTGCCTCAATTCCGTGGCAAAGAATGGGCACTCCGGAGGATATTGCGAATGTTGTGGCATTCTTGGCGTCAGATGAGTCTGAATATATTACAGGGCAGCTTTTGATTGTTGATGGTGGCTTAACGGTCCAGTAATACCCGAAACTCAAATGAAGTAACAAAAGCTTGAGAATAAACAGGATAGCACATACCGACTCAACACTCACTTAGATATCCACCGAAACTGTGAACACGAGAATCTCGAACTGGATAGACCAGTTTGTTCTAGCAAAACGTCTAAAGAGCTTGTAGTCTATGGGTAAGATGGATAAGATGATCAGGATGGATGCAGATTATGGATGAGATTAAACAGGTTCACGCCATCGAGGTGTTGGATTCACGCGGGAATCCTACTATTATGACAAAAGTTGTTTTCGCAGACGGGAGCACCGGGGTTGCAAAAGTCCCAAGTGGAGCTTCTACAGGTGCACGAGAAGCTCTTGAGCTTCGGGACGGTGATGATCGCTATCTTGGAAAGGGTGTTACCAAAGCGGTTGAAAATGTCAATACTGTCCTTGCTGAGGCCGTGAAATCGGCGGATCCCCTTTCTTTTGAGGGACTCGATGCAGCAATGCTTAGGGCTGATGGTACCGAAGACAAAAGCAAACTCGGGGCTAATGCCATTCTTTCTGTTTCCATGGCAGCAGCGGTAGCACTTGCAAAAGACGAAGGTATGGAGCTGTTCGAATTCTTGAGAACAAGGGTTCTGGGAGCAGATGATGGATACCTTCAACCTGTGCCCATGTCCAACGTGATTAACGGCGGAGAACATGCAGGGAATGATTTAGCTATTCAAGAGTTCATGATCCTGCCAGTCGGCGCGTCAAACATCAGAGAGGCCATACAATGCATTAGTGAGATTTACCATGTTCTTGGCACCCAGATGGTATCCAAATACGGCCAAGTGGCCAAGAATATCGGGGATGAAGGTGGATACTGTGGTTTCGGTTTGGAGAAAACAACCGACGCCTTTGACGAGATCATGAAGGCGGTTGAAGAAGCTGGATACTCGCCTGGCAAAGATGTTGTCTTTGGTATTGATGCAGCAGCAAGCGAGTTCCATGAGGATGGCATCTATCATATTGACGGAAAGGAACTGCCTCCTGAGGAACTGCTTGAATTCTACCTTGGTTTAGAAAAATCCTATCCTCTCCAGAGTGTGGAAGATCCCTTCGATGAGACTGCTTTCGATGATTTTGCAGCATATACCAAAGAGTCAGACGTTCAAGTAGTTACTGATGACCTCACGGTTTCGAATCCTGATATCGTATCAGAAGCAATCGATATTGAAGTGGGAAATTCCCTTCTATTGAAGGTCAATCAGATTGGAACGGTTACGGAGGCTATTGAAGCTGCACGGGTGGCTAACGAAGCAGGTTGGTCGGTAGTTGTTAGTCATCGAAGTGGTGAGACTGGAGATACATTCATCGCTGACTTGGCCGTTGCACTCTCAACGGGCCAAATCAAGACTGGAGCACCTGCACGCAGTGACAGGGTTGCGAAATACAACCGGCTACTCGAAATCTACGATGTTCTTGATGGTACGTGTGATTACCCAGGGCCTGACTTCCGAACAGCATGGAGGGACTATCAGTAAATGTCCAAGAAACGAACCGCAATGCTGATTGTTCTTGACGGATTGAACGATAGGCCCCTGGCTGAGCTTGATGGCGGAACTCCGCTCCAAGCTGCCAAGACACCTTGCTTCGACCGGCTTGCTACTGAAGGCCAGTCTGGTCTGATGCATGTCATCGGTCCCGGTATAACTCCTGGCAGCGATGCAGCCCACCTTGCTCTCTTCGGTTATGACCCAATGGAAAACTATCCTGGCCGCGGCCCCTTAGAGGCTCTTGGAGCCGGAGTGGAATGTAAACCCGGTGATGTGGCATTCCGCTCGAACTTCGCAACAATCGATTCTGATTTCAAGGTGATTGACCGGAGAGCAGGCCGTCAGTTCACAAAGGAAGAGCACCGCATTCTAAAGAATGAGCTGGATGGGTTGGAAATCGACGGTGTGACAATATCATTTGTTCCGACTGTTCAGCATAGAGGTGCAGTGGTTCTTCACGGTGAGGACCTATCTGGGGATATCACAGATACAGATCCTCACGAGGTTGGGGTAGAGGTTCTGGAATCAAAAGCGAAGAATGAAAGGGCTGAGAAGACAGCACAGGTTGTCAATAAGCTGGGTAGACTAGCACATGAACGCTTTGAGGATTTGGACCTCAACGAAAACCGAAAGGAACGAGACTTACCTCCAATCAACGCATTACTCTTGAGGGGTGCTGGTCAACACGCTGAGATATCCACAATCAATACGAAGTATGGTATTCGTTCTGCAGCCATTGCCGGTGGTGCTCTGTATATTGGCGCAGCGAAGTATGTCGGAATGGACTACCTTGATGTTGAGGGGCATATTGGTACGATAGATACGGATTATGAAAAAGTTGGAAAGCAAGCAATCCAGTGTGTACACGGCGGTTACGAATACATCTTTGTTCATCTCAAAGCCACAGATAATGCAGCTCATGATGGGGACATAGACCAGAAGATACTCGCTATTGAGAAGGCAGATAGCATGGTCGAACAGATTGTGGAGGCGGTTGGCGATGAACTTGTTCTAGCGGTAACCGGGGATCATACAACCCCAATAAGCGTTAGAGACCATACATCAGACCCTGTAGCCCTTCTGTTGTGGTCTGACTTCCTGCGTTCTGACTCGGTACGTAAATATTCGGAATTCGATGCCCCCGAAGGTGCTCTACATACCATTCTAGGGAGGGATCTCATGCCAATCCTGCTTGGCTATGCAGGTCACATCGGGAAAATGGGTGCTTGAGACAGGCTAAGATCTTTTCGCACCCTGTTTGCCTATGCACCTGTACTCAAATCCTGCTGCTTCAGCAGTTTCTTGGTCGAATACGTTACGACCATCAACAATTCCTGGAGTTCGCATTAAGGATTTCACATGGTTCAAGTCGAGCTCATAGTATTCAGCATGCTTGGTCACCAGAGCAATGCAATCAGAATTCTCAAGGGTCTTCTCGATATCGGACTCTATCTTCTGAGGGCTGAATTCCCACTCCTTCACGTATGGGTCATGTATTCTCACTTCTGCTCCTTTCGACATCAAGGAAGCAACCAAGGGTGCTGCAGGTGTGTTTCTTGTATCATCAGAGTTTTCTAGATAGGCTGCGCCCAGTACGGTGACTGTGGCGTTTTGAACAGAGATACCCGTTGCTGATAACACGTTTTCCACAAGGTATGCCATGTGAGCTGGCATATGGTCATTGATTCTTCTTGCCAGCGATATCATTTGCGGTTCCATATTCCAGCTGCCGTATTCGTAAAGACCGTGTCGGAGTAGCCAAGTATCCTTTGGTAGGCAATGACCTCCGACTCCAGCTCCAGGGATATGCATGTCTCTGCTCTCTAGCTCATTTACGTACTCACGAATCTCGTATACATTGACCCCAAGGCTTTCACAGACAAGAGCAATCTCGTTGGCAAACGCTATATTCACGTCACGATAGGCGTTCTCGACAGTTTTTGATAATTCTGCGGTGAGTGCATCGGTAGTATGGATATTTCCCTTTACAATGTTCGAATACATCTCGGTCGCTCTTTCGGCACTTTTCGCACTTACTCCTCCAACCACACGTGGAAGCTCGATTATGTTTTTGATAAGTTTACCGGGCATAACGCGTTCATAGGAGAAAGCTAAATCGAACTCCGTTCCTGCTTTCATTCCTGATTCATGCTCAATAATGCTTTGAACAATATTCTGCGTGGTTCCGGGAGCAACAGTTGACTCGACAACTACCATTGCTCCTTTCTTTATTCTCTTGCCAATGTTCTCGCTGACTTCTCGCAGTGATTTATAGAGCGGCATATGCTGAGTGTCGGTTGGTGTTTGAACATCAATGAGTATGATATCCGCGTCGCTTAGAACATCCACATCATCTGTAACTCTGAAAGCCCCTTTCTTGACCACTCGGGCAATCAATTCTTGGAGACCTGGCTCCTTGCCCTTGAAAGGCGATTCTCCTGAGTTTAGAACATCAATCTTCCATCCTGATCGTTTAGACCTTCTTTGTAGACCTGTAACACTGTATCCTTCGACGTCAGCAAGAAGTGCTGCACAGGGAATTCCTACGTAGCCCATTCCTATGACAACTATCTTTGTATTCATTATCAACCAACTCCAGTTTCCGAGATTGGGTCTGATTATTGTTCCGCCTATTTGGAGCAAGTAAAAGGTTGTTGATGAGGCTTGCTTTTGATATGCCACTACCGATTCTCTTTGGCTTGTTAGTACGAAATCCCTTGTACCTGCTTCGAAAATGCTATTCTTCAGCATGATACTGGGAATGCGATGGTAGAAACTCCGTGAGGTGTTATCAACCTACGGTTTGGTCCTATTAATGCCCCGCTTGCCAATACATCTATACTCGAATCCTTCAGCTTCTACTTTCTCTTGGTCGAATACGTTCCGGCCGTCCACTATGACGGGTGTATTCATCACTCTTTTAATGTCAGCTAAATCAATATTGTAGTACTCATCATGTTTGGTTACTAATGCCACACAATCGGAATTCTTGCAGGCTTCCAAAAGACTCCGTTCAATCTCGTGGTCAGTAAACTCCCATCTCTTGACATATGGATCATGGAGCCGCACGTTTGCACCTCTTGACTGGAGCCCCGAGACGAAACTGGCTGCAGGTGTGTTTCTGGTATCGTCTGAATTCTCAAGGTAGGCTACGCCGAGAACTGTAACGGTTGCATCGTGAATTGAGACCCTCTTCGCGCTCAACCCATTCTCCACAAGATCTGTCATGTGTATTGGCATACTGTCGTTGACTCTTCGTGCAAGAGATATGAACTCTGGTTCAACTTTCCAGCTACCATATTCATAAAGCCCATAGCGCAGGAGCCAGGGATCTTTCGGAAGACAATGACCACCTACACCCGCACCTGGAATGTGCATGTTTCTGTCGTCTCGGGCATTGATGAGATCTATTATCTCGTAGATATTAACACCAAGACTTTCACATACTAGAGCCATCTCGTTGGCGAATGCAATATTCACATCTCTATATGCGTTCTCGATAGTCTTTGCCAATTCAGCACTGAGTGTGTTGGTTGTGTAAATTTTCTCATTGACAATTTTTGAATAGAGGTCAACAGCTCGTTCGGTACTCTTTGATGTTATTCCTCCGACAACACGTGGCATATTCGTTATATATTCCAATAGTCTCCCTGGCATGACTCTCTCATATGAAAATGCCAAATCGAAATCTTCTCCCCCTTTTAGTCCTGATTCCTTCTCTACTATCTTCTGAACGACGTTCTGAGTAGTGCCAGGAGCTACTGTAGATTCGACAACTACCATAGCACCTTTCTTGATATGTTTCCCAATGTTCTCGCTGACTTGTCTGAGCGAGTCATACCGAGGCATGTTCTGGGCGTCTGTTGGTGTTTGTACATCAATGAGAATAATGTCGGCATCAGCTAGCACGCTGATATCCGAAGTAACGTGAAACGTACCTTTTTCAACTACTTTTGAAATGAGATCTTCTAAGCCGGGTTCTACCCCTTCGAAAGGTGACTTCCCGCTGTTCAGTACGTCGATTTTCCATCCAGAACGTTTGGACCTTCGCTGCAGTCCTGTGACCTGCATACCTTCAACATCAGCAAGTAACGCTGCGCAAGGAATGCCTACGTATCCCATTCCTATTACTACTACATTGGTCGCCATTTAGTGCACCTTTATTCTGTTCTTTACTCAGATACTTGCCACAGGCAATCGGCCATTGAATCCCTTGAAAAGTCTTGTTCTGAACACTCCATTCGGATTGTACATCCTAGTTATCTATTATAACTACTCGACATCAACGGAAGCAGAGATTCTATCAACTGTTTTCTGCACGAAGTTGTTATCATCGATTGTCAGGATGATTGCATCCTGCGGACAGACATCAACACAACGACCGCACCCCCTACAGCCATCAGTAATAATTGCCTTTCCGTTCTCAATCTTGATTGCATCAACAAAGCATACATCTTCGGTACATAACCCGCACCCCGCACATTCATCGGTTACTTCCACTTGCACCCCCGACATTTTGGTCACTTTTGTACCTATATTTAGCTCAAGATTGGGTAGTATTCTCCAAAGGCAACAGCAGGGGCAGCAATTGCAAATACTGAGAAGCTTTTTTCCTGGGTTTACGTTCAACCATACCTTATCTAGTTTGTTTCTTCCTATCATGTGGACTAGCCCGGCTTCTCCGCACTTTCGTATATGTTCATGAGCTTCCTGCTTTGTCACATGGCGTCCCAGTTGTGGATTGATTTCTTTAGCTGCTTCACCCAAGAAAAGGCACCCTAGATCAATAGGATAGTCCTCGCATTTGTTCGCACTCCGGCAAATACAGAAATCCATAATCCAGTGATAGTTGGCCTTTTCTATGAAGTGATGCACAATCTGGGAAGGAACTGCTTTCTCTTCCGGCAGTTCCAACGACTGGCCAATCTGAATTGTTTTGGTAGCAACATTGTCTGTTGGCAGGTATACTATGTCATCACTCTCAAAGAGGAACTTATCGATAAGCCGCCCAAGGAGAGGAATCTGAGTGAGTTGCGCTATAATTTGTTTGTGTGGAAATGCTTTCTTCAGAAGCTCAACGAACCAGAGAGGACGCGCCATAGAAATGCTTGGATTGATACCTTCTTATGATTTGCGAAACCCTCCGGGAGTTCAAAATGACAGATTCAAAATATGTATGAGCTGATGGAAAGAATATAATACGCTTTCTTGACAACAGCTACTCTGAATACGTATACAATATCGTGAGAAATTGCTTAGGGCGAGGACTGTACGGAAATGAGCCGCAAGAAATATGCTGTACTTGGAATTGGTGTTCTCATAATACTACTGCTTGCTGGTGCTATGATATACGGTTGGATTCTAAATCAAAACATATACCAAACGACTTTTGAGTCCAAGGCTGGCGTCGATTACTGGTCCACTTGGACGCTTGAGAACAATCTGTTTACAGCTTCGGTTCTTCTCACTTTGTTGAGCATGATTACCCTGCCTCAGCGTTCTACATTTCTCTCATTGCTTTCTCGCATATCCAATCAGGGTTCTCAACTGACACGATTGAGAAGAAAATCCGCCATAATTTGGCGACTTCTGGAGGCGGGCGGACTATTCCTGTTCTATGTTTCGTCAGGGGGTTTCGCGGTTACGGGTCAAAACGTTGCCTTTCTGTTAATGCTCATGAACCACGGTTCCATCTCAATCAATGCGGGGCAGCTCCAAACGCTATTCACCCTTCCCTTTGCACCAGGGACTTCTACAGAAGGAATTACTTCACTTGTGCCTGCACTTGAGGCCTATCAGCTTTATCTTGGTCTTGTCTCAACGTTCATTGTCGCAACGGGCATCCGAATTGGTCTCACTTTACTGAAGGATCTCATGGCGCCTCACAGAGACGAGTTCGTCATTCTGGCAAAAGCGTTGTCAATTGGTGCATTGATTCTGATCCTACAAATCCTTGCGGTCCCGATGTGGACAGTGAATGCGGGCACTTGGATGAGCTATGTTGCACTGATTGTATCTTTGGTAGCAAGCATAATTGCAGCCTTTGCATTCTTGGGTTTGCGAATACATATGGGTGATGCTAGACAACGACTTAACAGCAAGATACAACAACTCGAAACAGACCTTAACCGATTACAAAGTGAGCTTGTGTCTCTCCGCAACAAGTACGAATCTGGGTCACTTTCTATGGAAGAGTATAGGAAGCGAGTCAATCTTCTCGTGCAGGACAAAAGCCACATCAGTGGTGAACTCCACCGTCTCAAACTCGAAAAAATGGTTCCTTTTGTTGGTTCTCCCAAATCCTTCACGCTGCTTACAATTTTTCTTGTCATAACAGTAGCGTTCCTGCCTATTGTTCAGGGCCTGTATTATGGTATACAGATGGAAGGCGACAAATACATTGACTGGAAATTCAACTATGAAACGAAGAAGGAAATTGCAATCACTCAGTGGGCATCGGGTATCCAGAATATGCAGACGACAACATTGGATGGACTTACCTCGAATGCAACACCCAGTGGTGATGTGGAGTTCCTCACGACCGTCAGACAGTGGGATCAAGAGGCAAGCTATCTTCGGATGAGAAACCAAATCGGTACGAACTGGATGGAACTTGCCGATTCAGATATCGTGTATTTACGAAACCATGAATATTGGATTGCACCGCTCGCTTTTGACTACGAAACCATTGCGTCGAATTTCATCAACAAACATCTGATTTACACCCACACCGAAGGACTCGTTGTTCTGGATGCGTACAGCGGTACCCTAATGGAAGATGAGAGCTTGATTGCCCTTCTCAACCGAACGGACACAATTGCAGCATATTACGGGGAAGGAACAGGATTCAGGCATGAGGTATTTGTCAATAATGATAACTTCGACGAAGTGGGGAATGCCACTTTCGAGGGGGCCCCAGACTACAAGCTAAGAGGGTTCGAATCCGTGTTCTACATGCTTGGTATGGGCACCGATGCTTGGTCTTTCATTGGCCAAGACCTCGACATGCTTGTGGAGCGGAATGTGGTCTCAAGAGTCAAGTCAGTATTATTGCAGGGTTTGAGTGTAGATGACGACGCGTATATTGTCGTTGGTCCTAGTGGTAACATCTACTATGCCGTATCAGTATTCATTGACTATCCATTGACAACGGCGTATGCTCATGAGAATTACATGCGCTTTCTTGGTGTCGTGCTTGTGGATGCGAATAGCGGTAATATGAGCTTCTACAAATCTCCAAATGAGGATGATAATTTCTTCATCGATAGGACATATACAGGATACTACCCGTGGCAGGATACTCCTTCTTGGCTGCAGCGCCAAATGAAATGGCCCGAAGATCTCTATGAACGTCAACTCGATATAGCATATATCTACCATGTTGAAGACGGGTTTGAATGGAAAGGCGGCAACGATTTCCACGAAAGTCCGAAGGATTCTGACACTCGCTACATTATCATGCGCATTGGTGGAGTGGAACGGTTTGTTGCAATGCACAATGCTGAATTCAAGAACGCAGCCGGCGAGAATCTGGCTGGCATCTACATTATGGGTTGTGGTCAGTCTGGTTTTGGGGAACTATCATTCTATGGGATTCGAGAGTCTGGTCTTTCCAAGCTATTGGGACCGGGAGCCGCCGTTCAAGCTTTCGAAACACATGATGCCGTTAGAAGCCAGCTACAACTCTGGGGATCCTATAGATACGGCAACCGACTTGTCTATCACTTGGGAGGCGATTTATTCTACGTGATTCCGGTATTCTTGAAAGTGGAGACATCGACGAATGCTGTGATAGAGAAACTGGGCGGTATAGGGCTGGTTGATGCTGAAACAGGTGATAGAGTAGAGCTCGGAAAGAATGTGATTGAAGCCTATTACGATATGTTTGGATTGCTCAATCAAACAGTCGTTGAAGAAGGTGAAGTGGGTTTCGAGAGTGCATCTTTTGACCCAATCACAGTGGATTCTGGTGAATTTTCGGAGCTCATCCTAGGCTTGCGCAACAATGACAATGTAACCCATGACCTGTCTGTTGATATCAGTGTCGTCTCCGGTAACTTCTCTGTCCTCTGGCACGGTTCGGAGCTTACCCCCACTGAATACCCGACGAATACAACATTCACACTGGACATTGGTACCGTCGGGCCAGGAGACCTCTATGGTACCTCTCCAATGGTGACTGCAAACCTACCTCCTGGGATGGTTTTCGCACAGTATCTAGTCGTTGTGACCCTGAAAACAGAAGAGGGCGTTGTGGATCAGACTACTCTGTTCCTCACTGTTACGTGAATCGGCTATGAGGGACCTATTGGGAGTGCTCACGATACCAGTCGATGGTGTCTTTGAGCCCTTCTTCGAAGGAAATCTCAGGTGTGAAACCCAGAATTCTCTCAGCTTTAGCAGTGTCACCGATACTGTGCCTAACGTCTCCCTCTCTTGGTGAAACATGCACGATATCTATTTCATTTGAGGAAACGAGTTCCTCAACGGTTTCTGCCATTTCTAGAACGCTAATTGATTTCTGCCCTGAGATGTTGATAGTCTCACCAATCGCCTTTTCTTCGAAGGCGGCCCGGATGGTTGCTTCAACTACGTCTTTTACGTGAATCATACTTCGAGTTTGCTTCCCATCTCCATCAATGGTCAAATCCCTTCCTGCAAGTGCCTGATTAACGAAGATTGAAACAACCCCACTGTATTCTGAGTAGGCTTGTCTGGGGCCATAGACATTGAAGTACCGAAGAATGGTAGATTGGAGATTGTAGCTTTTTTGAAAAGATTTGATGTATTGCTCGGCTGCAGCTTTGGAGGCTGCATATGGACTCATCGGCTCAATTGGCCTGTCCTCTTTCACCGGCAAGGTTGCTGGATCTCCGTATACTGCTGCACTTGATGAAAAAACGAATCTTTTTGCTTCATGCTGTCTGGCAAGCTCCAACATCCTCAATGTTCCGTCTAGGTTGTTTTCGTTAACCAGGACCGGATTTTCTAAAGAAAGCTTGACTGACGAAATGGCAGCTAGGTGGAAGACAAAATCGATGCTGTCATCTATGACTTCTTCCAGATTCTCATTGCAGATATCCACCTCCAAGAAGTGAAAATCAGAGTTTTTGATGAAGTTGGACATGTTACCTTCTTTGCCTGTTCGAAGGTTGTCAATACCAATCACTTTGTAGCCACGACTAAGGAGTTCTTC
>JAWOEX010000006.1:0-9574 GCA_046482545.1 Candidatus Thorarchaeota archaeon
AGCTGAGGCTTTTCTTTTGCAACTTCTGCGTATTTGTTGTTTCCTCATGCAGAGTTTGCATGTTTCAATCCTCTTAGCTGAGGCTTTTCTTTTGCAACACCTCTCTGTTTAGTGGAGTGAATCTCTGGACAGACGTTTCAATCCTCTTAGCTGAGGCTTTTCTTTTGCAACAATGATAGAATAGTTGTTAGAAAATCTGAGCCTTATATTGTTTCAATCCTCTTAGCTGAGGCTTTTCTTTTGCAACGGAAACAGCTGCAATTGTGGCTATTTCGTCGATTATCGGTTTCAATCCTCTTAGCTGAGGCTTTTCTTTTGCAACCGACTGGATGATCAAGATACGAACAAAACTTATCGACGCGTTTCAATCCTCTTAGCTGAGGCTTTTCTTTTGCAACCTTACAGAAACCCCCTCTAATCAACCTTTTTGCTGTCTCCAGGAATCCATCCAGTCCAAAGCTTCGATTTTGGGTATTCTGATGGTCTCCTTAAGAAGAAACTCGAAGTAAGCTGAGAGGTATGAGACCTCATTCTGCTCCTTCTGACACTGTTCCGTCTTTCATAGAAGCTTTGCTAGATTGGAAAATCCGTAAAATAGCTAGAAATCGGTATATGGAATTTCAATCAGGGGAGAAACACGTATAGCATTTTATGTAGAAATTTGCAATCTCATAACCCAACGAAAGTGAATCTAAGCAAGTAGCAAATGATACACAAAATCATCATTTTGACAACCCATCAAAGAGAGGGGGGAAACTCGAAGCACAATCGAAACCCTTTGACCCCGAGGATGCAGCCCGAACTCACTGATCAGAAAGAGATGTTCAAAAACAGATGAATAATCTCAACCAGAGAAGGTGCATGCAAATATCACAATCAATGAGAAAAAGATAAGAAGAGAGAATAAAAAGAAAAGAGGGCGGACGCCCTCGTAAGTTGTCTGAGGGTAGGACCTTGGTTGACCCAAGGTCTTCACCGCCCCTCCGTGGTCAGTCCAAGCGAGGACTACCAGGGGGGAATCGGATGTGGATCATCGGGCGGATGATACAAGATTTTTCACCTCCAACTCCCACAATATCCTGAAACTACCTGTCCTAATTGGAGCGAGTGGAGAAATCCCGATACGGCAGAATACTCAAGTCAAAACCTTCAGAAGTGTTCACACCACCAAAGAAGACGTAGAAACTTTGCAAATCCGCTCTTGAGAGTGAAGAAGCTGGAAATAAGGCCCAAAATAACAGAAATTCTGTCTCACACTCAACAGGCCGAAGCTACGTCACAACTGACGAATGATATTCTCGAGCTGAGCGAAGAACTGGACGCACAACCTGGTACCATCAGGTGGGATTTGGTTTGTTTCAGGGCAAAGCAACAGCTGATCGATACCTATGAAGTGGATCCTCTGGTAATCAGCTACTGGGACGATTTCTGGTCACGAACAACAAAGACGATTCGGCATAGTCCCTCCCACCTCTACGATCCACCCCGTGTGTACAACCTGCTATTGCACAGTGAAAGCGTATTCGAAGAGTTGAAGCAATCCTACCTTATGCTACAGAAGAGTAAAGGTGCCTCTCTTCCGGACGACTTTCTCGACGTCTTTTTCCGGATACGAAATTCAGTGACTCCAGAGATCAGTCCAGGGGAGGTGGACATCTTCCGGGCTGCAATTCAGCGGCAGACGCTTTCACCATCAAAACTGTCTGAAATTGTGGACACAACTAAAGGATATGTTTCGAGGGTTGTGGGCTCATTGGTAGAACGTGGTCTGTTGACTGAGGCCGTCCGTTTCTCGTACAGAGCTTTGAAACTCAAAGTGATGTCGCTCCTCATCGAGATGGACAATCTTGATGCTGCATTGCCACGGGGTTTCACCAGCGACAATCCCTGGTTGCACAGTGTAACGGACTGCAAGTTCGGCAACAGGTTCATCATGACCTACTTCATTGTGCCGCTCACGTGGAGGTCTCGGCGGGAGCTGAGTTCATGGCGGAGGAGATTACTGACAATTCCCAGAGTTACAGACGTTCACATCCTTGAGCGCACAGAACACAAATGCTGGAGAAACTACAACTACGAATGGTTCGATGGTTCTGAGTGGCACCTCCCCACAGGTACCTATGCGCCCTTCATCAAATCAAAAATGAGTGAAGAAGTCAAAAAATTGCCAACCCAAGCAGCACCACCAGATCTAGATAATTTCGTTCTACAAACACTTGACGTAGAAGTACTGGGAACACTATGGGAATCTGGGCGCCTCTCAGTTAGGGAATTGCGGGAGAGGCTCTCAAAGGACTATAATGCGGTTAGAAAGCGCTACAGTGAGCTTGTTGATAGAAATATCCTACGAGTTCGAATACATCCGACATCTCTCTTTGCTTCAGGGAATATGACATTAGTCAGCCACCTTGATGAGACTATGCATACTCGCTTAACCCATGCACTCACATGTCTCCCAGAGGTGTATGCTGAACGGACACGAGATGGATATTCGATTCATACCATTCGCATTCCTGAAGGGCATGAGGACACCGTTGCTGATACACTCAACACCATCTTGAAAGGAAAAGAAAGGTGGCTCATGCAACATACGGATCGAACCTTTGCCAACTGGAGCTTCCCAATGGATCGATGGATGCCACAACATAGGGAATGGAGAGTGGAAGAATCAGATTTCGGGGTTGAGTTCAATGAAGACTAAGCTAATCCATCTATCGTATCTCCCTATTCCCGAGATGGTCCTCAAGGGAACCGAACTGCGCTCGTCCCTTTCATTCCTCTCCAAGCGAGAGACCGTCTGGGAAAGCTTCGTCCAATCAGTACGCGAAGAACCAGAGCTAGAGAATGCGTTCGTTGATGGGTATTCCAAACTGCGCTGGCGAAATGATGGCCCTCGACTCAGAGAATCTCTCGCACGCATTGACAAAGCGCATGACAAAGGAATCCGAACCCGGGTCAATATGCCGCTGCGTACCCTCAGACTACGGGAAATCGAATCCAGTGGAGAGAAGCTGCAAGCCACCGAGATTGTCAACATCTATCCATCCCTATTTGCGGAGTATCGACTGAAAATAGCGCCTGTTGATTCGGACAAGGTCCCAGCATCCTGGCTTGACAATTGTAGTTCGTTCATCCATGATTCGCACCGGCATCTCCGTCCGGCCCTGTCCAGAACACTTTTCGGAAAAAGAGACGCGATAGCAGCGCGGTTCTCGAACTTCTTTACCCTTAGAATAGAATACCGAAAGGGGGAGCCAAGAGGAACCAAAGTTGCGTATGATACCTACACCAGTGCGTTGACCTCAGAAGGTCCTCTGATCATCCTTCGAACTGCGACGCAGGCAAGCGGTCTTTTTCAACGGCGGATGATGAAGGCTGTATCACTGGCGTTGTCTCAAAGAATCATGATTCCAGCCTTGTGGAATGATTTTGTTACGGTGGGCGAGAGTCAACAGAACGAGAAGCGCGAACTCATTGAAGCACTCATGGTCAACAACAATCCCGCACACTATCTTCACTCAGAGAAACTAACCCCACAGATTCTCTGTTATTCATATCAACGTAGAGCCTATGAATTTGTAGCTGGACTCCATGACATCAAGATCATGAGCGAGGACGTAAAGAACAAGTTTGGTGGATGGTTGCAGGCTGCCGCTGTTCACGAAGCTCTGCCATTGCTTGAGTGCACATCACCGTTGAGAGAGAAGTTGAAGAAAGGGATTGACAGGATTGCTGGACGCAGAGAGACAGTCGATCTGAATCCGCCTCATTCGACTGTTTTTGACTACCTCGTATTTGCATATCTGCTGGATGAATATCGACACAGGAACAAAGCCACCTATAGTGATCTCATTCCTGACAGATTCGGCATTCGTACACGCAACCAGATTTGGAATGGGTCGAAGCGGATTGAATCCCATCTTGACATAGAAACCAAGCTTGAGAAGTCTCAAATATACGCTGACAAGCACGACATTCTCCAAGGATTGGCCAACCTGAATCTTGCAGAGAAGGTTTCCATAACCCGAACAAGTGCAGACTGGGGAATACGTGTAGTTGAAGATTCTCCTCACGTAACTCGAGCCTTGGCTGCCAAAAAGGCAGAGTTTGGCCCTGAAGAAGTCTCAATGCTGGGAAAGTAATTTCGGTTTTTACAGGAATGCATCGAGTTGGTAAATTTTGGAATTGAAATTTCACCAGAGAAAGTCTTTTAAGACGGGGTGGCGTACTAGAGAGTATGCCACATCGAGTTCCACACGAACTGGTCAAAGCGGCAAAGGGCCGAGGATGGCAACAACTACTGGCAAAATCAGGACCATCCGGCGACCAAAGCCTGCTGGCTCACTCAAAAGCGGTAAGTGGCATCGCAACAGCGCTCGCCGAGAAAATCGATTACAACTCAGAAATCATATCGCTTTTGCAAGCAGCAGCATTTGCTCATGACGTCGGAAAGGAAAAACCTGACTTCCAGGAACATCTGAAAGGTGGAGCAAAAGTAACTCATCTACCAACCAAAGAGCAACTCGACGATTTCTTGAGCGATGTTCAGAATGTGGATCCTAACGACATTGCCAAGGTGTTTGCGATAGTAGTTGAGACTCATCGTGGAGCAGGCGAGACCATATCTCAACAAAGGGCGTTACGGAAAATGGAAGGGGGAGACCTTCCCCAGCTCGCAAATCTGGGACTGATAGTACGCTTGGCAGATTGGATAGCGTCAAGCAACAGCCCAAAGGACGGGTTGAAAGCAACCCAAAATGAGGAATTCAAATCTCTAATCAATGAAGCTAATTTCCATTTCGAATATTATTCACTACAGACAGCACGAGGAGTCTTGAGCTATATCCTGCACAGAGGATTCCAGCAGGCCTTTGAAGACCAGGATTATGACCCGATAGCGTTCCATCCTGAAGGATGCCTGTTTGTGGGAACAGGTCCTCTTGACAAAGACAAACTGAAAGAAGAGGCCTATCGAAATATACGGAAAATCCTTGAGAAGCAGATGTTCAGCGATGAATTCCTCCAGAGTGGCGTTGCCCTTCAAATCAACAGATCTATGATTGCAAATGATGCACTCATCGCTCTTGATACATTGGACAGACTTGCCAGATATGGTACAACCGTTATCAGTGATTTACCTGGAAAAGAAGACGATCAGAAGCGAGCTATTCTGTTACGGTTTATTTCGACGCTGCAAAACGCCCTCAGAAGGAAAATAGAGAACCTAGAGCTTCAATCCGACAGAACTAAGGAAATCCTCAATCAGCTGGCTGAGGTGGAAGAAGATGCTTTTGGAATCGATTTCGGCGAAATAGGGTTGCCAATGTCCTATGATTTATGGACTGAATCCATGCAGCAAGTTTCTGAAAGACTCGAAGAACACGGTCATGCACCTCGAGCTCTTACGACACTACCCGTTGAGGATAGTCTTGAAAGTATGTATGAGGGCTACAAGGATCTTGTTGACCTAATTCCTGACTTGATAGACAAGAATGAATTTGCACCCATAGAATCACCAGAACTCGATTCATACCTCAATGCACTCATTCACGATATCAATCACCCAACGATACTCAAAGAAGTAGCTCCAGAGACTAAGAGCAATCCCTCAACCTATCATCACATTGCACAGGAATTCATGCAAACCTACAAAGGAGCAAAGAAGAACGCCATGGGTTCCCGGAACGGAGATATCCGCTGCCCCATCTGTGGAACAGCGGCTCCAGGCACAAAGGCTATTGCCGCAGGTGTTGGAAGGGGCACCAAGAAATTCATCAACATTGGTCAAGGCGGAAAAAGATTAGCAAATGTCAATGTATGCATCCTTTGTATACTGGAAGGCATTTTGAGAAAGAACAAAGGTTATGCTTACGTCCTGATGCCACAGATGTCGCTTTCGCCAACTGATGCTCACAGTTTGGCAAGATTAGCAGAAACTGCATTGTCAAAAATCGATAGACGACCATCCAAGACTGTGAAATGGCTTCTCGAAAAACAGCTTCTGGACAATTCAATCGAGCTTGAGAAACGACTCGAGATGATAAGCTCCGCAGATCGTGATTACTTTGAAATCTCAAGCAACGTCGTAGGCAACTTCGTCCTGATGTCAACATACCCGGACACCGATGGCTCTGACTCAGATATTATGGCGAGAATCCTAATCCAAGCACTGGCACTACATACGTTGCTCGATGTTCGAGTGAAAATCATATCGGGGCTTGACGTGATTTCGATTCGTGAGAAGAAAGGGGCAGTTGAGTTTGAACCGACTGCTACACTTCTCAGGCACTTGAATCTCCGAAAAGGTATCATACCACTCGAAGAAGCACCGGATATCTTTCTCAAACTTGCAGCGGCACATCGAGCCCAGCTTTTTGCAAACCTCTCAAATCGGAACGGAATAATGCGGGCTCTTGAAGTTCACCCCGGACAGTTAGCCCAGCGCATTATGCTGAATAAGAAGTCGAAATCGAGCACACTAACTGATAACGAATTACAGATTCTTACAATTCTTTTAGGTGATAGAGAAATGACAACATTAGCTGATGAAATATCGAATATTCTTGATGAGTACTACAGACCTAGAGGATATGGGAAATCCATGCATTCTGTACTAGGTCCGATGAATGCTCTATATGACGAGTTTAGGAAAAATACGACTCCAGATGAAGAAGACATCCAGGCTATCGCGGGGCGAATTCATAGACAGCTCCAACAACTCAACAAAGGCGACTACGTACAGTTTGACGCAGCAGAGCCCATTCTGGAGGTCTGCAAGACTCTTGCAAATGAGTTGAGATTAGCTGGCCCCCGTGAGAGGAAGGACCGCCTCGATGATCTCCGCTATGCTGTATATCTGAAGAGACTCATTGCAATTAGTAAACGATTTGGAAAGAAGAAAGGAGGTAATTCAAGTGAAGATTAAGTTATTGGATAACCAGAAGGATTGGTTTGTCGAAACAGCCAGTCCACTTGCACCGGCGAAGTATGCAAGCGTAGCACTACTCCGTACCACACAGGACTACGCTGCTTTCAGAACTGAGGCAGACAAATACACGAACAGTGTAGCTACACCGGCATACGACGGTAGTGATGAAGTCATTGAACGTGCTCTCATTCTTGCATCGAAGCAGAAAGCAGTTGAGAGGCGGCATCAGAACAAAATTCTTCGGTCGTTCAGGCCAGAAGAGGAGTGCTATCTAAAGGATAATCTATGTCTATCCTGCCCGGTTTGTGCCCTGAATGGCGGCATAAAAGCTGAAACAGGAGCTGATGAGATTTCTATCAAGTCACGTGTACTGTATCAAACAGCCTTCTCTGTGATGCCCTTTGAGGATGTCGTAGAGAGCATCACTTTCAATGCTGTAAACGAAAAGACTACGAAGACAGAACAAGCATTAGGAGAGCGCGAGCTTGTAAAGCCGGATACCCCGTTCCTTTCGGTTGTTACTCTTCTTGCACCAACTCTTGATGAGCTGAAGTTCTATCTCTACGGTATGATGAATACCACTCGGTATGGTGCAGAGACACGAGGCTTGGGAGTCATTGAGAATCGGTTGCTGGGTCTTGTCCTATCCGACACCGAGGAGTTCTCAGCTTTGGAGCTGACAATGAACACCTATGGCAATCTCGTTGCAGGCAACGGCGATGCAGATCTCTCCTATGAGAGTGTGTTCGGTGTCGTTCATGATGTTTCCTTGGCCGATTTGCCTGATGCACGGGTTCAGAAAGTGTACTCAAAGGACGAAATCCCAGAACTTGAGAAGACACTCAAAGAGAGCTCTCCAACAGAAGACTGGATAGATGGCATGTACGAGAAAGCTGAAGAATTCCGAAATTACATAGCTGAATAGAGAGGAACCAGAAGTGACGGTTGACGAGCTCCGTTTGTTCAAGTGTAGGCTCATCCCAGATGATTTCCTATTCTTCGTATCAAAGGAGTTCAACACCCTCACCAGCATCGATCCGGTCATCCACAATTATGCGCTAACATATGCGCTGGCCGACCAATTCCATATCATGGTGAAGGGCTACGAACCGAACTACGATGAACTGGAGACCTTCGATAACTACGCAACACCTGCGGTTCCCAATGAGGCTCCTCGTTATGTGACTCATACGTACAACTCGATTTGCACTAGGACAAACCAAACGCAATCAAACTACAACGTACCGGCCATGGGAAAAAACAGGAAGATCGCTCCACAGTCCTCCATCTTCGAATTTCTTGTGTTTTCTCAAGACGGTGATATCCCGCCATATGTGCGGGTTGGGAAGAAGTCATGTATATCACAAATCGAATCTTTGGAGCTTGAGATTGAGTCTATCGAGACCGAACCGGAGCAGCCTATTCAGACAGGCATCTGCTTCAATCTCCTCGATCTATCAGCCAACGACATAGTTGACAGTGCTGATATGACGATGATGTTTCCAACGCCGGTCGCCATGAGCATGGAGGTAACAGCTCCTCATATTGTATTCACACATGACGGGGAGAAGACCGTGGTTCCCATTCCGAAGCATCTTCGACGCGAGGCCAACTGAATGGCCAACAACGATACCCCTGAGCTGAAGTATCAGATCCCTGGAGTCCATCTGTCACATTCAGATGAAGAGATGGGTGAGTTCAATCTTTACCAGTATCAGGCCGATGCTGTCGAGCAGCTCCGGACTACAGACAGATGCTTGCTTCAGATTCATGCGGGAACCGGAATGGGCAAAACAGCAATTGCGGTTATGGGTGTGTTAGAGTCATCGCCAAAACGGGCTGTGATGGTATATCCGACTAACGAGCTTATTGATAATCAGGAGAAAAGCATCAGAAAGACCTGCAGAGCACTGGGATATCAAGATCCAGACATCATTCGCGTTCATTCTGCTGAGATGCGCCGACTGATAAGTGAGGAGGACTACACCTCGAAGAGCAAGGCGTTGGCTGACAAGCTCCGTCCTCCGCTCAAAGACGAGCCGAAATTCATACTCACTAACCCTGATACACTCCACCTTGTACTGAGGCTGAAGTATGGACGTGGAAGGTACAATGAACGTGCCGCTCGCGTCCTCAATCTGCTCGGGTCTTATTCCAACTTGGTGATTGACGAATTCCATTATTACGAACTGCGTGAACTGTCGGCTTTGTATTTTGACCTCTGTTTTGCAGGCTTCCTTGGCATGTTCTCAAGGATTCTGCTCATGACTGCAACTCCTCATACAGGCCTCGAACGCTATCTGAATCATGTAGCTGGCGCCTCGGACATGCAGACAGTCAAACCTGTAACCGCGTCCGAAGCAGATAGTGGAAGACAGGTGATTCACGGCGTGGAGTTCTCCATCCTGCCAGAGAATGATGACGATTTGAAACAGATGGCGGATTACCTGATAGCAAGAAGAGATGAGCTTGCCACTTTGAGAGAAGAAAACAAAGCTAGCGATTATCTCCCTGCCTGTGTGATTTTGAACTCGGTCATCGATGCGCGATCCCTCACCGAGATGCTTCTAGCATCAGACGAATTCGAAGACGGAGAAGTGAAAGAAAGCCACGGATTGGTACCGCAAAATATCAGGCGCGAACGTG
>JAWOEX010000004.1:0-4362 GCA_046482545.1 Candidatus Thorarchaeota archaeon
ACGACGTATCAGAGAAGATGAAAGAAGTGGCTCCAACACTGGAGGGTGTATCGCCCGCCTATGCTTATCCGGATATGTCTGGAGGGTTTCAAATAATTGAAGCTGAGAATGTTGAGGAAGTCGCTGCCCTGGCAGCATTCTACGAGGATATTGGGGAAATCAGTATCAGTCCGATCGTGGAGGCGGATGAGTTACTGAAAATACGTGACAAGGTTTCCAAGTTTTGAGGAATCCACCCACTGCTCCTCATGCTTGTGTCTGGTACCGCGGCTGGATTAGTCGTAATCCTTGTTGTTCTTTGCATCAAGAAGCGATGATAGCCGAGCTCTGGCGAGGTGTTCAGCTCACCGCTACTAATGTCCGAGGCGAGCAGACCGAACAAAGCTCTGATTGAACTACGGATAGTTTGGCAACAGATGTCAACGCGCATCTGTAATCTATAGGCAATCATACCGTGGCCTATTGCCCTCTTCATCTTCTCGTATTTCATTGTCGATTATTCTCTCAATTGTCCAAGCGACACAGGCAGGATTGAAGTCACAGTAGCGAACAGTATTCACTTCAGTAAGAAGATTCTTCGTATACTGTGGAATGTTTGCTAAAACAGAGAACTCGTCACTGAAACAGAATCTACAGAGCCGCGCAGCCTGCTCCGAGCCGCATCGCTCCTCAATGTATGCGATTTCATTTATGACCGCGTGCGTTTGTCCACCGCCCGGGAATATACATACAAACAGCCGTACATTGAATCTCTTTACTATGTACCAGAACTTGTCACGAAGAGGATTAACGCTATTCGGCTCAGATTCATATGAAATGTATCTCATCACAACGGCTCTATAGCCCCGTTTGTGCAGATGGCTCATGACCAATTTACGAAAGTCCTGTGTTATGCTTGGGTATCCTGGACCAAGAAGAAAGACTACAAATTCTCCTTTAGCCTGATGTATTTGTCCGTCCCACTCATCAGCCATTTTCTTCATTGCTTCAGTTATCCGTACGTACTCTCCTGCCATCGATTTCCCCCTTCGTTTTTCATCATGTATTTCGGAAAGGAAAATATTAAGTACCTAAATAACATATATGTAACTAGAAGTAACGTAGTCGTTGCTTACATCGAATGAATAGGGTGTGGAAAATGAAGACCATGGACATCTTCAAGACGGTGCTTAGCAAGAAATACGCAATTGAGGTGCTCAAGGCGCTTGCTGGTGAGGACAGGTCATTCACAGGGATAAAAGAGCATACCTCCGCTGAACATAACACCCAAATCGATAGAGTGTTGAAATTCCTAGTCCGACTTGCTCTTGTCAGCCATATCGTTCAGAACATGGGACCAAAAGAAGTCTCATACTACAGGATAACTCAGAGAGGGAAAGATATCCTGAAGCTGTATCGAATGATGGAGGAAAGGGCAGAAGACGAACTAGCTATTGCTTCTTCTTCAGGCTAGTAATTATCTATACCCAAGGCGAGCGAACCGAAAGTATAACTCGTACTGCACCTAGAGTTGCCAAGATTTGGTGAAGACCTCAAGAAAGCAGTACCTCCATCCTCAGCATCTATTTTATTTTCAGTAGAGCTGTTTTTGTAAGAATAGTTGATATGCCGAACAATGATTTTTTGTGCTGTGATTTCTGGCGATTTTTCCCCCCCAAGTATCTGTATAGCGAGAGCTGCTTCACAAACATAGCCCAGTAAATGTTATTAGATTCGCCGCAAGACAAAGAGGTTGGTAGAAGGTTTAGACATGAAGGGAAAGTACATCTTTCTCATGCTTCTCATGATGATGGTAGCTCTTCCGGCGAATAGTGCTGCACAGGAATTTGTCCCTGCCGAATCTCTAGATATTTGGGTAGACCCTTTACATTGGTACACTAGATCCTACTCAAATTGTGAAGACGGTGCACGCATATATGGAGACTTTGAGGTTGTCTCTGGTGGTAGTATTGACTTCTTCGTCTGTGATTAAGAGAATTACGACAAATGGGAAGATGGTGAGTCTGCTTCTGTTTACGAAAATGCACCTTCAGTAGGAAGTAGCACGTTCGATTTGACCCTGCCGCATAGCGGCACTTGGTATTTGGTCTTCTGGAATGATGATACAGTCACTTCCAAACATAATGAGGGAGATACTTACTATTCAGCCCCCTCCTCTGCAAGTCCTGCTGGAGTAGGCACTGTAGTAATCGTAGTCCTCGGTATCTTTGGCTTTATTGGCATCATTGGTGGGCTTCATTATTTCTTCAATGTGGTAGGAAAAGACGAAGAGAAAGTATCCGCGGAACGACCTCCACAACAAAGTGCGAGCGGTCCAAGATTCTGCCCTTACTGTGGCGCCAAAATTGAGTCTAGAACTGCGAAATTCTGTCAAGAATGTGGGGCATCACTCGAGCCGCCTCCTGGTATTGAATAGTGCATTTCTGAGGAAACTATCCGAACATATGACTCGTGCGCACCTGGAGTTGTCAAGATTTGGTGTTAGACCTCAGAGAATCGGTACCTCCATCTTCAGCATCTAAAAGCAAAAGATATCTGGAAGCCAGGAAGCAATCTTGAAAACTTAGCGAGTTTTCTTTGCTTTAAGAACCCAGTCTATAAGCCGCTTTTCATAGTACAAATCTTTTTTCAAAATCTCTAGCTTTGTCTCCAACTCTTTACGCGACATGAAGCATTCTTCGAAAGCTTTTCGAATAATACCAAAGGTGCCAGTAATTCCTAGATTCAATTCTTGGCAGACTTTTCGTGCTTTCTTATCCTCAATGACTAGCAATGCGCCGAGCTTTCTGGCCAATATGATGGCTTCCCTTTCGCCCCTGCCGAGAGTATAGAGATTCGAGTTCTTAGGGCATTGAGTTTTTACTTCTTCTACAGTAATCCACTGGGGAAAGCTTTTGAATTTCGCACTAAACTCATCTAGAACACCTCCGGGAACAATAATCTGTGAAAACATCTGTTCAAGGATATCGAATCCATCTATACGAGTCAGGGCTGATACTGCAGAGGTGTTTAGAACCACGGACAAGTGGTGAGCCTCCAATCCCTAGGATTCCTTCTTCATATACTGATCTATCAATTCTAGCTCTTTTTCAGCTTCTTCAACCGTTTCAGGACCAAATTTGAGCTCTTTACTATGCTGGGTGAGCTTTTCAATAACTTCATCATAATATAACCCGCATAATTCAGCGAGCCGGCCAAGGGAAATTCGGCCGGGTTCATAGAATTCTAACCCCTCTGGCATTCTTGATGAAGCACTAGCCCGGGAAAGCACAAACTTCCTCGGTACTGAAAACGTCGAATCCATGAAAGAATACTTGACGATGGTACGGTCGATTGATGAAGGATACTGCAGCCTATCAACTGGTGATGCATCTTGATTATGATCCTCTAAAGTTGGATATCCTGAGAACCCATAGCTTCTACTAATGTGAGTCATCCTTAAGCCCCTCTTTCTCTATTTGAGCTACTTTTTCAAGAATCCAATTTGCGAGGTTAACTGCTTGTTCCTTGTTCATAAGCACTCCTATCTGAAACTCCCTGATTACAGTACGCACCTCGCCTTCCTTCCGAATGATAGGTCCCAATGAACCGTCTTCTTCTAATTCATGCTCTAATTCTTCTGGAATCTCGTAATACTCTGTGAAGAAATTACAGATGAAATCTCCTCGCGGGGTTAATCCTCCCCATGCACCATTAGCAGGGATTATTTCATAGTCATCCGGTTTCTTATGAATGAATTTGACTTCTTTCATCATCAGCTGTCTCCTTCGTTCTTCATAGCAGTCGTATTTGATAGTTGGGTTTTTGATTTTGTCCTTACATTTGAATACAAATTGTCCTATTCCAGCATAATAATCTAAGCTCTAGGTTATAAAGAATTACAATGTATACAACGCTAATCTGCCATTCCTTGGAACGACAAAGCTATTCAAATTAAGCGCAACCGAACGAGCTTTGAATTTTTTCTTGTGATTTAATTCTCTATTAGTTGAGAAGATTCCATTGCTGAGGCTACAATGACTGTCCATTTGGTCTACGTCAAAAGGCAACAATGCTTGACTTACATTAGAATGACTATAGGTCCCCATTTAGCTCACCATTACTAATGTCCGAGGCGAACAGACCGAAAATATAGCTCGTGCGCACCTAGAGTTGCCAAAATCGGGAAGAACCTCAGAAAAGCAGTACCTCCATCCTCAGCATTTCTCAATTGTTCTTCGCATTGAAGGGGCCATAAATAATAGATCGAGCTCTGTCTTGATTTTCACTTTAGAAACCTTCATAGCTGTGCTTTGTGGAACGGTAAAACCATGTTCTGTACATGGCTATTGTCTTCACTACCAATTCGCCTTTTCTGGTACT